>CAZFIU010000016.1:22749-76607 GCA_964519455.1 uncultured Syntrophobacterales bacterium
CTTTTATTTTCATATCAATGACGATTCGGGGTGTTGGTGCCGTTTCGTGGCCGGGCGGAGCTTGACAACGGCCGTTGCGCGGGAAAGACGGTATTGGCGGGTCTCTGCCGGCGCTTCCCTACGACTTGGGCCAGGACCTGATCCGGGACTCGGGGCGCAGCTTGCTCCGGTCGTAGGTTTCCCAGTGGACGAAGTCGTCGACCTCGCGGCGCGGCTTGGGCTTGGGCCAGGCGCGCGGGCGCCCCACGGGCATCACCCAAAGCAGGCGCAGCGGGCGCGGCACCTCGAAGAGCGCGCGCAGCTCCGGCTCCACTTCCTTGCGCACCGAGACCCACACCGTGCCGAACCCCATGCTGGCCGCCGCCAGCATCATGTGCTCCACCGCGTTGGCCACGTTGGCCTGGAAGAGCTTCTCCCGGTCCGAGGGCTGACGCGTGGTGAGATAGACCCGCCGGGTGCGGGCGTCGCCGCACACCAGGACCAGGGCGCTCACGTCGCCCACGTAGTCCTTCTTGAGCCCCTTGTAGTTCACCGGGTCCTCGAGCTTGCGCTGGTTCCACTCGGCGGAATAGATCGCCCGGACCTTGCGCATCTTCGCCCGGTCCCGGGTCACGATGAACTCCCACGGCTGGCTGTTGGCCCCGGAGGGCGCGAGCCGGGCGGCCTCGAACATCAGCCGCAACTGCTCGTCCGTGATCTGTCCGCTCCGGTACACGCGCACGCTGCGGCGCGCCGCCATCACTTCCATCAGGTCCCGTATTTCCACCATCGCCTCCTTCGCGGTGACCCGCGTGTCTCCGAACGCCACACGCGCCTGCATGAAGTCCGCGGGCCCGCTTCCCGGGCGTTCACAACCTTCAAACACAAGATGGCATCCTTGACTACCCTGTGGTACTTCTGCCGCAGAACCATGATCAACGTCGTCGCGATCGTCGCCAAGTACGGAGAGGAAAAGGCCGAGAAGATCATGCGCGGGACCATTCCGTGGCTGGAGGGCCGCGGCATGGAGGTGCTGGTGGAGGCCGAGTTCGGCACGGCGGGCGGCAGCGTCGCGCGCAAGGAGGAGATGGCCGAACGCGCCGACCTGGTCGTCGTCCTGGGCGGGGACGGCACGCTCCTGAGCATCGCCCGCCTGGTGGAACGGCCCGAGGTGCCCATCGTCGGGGTGAACCTCGGCGGACTCGGATTCATCACCGAGATCGCGCTGGACGAGCTCGAAGAAGTGCTCGCCAGCACCATCGCGGAGAACTACACCATCGAGAAGCGCATGACCTTGCAGGTGAGCATCACGGGCAAGGACGGCGTGCGCAACCTCCGTATCCTCAACGACGCGGTCATCACCAAGGGCGCCCGCTCCAAGATCATCGACCTGGAAACCTACGTCGGCAGCGATTACCTGTGCACGTACCGGGCCGACGGCCTCATCATCTCCACGCCCACGGGATCGACGGCGTATTCGCTGGCGGCCGGCGGCCCGATCCTTCATCCGGCCATGAGCGCCATCATCCTCTGCCCCATCTGTCCGCACACGCTGACCACCAACCGGCCCATCGTGATCGCCAGTGACGCCCGCATCCGGTCGACCTTGAGGTCCTCGGGAGACACCGTCATCCTGATCCCCGACGGCCAGGAGGGCATACTCCTGAACAACGGCGACCGCGTGGACGTGCGCCGGCACAAGTCGCCGGTGTCGCTGGTGCGGCTGCCGACGCGGTCGTACTTCGACGTGCTCCGCAACAAGCTCAAGTGGGGAGAACGCTAGTGTGACGCGTCGCACTGGCTGTCGCATCCATGCTGCAGCAGCTCCGCATCCGCAACATCGCCGTCATCGACCAGGCCGAGCTGGAGCTGGAGCCCGGACTGAACGTGCTCACGGGCGAGACCGGTGCCGGCAAGACCATGGTCCTGGCCGCCTTGAACCTCATCCTGGCAGGCCGGGCGTCGTCCGACCTGATCCGCGAGGGCGAGACCGAGGCCACCGTGGAGGCGCTGTTCGGAGATCTCCCGGCGCCCGCCCGCAACGCCATCGAGGCCGCCGGCTGCGGGGACGACGACGAACTGGTGCTGAAGAGAGTGGTGAACCGCGGGGGCCGCGGGCGTATCTATCTCAACGGCAGCCTGACGCCGCGCACGCTTCTGTCCGAAATCGGCGCCGGCCTCATCCACATCTACGGACAGCACGAGCAGCACACGCTGCTGCGCACCGAAACCCACCTCGCCCTGCTGGACGCCCACGGCGGCCTCGAACCCAAGGCCGCCGCCATGAAGGAGCGCTTCACGGCGTTCGCGGACGCCTGGCAACGGGTGTGCGATCTCCGGGAGAAACTCGCGGACGCAGCCCGGCAAGAGGCCTTCCTGCGCGCCCAGGCGGATGAGATCGAAGACGCGCGGCTCGAACCCGGCGAAGAGGAAGCGTTGCTGGACAGGCGCCGGCTGATCGTCCATTCCGAGAAGCTCTACCAGACCTGCAAGGAGGGCGAGAGCCTCCTCTACGAGGATGACAACGCGGTGGTGGGCGCGCTGGGACGGTTTCTCCCGCGCCTCCGCGACATGGCCGAGATCGACGGCACGCTGTCCGAGGCGGTGACGCTGCTGGAGGGATCGGCCGCGCAACTCGATGAAGCCGCGGCGCTGATCCGGCAGTACGCGGACCGGCTGCAATTCGACCCCCGGGAGTTGGAACGGATCGAAGACCGCCTGGCCGAGATCAGCCGGCTGCGGCGGAAGTACCGCGCGTCGGTGGAAGAGATCCTGGCCCTGGCCGAACGGGCGAGGGAGGAGCTTGCGGCCATCGACCGGGGCGAGGAGAACATGGCCGCGCTGACGCGGGAGTTCGAGGTGGCGCGGGATTCGGCGTGGGCCGCGGCGGAGGAACTGTCGCGCCTGCGCAAGCGCGCGGCCAAGACGCTCCAGCGCCGCATGGAGCAGGAAGCCGGCCAGGTCGGACTGCCCGACACGACGTTCGAGGTGCGTTTCCACGCGCGCGACGAGACGCGCGACCAGCCGCCGTTCGTGATGGGAGGCAGGCGTATCGGACCGGACGGGGTCGACGATCCCGAGTTCTTCTTCTCGCCGAACCCCGGCCACGACGTCCGCCCGCTGGCCCGGACCGCCTCGGGCGGCGAACTGTCGCGCCTCATGCTGGCGCTCAAGTCCGTCGTGTTGACCGGGAGCGGGATCCCCACCCTCCTGTTCGACGAGGTGGACGCCGGCATCGGCGGCGGCGTGGCCGAGATGGTAGGCCGCAAGCTCGCCGCCGTGGCACGGTCCCACCAGGTGATCTGCGTGACCCACCTCGCGCCCATCGCCGCCCTGGCGCGCGCGCACTACGTGGTGGAGAAGACCGTCGATCGGGGCCGCACGTTCACCACCGTGCGGAAGCTCGAGGAGGCGGAGCGCGTGCGCGAGCTGGCGCGGATGCTGGCGGGCGTCGAGGTGACCGCCCAGGCGGAACGGCACGCCGCCGAGATGCTGAAGGTCGGTCAGCCCGGCCGGGCCTGATCCCCTTTGCCCGGGCCCGTCCATTCCCCCCTCTTGCCTCACGGCCCGCGTTTCGGCTATGCTTTCGTATCCAGCCGGCGGTTCGGTATCCTGACGGGTCCGCGACCGCCTCAGTTCCCGGGCGTGGGGCCGTAGCTCAGCTGGGAGAGCGCTTGAATGGCATTCAAGAGGTCGCCGGTTCGATCCCGGTCGGCTCCACCACGTTTCCACAAACCTGTCCGGAGGCGGTGTGTCGCAGCTTCGAGCAGCGGGAGGCGGGTTTTTTTCAGGCTACGACCTGGATGCGCGCTTCTACGATGAAATGTTCGAGCCTCGCGGCAATCCGCGCGACGCGTCCCGCCGACTTCACGCGGCGTTGGCCGAACTCGCGCCCGAAGACCTCGTCAAGCTCCAGGACGGCGTCTACCGGCACTTTCTGCACGAAGGCATCACGTTCACGGTGCTCGACGCCGACAAGGTCACCGAGCAGATCATTCCCATCGACTGCGTCCCGCGGGTGCTGACGGCGGCGGAGTGGGACCACCTCGAGCGCGGCCTCAAGCAGCGGCTGGCGGCCCTCAATCTCTTTCTCAAGGACGTCTACCACGACGGACGGTGCCTCAAGGACGGGATCGTTCCCATCGACATGGTGCTGGGCTGCCCGCAGTACCGCGTGGAGATGCGCGGCCTCAAGGTGCCGCACGACGTCTACGTCGCCGTCTGCGGCACCGACGTGGTGCGTACCCACGACGGCTTCGCCGTCCTCGAGGACAACCTGCGGGTGCCCTCGGGGGTGTCGTACATGCTCGCCTGCCGGAACGCCATCAAGGAGGCCTTCCCGCGGCTCTACCGGGCGAACCGGGTACGCGAGGTCTCCGACTACGCCGAGCTGCTCTACGCCACCCTGGCGTCGTTGCGACCCTCCCACGACTCTCCCAACGTCGCGATCCTGACCCCCGGCATGCACAACGCCGCCTACTATGAACACGCCTTTCTCGCCGGCGAGATGGGCATCGATCTCGTCGAGGGACAGGACCTGCTCCTGCGCGACAGCGGGCTCTATACCCGCACCACATCGGGCCTGCGGCGGGTGGACGTCGTGTATCGCAGGATCGACGACGACTTCCTCGATCCGGTGCAGTTCCGCTCCGACTCGGTCCTGGGGGCCGCGGGGCTGTTCCACGCGTATCGCGCCGGCAACGTGGTGGTGGCCAACGCGCCCGGCACCGGAGTGGCCGACGACAAGAGCCTGTACGCGTACGTCCCGGCGATCATCCGCTATTTCCTGGGAGAGGAACCCATCCTCGCCAACGTCGAGACGCACCTGTGCCGGGAGCCGTCGGGCCTGGCCTACACCCTCGAGCACCTCGAAGAGCTGGTGGTCAAGGAAGTCGGCGGGGCCGGAGGCTACGGCATGCTGGTGGGCCCTCATGCGAGCGCAAACGAGCGCGCCCGCTATGCCGAGCGGCTGCGCGCCGATCCCGCCAACTTCATCGCGCAACCGGTGCTCGACCTGTCGCGCGCGCCGTGCTTCATCGACGGCGCCATCGAGCCGCGCCACGTCGACCTGCGACCCTTCGTGTTGCAGGGCCGGGACGAGCAGCACGTCGTTCCCGGCGGGCTGTGCCGGGTGGCATTGCGGCGCGGCAGCCTGGTGGTCAATTCCAGCCAGGGCGGGGGCTGCAAGGACCTGTGGATCGTGGAGGCTTGAGTGCGGTCGGCATCGAGGAAGGGATCATGCTCGCACGCCTAGCAGCCGAGTTCTACTGGCTCGGGCGTCACGCGGAGCGCATCGAGCACACCGCGCGGCTGCTCCGCTTTCAGCTCAACCGCCTCCCGGACCGGCCGGTGGACGAGTTGAGTCTGGGATGGCAGGCGGTCTACCGGATCCTCGGACAGCCGTCCGTGAACACGACCGCCAACGGAGACGACGCCGAGACGGTGGTCATACCGGACGCCTACACCCTCGCCGGCAATCTCGTGGAGGAGCGGGCGAATCCCGACTCGCTGGTGTCCTGCTGGGAGCACGCGAGAGAGAACGGCCAACGGGTACGGGCGCAACTGCCGTTGCCGGTCTGGACCTGCCTCAACCAGGGTTACCTGTGGATGCGCGACAGCGATTTCAACACCGCCTGGGCCCGCGGACCGTCGGCCCTGGTGAACGAGGCCGTCGATCGGCTCCAGTTGTTGGCCGGTGTCGTGGAGGCGGTCATGCCGCGGGACGAAGCGTGGCGCTTCCTGGAGCTCGGCCGGTTCATCGAGCGGTTGCAGTACCAGGCCGAGCTGCTGGCGGGCTGGGTCGAATTCAACCGCGAGGAGACGGGAGCGAGCGCGCTGTCGTGGGCGGACCTCTTGCGCGTGTGCGGCGCCTTTGAAGTCTACTGCCGGCGCCATTCCACCAACATCGAGCGGCAGCAGGCCCTCGGCCTCCTTACCCAGGACCCGGAGCTCCCCCGCTCGCTGCGTTTCGCCGCCCAGCGCGTCGCCCGGCTGCTGTCCGGAATCGATCCGGTCGGGGCCCGCTACCCCATGGCGGCGCCCCACCGCATGGCGCTGCGCCTGGCCGCATCCATCGAGGTGGAACCCACCGGCCTTTCCGGAGAGGCCGGCGAATTCTTCCGCTCGGTGGGACAGGACGGCCGCGTCCTCCACGATCTGACCATGGCCGCCTACGTCAGCCATTCTCTCCCGCGGGAGCTCGCGACGTGACCGCGACCTACCGGATCGAGCACCGCATGTGCTTTCGTTATGCCGCGCCGGCGGAAGACTCGGTGATGACGCTCTACGTCTGCCCCCTCCGCGACCGCGTGCAGTTGGTGCGGGAGTTCTACATCGAGACCCAGCCGGACGGCACGCTGTTCGAGTTCACGGACCCCTTCGGCAACACCGGGCATTTCCTCGAGCGCCCGCGGGTTCGTGACGAACTGCGCATCGTCGCTCGCTCGATGGTGGAGCTGGGGCCATTGACGCGGCCCCCGGAGCGGCTGGACTCCGACGCCTGGACACGGCTGCGGCCGAGCGCCCACAACGTCTCGCTCTGGCCGATGGTGCACCCTAGCCGCTTCGTAGCGCCGACGCCGGCGCTGGAGACCTTCCTGGAAACCCACGGCATCGCGCCCGGCGACGACCCGCTGGTCAGCACCCGAGAGCTTTGCGCCACGCTCTATCGCGTCCTGGAGTACGCGCCGGGCGAAACCTCGGTGGACTCGCCCATCGACCGCGTTCTCGAGACCGGCCGGGGCGTCTGCCAGGACTACGCCCACGTGATGGCGGCGGTCTTGCGCGGGTGGGGAATCCCGTGCCGCTACGTCTCGGGCTACCTGGGACCGGCCGCGGCGGGGGTGGCGGAGGGCGAGAGCCACGCGTGGGTGGAAGCCTGGTTCCCCGGATTCGGTTGGATCGGGTTCGACCCCACCAACGACACCGAGGGCGACGAGCGTCACGTCCGGGTCGCCGTGGGCCGGGACTACGCCGACGTGCCGCCGACCCGCGGCACGTTCCGTGGCGCCGGCGGCTCGATCCTCGACACGGAGGTAGTGATCGAACGCATCGACGACGAGGCCGCGTGCAGCGAAGACTTGTGGACCTGAAACAAAGGAGCACTCATGACACTCTCAGAACTACAGAAACTGATGTCCGACAACGAGGTACGGCGCGTCGACCTGCTCGTCACCGACCTCATCGGCCGCTGGCAGCACTTCTCGATACCGCCTTCCAAGGTGAAGGAGAGCCTGATCGAGCGCGGGCAGGGCTTCGACGGCTCCAGCCTGCGGGGCTTCCAGTCCATCGACCAGTCCGACATGCTGCTGGTGCCCGACCTGGACTCGGCGCGCATCGACCCTGTGGAACCCGAGCCCTCGCTCAAGCTCATCTGCGACGTGGTGGACCCGGTGAACGGCGACCGCTACAGCCGCGACCCGCGCTGGGTGGCGACCAAGGCCGAGGCCCATCTTGCCTCCACCGGCATCGCCGACAAGGCGTTCTTCGGCCCGGAGCTCGAGTTCTTCGTGTTCGACAACGTGCGCTTCGGACTCAAGCCCAACTCGTCCTTCCATATCGTCGACTCCGATGAAGCCGACTGGAACTCGGCCCGGGAGGAGGATGATCGCAACCTGGGCTACAAGATCCCGCCCAAGCAGGGCTATTCGCCCATCCCGCCCTTCGACCAGCTCGCCAGCCTGCGTTGGGAGATGGCGGAGAAAATGGGGCAAGTGGGTCTCGAGTTCGAAGTCCATCACCACGAGGTGGCCACGGGCGGCCAGGGGGAGATCGCGACCCGCTTCCAGACCCTGCGCCGGAAGGCCGACGAGACCCAGTGGTACAAGCACATCGTGCGCAACGTGGCCAGGGCCCACGGCAAGACCGCGACGTTCATGCCCAAGCCGCTGTTCGGCGACAACGGCAGCGGCATGCACGTGCACCAGTCGCTGTGGCTGGGGGATACGCCGCTCTTCTACGAGGCCGGGAGCTACGCGGAACTCTCGGAACTGGCGCGCTTCTACATCGGCGGCCTGCTCAAGCACAGCCCCTCGCTGCTGGCGTTCTGCGCCCCCACGACCAACTCCTACAAGCGGTTGGTGCCGGGCTTCGAAGCGCCGGTTTACCTGGCGTACTCCGCGCGCAACCGCTCCGCCGCCGTGCGCATACCCACCTACGAAACCTCGCCCGCCAGCAAGCGCCTCGAGTACCGCTCGCCCGACCCTTCGGCCAACACCTACCTGGCCTTCTCGGCCATGTTGATGGCGGGGCTCGACGGCATCCGCAACCGCATCGACCCCGGCGACCCCACCGACGCGGACATCTACGAATTGCCGCCGGAGGTAGCGGCGCGGATCCCCTCCGTGCCCTCGTCCATGGAAGAGGCCGTCGCGGCCCTGGGCGCGGACCACGAATACCTGCTCGAGGGCGGCGTCTTCACCCAGGACGTCATCGACCACTACATCGCATTCAAGGAACAGGAATCGAGGGACGTCTTCCTGCACCCGGTGCCGGCGGAGTTCTTCCACTACTTCCACATCTAGTATGGTGTTTGGTTCGTTCACATAATAGAATACGAAGGGTCATTCCGGGCTTGCGTACCGAGTGAGTGTCCAAATCCATGCAACGGGAGGTGCCGGTGACATGAGCATTCATGGCTTTCCGACCAGGGTTTCCGTATTGGGTGGGCATTGGAGCCGCGTGGCGGCGGCGGGTGGACTGGCGGCGGCCCTGGGCTTCCTCTGGTTGTCCACGGCCGCCGACGCGGCCGTGGACAAGGAGGTCCAGTTCGTTCTGAACACCTTCTCCTTCCTCATCTGGGGCGCCCTGGTGATGTGGATGTGCGCGGGCTTCACCATGCTGGAATCGGGCATGGTGCGGACCAAGAACGTCTCCATGATCTGCCTCAAGAACATCGGCCTCTACTCCATCGCCGGGCTGATGTACTTCTTCATCGGCTACAACCTCATGTACGTGGACGTGGGCAGCTTCATCGGCACCTTCACCGGCCTGTACGGGCCGACGGCCGAGGAGGTGGCCTTGCTGGCCGGTCAGGAAGAGGCGCGGGAAGCGGTGCTCAAGGCCAACTACTCCACCATGTCCGACTGGTTCTTCCAGATGGTGTTCGTGGCCACCACCGCGTCCATCGTCTCCGGCACGCTGGCGGAACGGGTGCGGCTCTGGACCTTCTTCCTCTTCATCGCGATCCTCACGGGCATCGTCTATCCCATCGTGGGGGCGTGGACCTGGGGCGGCGGCTGGCTCGGAGCCATGGAGTTCAAGGACTTCGCCGGCTCCACCATCGTCCACTCCACCGGCGGATGGGCGGCCCTGGCGGGGGCGATCGTGGTGGGACCCCGGCGCGGCAAGTTCCGTCCCGACGGCAGCGTCAAGACCACGCCACCGTCCAACATCCCCATCGTGACCCTCGGGATCTTCATCCTCTGGTTCGGCTGGTTCGGCTTCAACGGCGGCTCGCAGCTCGCGCTGAGCGGCGCCACCGACGCCATCGCCATCAGCCATATCCTGGTCAACACCAACCTGGCGGGAGGCGCGGGGTTCATCGTCGCCCTGATCATCGCCCGCCCCATCCTCGGCCGCATCGACCTGCTCGCCGGTCTCAACGGCGCCCTCGCGGGGCTCGTGTCCATCACCGCGGGACCGGACTTCACCACGCACGTCTGGGCCGTGGTCATCGGCGCCATCGGCGGCGCGATCTGTGTCGGGGGCATGCGGCTCCTGGATGAGCTCAAGGTCGACGACGTGGTGGGAGCGGTGCCGGTGCACCTGTTCGCGGGCATCTGGGGGACACTGGCCACGTGCATCGTCGCCGGCGGAAATGTCGGCGTCCAGTTGCTCGGGGTCGTCGGCGTAGGCGTGTTCGTTTTCGCGGTCTCGTACGCGCTGTGGACGGCCTTGAAGCATCTCATGGGCGTACGCGTCTCGCACGCGGTGGAGGAGCTCGGGCAGGACGCGGGAGAGCTCGGCATCGAGGCGTATCCGGAGTTCATGCTCATGCCCGATCCGGACGACGTGGCCGCGATCCGCGGCGAAGACTGACCGCCGCGGCGCAGCGCGCGCTTCACCGAAAAGAACGCCACCGGGAGGGCGGTAGTGCCGCCCTCCCGGTGGCGCGTCACGGAACTTCCCGCCGGGATCAGCTTGGCTGCGCGCCGGTGGACGACACCGCCGCGGGTATGGCGACCCAGAATTCGGTAAACTCCCCGGGTTCCGATTCCACGCCCATGACCCCACCGTGCTGGGCCACGATGTCCTGGGAAAGAGACAGGCCCAGTCCGGTGCCCTCTCCCGTGGGCTTGGTGGTGACGAAGGGTTCGAAGATCTTCTTGATCATGTCCTGCGGGATGCCGGGTCCGTTGTCCCGGACACGGAACTCGACCTGGTTGTCGCCGCGCTTGCTCGACAACCGGATGCGCGGTTCATACTTGCCGTCGCCTTGGGCGCGCTCGAACGTCGCCTGGCACGCGTTGGTGATGAGGTTGAGGAACACGCGACTCAAGTCCTGGGGCACCACCTCCACCTCGCCCACGCCGGCGTCCAGGTCCTCTTCCCAGGTCACGTTGAAGCGCTGGTCCTTGGCGCGCATGGCGTGATAGGCGAGATCGGCGTACTGCTTGAGCAGCGCGTTGAGGTTCACCGCGCGCTTGTCGCCGGACTGGGCGCGCGAGTGGTCCAGCATGCTGCGCACGATGCCGTCCGCGCGCTTGCCGTGCTGGTTGATCTTCTCGAGGTTGGACGTCAGGTCGTCGAGGATTCCCTCGATCTCGTCGCGCGCGTCTTCGGGGACCTTCTCACGGACCTCGCCCAACACCTCCCGCACCTCCTCGATCAACTCGCCGGAAACCTCCGAGAAGTTGTTGACGAAATTGAGCGGGTTCTTGATCTCGTGCGCGATGCCGGCGGCGAGCTGCCCCAGGGAGGCCAGCTTCTCCTGCATGACCACCTGGTTCTGCGCCGTCTTCAGGTCCTGGAGGGTTTGCTCCAATTCCGCGTTCTTGCCCTTCAACTCATCCGCCAGCTTCTCCACGAGATTGAGCCGCTGCACTTCCAGTGCGTGACGCCGGAACACCTCCAGCGCATCGGCCATGTCGGTCACCTCGTCGTTGCCGAAGACCTCCACCGGCACCTCGAGGTTGCCCTCGGCCATGGAGCGCATGGACGCGGCCAAGCCGGTCATGCGCCGGATGAGATAACGGCCGACGAAAACGCCGAGCGCGATGGCGCCGATGACGTTCAGCACGTTGAGCAACACCATCACCACCATGCCGGTGTTCACGGCCGCGGTGGAGGCCTCGCTGGCCGCGTCCGCCTGGCGGTCCGCCACCGCCACCACCCGGTCCATGGTAGCCAGCAGGCTGGCCGCGGTGGCGCGGTTCTCATCGATGTAACGCGCCTGGGCCTCGGCTTCGCGCAGGATGGCTTCCTGAAGATCGAAGATCCCCTCGGACCCCTGCCCCAACGACTTGAGCCTTTCGAACTCGAAGTCGAGCATGCGCGTGGGGGAGGCGTAGGACTCCGAGCCGCGGAACGCGCGCTCGAAAGCGCCGAGGGCCGCGTTGTAGCGCTCTCGCACGGGCTGGATCAGAGTGCGGTCGTTCAGCACCGCGGCTTCCGCCAGCAGCCTCGCGGCGAGGTTGGCCTGGGTATGCAGCGTCAGAAGATCGCGGTACCGTACCTGTTCGGCATAGGAGGTACGCTCCTCCGGCGGTGCCGGACTGTCGCCGATCTCCCGCAGCCCGGTGGCGAGATAGAAAGCCTGGTCGTCGATCTCGGGCACGAGGATGCGGTCGATCTGCCGCGTCATGACCGGGATCTCGGCCTCCCGGGCGTCCAGCCGGAATTGGATCTCGCGCCGCCGCGAGGACGACTGTTCGATCTTTTCCAGGGTCGTGGTGAGCGCATCGGCAAGGGAACGAAGCGTATCCGCCTGTTGCTGATTCTCCAGGGAATCCTGTTCCCGGAGCTCTTCGATCAGTTTGTTGAGGAGTTCCTTGTCCCTGTCGATGGCCGCCTTGACCTCGGTGAGCTCATCCGCGGACGAAACCGAGACAAGCCGCGGCGCCGCGTCGACCAGCGCCGAGCTCTGCTGGGCGGCGCGAATGGCCGCCACCAGGCTGGGTACGCTCCGTTCGGTAATGTGTCGTTGCGAGTTGCTCACGACCCCGAACGAAACCAGCGCCACCACGCTGGCCGCCAGCATCAGCAGCACCCCCGCGCCGAAGGCGGCGTACATCTTCACGCCGAGGCCGATGCGCCGGCTCTCGACGCGCGCGACAAGGTTGGCGAGACTCAAGGCTGCTCCAGACGCCGGATCGAACGAAACCGCTCGGAGTCGTCGATGACGGTCAGGTACACCCGGTCGGAGCCCTGGTTGTCGGACTCCCCGTAAAGCAGCAGGAAACCGCCGAGATCCATGGTTCCGGCCTTTTGCAGAGCCTGGATGAACCCCTTCCGCGTGGGGTTCGGTCCGGCCCGGCGCAGCGCCTCCACGGCGACTCTCCCGGTCAGGTATCCCTCGAGAGAAACGAAGCCCGGTTCGGCGCTGGCGGCCACCGCGCGCAGCGCTTCATGGTATTGTCCGACGACGGGAATCCAGCGGTCGTGGGGGAAGGGCACCACTTGGGTCACGATGACGTCCTCGCCCGACGAGCCCAGCGACCGCGCCAGCGCCGAGCTGCCCACGAAGGAGATGTTCACGAAGACGGGATTGAAGTCCAGGTAGCGGGACCACTTGATGAATTCCGCCACGGGCTCGTAGGCGCCGACGATGATGACGGCCTCGGGCCGGCCCTCGCGCAGGTCCAGCACCGCGGTCTTCACCGCCCGGGTATTGCGCGGGTAGGTGGCCTCCACCGTCAGTGTCATGCCGCGCCGGTGGAGCGCCTGAAGCGTGCCCGCCAGCCCCGCGCGCCCATAGGAATCGTCCTGGTAGAGGATGCCGATGCGCTTCACCCCCAGGTCGCGGGTGAGACGTTCGACCATCTCCTCGGTCTCCTGGTAGTAGGAGGCGCGCACGTTGATGACGGTAGGACGGCGGCCCGCGTCGCGCAGGAACTCCGCCCCCGTGAAGGCGCCGACGTAGGGAACGCCGGCCTCCGTCGCGATGGGCTCCGCGGCCTTCGACGTGGGCGTGCCCACGGCGCCGATCAGCGCGAAGACCTGCTCCCCGCCGATGAGCTGGTTGGTGTTGGCGATGGCCGCCTCGGGTTCGTAGCGGTCGTCGAGGGTCTCGAGGCGCAGTTGCCGTCCGTGAATGCCGCCGGCCCGGTTGGCCTCCTCGAAGGCCGCCGTGATGCCCAGGCGCATCCCTTCTCCCAAGGCCTTGGCGGGACCGCTCAAGGCACAGGATTGCCCGAACACGATGGCGCCCGTATCCACGCCCGGAGCAGTCGCGCGCGCCGCCGGGGGATCCACCGCCGGTGCGCCCTGCGCGGCGACGGCCACGGATGCGATGGCGGCCATGACCGGCAGCAGCAATGCCGCCACGCATCGCGCCGAACCCCTCAGGTCAAAGAGGGACCTATCCTCCGAGATAGCGCAATGCCACACAGGTAATGTCGTCCGATTGCGGGTTCCCGGCGGCGAACTCACGCACCCGGTCGAGCACGCGGGAGGTGACATCGTCGCAGGAGGTGACGTCCAGCGTGGCGAGCAGCGCGTCGAGCCGTTCCTCGCCGAGTTCCTCCGACCCCGGTCCTTCTGCCTCGGTGACGCCGTCCGTGTAGAAGAACAGCATGCTGCCGGCCTCGAGCTGGAGGGTTTCCTGGCTGAACGAATGGCCGGGCAGCACGCCCAGCGCCACGTCGTTGGTGGTAGGCAAGGCCGTCACCTGACCGCCCCTGTGCACCAGGCGAGGCGGGTTGTGGCCGCCGTTGCAGTAAGTGAAGACGCCGCTCCCGGGGTCGAAGACGCCGTAGAACAGGGTCACGAACATGCAGCTTTCGTTGTCGTCGGCGAGCAGGGCGTTGACGTACGCGAGAGCCTCGTCCGGTCGTCCGCCCTCCAGCGCGTGGCTCCGGAGCAGCGTGCGGCAGGCCATCATGAACAGCGCGGCGGGAACGCCCTTGCCCGACACGTCGCCGATGGCGACGCCGATCTTGTCTTCCCCCAAGGGGACGAAATCGTAGAAGTCGCCCCCGACCTCCTTCGCCGGAACCATGAGCCCGTGGGTATTGTAGCGTGCGGTGGACGGGAAGCTGCGCGGCAGCACCGACGCCTGCATGTCCCGCGCCACGTCGAGCTCCCGGCTCAGGGCCACCAACTGATCCCGGTTGGACAAGGCCTCGCGCACGAGCGCCAGGTGCTTCAGGGTCTTGTCGATGGTGATCTCGAGATCGTTGAAGTCGATGGGCTTGGTGACGAAATCGAACGCCCCCCGGTTCATGGCCGTGCGGATGTTGTTCATGTCGCCGTAGGCCGACACGATCACGGAGCGGATGTTGGGCTTGGTCTCGTTGAGTTGCTTGAGGAGCGCGAGACCGTCCATCACCGGCATGTTGATGTCGGAAATGACCATCGAGATATCATCATCCGCGTCCAGCTTCTCGATGGCTTCCTGCCCGTTGTGCGCGAAATCGAACACCAGCTCCTTCCGGCGGATGCGCCGGCGGAACTTTTGCAACACCAAGGTCTCGAGATCGACCTCGTCGTCCACCACCAGGATCTTGATGGGTCCGTCCGTCGCCTCGGCCAACGCCTCGGTGATCGCTTCTTCGAGGTTATCCGGCATCGATGGCTTCCTGCCTCGTCGGGTGAATGGCCAGGATCTCGCTGAAACCGCTGATCTTGAACACCTCGGCAATGTGGTCGCGCATGGCGCAGAGGACGATCTTGCGGCCGCCCGCCTGCAATTGCTTGGCCGCCAGCAGCAGAACCCGGAGCCCGGCGCTGCTGATGTATTCGATATTCTCGAAGTCCACCACGAGGGAGCCCTTGCCCCCTTCGATGAGCTTCAGCAGGGATTCCTGGAAAGGGCTGGCCGTGCTGCCATCGATGCGGCCCGCGGGAATGACGACCGTGGTGTCGCCCTCGGTCTCGGTAGTGAGGTCCAAAACGCTTCCGGTAGCCATCAACTGTCTCCTTTCACAGGGGCGCGTAGAGTGATTCGGTTGTATCCGTCAAGGCGTTGGTAGTCGGGGTTGGGGAAGAGAGTCCTGGTCAGGAAGACGCCGAGGCCGCCGATGGGACGGTCGTCGATGCCGGCGTGGAGATCGGGCTCGGCCACTTCCTCGAACGGATTGAAGGCGATGCCGCTGTCGTCGAGTTGGGCCACCACCTCGTCGGCTTCGATGCGCAACTCCACCCGCAGTTCCTGCCGGTCCGTTTCCGCGAACCCGTACGAGATCGTGTTGGTCGCCAACTCGTCCAGCGCCAGGCTCAGGTTGTGAATCTGCGCCTCGGAAAGTCCGTTGGCTTCGCCAAAATGCGTCACCGCCTCGGCCAATTCCTTGAGCGCCGATGAAAGCTCGGGCTCAAGCTCGATGGCAAGCCGGGGCAGCGCTGTCTTCATGACCGTCATCTCGAACAGCGAACGTATTGTGTTCTGGTTGGAGTCACGACACGAACCAATGAGAAGTTAATAGATCAAACGATACCGTGTCAACAACCACCGGCGAGTCCTTCCTTCACCCAACGGGCCAGGCCCTTTTCGGGGTTCGCGATCTCTTCCACCGAGGTGTACCAGCAGGCCTCCCAGCCGGACCGCGGAAAACCGGTGAAGAGCATCAGGTTCAGCGGATACGTCTCGCTGTCTGTGCAGCGCCTGAAGTCGTCACGGAAGAGGAAAACCGGCTTCTCCCAGGCGATGGCCATGCCCAGCTCCACCATGACGCCCTCGTCCGGGGGACAGCCGTTGACCACCGCGAACAGGCCGTCCGCTTCGCGCACGTCCCGGAGATCGGCCTGCCCGATGCGGTACGCCCAGCCGGCCTCCGCCTTGTCCACCTGGTTGTTGCGCGCGAACGGCTCCCACACCTCCAACCCGAGGGCTTCGAGCGCTCCCACCAGCGCCGCCAGCGGCCCCTCCCGCTGCTGCGCCGAGAAGCCGTAGGGATTGGCCAGGTAAAGGGTCTTCGCGGACCGGATCTTCGCGGAAGGCATGGGGTTCGTGTGCCATGCCGGCAGCGCGCGCGCAAGCCGGCCGCCGTCGCTCGCCTCAAGGGCGTGGTTCAGGCGGCGGCCGCGTCGTCGTCGCGGGCGCGGGCGGTGACGAGCAGCAGGAAGAGCATGACCGCGAGCAGGAAGGCGCAGCTCAGCCCCAGGGACCACTGGATACCCACGACGCCGCCCATGATGCCGACGGTGACGCCGCTGAAGGTGCGCAGCCCGAGGCCCGACATGATGAACAGGCCGATCAACTGCCCGCGCAGGTGCGCCGGCGAGATAAGCTGGACCAGCGTTTGCGACATGGTGAGGAAGGCCAGGTTCAGGAAACCGGCCACGAACAGCAGGCCCACCGCCACGTAGAAGTAGGGCGTGAACGCAAAGATGCCGAGGGCCGCGCACCACAGGATGGCCAGGACCACGGCCGTGCGCGCCCGCGCCTGCAGGAACCCGCGACTCTCCAGCAGCACGCCGCTCGCGAAGGCGCCGGCGCCGTTGGCCGCCAGCAGCACGCTGTAGCCCGCCTCGCCCTGGCCCAGCCTGAGGGCGAAGCCGGGCATCTGCGCCTGGAAGGCGTTGCCCACGATGAGCGAGGAGAGGCCCACGAGGCACACCATGGAGACGATGACCCGGTTGGCGCGGGCCTCGCGCAAGGCCTCCAGGGAACGCGCCCAGGTGGCCCGGCGGGCCTTCACGGTCTTGGTGCTGGCGCCGTGTCCCGTATAGGGAACGGTGAAGAGCCACAGGGTCAGGGGGACGTAGAACATGGCGTTCACCACCAGGCCCCACGCGGGGCCCAGGTAGAACATCATCAAGCCGCCCACGGCCGGCCCCGCGAGGATACCCAACTGCCGTCCGGTGGCGTTGAGGCGGACCGCGCTCTGGAGGTACTCCGGGCCGACCATGTCGTGAAGGATGAGTTGGCTTCCGGGGCTCCACAGCACCCCGGCGACGCCGTGCACCACCAGCAGCGCGCACGCGCGCCATACCGTGAGCGTGCCGGTGATGATGAACCAGGCCCAGGCGATGGTCAGCACGAAGTACAGCACCATGGCCCACTGGATCACCCGCCGGCAGTCGAAACGGTCCGACAAAAGGCCCACGTACCAGGACAGCAGCAGGAACGGCGACCAGTGGCTGATGACCGCGAAGCCCTGGAGCTCCGGCCACTTGAAGAGTTCGAAAATGACCCAGTAGCTGATGACGTGCTCGATGTTGTCCGCCATCATGGACAGCATCGTAAAGCAGAAGTAGGCGCAAAAGTGGCGGTGGCGGAGCGCCGCGAAGGAAACGGTGGATTGGGCGACGTCCTTGTACGATCCGTCCTGGCGTGCGGCATCCGACGACTGCCCGGTCCGGACTCCCGGGGCGGCCGGTCGTGAGGAAGACTCTGGCATGGTGCAACAGCGAGTGTGGCACGAAGGCCCTTGGGAGACAACTCTCCCGTCAAATCCATGACACCTGCTTCTTGCCCATCGCACCCTGCTTCTTCCTACGTCTTCCTGCTTCTTGCGAACCGGGCCGGACTTGTGGTATGGCATCCTTTAACGTTGCGTTGATCATCGTAACCCCTGAAAAAATCTAAGATAAAAGGAGAGCGCACGATGAAGAAGCTGGTTCTGGAGAGCACCGCGCCGTTTCAAGGGCTGTGTGAGTTGGTGGCCTACAACGAAGGACTGTTCGAGAAGGAAGGCCTGCAGGTCGAGTTCGCCGACAGAGGGACGGGCGACATCCAGACCCACACCGACCTCACCAATCCCAAGGACGCGAACCCCCATGCGAGCCACGGCATGCTCTTCGAGCAGGGCAAGGCCGACATGTACAACGCGTGCGAGTGGGGCAACTACTGTCGCGTGCAGGATTCGGCGGTCGAGAACGGCCGCCAGATCGGCCGCCGCTCCATCATCGCGTACTCCGGGCTCGTGGTCCGACCCGACTCGCCGGTGCAGACGGCCCAGCAACTCGCCAACCGCCTGGTGGGCGTGCCGTTCTACTTCGGCACCCACTACCTGGCCCTGCACATGCTCGAAGGCTTCCTCACGCGCGACCAGATCAGGATCTGCCAGGCACCGCGCGGCTCCCGCTACCGCCTGGAATCCGTGATGAAGGGCGAGATCGAGTCCACGACGCTGACCGAACCGTACCTGACGCTGGCGGAGAAGAAGGGTTGCCGCATCGTGGTGGCCGCTTCGCTGCACGGCACCGAGGTCGCCGCGGACTCCGTGGACGCCGAGACCTACGCGATGTTCAACCGCGCCGTACGCGAGGCCGTGCGCCGGGTCAACGCCGACAAGAGGAAGTACCTGCAGTACTTCATCGACTACCACAAGGACGACCCGGAAATCGCCGCGCTGACCGTCGACGACCTGCGCGAAAGCCGCCTGGTGGTGGTGGATCCGGCGCCGATTCCCGCCGAGGAGCTGGAGCGGACCGCCGCGTGGATCAAGAGCTGGGGTCTGCTCGACGAGGACAAGCCGGCCGTGGAGTTGGTGAACCCTGAGGTCCAGTCGAGCGGCCACGCGGTGTAGCGGCCGCCGGCGGAAGGCCCGGCAGAGCCGCTTGGACGCCTCCGTGGGGAGGCAGACACACTACGGTAAACCATCGCAGAAACGGGAAGGCCCGATCGGGCCTTCCCGTTTCTGCTTTCTCCCACAGGCATGCCCGCCGACCCCGCTATCGACCCGCACGGGCGGCACGTCGTCGTTGGCGGGCAACCGCCGCCGCCCGGAGTTGGACGTGCCTCGGCGACGATTCTTCCGGCGGGTCCTGGCGCGTTGCGTCCTCGCGTGTTTCATCCTGACCGCCCCGTCACCGCCCGCCGCCCAGGCGGCGGACCCCGCTGAATCCCGAGTCCCCGCGCCTCAGCGCCTTTCCCGCGGCACCGGCGTCCTCGCCGGCACCCTGCGCTTCGGCGGAAGCCCGCCGCGGCCCGGCGTGTTGGGCGTCTACAAGGAACGGGCCTTCTGCGGCTCCAGCGTCCCCGACCAGAGTCTCGTCATCGGCCCCGCGGGCGGTTTGAAGAACGTCGTCGTGACCCTGAGCGGAGCGGGTCTTCAAGACCACACGCGGCCGCCCGGCGCCATCCAGCTCGACAACGTCGGTTGCCGCTTCGCCCCCCACGTGCAGGCGGCCCAGGTGGGCAGCACCCTGCTCCTCCTGAACAGCGACCCCATCCTGCACGACGCGCACGCGCGCCTGGGGCGGCGCACCGTGTTCAACGACGGCCTGCCCTGGTGGCGCCGGGTCAAGCGCACCCTGGACCGGCCCGGCCTCCTGAGGATCATCTGCGAGCTGCACCACGCGTGGATGAGCGCCTACATCGTCGTCGCGCCCAACCCGTTCTTCGCGGTGACCGACTCCGCGGGCCGCTACGTGATCGAGGGAGTCCCGCCCGGAACCTACGAGGCGCGTTTCTGGCACGAGCGGCTGGGCGAGGCGTCGCGGCGGGTGGTGGTGGAAGCCGAGGCGCGACGGCAGGTGGACGTGCTTCTGGCGCCCTGACGGGACAGCCTGCTAAGACTCGGCGGGGACGCTGGCCCGCAGCCGCCTGACGCCTTCGGCGGCGCCCCCCGGCGCCTTGTAGACGGAGGAGCCGGCCACCAGCAGGCGGGCGCCGGCGGCCACGACCCGCGCGGCGTTGTCCGGGCCGATGCCGCCGTCGATCTCCACGGCGGTCTCCAGGCCGCGCTGGTCGAGCATGCGCCGGAGGCGGCACAGCTTGTCCACGCTGCTCTCGATGAAGCTCTGGCCGCCGAAGCCCGGGTTCACGCTCATGATCAGGACCTGGTCCAGGTCCGGCAGGACCTCGTCCAGCGTGGCCAGCGGGGTGGCGGGGTTGAGCACCACGCCGGCCTTCTTGCCCAGGGACTTGATCTGCTGCACGGTGCCGTGGAGATGCGCGCAGGCCTCCTGATGCACCAGCAGCGTGTCCGCCCCGGCCTTGGCGAAATCTCCCAGGTAGCGCTCCGGCTCGACGATCATCAGGTGCACGTCCAGGGGCAGTTCGGTGCTGCGGCGCGCCGCCTCGACGATGAGCGGGCCGATGGTGATGTTGGGCACGAAGCGGCCGTCCATCACGTCCACGTGGATGCCGTCCGCGCCGGCTTCGTCCACCTCGGCGATCTGCTGCCCCAGGGTGCGGAAATCCGCGGAGAGGATGGAGGGGAGTATCTCGATGGCGCTCATGGGGTCCTCGGTGGTCCGGCCCGCCGTGGGTCTGCGTTCACTCTTCGATCGTTCAGGACGAAGCGCCGCCGCGGTCCGCCGCCTTGCGGCATTCCGCCTCCACCGCCGCCAGCAGCTTGTCGAACGCCTCGGAGAAGAGCCGCACCCCGTCGTCGAGGAGCTTGTCCGTCACTTCCTTCATGGACACGCCCGCCGCTTCCAGGGCAGCCATGGTCTCGGCCGCGCCCGCGACGTCCTCCTCCAGGCTCTGCCGCGCCTTGCCGTGGTCCCGGAACGCGTCCAGCGTGGCCGGCGGGATGGTGTTGACCGTGTCCGCGCCGATGAGCTCGTCGACGTACAGCACGTCGGGGTAGTCCGGGTTCTTGGTGCTGGTGCTGGCCCACAGGAGCCGCTGGGGCCGCGCGCCCTTGCCCGACAGCGCCTGCCAGCCCTCGCCCTGGAGGATCTCCTTGTAGCGCTTGTACGTGACCTTGGCGTTGGCGATGGCCACCTTGCCCATGAGAGCGCGCAGACGTTCCTTCGCGCCTTCGTTGGCGGTCTCCATGCGCTTCGTGAGGGTGTCGTCTACCAAGGAGTCGATGCGCGAGATGAAAAAGCTCGCGACGCTGGCGATGCGCGCCACGTCGCGGCCGTCGGCGGCGGCCCTCGCCAGCCCGCGGATGTAGGCCTGGGCCACCTGCTCGTAGGCCTCCCGGGCGAACAGCAGGGTCACGTTGACGCTGATGCCCTCGCCGATCAGGCGCTCGATGGCCGGCACCCCCGCGGGCGTGCCCGGCACCTTGATCATCAGGTTGTCCCGCGCCACGGTGTTCCACAGGCGCCGGGCCTCCGCCACGGTGCCCTCGGTGTCGTGGGCCAGGTAGGGCGACACCTCCAGGCTGACGTAGCCGTCGCGGCCGCCGGTCTCGTCGTAGACGGTCCGCAGCACGTCCGCCGCCTCCTGGATGTCGCGGGTGGCGACGGCCTCGTAGACGGCCTTGGAGTCCGCCGGGCCGTCGCCGCCCATGCGCGCGATGAGGTCGTCGTAGTCGTCGCTGTCCGCGATGGCCTTCTCGAAGATTGCCGGATTGGACGTCACCCCCTTGAGGCCGTCCTCGTCCACCAGGCGCCGCAACTCGCCGCCGGTGAGCAGCTTCCGCTGGATGAAGTCGAGCCAGACGGACTGGCCGTGATCGTTCAGGGCTTTCAACGGGTTCATGTTCTCCTCCGTGCGAGCTGCGCCTTGGCCGCGGCGACCACGTCCGCCGCGGTGAAGCCGAATTTCTTCTGCAGGTCCTTGAGGGGCGCCGAGGCGCCGAAGGAGCGCATGCCGATCTGGTGGCCGGTGAGGCCGGTGTACTTGCTCCAGCCGAACACAGACGCCTGCTCGACGGACACCCGCGCCGTGACCGCGGGCGGGATCACGCTGTCGCGGTAGTCCTCGTCCTGGTCGTCGAACAGCTCCCAGCAGGGCATGCTCACCACCCGCGCCTTCACGCCTTCCGCCGTCAGGGTCTCGTAGGCCTCCACGCACAGCGGCACCTCGCTGCCGGTGGCCAGCAGCAGCACGTCGGGCTTGCCGTCGGGCGCGTCGGCGAGCACGTAGGCGCCCCGGGCCACCCCGTCGGCCGGGGCGTAGCGGGCGCGGTCCAGGGTCGGCAACGCCTGCCGCGTCAGCACCAGCACCGCGGGCTCGCGGTGCCGCTCCATGATGACCTTCCACGCCGCGGTCACCTCGTTGGCGTCGGCCGGGCGCAGCACCATGAGGCCGGGCACCGCCCGGAGCGAGGCCAGGTGCTCCACCGGCTGGTGCGTCGGCCCGTCCTCCCCTACCCCGATGGAGTCGTGGGTGAAGACGTGGACCACCGGCAGCTCCATGAGCGCGCTCAGGCGGATGGCCCCGCGCGCGTAGTCGCTGAAGATCAGGAAGCCCGAGCCGAAGGCGCGCACCTTGATCAGCGCCATGCCGTTCATGACCGAGGCCATGGCGTGCTCGCGGACGCCGAAGTGGAGGTTGCGCCCGGCGGGGTTCTCCGCCGAGAAATCGCCCGCTCCGTCGAAGGTCAGGCGCGTCTTGGTGGAGGGGGCCAGGTCCGCGGCCCCGCCCATGAGCCACGGCACGTTCCGCGCCAGCGCGTTCAGCACCCGGCCCGAGGCGTCGCGGCCGGCGAGCCCCTTGGGGTCCGCGGGGAACTCCGGCAGGTCCCGGTCCCAGCCGTCCGGAAGCCGGCGGTGCTGCATGCGGTAGAGCTCGTCCGCCAGCTCCGGGTAGCGCGCCCGATAGTCCTCGATGCGCGCGAACCAGGCGTCCCGCAGGGCCTTGCCGCGTTCCCCCATGCCCGCCCGGAAGTGCTCGCGCACGCCGTCGGGGACGTGGAAGCGCGCGTCCTCCGGCCAGCCGTAGCGCCTCTTGGTGAGCTTCACTTCCTCTTCTCCCAGCGGTTCGCCGTGAGCGCCGCTGGTGTCCTGCTTGTTGGGCGAGCCGTAGCCGATGTGGCTGTCGACGATGATCAGGGTGGGGCGGTCGGTGGTGTCGTGGAAGGTGCGGAACGCGCGCTCCAACATCTCGAGGTCGTTGGCGTCGCCCACCCGCACCACGTTCCACCCGTGCCCCAGGAAGCGCGTGGCCACGTCGTCGGAAAAGGCCAGGGCGGTGTGGCCCTCGATGGTGATGCGGTTGTTGTCGTAGATCCAGCACAGCTTCGAGAGCTTGAGGTGCGCGGCCAGGGACGCGGCCTCGTTGCACACCCCCTCCATCATGCAGCCGTCGCCGCACAGGGCGTACACGTTGAAGTCGATGAGGTCCTCGAAGCCGGGCCGGTTGTAGCGCGCGGCCATCCAGCTTCCGGCGATGGCCATGCCCACGCTGGTGGCGACGCCCTGTCCCAGGGGGCCGGTGGTGGTCTCCACGCCCGAGGTCCAGCGGTACTCCGGATGCCCCGGGCAGCGGCTGTCCAACTGGCGGAACCGCCGCAGCGCCTCCAGCGGCACCGACAGGTCGCCCAAGGTCTCGTAGTCCTTGCTCACCGCCTTGACCCCGGTCAGGTGCAGCAGCGAGTAGAGCAGCATGGAGGCATGGCCCGCGGACAGCACGAAGCGGTCCCGGTTGGGCCAGATGGGATCGCCGGGATCGAAGCGCAGGAAGCGTTGCCACAGGCAATAGGCCACCGGCGCCATGGCCATGGGGGTGCCCGGATGACCGGAGTTGGCCTGCTGGACCCCGTCGATGGAGAGGGTGCGGATGGTGTTGATGCACGACTCGTCGAGATGGGCGTCGCTCATGGACGTTGGACTCCTCCTTGCCGCGTGAGCTTCTGTTCTCAACTCAAGTGTGCCAGATGATCGTGGCCGCACACAACGAAGGCAGACGGCTTTGGACGCCATTCCACCAGCTTTTTCACTTGATCTGGTTGATCCGCAACTGTTAACTCAGTTCTTTCCGATCGAGCCCGACATCCATGGAACCCTTCAGTCCCGCGGAGCGCGAGCGGCTCGCGCCCTTCTTCACCAACGTGGACCGGCCGGTCTTCGGCCTGCGCCTGCCCCAGGAGGTGGCCGGGGCACTCTTCTCCCGCTACAGCCGCTCGGCCAGGGACCTCCGGCGTACGTTCCTGGACGAGTTCCTGGGCGACGCCGACCTCTCCCCCGCCCTGGACACACCCGCGCCCGCGGCACCCGACGACCCGGCGGTGCGCCGCGCCCGCGCCTTCTACGACCGGGTGCTGGTGGGCTACGGCGACGACTCGGTGGCCCAGCTCGGCGGCGCCCACGTCGCCTGCGAGGACATCTCCAACGTGGCGGCCAAGGTCCTGGAGGACGCGCGCATCGGCATGGCGCCGCTGGAGAAGTCCACCCGCTACGTGCGCTTCGACCGCAAGGACGCGTCCGGGCGCTACCTGTACTACGTCGAGCCGACCCTGGAAGCGTCGCCGCACCGGCGCGACTACCTGGAGCTGATGGAGCTTCTGTTCGACACGTACTCGCGCCAGATGGAGCCCGTCATCGCGCACGTGCGGCGGTCGCTGCCGCTCGAGGAGACGGAGCTGCGCAACCCGCGGACCGGCGACCCCATCTCCTACGCCGAGGCGCGTAGGGACGAGAAGCTGGCCAAGTGGGCCGAGAGCGCCTACCGTTCCACCGTGCGCGCCCATGCCTGCGACATCCTGCGGGGCTACCTGCCGGCGGCCACCCGCACCAACGTCGGGCTGTTCGGCGTGGGCCAGGCGTACGAGTACCTGCTGTCGAAGTGCTACTCCAGCGACCTGGCCGAGTTGCGCGACCTCGGATCGGCGATGCGCGGGGCACTCGACGCGCTCATCCCGTCGTTCGTCAAGCGGGCGCGGGCGAGCGCCTACCTGTCGGAGACTTTCAGCGGCACGCGCGCGTTGGCCCGGGAACTGGTGACGGAGACGGCGGCGGGGAGCGGGGACGTGACCGAGGTGGACGCCGGCCCCGGCATGGTGATGATGGCGGCGGCGGCAAGCGCGGACGTGGCCCTGGTAGACTACGACGACCGGGCGGAGGAGCGGGTCATCGCCGCGATCCTGTACCCGCACACGCGCCAACCCCTGTCACGGTTGCGCGAGATGGCGGCGGAAATGCCGCGGGAACGGCGGCGGGCGGTGCTCGACGCCTACATGAAGGACCGCCGGCACCGGCGCGAGAAGCCCGGACGCGCGCTCGAGCAGGTCTTCTACACCTTCGACATCGTCGGCAACCTGGGCATCTACCGGGACCTGCAGCGGCACCGGCTGCTGACGCAGGAGCGCCAGGACTTCACCACCGCGCACGGCTACGACACGCCGCCGGAGATCGAGGAGGCCGGCTTCGGCGACGAGTACCGGCACTGCATGGAGCGGGCGGCCCAGGTCCACGACCGCATTCACGCGGACCACCCGCGCGAAGCCCAGTACGTGGTGCCGTTCGCCTATCGGGTGCGCTGGTACATGAAGATGAACCTGCGGGAGGCCGTGCATATCGGCGAGCTGCGGACGCTGCCCCAGGGGCATCCCGACTACCGGGACATCACGCAGAAGATGTGGCGCGAGATCGGAAGGGTGCACCCGCGACTGGCGGGTTACGCGAAGTTCATCGACTGGGGAACCTACCGGCTGGGGCGGCTCGCTTCCGAAATGCGCACGGAGTTCAAGAAGTCCGAGCAGTAGCGGACGCGCGGCCGCCCTCGGCGGCGTGTGTCACGCAGCTTCGCCCATCGCGCTGGCGCGCGCCGCCACCTTCTCCGCCTTCCACTCCCGAAGGCCCCGGCGCAGGTAGCTGGGCTCGATCCCCAGAATGCCGCAGACGTTCTCGAAAGAGACGAAACGGGTGTCCTCCGTGTCGAAGATCCACTCCTCGGCTTCCCGGAACTCCGTTTGCCTCTTGGCGGTCCGGGCGAAAAGGTACTTGCGGTAACAGGAGAGGGCGTCCTCGAGCAGAGCCAGCAGCAGGTGCTTCTCGGGCTCCAGCGGCGTCTTGCGCTGGATGGTCTCCGCGTACTGTGCCGCGTCCACGCCGTCGGCGTCGAACAGCATGACCGCATCGAATGCTTCCGCCGTCAGGCGTTCCCTGGGCTGTTCCCGGGCCTCCGTTTCCTTGCCGGCAACCTCCGTGTTTTTCGTTTCTTCCCTCATCTTCGGTACCGTCCTTCCCATTAGACCTGGGCCGGTTCCCTTTTCGTTTTCCAACTATTTGTTCTCAGTTAGAGGTTAAAGCTCCGCCCGTCCCAAGTCAAGAAATTCCGCGCGATTTCGCCGGGGACCGCGCGCTTTTTCGTGAACGGTGCATGCATCGGGATCCCGTTTGCGTGAATGGTGCGCGAGAACCGTGCACGCACGCCGTTTGCCATTCCCCGGGCGCACCAGTAAAGGGGAACTATCCGTTTCAAAGGCTTCCGAGAAATTCCACTCGATATCGTGACGCGCAAGATCTTCTACGGCTGGTACATCGTCGGCGTCGGCTTCATCTGCTACCTGACCTCCTCCTTTGCGCTGTCCAGCACCCTCAGCGTGTTCATGAAGCCCCTCACCTCCGAGTTCGCGGTGTCCCGCGGCGTGTTCTCGTTCATCCGCAGCGGCGAGGTCCTGTTTTCTTCCGTGATCGCGTTCCTGGTGGGACCCCTCATCGACCGCTACGGGGCGCGCTGGCTGATCGTCACCGGCGCCCTGGTGGCGGGGACCGGATACATCGTGCTCAGCCAGGCCCAGCAGTTCTGGCAGTTCATGGTCATCCGCTGGCTGCCCATCACCGCGGGCGATACCCTCATGGGCTACATGGTGATCAACGTGATGATCTCGCGCTGGTTCATACGCAAGCGCGGGCGCGCCATCTCCATCGCCAACATGGGCAACGGCATCGCCAAGACCACCATCCCGCTGGTGGCCGTGGGGCTCTTCGCGCTCGTGGGTTGGCGCAACACCTGGATGGTGTTCGGCCTGGTGACCTTCGCCATGGTGGTGCTCCCGGCGTTCCTGCTGGTGCGGCGCAGCCCGGAAGACATGGGGTTTCAGCCGGACGGCGCACTGGCGCCTCCCGAGCCCTCCCCCGGCGGCAATCCGGGACCGGAAGCTCCACGCGCACATGCCGCCGACGTCGAATGGACGCGAGCGGAGGCCGTCCGCACCGGCACGTTCTGGCTGCTGGTCATCACCTACGGCACCGTCACGTTCGGCATCATCGGTTTGAACCTGCACATCCATCCCTACATCACGGACATCGGATACTCGCCCGAGATCGCCTCCGGGGTCATGGGAATGATGGCGCTGACTCAGACGGCCGGAAACCTTGTCTGGGGCGTGGCAGGCGAGCATCTCGACGTACGCAAGGCCGCCGCCGCGCAGTTCCTCCTCCAGGCATGCGGCCTGGCACTGGCCATTGCATACACCGGGCTCACCTCGGTCTCGGTGGGATTCCTGATCTACGGATTCGGCCTCGGCGGGATCCTGGTGATCCGGGAGCTGCTCTGGGCCAACTACTTCGGCCGCGTCTCCCTGGGCAGGGTGCGCAACCTGGGCATCATGATCACCCGCACGGGCACGACGGTGGGCCCGCCCTTCTTCGGCTTCTTCCACGACTACACGGGCAGCTATTTCCTGTCGTTCGGCGTCTTCATCGCCGGGCTTCTGCTCTCGGCGTTGCTGGTCCTGGCCGTCCGTCCGCCGCGCAAGGGGGAGCCCGGCCCCTGCGAAGCGACATTCCGGGGGACGCCATGACGCACAATGCCAACCAGCCGTGGGTCGTGGCCACCGCCGCTTCGTTGACCTTCGGCTTCATCCGCGGGCTTCACACCTCCTTCGGCGTCTTCTTCGTGGCCCTTCTGGACGCCTTCCACTGGAGCCGCGGGGTCACCGCCGGGCTCCAGACCGCGAACCTGGTGACCGACGCCGTCGTATCCCCCTTCGTCGGCCGGCTCACCGACCGCCTGGGACCGCGGCGGGTGGTCATGGCGGGCGGCGTCGTCCTGGCGGCCGGACTGGTGCTGTGCAGCCAGGTCCGCACCGCCTGGGAGCTCTATCTCTATTTCGGAGTCGTGGTGTCCCTGGGGTTCGCCACCGGCGGCGTGATCCCCCACGTCGTAGTGGTGTCGGAATGGTTCCCCTCCCGCCGGGGCCTCGTCCTGGGCATCGTCTACGGCGCGGTGGGCGTCGGTACCCTGATCCTATCACCCCTCAGTCAATGGTTGATCTCCCTGTGGGGCTGGCCGCGCGTGTTCCAGGCGCTGGCCGCGGCCATTCTCATCGTCGTCGTACCCCTGGTGTGGAGCACCTACCGGCCCAGCCCGCAAGGCGCGGAGGAGACGAAGGGAGCCAGGAGGGCCGCGGCCGGCGAGTGGTCGGCTTCGCTGGCGCTGCGGAGCATCCAGTTCTGGAGCGTCTTCATCTCGCGGATGCTGGGATCGGTGGGCACCATGCTGATCGTGACCCACCAGGTCGCCCACGTCGTGGACATCGGCTACAGCCACATCTGGGCCGCCGGGGTCTTCGGCGTCATGGCGTTCGTCAGCGCCGGAGGACGCGTGGCTTTCGGCTACCTCGCGGACGCGCTCACCAAGACCGCGGCCTACACGCTGAACATCGCGTGCGCGGCGGTCGGCGTCCTGGCCCTCACCCTGGCCACGGACACTTCGCAACCGTGGCTCCTTTACGTCTACGTCGGCGGATTCGGAATCGCCTTCGGCTCCCGCGCCGTCATCCTGTCGGCCATCACCGCCGACATCTTCGCGGGAAGAGGGTTCGGGACCATCTTCGGGTTCTCCGTCATGAGCGTGGGCGTGGGCGGCGGTCTTGGCGCTTGGTTGGGAGGGGCGCTGCATGATCTCACGGGCAACTACGTCGTGTCGTTCAACCTCGCCAATTCGCTGCTGCTCATCTCGGTGCTGGCGGTGTGGGTCACCGGCCTCGACTGGATGCGCCGCTTCGACCGGCGGCTGTGGCCGGACAGCCCTCCCCCGGCCAAGGGCAGTGATTGACTCCGGGGAGGCGATTGCCTAGTAAACTCCCTTGAGCCAGCCACGCCCGCGCCGGCCGATGCCGCATTGGCCGGCGTCGCCCTGGCCGCCGTTGCAACGGCCATCGCCAACTGGCCGTATCCCGCGCGCCGAGGAAAGATGCATGCACCGTGACCTCTGATCCCACGTACTCCGGCGGGCAACCGCGCCTCTTCTATGGCTGGTATATCGTCGCCGCCGGCTTCCTGGCCAATATCTCCTGCGCCTTCTTCCTATCCAGCACCCTCAGCGTCTTCCTGAAGCCCGTCACCACCGATCTCGGCGTCTCCCGGGGCATCTTCTCGCTCCTGCGCTCGGGCGAGCACCTCCTGTACGCGGTCATGGCGCCCTGGATCGGGGCCAAGCTGGACGAGTACGGACCGCGCCGCATGATGGTCACCGGCGCGGTCCTCTCGGCCATCGGCTTTCTGCTGCTGGGGCAGGTGGGTTCCTTTTTTCAGTTCGCATCCGTGCGCCTGACCCTGATGGCCGTGGGCCACGCGCTGGTATGCTACTTCGTGGTGAACGTGACGGTGGCCCGGTGGTTCGTGCGCATGCGCGGGCGCGCCCTCGCAATCTCCCACCTGGGGCACGGCATCGCCAAGATAGCCATCTCGGCGGTGGTGGGCTGGTTGCTGACGTCCATCGCATGGCGCCAGGTATGGACCCTGTTCGGCGGGCTGGTGGTGGTGCTCGCGGTCATCCCGGTGGCGGTCTTCATGCGCCGGAGCCCGGAGGACATGGGACTTCAGCCGGACGGCGCCGCCCGGGTGCCGGCGGGAGCCACGGGCCTGGCACCGGAACGGGCGACGGACGGCGCGGACGGGCCGGAACCCGAAATCCGCTGGACGCGGCGGGAGGTGCGCCGCACGTCCACTTTCTGGCTGATCATCCTCGCCTTCGGGATGGTCGACATCGGCATCACCGGCCTCAACCTCCACGTCGTCTCCTACGTCTCGGACCTGGGATACGGCGGGGTCCAGGCCGCCCTGACCATGACCGTCATCGCCGGGACGCAGGCGGCCTCCGGGCTCTTGTGGGGCTTCGTCGGCGAGCGCGTCACCGTGCGCAAGGTCGTCTCGTTCCTGTTCCTGGTGGAGGCCGCCGGGCTGTACGTGGCGGCGAACGCACAGGACCTCTCGACCATCTACATCGGGTTCTTCTTCTACGGGTTGGGGCTCGGCGGCGCCCAGGTGCTGGAGGAGGTCATGTGGGCCAACTACTTCGGCCGGATCTCGCTGGGCACGGTGCGCGGCGCCGCCCTGCAGATCGTCCTGCTGTGCGGCGTCTGCGGGCCGCCGTTCTTCGGTTTCGTGAACGATTACACCGGGTCCTACACGATCTCCTTCTACATGTTCATCGGCATGCTGCTGGTCTCGTCCATGCTGACGCTGACGATACGGCGGCCGCGGCCGCCGGCAGGCGCCGAAGCGGCGGCGTGAGCCTGGAGGGACGATGCCGGACCTGCGTCGCGGGAAAGACGTAGCGTGAGGGGCTCGTCTCCGGGCATCGCCAGGAGCTGAAGTCCGTTTCAGTGCCACGGGCAGAGGGGCATGCAGACACCGGCAAGACCCAGGGTTTTCTACGGCTGGTACATCGTCGCCACCGGCTTTCTCGTGCAGGTGGCGTGCGCCTTCTACCTCTCCAGCACCCTGGGCGTCATGCTCAAGGCCATCACCGCCGAGATGGGGGTCTCCCGGGGCACGTTCTCCCTGATGCGCTCCACCGAGCTGGTGGCCTACGCCGGGGTGACGCCCTGGATCGGCTCGCTGCTGGACCGCCACGGCGCGCGCCGGCTCATGGTCATCGGCTCGATCATCTCGGTGGCCGGCTTCGTGTTGCTGGGCTACGCCCGGAACTTCTGGGAGTTCGCGGCCGTGCGCGTCGCCCTGGTGTCCATCGGCCACGCCTTCGTCTGCTACTTCGTGGTCAACGTCGCCATCTCCCGCTGGTTCATACGCCGGCGCGGCCGGGCGCTGGCCATCGCCCACGTCGGCCAGGGCGTTTCCAAGACCACCATCGCCCTCGCCGTCGCCTACCTCATGACGGTCATCGGCTGGCGTTCGGTGTGGCACCTGTTCGGCGGGCTGGTGGTGGTCCTCGCACTGGTCCCGGCGGCGCTGTGGATGCGCCGGAGCCCCGAGGACATGGGACTGCGTCCCGACGGCGACCCCGACTATGCCGCGGCTCCGGCCCCCGACAAGCGCGCCCGGTCCGCCGCCCGGCCCATTGGCCCGGCCCCCGAGGACGTCACCTGGACCCGCCGGGAGGCCCTGCACACCTCGACCTTCTGGCTCATCACCTTCGTCTTCAGCACCGTCGACATCGGCATCGCCGGCTTCAACCTGCACGTGCTCGCCTACATCTCGGACTTGGGCCACTCCATGTTGGCGGCGGCATCCGTGGCCACGGTCATGGCCGCCACCCAACTCGGCTCCGGCCTCCTGTGGGGCTTCATCAGCGAGCGGGTCAGCGTGCGCCGGGCCACCGCGCTCATGTTCGTGGTCCAGGCCGTGGGCCTGGTGGTGGCCATGAACACCGGCGGCCTCATGTGGCTGTACGTCGCCTTCTTCCTCTACGGCTCCGGCCTCGGCGGCGCCCACGTGCTCCAGGAAGTCATGTGGGCCAACTACTTCGGGCGCATCTCCCTCGGCACCGTCCGCGGCCTCAGCCTGCCCATCCTCCTCCTCTGCGCCGCCATCGGCGCCCCGTTCTTCGGCTACCTCTACGACTACACCGGCAACTACGACCTGTCGCTGATCCTCTTCATCGGAGTGCAGGTCATCTGCGCCGGGGTGACGCTCCTGGTGCGAAGGCCGGTGAAGCCGGGGGCGGCTCCGGCTGCTTCGTGAACACGAGTCGCTCAAACTTCAGAGAAATTGCGATCTCCTCCTAAAGTCCGGTTTCCGCCCGACGATTATACTTGTGAGGGCGGTCACATCCGCTTTCGAAATACAAGAAGGAGGAGTACAAAATGGAAATGGTGGCTTATTCGGAGAAGAACCGATCCGTCGTGATCCCATGGATCCTGGATCCGGAGCACGACGGCTTCGACTTGGAGGTTGATGGTTGTGGCTGTGGGTGCGGCGACGGTGGATGCGGTTCGTGCGGGTGCTCGTGCACGTGTTCGTGCAGTTGTTCGTGCTCTTGCGACGACACGGGGGCCAATGGAGATGACGATGACGGTTCGTTCGACGACTCGGGCGACTCCGATTCGCCAGACTTCGCCGCGACCCCCAACTTTGCCGCTGCCGGCCAGTGCTTGCTTGACGCTACTGTCAATATCGCGGGGCAGGCCGTGACGGAGGTGTCGGCCTTGGTCCTCGGGAAGGGTGCAACAGTCCCGACCGCGGTCGCAGGCGCCGCAGCGTCGTCGTCCATGATCAGTGCGGCGTGGGAGACACCCGAACAAAGCTCGGCGTGCCAACAGCTCGACGAGGACCAAGCGCAATTCGGCGCCGAACGTCTGGCCGAAATGGAGGGTAGCGACTCATTCCAGAAAGCAATCGAAACCTTCTGGCTCGTTCATTGACGCGCGCTTAACGGGCGGCCTGCCCCGTCCCGCTAGCCGAAGGCGCGGTATTGGGGTTGACGAAGGCCACGGAACCGGTCGCACGCTCTCGTTCCACGGGGGCGTGTGACCTCCTTGGCGTAATGCAAGCTTGTATGGAGAATCCACTTGCCCATCTCTCGACACACGGTGTACTTTCGGTTCATGGCGGGTCTTCGACAATGGCCCGACGATGAAGACGGCTACGAGAGATTCCTGCGATTGACACGCGCCGCCCATCTCGCGGGTTATCTCCTGGCATTGGGTTTGATTATCGATTCAACGCAGGAACTCTTGCAGTCCGGGGAACCGTTTCGCCGGTCCGCGATCCATATTCTGTTTTTCTACGCGCTCACGTTGGTGCTGATGCTGTCGTGGGAAGGCGACACGACGTTTCAAGATCCATCGAGTCGTCCTGACCGCCTACTACTCCCGTTAGTACTGCTTTGGCTCGGGGCGGAGGCGACACCGCGTTTCACCGAGTGGGACGCCGCGGGGGTCGTCGGCTGGTGGCGCGCGAGTCTATTGATTGCGATGGCGTCCTCGGCGCTCGCGTGGACGACGGAACGCTGGGGCCAGGTCCTGCGATCGAAAAGCAATCGGAACACGACCACGCCGTTCTCGTGACGATCGACTGGATGTGGCCGTACAAGGTATCCACATCCTCGGCCAGGAACACCGCCTTCCATCGCCGAAGCTACGGCGAGTAGGTCTTCCCCTTCCGGTCGGTGACGAACAGCTCGGAAGGGAGCTCGACGCCGATGCCCTGCTTGCGGGCGGCTTCGTAGAGGATGCGGGCGGTGGCGGCGAACTGGATGCCCATGCCGGTGTTGTTCTTGAAGACGATGATCTCGTCGTCGTTCTCACGGCCGCGGCACTGGCCGGTGAGCAGCTCGCCCAGTTCGTGCAGGTCTTCTTCCTTGATGAGGCCGCGCTCGATGCGGGGGAACAGCTCGGCCTGCTTGTCGAGGAAGACCTGCCTGCGGAAGCCCACCACGATGAGGTCGGCGCGCTCGATGACGGCGTCGTCCAGCTCGTGGCGGGCCAGGTAGCTGTCGCCGCCGACGATGCTGTTGACGAAGGCGCCCTTCTCCAGCCACTCGCCGTTGATGACCGGGTCCACCGTGTTGGTGGCGGCGGTCACGATGTCGCTGCCGCGCACGGCCTCTTCGGCGGAGTGTACCGGCACGATCTCGACTCCCGCCTTCTCGGTCATCTCCTCGGCGAAACGTTCACGGTTGGCGCGAGTCGGACTGAACACCTTGACCTTGTCGAGCTGGCGTACGGCGGCGGTCGCCAGGAGCTGGGTCTTGGCCTGTTCGCCGGAGCCCACGAGGCCCATCACACGGGCGTCCTTGCGCGCCAGGTGCTTGGCGGCCACGCCGCTGGTGGCGCCGACGCGGAAGATGGAGATGTAGTGGTCGTCCATGATGGACAGCAGCGAGCAGTCCTCCATGTCGAAGAGGAATACGAGCCCCACGTAGTCACCGGGATAGATGCGCCGCTTGGTGCCCGCCACCTCCTCTTCGTCGGAGAAGGTCGAGTCGATGCGCAGCCCCATGGACTTCATGCCGGGCACGAGGCCCATGATGTTGTTGAAGTAGTACTGGAAGCCGGGCTTCTTTCCCGGAGCCTGCACCCGGATGCGGGCGCGGGGCGAATTGACCGCGCTGCCCTCGCCCATCTCCCGGTAGGCCTGCTCGATGGCGTCGATCTCCTCGGCCATGGGCACCAGGTCTTCCAGTTGTTCATTCTTGAGTACGAGAACCATTCGTCACCTCCGGGAAAGTCTCTGCCGCTTCCGTCTCTCTGTCATTCCCACGCCCACGGGCTGTGTCAAAACCCCGCTCGGATACCAAATGGCGCTGGGCGCCCCTTACCGTCATTGACATGAAAATAAAAACTTGTCCAATGATCTCTGGTAGTTACGGAATCCTGCTACACCCCGATGAGTCATTCCCGCGGAAGCGGGAATCCAGGCGGGGTGGGGCCGGGCAATGAGGCCGCCACACCCCCCCCACCCCTGGATTCCCGCTTTCGCGGGAATGACGGATTGGGGTTTAGTCGCCAGGAAGCAGCGTTTTGACACAGCCTGTTCCGCGGGAATGACGATTCTGGGGGTTGTTGCCTCTCCAAAATGGTGTTTTGGCACAGCCTGTTCCGCGGGAATGACGTTTAGTGAAACGTCGGCGCGAACTCAGCCGTCGGCCGGGCGCACGCGGCACAGGAACGACCGGTGCGGGAGCGAGCCGCTGATGGGGTCGCGGTACTCGGCGTCCACCAGCCCGTTGGGGTTGGCTCCGAGGCCCGAAAAGGGGTCGTGCCCCGGCAACTCCAGCTCCCGGCATGCCTGCCACCAGCCGTGCTGGACGCAGACCACGCCGGGGATGATCCGGCGGGTGAGGTTGGCCCGCACCTTGACCGCACCCTTGGGGGTTTCCACGAACATCCATTGCTTGTGCTCGACGCCGTGTTCTCCGGCGGTATCCGGGTGAAGCTCGGCGGCGGGTTCCGGCGCCGCCTTGCGCAGGCTGGGCAGGGAGCGCTGCTGGCTGTGGATGAACGTCGTGGTCTTGGCGTTGGTCAGGACCAGGGGATAGTCGGCGGCGACCTCCGGCCGGCTCACCGGACTGACGGCCGGTTCCTGGTATTCGGGGAACGGCGGAAAACCGTGCCGTGCCAGCCGGTGCGAGTAGAGCTCCACCCGGCCCGACGGGTTGTTGAAGCCCTTTGGCCGCCCTTCCGCGTCGATCTCGGCGTATTTCCGGTAGCGCCGCGGGTTCTCCAGGGTCACACCGCCCGGCTGTGCCTTGAGCTCGTCCAGAGTCAGGCCGGTGGGCTCAAGCTGCCAGGCGCGGGCCGCCTCCACGTCGCCGCCCCAGAAGTCGTCGCCGAAGCCCATGCGCCTGGCCAGCTCGAACACCACCCACGTGTCCGAGCGTCGCTCCGCCAGGGGATCCACGGCCCGCCGCCGGTACTGGACGTGGGAGCGGGCATCCACCCTGTGCCGGAAACCGCCCACGAGGTGGTCCATCTCCAGGAAGCTCGTGGCCGGCAGCACGTAGTCGCAGAGTTGGGCCGTGGGCGTCATGAACAGCTCGGTGGCCACCCCGAGATCCAGGGCGGAGAGGGCCTCGCGGCCGCGGACCGGGTCGCCGTTGGACATGACCGTGTTGGAGCCCAGGTTGATGAGGGCTCGGACCGGGTACGGGCGATCATCGAGGATGGCGCCATAGACGTCGTGGGCCGCGCACGCACCGGCGGTGGCCGGCGGTCCCAGCGGCTTCTCGTCGAGACCGATACGCCGGGAGCGCGCCTCGGACGAAATGAACTCCTTGCCGTCCACCGCGCGCAGCGGCGCCATGGGCAGCATCAGGTTGCCGCCCTCCGCGTCGATGTCCCCCAGCAGCGCGTACAGGGTGGAGATGGCCCGGCTGGTCTGCGTCGCGTTGGTGTGCTGGCCGACGCCGTTCCACATGAACATGCTCACGGGGCGGTTGTCGCTCAGCACCCGGGCGGCCTCGCGCACCGTGTCCGCGGGGACGCGCGTGACGCTTTCGGACCGCTCCGGCGCATGCGATGCGGCCAGCCGCGCCAATGCGGCAAAGGCCGGCTCGCACGCGACCGTGGCGCCGTCCTTCGTGGACACGCGGACGGTCCCATGCAGCGCCGGCCGGACGCCGTCCTCCACGCACGCCCGCGTCGCGGGATCGTAGACGACGGCCCGATCCGAAGGTTCGTCCCACATGACGTAGCGCTCGGGACTGCCTCCGGCCGCCACGTCCGCCTCGGTCAGCGCCGCGCCGGTGTCCGCGCGCAGGAGCAACGGGCCGTTGGTCCACTCGCGGACGAACTCCTCGTCGTACCGTCCCTCCTCGATCATCACGTGGACCATGGCCAGGGCGAGCGCCCCGTCCGCCCCCGGACGCACCTGCAGCAGGACGTCGGCCTGACTGCCGAGGCCGACCCGGCGCGGGTCCACCACCACGACCTTCATGCCGCCCTTGCGCGCGCTGACGGTGTCGTGGGCCAGCAGGAGCTGCGTGGAGCTGGGGTTGTGGCCCCAAAGGAGGAGGGCGCCGCTGTGAAGCACGTCCGGGGTAGGCTGCGGCACGCCGAAGGTGTAGCTGAAGACCGTGTCCCGGTGCCAGTTGCAGACGTGGGTGGTGGAGACCGTGTTGGGGCTGCCGATGAGGTTGAGCAGCCGGGACGACCACCCGTTGACGTCATCCGTCGAGGTGCCGCTGGCGGTGCCCCGGGCCATGGCGATGGCCTCCGCGCCGTAGCGCTCCCGGATGTCCAGCAAACGCGCGGCGATGTCGTCCAGCGCCTCGTCCCAGCTCACGCGCTCCCAGCCCGGATCCTCCGCGCCCTTGGGGTTCGTGCGCCGCAACGGATAGTCCAGGCGCTCGCCGTTGTACACCAGCTCCGGGGCCGCCTTGCCCTTGACGCAGATGGCGCCTCCGTTGGGGTGGTCGTAATCGGGATCGAGCCGCGTCACGCGCCCGTCCTCCACCGTGGCCACGGTGGCGCAGTGGGCGGTGCACAGCACGCAATAACCCCGGACCTCATCGACCTGTGGTTCCGTCACGAACGCTCCTAGTCGCGGTTGGGAATGCCGACGAACCCGTCGCCCCAGCCCGCCTCCTGCGCCGCCCAGCCGCCTGCCACCCGGCCGCTGAAGATGGACGGCCCGAGCATGGTTCCCTCCAGGCCGGCGCGGCCGTTGATGTGGCCGCCCGCCATGCCTGCCACCTCGCCGGCGGCGAAGAGGCCCGGGATCGGCTCGAAGTGCTTGTTCAGCACCCGGCAGCGGATGTCGGTCTTGACCCCGCCGAAGTTCTTGCGCGCCAGCGGGAAGATCTGGATGGCGTAGTACGGCGCCGTGTCGAACTTCTTGGAGAGCTTCAGCGGCTTGCCGAACTCGGGCTCCTTGTCGAGCCCCTGCGAGCACGCCTGGTTGTAGCGCTCCACGGTGTCGAGGAAGGCCGGCACGTCCACCTCCATGCGCCGGCCCAACTCCTCCAGGGAGTCCGCCTTCTTGATGAAGGGGGAGTTGTCCAGCAGCTCCTGGACCTTGTCCCGGTCCACCTTGTCGCCGGCGCGGTAGTAGGGGTCGGCGATCTCGAGCTTGGCGGTCATGGGCGTGTCCACCACGGCCCAGGCGTGCCGCGGCTCCTGGGCCATGAGCGCCGGCGTCGCCGAGTTGCCGCCCGACAGCGCCTCGTTGTGGAAGCGCCGGCCCTGCTGGTTGATCCAGACGTAGCCCGGTGCCTGACGGAAGACGAGACCGCGCCGCTGGCCGGGGTCGCGGTAGTCCGGCGTGGCGTAGACGTAGAACCAGATGTGGTCCATGTGGGTGAGGTAGCCGCCGGCCTGCCGCACCAGCCGGTGGCCGGTGCCGGTGGAGCCCCGGCCCGAGCCTTCCATGACCCGTTCGCCCTTGAGTCCGGGATTGGCCTCCAGCACCATGTCGATGTTGGAGTTGAACCCGCCGGTGGCCACCACCACCACCTTGCTGTCCACGTCCACCTCGTCGCCCGTCGCCGCATCCTTGCCCACGAAACCGGTGACCCGGCCGTTGTCGCGCTTGAGCCCGGTGATCTCGGTGTTGGGTACGATCTCGCCGCCGCGATCGCGGAAGGCCTGGATGAGGTGCGTCATCAGGCCCAGGCCGCTGCTCTCCGCCCGGGTCCAGCGCAACACCGTGTTGCCCTCCTGCTGTTTCATGTCCACCCACTTGACGCCCATGCGCTCGGCCCAGAAGTACAGGTCGTGCAGCGAGTGCTCGATGTAGTAGCGCGCCCACACCTCGTCGGCCGAGGGCCCGCCCCACTTGATCCAGTCGTTGAAGGCCAAGTCCGGCGTGTCGATGATGCCGTTCTGCTTCTGGATCGGCGTACCCACGATGAGGCAGCCGCCGCCCGAGATTATGGCGGCGCCGCCCAGGTCCGCCGCCTTCTCGAAGGCAATGGCGCCGGCACCGGCGTCCCGCGCCTCGATGCCCGCGGCCATCCCCGCCCCGCCGGACCCGATGATGGCGACATCCGTGGAGAAATGCTTGGTCTGTGACATGCTGCTTGGCCTCCCTGAACGCGATTGCGGATGAACCCGTCCCTTCCGTCAAGATGCCGGCCGTGCGTTTGCCGGCCCGTGTCCTTCAACGAAATGGACGGGTTAACGTACTCCGTCGCCCGGCGGGCGGTCAAGCCGGTTACAGAAGTCCCTCCCGGTTGAAGCTGAAGAAGCGCTCGTGCCCCACCACCACGTGATCGTGCACGCGCACCCCGAGCACTTCGCCCACCTGGCGCAGGCGATGGGTGATCTCCACGTCCTCCCGGCTGGGAGAGGGATCGCCGCTGGGGTGGTTGTGGACGAAGATGACACCGGCGGCGGATTCCCGGATCACCGGGTTGTACACCTCGCGCGGGTGCACGACGGACGCGGTGAGCGAACCCTCGGAGATCTTCACTTCGCGGATCTTGCGGTTCCGGTTGTTCAGCATGACGACGTAGAACGATTCGCGCTTGGCGTTGACGCACCGTGGCCGGAAATGACGGAACACCTCCTCCGGCGAGCTCAGCAACTGCCCGGTTTCGCAGCGCAGGTCGTCGCGGCGGCGCCCCAACTCCAGGCACGCCTTGAGACGCGCCGCCTTGGCCTGCCCCATGCCCTTGAGGACCGTCAACTCGGCCACCGACGCATCGTCGATGCCCTGAAGCCCGCCGAAATGCATCAACAGGAGCCGGGCATGATCCAGGGCGCTCTGCTGCTTCCCGGCGCTGCCGGTGCCCAGCAGGATGGCCAGCAACTCCGCCTCCGTGAGGTGCTCCGCGCCCCGTTCGAGCAACTTCTCCCGCGGCCGGTCTTCCACCGGCCATTGGTTGATTCGCGTCATCATGAACCCCGGGTCGACGAACACACGACGGACACCGGTCCAAGCCGGCAACCCGGCGGCCGGGCGCACCGGTACCCGCGCTCATGAAATACTTCGGCGCCTTTGGGAGAAACTTTAGGCAGGAGTCCCCACCCTGCCCTCCAGGATTCCGGCTTGCCAAGCTGTGTCAAGACTCATGAGGCAGAAACCCCCCGAATCGTCAGTGATATGAAAATAGAATCTTGTCCAGTGGATTCAGGCAGTTACAGACGTCCGTCTTCATCATTCCCGGCCCTCCAATACGTCATTCCCGCGGAAGCGGGAATCCAGGCGGGGTGCGGCCTGGGGCAATGGGCCGCCACACACCACCCCTGGATTCCCGCTTCCGCGGGAATGACGATTCGGGGCGTGGCGCCATTGTGGTGCCGTTTTCGTGTCCGAGCAGAGTTTTTGACAGCCTGGAATGCGGCAATCCAGGGCTGGGCGGGGATGGCTGCGAGACGCTCTACGGCCTCTCGAAGGTGCCGCTCTTGCCGCCGCTCTTGTGCATGAGGCGGATCTCGCCGACGGTCATTTCCCGGTCCACGGCCTTGCACATGTCGTAGATGGTGAGTCCCGCCACCGAGACCGCGGTGAGCGCCTCCATCTCCACGCCGGTCTTGCCGGCGATCCGGAGGGTGGCCTCGATCTCCACGGACGGGGGCTCCTCGTGGGGAGTCAGCTTGACCTCGACCCCGCTGATGTTGAGGGGATGGCACATGGGTATCAGCTCGGATGTCCTCTTGGCGGCCATGATCCCGGCGATGCGCGCCACCGTGAGCACGTCGCCCTTAGGAATCTGCCCCTCGGCGATGGCCGCCAGGGTCTCCGCGCGCATGGTCACCACGCCCCGGGCCGTCGCCACTCGCTGGGTTACGTCCTTGCCGGTGACGTCCACCATCCGTACCCGCCCTTGCTCATCGATATGCGACAGCGTTGCCATTCCGAGTCCTCCCCTTCGCACCAGTCTATCTCCCAATGCACCAATGCAAAAGGGCGGGTCACGTCCGACCTACAAGGGAACGTGCCCGTATGATATGAACGGACCCCATGGCAGACCAGACTCACTACCGCGTCATCATCCTCGGTTCCGGGGCGGCCGGGCTCACCGCCGCCCTGTACACGGCCCGCGCCAACCTCGAACCGTTGGTGGTGGAGGGCTCACAGCCCGGCGGCCAGCTCACCATTACCACCGACGTCGAGAACTACCCCGGCTTCCCGGAAGGCATCATGGGCCCGGACATGATGGACCAGTTCCGCAAGCAGGCGGAACGCTTCGGCACAAAGATCGTGTTCGGCGACGTCACCGCCGTGGATCTCGGCGCGCGGCCCATCGCGTTGCAGGCCGGCAAGGACCGCTACACCTGCGACGCCCTCATCATCGCCACCGGCGCCACCGCCAAGCTGCTGGGGCTCGAAGCCGAGAACCGGCTCATGGGCCACGGCGTCTCCGCCTGCGCCACCTGCGACGGCTTCTTCTTCAAGGACAAGGAGCTCATCGTGGTGGGCGGCGGCGACACCGCCATCGAAGAGGCCACCTTCCTCACCAAGTTCGCCAGCAAGGTTTCCATCGTGCACCGCCGCGACCAGCTCCGTGCCTCCAGGATCATGCAGGACCGCGCTCGCGCCAACCCCAAGATCGAATTCATCTGGGACACCACCGTGGAGGACATCCACGGCGACCCCCGGGACGGAGGGGTCACCGGCGTCACGCTACGGAACGTGAAGACCGGCAAGGACGAGAGCTTCGCCTGCGACGGCGTCTTCATCGCCATCGGCCACCAGCCCAACTCCCAGCTCTTCGAGGGCGTGCTGGAGATGGACGAGCTGGGTTACATCAAGACTCACGACGGCACCAGGACCGCCCTGGAAGGCGTCTTCGCCTGCGGCGACGTGCAGGACCGCATCTACCGCCAAGCCGTCACCGCCGCCGGCAGCGGCTGCATGGCCGCCATCGACGCGGAACGGTTCCTCACCGAGCTGGAAAGCGGCGGCTGATCCTTATTCCCCCGAAGGCGCCTGACCTTGTGTCATTGATATGAAAAATAAAATCTTGTTCAATGATCTCTGGTAGTTACGGAATCCCACTACACCCCAATGAGTCATTCCCGCAAAAGCTTGCCCCCGACCCCGATCGGGGGCGGGAATCCAGGCGGGGTGGGGCCGGGCAATGAGGCCGCCACACCCCCACCCCCTGGATTCCCGCTTCCGCGGGAATGACGATCCCGGGGGTTGTTGCCCATTCTCATCCACGCGGAGTTTTGACCCAGCCTGCTTCGCGGGAATGAGTCAGCCCTGCGGCGGCCGCACCGGGACCCCCCGCTCCTCAAGATAGCGCTTGCACTCGCCGATGCTGTACTCGCCGTAGTGGAAGATGGACGCGGCCAGGGCGGCGCTGGCGTGACCTTGGGCGAAGCCGTCGTGGATGTGCTCGGGGTTGCCGACGCCGCCGGAGGCGATGACGGGTATGGTGACGCGGTCGGAGATGGCGCGGGTCAAGGGGAGGTCGTAGCCGTCCTTGGTGCCGTCGCGGTCCATGCTGGTGAGGAGGATCTCGCCGGCGCCGTACTCGGCCATGCGCGCGGCCCAATCGCAGGCGTCGATGCCGGTGGGCTTGCGGCCGCCGTGAGTGAAGACCTCCCAGTGATCGCCGACCTGCTTGGCGTCGATGGCCACGACGATGCACTGGCTGCCGAAGGTCTCGGCGGCTTCGCGCACGAACTCGGGGCGGGACACGGCAGCGGTGTTGATGGAGACCTTGTCGGCGCCGGCCTGGAGCAACCGGCGGATGTCGGCGTTCTCGCGGATGCCGCCGCCCACGGTCAGCGGCATGAAGATCTCGTCCGCGGTGCGCGCCACCACGTCCAGAATGATGCCGCGCTGCTCGTGGGACGCGGTGATGTCCAGGAAGCAAAGCTCGTCGGCGCCGGCGTGGTCATAGGCCCGGGCCACCTCCACCGGATCGCCGGCGTCGCGGATGTCCACGAAGCGGATGCCCTTCACCACACGGCCGGCATCGACGTCGAGGCAGGGTATGATGCGCTTAGTCAGCATCGTCGCCTCCGGCCGCCGCCATGGCTTCAGCAAGGGCAAAAGCGCCGTTGTAGAGCGCCCGGCCCACGATGACCCCCTCGATGCCGTCGCCGGCGAAACCCGCCAGCGCGCGGATGTCGTCCAGCGAACCGACGCCGCCGGACGCGATGACCGGGATGCCCACCGCCCGGGCCACCTGCGCGGTCTGTTCCGCGTTCACGCCCGAGCCCGTGCCGTCGCGGCTGATGTCGGTGTAGATGATGCGCGCGGCGCCGTCCTGCTCGCAGCGGCGCGCCAGTTCCACCGCGTCCATGGCGGTGTCGTCGCGCCAGCCCCGCACCGCCACCTTCCCGTCCCGCGCGTCGATTCCCACGACCACCCGACCGGGGAAGCGCTCGCATGCTCCCCGCAGGAACTCCGGGTCCTCGTACGCCTTGGTGCCGATGACCACCCGCTCCACGCCCGCGGCCATGGCCTGTTCCACCGCTTCGAGGGTGCGCAGCCCACCGCCCACTTCCACGGCCACGCCGGGTTCGGCGCAGATGGCGGCCAGCTCGGACAGGTGCACCGGACGGCCTTCCACCGCGCCGTTGAGGTCCACCACGTGGATCATGCGGGCACCCTCCGCCGCCAGATGCCGGGCGGCGTCGAGTGGTTGCTGGTAGTAAACGGTCTCCCGGTCCATGTCGCCCTGATACAGGCGCACGCAGCGGCCGTCCTTGATGTCGATGGCGGGTATGATCAGCATGTCGGTGGTATCAACGGTGTCTCAACAGTGTCGATCGAACGGTGTATTCCGGGAACCGGCCAGCGGTCAGGCGGACCCGTTCCCGGCGAAGCGCCCGAAGTTCTCGAGGATGCGCAGGCCGATGGCTTGGCTCTTCTCGGGGTGGAACTGGCAGGCGAAGAGATGGTCGGTGGCGATGCTCGAGACGAACGGCGTGCCGTGCGAGGTCACCGTCGCGACCACGGACTCGTCCGCGGGCGCGGCGTAAAACGAGTGCACGAAGTACACTTGGGAAGCGTCGTCGATGCCCTCGAGGAAACGCGTGGGCTTGCGGATCTCGATGGCGTTCCAGCCCATGTGCGGAACCTTGAGGTGTTCGCCGGCGGCGAAGCCCAGCACTCTCCCCGGTACGAGCCCCAGGCCGTCCGGCGAGCCGAACTCCTCGCTCCCGTCGAACAGGAGCTGCAGCCCCAGGCAGATGCCCAGGAAAGGCCGTTTCCGGCGCACCACGTCCTGTATCACCTCCACCAGCCCGAAGCGCTGGAGGTTCTCCATGCAGGAGTGGAACGCGCCCACCCCGGGAAGCACGACGCCCCGGGCTTCGGCGATGCGCCCGGCGTCGCGGGTGACCTCGGCCTCGAAGCCCACCCGCTCCAAGCCCTTCTGCACGCTCCTCAGATTACCCATGCCGTAGTCGACAACCGCGATCACTGGCACCCCTCCAATCGGTCAGACACCTCGGACCTCCCCCCCTGGATTCCCGCTTCCGCGGGAATGACTCATCGGGGTGTAGCGGGATTCCATAACTACCTGAAATCATTGAACAAGATGTTATTTTCATACCAAGGACGTTGCGGGCTGTCGGTGTCGATTCCCGTCAGAGAGGCGTTTTGACACAGCCTGGACACTTCCTACAGGCTCCCCTTCGTGGACAGCACGCCTTCGATCCGTTCGTCCAGTCCCGTGGCGCGGTCCATGGCTCGGGCGAACCCCTTGAAGCACGCCTCGATGACGTGGTGCGGATTCTCGCCGTGCTGGACGTCCATGTGCAGGTTCATGCCGAGCTGGTTGACGAAGGCCTGGTAGAATTCGTGCGGCAGGTCCGTGTCGAAGGTGCCGACCCGGCCGCCGCGGATCTTGACCCGGTAGGCCAGGTAGGGCCGGCCGCTCAGGTCCACCACCACCCGCGCCAGGGCCTCGTCCAGCGGCACCGTGGCTTCACCGAACCGGCGGATGCCGTGCTTGTCGCCCAAGGCGTCCTTGAACGCCTGCCCCAGGGTCAAGCCCACGTCCTCCACCGTGTGATGGTAGTCAACCTCAAGGTCGCCCACCGCCTTCACCGTCACGTCGAACAGCCCATGGCGCGTGAAGATCTCCAGCATGTGGTCGAAGAAAGGGATGCCGGTTTCCACCGTGGCCTGTCCCTTGCCGTCGATGTCGACGACCGTCGTGATGTCGGTCTCCTTGGTCTTGCGGTGAACGGTAGCCGTTCGTCCCATGGGTGTCTCCTAACCTGCACACGCCTTATGCAACATAAGGGTCGTTCGAAATGGCGTCCTTCGCATCAACCCTCCGACAGCCGCGCCTCCACCGCCCGCGCATGTTCGTCCAGTCCCTCTCTCCGCGCGAGGTGGATCACGGCCGGGGCCAACGCCGCCAGTCCCCTGGCTTCCGCGCGCACGATGCTGGTGCGCTTGAGGAAGTCGTAGGCGCCCAGGGGCGAGAAGAAGCGCGCGCTCCCGCCGGTGGGAAGCACGTGGTTGGGGCCGGCCACGTAGTCGCTCAAGGCCGGGGTGGCGTGGGCGCCGACGAAGATCGCGCCGGCGTTGCGCACCGCGTCGACGCACTCGTCCGGCTTCCGCACCATGATCTGCACGTGCTCCGGGGCGATGGCGTTGGTGATCTCCACGGCTTCCTTGAGCGAACGCGTCACCATGATGGTGCCGAAGCGGCGCAGCGCCCCGAGGGTGATGGCCTGCCGCCGGGTACTCTCCAGTTGTTTGGCGATGGCCGCCTGCACCTTGCGCGCCGTGGCCGTGGACGGGGTCACGCACACCGCCGCCGCCATCTCGTCGTGCTCCGCCTGGGAGAGCATGTCCGCGGCCACGTAGCGCGGATCCGCGGACCCGTCCACCAGCAGCAGCACCTCGCTGGGGCCGGCGATGGAATCGATGTCCACCTGGCCGAAGACCAGCCGCTTGGCGGCCGCCACGTAGACGTTGCCGGGGCCGACGATCTTGTCTACCCGCGGGACGGTCTCGGTGCCGTAGGCGAGGGCCGCCACCGCTTGCGCGCCGCCCACGCGAAAGACCCGGTGGGCACCGGCCACGCGCGCGGCCGCCAGCACGAGCGCGGCCTCTTCCTGCACCGGGGTGGTGACGGCCACCTCGGTCACGCCCGCGGCCACCGCCGGGATCACGGTCATCAGCACGGTGGAGGGATACGCCGCCTTGCCGCCGGGAACGTACGCGCCGGCGCGCTCCACCGGACGGATGCGCTGGCCCAGCTCCAGGCCCAGGGAATCGCGGTAGCTCCAGCTCTTCTCGACCTGGCGCCGGTGGAAACGCCGGATGCGCCCCGCCGCCAGCCGCAACGCGCGCAGGTCTTCCCTGGAAACCGTCTCACAGGCCCGGTCCATCTCGTCCGCCCCCACCTCCAGCCCGGACGCCTTCAGATCCACGCCGTCGAACGCCTTGGCGTAGCGCACCAGCGCCTTGTCCCCGTGCCGGCGCACGTTGTCGATGATCTCGGCCACGCGCGCCTCGACGTCCTTCTCGATCTCGCCGCGCCGCCGCAGGATCCGGTCGAGCTTCTTCCGGAAGCCCGGATCCGTGGTCTTCACGATGTCAATCGTCACGCTCCACCCTTCGTATGTCCGCGCCCAGGCGAGCGAGCTTGGCCTCGATCTGCTCGTAGCCCCGGTCCAGGTGGTACACCCGCGCCACCTCGGTGGTGCCCCGCGCCACCAGGCCCGCCAGCACCAGCGACACGCTCGCGCGCAGGTCGGTGGCCATCACCGGCGCGCCGGAAAGCCCGTCCACGCCCCGGACCGTGGCCTGGTTGCCGTCGAGGGCGATGCGCGCGCCCATGCGGTTCAACTCCTGGACGTGCATGAAGCGGTTCTCGAAGATGTTCTCGGTGATGACGCTGGCGCCGCTTGCCACCGCCATCAGCACCATCATCTGCGCCTGCAGGTCCGTGGGGAAGCCCGGATAGGGCTGCGTGGCCACGTCCGTGCCGCGAACCCGCCCGTTGCCCGTGACCCGGACGCCGCCGGCGTCGCACGCGACCCGTACGCCGGTTTCCCGGAGCTTCGCCAGAAAGGCTTCGAGGTCATTCGCCCTGGCATCCTCGATCAGCACGTCGCCCCCGGTCAGGGCGGCGCCGACCATGAACGTGCCCGCCTCGATGCGGTCCGGCCCCATCTCGTGCTCCGTCCCGTGAAGCTCCCGGACGCCTTCCACGCGGATGACCCCGGTGCCGGCCCCGCTGACCCTTGCACCCATCTCGGTCAAGACCATGGCCAACTCGCCGATCTCGGGCTCCCGCGCCGCGTTGCGGATCTCGGTCTCTCCCCGGGCCAGGGTGGCGGCCATCATGAGGTTCTCGGTGGCGCCCACCGACGGGAAGACCAGATCGATGACGGCGCCCCTGAGCTCCTTGGCCCGCGCCTCGATGTAGCCGTGGTCCTGGCGGATGCACGCGCCCATGCGCTCCAGCCCCCGCAGGTGCAGGTCCACCGGCCGGGAACCGATGGCGCAGCCGCCGGGGGTGGACACCCGCGCTTCGCCGAACCGCGCCAGCAGCGGCCCCAGGACCAGGAAGGAGGCGCGCATGGTCTTGACCAGGTCATAGGGCGCTTCCATCTCGTGGATGTTGTCCGCGGTGAGGTGCAGATGGCCATCCGCCAACACGTCCTTTTCGATGGTGACGCCCAGGCGCGACAGCAGGCGCAAGGTCGTGCTCACGTCGCGCAGGGCGGGCACCCGGCGGTAGGAGCACTTGTCGGCGGAAAGCAGCGACGAGATGATCACCGGCAGGGCCGCGTTCTTCGACCCGCCGAGGGTCACCGTGCCCTCCAGAACCGCTCCGCCGTTGATGATGATGCCGTCCAAGTCCGCTGACCTCAGGTGCCGGCGTCCGCCCGCTCCCCGGCGACAACGCGCGGGAGCCCGGCATAGTCCCGCGGCACCCGCACCCGCCGGAGTTCCCCATGAGCGCGAAACAATTCCGAGACCCGGCCGGCCAGGTCGCCGCCGACCTCCAGCGCCAGGAGCCCGCCTTCCCGAAGGAGCGAGGTTCCGTCCCGGACGATGCGCCGGTAGAAATCCATCCCGTCCGTCCCGCCGTCCAGCGCCAATGCCGGCTCCCACTCGCCTACATCACGAGGCAGCCGCGCCATTTCCCGGCTCGGGATGTAGGGCGGGTTGGACACGAGCGCGTCAAACGACTCCGAAAGGCCTCGTAGCGGAGTGAACAGGTCGCCCTCAAGCCAGCGCATCCGGCGATCCACTCCGTGCCGGCGCGCGTTCTCCCGCGCCACCGCCAGCGCCGCCGCCGAAACGTCCGTGGCCCACACCTCTGCCCCTGCGCATTCCCTGGCCACGCTTACCGCGATGGCGCCGCTGCCGGTCCCCAGGTCCAGTATCCGTTGCGGCCCCGGGCGGGATGCCAGGAAGTCCACCACGGTTTCCACCAGGTGCTCGGTCTCCGGCCGTGGAATGAGCACGTCCGGGGTCACCGTGAACTCCAGCGACCAGAACTCCCGCCTGCCGATCAGGTACCCCACGGGTTCACCACACGCCCGCCGGGCCACGAGCGCCTCGAAGCGTTGCGCTTCGGACGCGTCCAACGTCGCCTCGGGACTCCGGTAGAGGTCCTCCCTCGACCATCGGAGCACTTCCATAAGGAACAGCTCCGCGTCGAGCATGGGTGTGGCGCAGCCGGCCTGCGCGAGCTTGGCGGCAGAGCGGCGGATGAGGTCCCCGACAGTGTCTGCGTCTTTCACGCGAACCGGCACCGCCGTAGCCGGCACCGCCCCACCCATGGATTCCCGCTTTCGCGGGAATGACGATTCGGGCGTGGGTGTCATTTCATTTCCGAACGGAGTCTGGACATGGCCTGTTCCGCGGGAATGACGGTCCGCATTATCCGTGTGTCGCCGCGCTCCCGCATCCGACGGTTCACCCCGTGGCCTGCAGCGCTTCGGCCTGGTGGTACGTGATCAGGCCGTCGATCAGTTCCTTCACGCCGCCGTCCATGATCTGGTCGAGCTTGTAGAGGGTCAGGTTGATGCGGTGGTCGGTGACGCGCCCCTGCGGGAAGTTGTAGGTGCGCACGCGCTCGCTGCGGTCGCCGCTGCCGACCATGAGCTTGCGCGACGCGGCGATCTCCGAGCGCTGCGCCTCCTGGGTCTTCTCGAGCAGCCGCGCGCGCAGGATCTTGAGGCCCTTGGCCTTGTTCTTGTGCTGCGACTTCTCGTCCTGGCACGACACCACGATGCCCGTGGGGACGTGGGTGATGCGCACCGCCGAGTCGGTGGTGTTCACGCTCTGGCCGCCGGGTCCCGACGAGCGGAACACGTCGATGCGCAGGTCCTTGGGATCGATGTCCACGTCCACGTCGTCGGCCTCGGGCAAGACCGCCACCGTCACCGCCGAGGTATGGATTCGTCCCGAGGTCTCGGTCACGGGGACCCGCTGGACGCGGTGCACGCCGCCCTCGAACTTGAGCTGGCTGTAGGCGCCCTTCCCCTCGATGAGCGCGATGATCTCCTTGAAGCCGCCCAGGCCGGTGGGGTTGGAGCTCAGGATCTCCACCTTCCAGCCCTTTTCCTCCGCATACCGGCCATACATGCGAAAGAGGTCGGCGCTGAAGAGCGACGCCTCCTCGCCGCCCGTGCCCGCGCGGATCTCCAGGAGCACGTTCTTGTCGTCGTTGGGATCCTTGGGCAGCAGCAGGACCTTGAGCTGCTGCTCCAGGGTATCCTGCCGCTCCTTCAGGTCCTCCAGCTCCTGGGCCGCGAGGTCCCGGATCTCCGGGTCACCGTCTTCCAGCAGCTCGCGGTTGTCCTGGATCTCCTGGTCGAGCTTGCGCCACTCGCGGTAACAGGTCACCACCTCGGCCAGATCGGCGCGTTCCTTGGCGACCCTGGAGAACTCCTTGCGGTCCTCCGGCAGCTTGGGGTCCGCCAGGAGGGTTTCCAGTTCCTCGTAGCGGCTCTCCACCTCGGCGATCTTGTCGAGCATGCTCACGGTCGCCCCTCGTGCCAATAGAAAGGGGGGCAAAGGGATTCGCGCCACCCCTTGCCCCCCTTGCCGGTCACAGCTTGCAGGGAACTTCCCTCAGTCCTTGATACCGTAGCGCCTCTTGAACTTCTCGACCCGGCCGGCGGTGTCGAGCAGCTTCTGCTTGCCGGTATAGAAGGGATGGCATTTGGAGCAGACGTCGATATGGATCGACTTGGCGGTGGAGCGCATCTCGAACGAGTGGCCGCAGCCGCATACCACGTTTACGGGTTTGTACTCGGGGTGAATGTCCGGTTTCATCGTCGACCTCGCTGGAATCCATTGTTTATAGCACGAGGCGCGCGCGCCGCCAAATCTCGACGTGCCGTTCACGTCCGCGCGCCGGCAAGCACGCGTCAGTCGAACTGCCGCAGCACGTGCCGCGCGATGACCATGCGCATGACCTCGGACGCGCCCTCGGTGATGAGCCGGCTGCGCTGGTCGCGGAACCAGTACTCGATGGGCAGGTCCGTGGTAAGCCCCACGCCGCCGTGGATCTGCAGCACCCGGTCCACCACCCGGAAGGACATCTCGTCGGCGAAGACCTTGACCATGTAGCCCTCGTTGCGCATGTCCTCGCCCCGATCGTACTTCCAGGCCGCGTGGTAGACCATCAGGGTGGCGGCGTGCAGTTCGGTGTAGGAGTCCGCCAGCTTGAACTGGATGGCCTGCCGCTCCGCCAGCGGCTTGCCGAAGGTCACCCGCTGCTTGGCGTAGCGCGCGCCCATCTCGATGGCGCGCCGGGCCACGCCGATGGCGCGGCCGCCGTGCTTCAGGCGACCGATGCCGAGCCACTTCTGTCCGAGCTTGAAGCCCTCGCCCTCGGCGCCGATCATGTTCGCCGCCGGCACGCGGCAGTTGTCGAACACGATCTCGCACGGCTCATAGCCCATCATGGTCTTGTACTTGGCGGTGATCTTGACGCCCGGGTTGTCCATGTCCACCAGGATGCAGGAAATGCCGCCGTGGGAGCCCTTGCTGAGGTCGGTGGCGACCATGACCTGGGCGAAATCCGCCTCGTCCGCGTCACTGATGAAGCGCTTGACGCCGTTGATCACGTACTCGTCGCCGTCGCGTACCGCGCGGGTGCGCATGGAGCCGGGATCCGAGCCGGCATCGGGTTCGGTCTGGGCGAAGCAGGCGCGCTTCTCCTCGCGCAGCAGCGGGTAGAGGTATTGTTCCTTCTGCTCCTCGTTCATGGCGTAGAGCACCGGCCGCACCTCGGGTCCGAAGATGCTGTGACCGCGCGACGGGAGCGCCACCGAGCGCGCCACCTCGGCCCACACGATCACCTGGCCCAGCAGGCTCAGCCCGGCGCCGCCGAACTCCTCCGGCACGTCGAGCATCCACAGCCCCATCTCGCGGGTCTTGGCCTCGAAGCGCTCGCGGTACTCGGGCTTGAGCTTCACGCCGTCCCGGCACTCCATCTCCACCGGGATGAGCTCCTGGTCGACGAACTTCCGCACGGTTTCCTGGAGCAGTTGCAGTTCCTCGGGCAGTTCAAAATCCATGTTTTCCTCCTGTTCGCAGGGTTCGAGTGGTAGTGGCAACGCTCTCCATACTCACCCGACGCGACAGTGCGTGACTCCCGCCCCCGTTGCGTCATTGATATGAAAATAAAATCCTGTTCGATGATTTCCGGTAGTTACGTAACCCCGCTACACCCCAACGAGTCATTCCCGCGGAAGCGGGAATCCAGGTGGGGTGGGGCCGGGCGATGAGGCCGCCACACCCCCCACCCCTGGATTCCGGCTTTCGCGGGAATGACGATTCAGGGGGTTGTTGCCTCTCTTGAATGGTGTTTGACACAGCCTGTTGCGCGGAAATGACGTATTCGTCAGGTTCGTGCCGCGCGGGTTTTCATATCGATGACGAAAAGGGGACGCCTGTGGCATTGGCAATCGACCGCGTTTTCGAGACGGCGCGTCCGCCGTTCACACGGGGCGGACGTCACCCGCGGTTGTCCAGGAACGGGATCAGCACGGCAGCCAGTTCGTCCGGTTTCTCGTGTTGTACGTGATGGCCGGCGCCGGGGATTTCCACCAGGGTCTTGTTGGGGAAATATGCGATCCGGTTGTAGCGCGGCGACTCCCGGTAGCCGGAGTCCGCGCCGAACACCAGCAGCGTGGGACAGTCGATACGCTCGATGAAGGCCTGGACCTGGGCCTCGGAGAGGGACGAATACGACGGGTTGCGCGCCCGCGGATCGTATTTCCACACCAGCCCGTTCGGGGTCCGGCGGGTGCCGTGACGCGCCATGTGCATCGCCACCCTGTTGGGGATCAGCGGGAAGCGCCGGCAGATCGCATCGGCCGCCTGCGCCACGGTGGCGTAGTGGGTGAGGATCGTGTCCGAACCGTCGTCGCGGGTCCAGCGGCCGAAAAGCTCCGGGGTCTCACGCTCCGTGCGGCCGTAGGGGCCCGCCGACTCGATGATCACGAGCCGCTTGATCTTCTCCGGCAGCGCGCCGGCGAAGACCACCGCCATGCTGCCGCCGAGAGAGTGGGCCACGAGCGTGACCCGGTCCTTCTTGATGTGGCGCAGCAGACCCACCACGTCCAGCACGAAGTCCTCGTGCCGGTAGCCGCGCTCCCGGCCGACCCAGCCGCTGTCGCCATGGCCGCGGAGATCCAGGGCCACCATGTGGGGCACGCTGAAGCCCGCCCTGTCGAAGGACTCCAGCAGGAAGTCCCAGGTGTGGCAGTGGTCCCGGTTGCCGTGGACGAAGACGAAGGTCTCCTGTTCCGGGTCGCCGGCCTCCATGTAGTGCACCCGGGTCCCGTCGATCTCGAAGGTCCCGTCGCGAAATTCCGATCGCAACTCCATCACCTCTTGCTCTTTGCAAACTCCGGCGCGAGGTTCCCTTCTACCTGCCGACCTCGGCGATCCCCATCTGGTTCAACTGGCGCCAGCCCGTGTCGCTGTCCAGCAGCAGGCGGTCGGCCTCGTCGGGGCCGTCGGTGAACGGATAGTAGTTGGGGAACCGGGGCGCCGGCAGCTCTCGCCAGCCGGACAGGATCGAATCGGTGAAGCGCCACGCGTAGTCGACCTCGTCGGAGCGGGTGAACAAGGACGCGTCGCCGCGCATGGCGTCCAGCAGGAGCCGCTCGTAGGCCTCCGGGGAACGCTGCTCGAAGGCCTCGTACATGAAGTCCATGTTGACCTTGGCCAGGTCTATCTGCATGCCCGGGCGCTTGCATGCGAAGGAGAGGCTGATGCCTTCCTGGGGCTGGATGCGCAGGATCAGCACGTTGGCGCTGGCCGCGGCCATGGCGTGTCCGTCGGGTGCCGCCTGGTGGCGGAACAGGCGCAGCGGCGGGTGCTTGAACTGCACCGCGATCTCCGACACCCGGTTGCGCAGGCGCTTGCCGGTACGCAGCACGAAGGGGATGCCGGCCCAGCGCCAGTTGTCGATCTTGGCGCGCAGCGCGACGTAGGTCTCGGTGCTGGACAAATCGTCCACGCCTTCTTCCTGGCGGTAGCCCTTGACGACTTCGCCGCGCAGCTCGCCGAAGCCGTACTGCCCCCGCACCGTGCTTTCCCGGACCTCCTCGGGCGTGCCGTACGGCACCAGCGCCCGCAGGAGCTTCACCTTCTCGTCGCGGATGGACACGGGCTCCACCGCGGCTGGCGGCTCCATGGCGATGAGGCACAGAAGCTGCAGCATGTGGTTCTGCACGATGTCGCGCAGCGCGCCGGCCCTGTCGTAGAACGCCCCGCGGCGTCCCTCCATGCCCAGAGTCTCGGCCACCGTGATCTGCACGTTCTCCACGTACTTCTGGTTGAACAGCGGCTCGAAGATGGCGTTGCCGAAGCGGAAGCTCAGGATGTTCTGAACGGTTTCCTTCCCGAGGTAGTGGTCGATGCGGTAGATCTGGCTCTCGTCGAGGATGCCGGTGACCTCCTCGTTCATCTCACGCGCGCTCCGGAGGTCGTGCCCGAAGGGCTTCTCGATGATGACGTGGGACCATTGGGGCTCTTCGGGATCGCGGATGAGGCCCGCGGCGTCGAGGTTGCGGATGATGGGCGTAAAGAACTCCGGCGCCACCGAGAGGTAGAACAGCCGGTTGCCGGGAAGGTCGCGTTCGGCGTCGAGGGCGTCGAGCCGGGCCTTGAGCCGGTGAAAGGACTCGATGTCGGTGTTGTTGCCCGGCTGGTAGTGGAGCGCCGCGAACAGGGGGCTTTCGGCGTCCACGCCGTCGAAGTCCTCGCGCATCTCGCCGATCATGCGTTCCCGGTACGCCTCGTCGGTCATCTCCGTGCGCGAGAAGCCCACCACCGCGTAACGCTCGGGCAGATAGCCTGCCTGCTCCAGGTGGTACAGCGCGGGGATCAGCTTGCGCTTGCTCAGGTCCCCGGACGCTCCGAAGATCACCACCGTCAAGGGGTCCTTGGCGCGGAACGAGTTGTCCGCCTTGTCGGAGCCCTTGCCGCCGCTGATGCGCACCGAGGCCTGCATGCCGTCGCGAGATTCCATCCGTTATTCTCCCGGACTAGAGACGATCGAAACGTACAAGTAGCGCGAACCCCAGGCGTTGTCAAAAACGGCCGCGCGGGTGCGTTGTGTTAGCGCAACGCAGTAATGTCCCCTTTTGTCCAAAGCTAAAATGTCCCCTTGC
>CAZFIU010000017.1:0-74649 GCA_964519455.1 uncultured Syntrophobacterales bacterium
TTTCTTAACCCCCCCTCCTAAAAATAGCCCTGCGCATATTCACGACGTTTTATACGGGACAGGACACTAGGATAAATCGTCAATCCCGCGAAACAGGCTGTGTCACATTCATGAGAAAGGGACCCTCCGGAACGTCATTCCCGCGGAAGCGGGAATCCAGGGGTGGAGAGGGGCGAAACGGACGTATCGCCCGCCTCACCCCGCCTGGATTCCCGCTTCCGCGGGAATGACGTATTCGTAACGTCTCCGACTGGAGAGTTTGGACATGGTCTGGAATGCGGGAGTACAGGTGGGACCCGTTCGGACAGGACACTGAAGATGCCTCTTCCCGTGAGCCTGACCTGCGTTCTGTGCGGTGCCGCCTACCGGGAAGACCCGACCCGATACAGTTGCCCCAAGTGCGGCGAGTTGGGGACTCTGCGGGTTGCCTACGACTACGACCGCATCAAGGCGTCAGTGGCTCGCTCGAGCCTTGCCGCCACGCCGTTGGCCGATCACTGGCACTACCTGCCCATGCTTCCTCTGGCCGCCGACCGTGTGGACTTCCCGCTGGCGGTGGGCGGGACGCCGCTCTACCCCGTGCCGGGTTTGAGGAAGGAACTCGGCTTGCAGCGCCTGTGGATCAAGGACGACACCGCCAATCCCTCCGCCTCGCTCAAGGACCGCGCCAGCTCCATGGTGCTGCTCAAGGGGCGGGAACTGGGCCGGCGGGAATTCGCCACCGCTTCCACCGGCAACGCGGGAGCGTCGCTGGCGTGCCTGTCGGCGGCACTCGGAGTGCCGTGCCACATCTTCGTGCCCGAGACCGCGCCGCGCGCCAAGGTGGCGCAGCTCCTCATCTTCGGGGCGGACGTGCTCGCCGTTCGCGGCAGCTATTCAGAGGCCTTCAGCCTCTGCGTCGAGGCCAGCGACCGCTTCGGGTGGTACAACCGCAACACCGGCTACAACCCCTACACGGTGGAGGGGAAGAAGACCGTGGCGCTGGAGATCGCCGAGCAACTCGGCTGGGAGCCGCCGGACACGGTTGTCGTCGCGGTCGGTGACGGGTGCATTCTGAGCGGTGTGTGGAAGGGGTTTACGGACCTGCACCGCCTGGGATGGATTTCTCGGCTGCCGCGTCTGGTGGCGGCCCAGGCCGAGGGGTCCCAGGCCATCAAGCACGCGTTCGACGGCGACGGCACCATCAGGCCGGTCGTGGAAGACAGCTTGGCCGACAGCATCAGCGTGGCGCTGCCGCGGAACGGCGTCATGGCGGTGCAGGACCTGCGCGCCTCCGGCGGTACCGCGCTCAGCGTCTCCGACGGCGAGATCCTCGAAGCCATGCCGCTCCTGGGCAGGACCGCGGGACTCTTCGCGGAACCCGCGGCGGCGGCGGCCGTGGCCGCGCTCGTGAAGCTCGTGGAACGCGGCGACGTCTCGCCCGCGGAACGCATCGTCGTGGTCTCCACCGGCCACGGCCTCAAGGACGTGGACGCCGCGCTGCAGGCGGTCGCTCCGCCCGAGCCGCTCGACTGTTCCATCGGTGCGGTGGAAGAACGAGTGGGCCGGTCATGACTTGCGTTGGATGGGAAGGGACCTCACGACGAATCGTCATTCCCGCTTTCAGGCTGTGTCAACTCCGCTCACAAGAGAGAACCGGCGCCAAACCTCCGAAACGTCATTCCCGCGGAAGCGGGAATCCAGGGGTGGGGGGTGTGGCGGCCTCATTGCCCGGCCCCACCCCTCCTGGATTCCCGCTTCCGCGGGAATGACGAAAAGGGGGACCCGGGAATGACTCGTTCAGGGTGTGGCGGGATTCCGTAACTACCAGAAATCATTGAACAAGATTTATTTTCATATCAATGACGTTTCGGGGGTCTGCTGCCGGTCCGTGTTGGCGCAGGTCTTGAAGCGACATGTCTGACGGGAACCAGCGAAGACAAGCAGAAGGCAAGGAGAATCCAGTGTCACAGGACTTGCAGAGTTTCCTCAAGCGGTTGAAGGAGGAATGCCCCGAGCAGTTCCTCGAGGTCGACGAGGCGGTTTCACCGGAATTCGAGGCCACGGCCTTGGTGATGGAGGCCGAGCGGCTGCCGTCGTGTCCGGCGGTGATGTTCCGGAACGTGGCCGGCAGCGACTTCCCCATGGCGGCCAACGTGCTGGCGCACCGGCCGCGGCTGGCGTGGGCGTTCGGCACGTCCGAGGAAGGGCTGGTGCCCGAGTTCAAGGAGCGCATCCAGCACCCGGTGGCGCCCAAGGTCGTGACGGATGCGCCGTACCAGGAGAACAGCCTGTTCAACGACGCCGTGGACCTCCGCCAACTGCCCGTCCTGACCCATTTCGAGCAGGACGGCGGTCCCTACGTCACCGCCGGGCTCGTGGTGGCGCGGGACCCGCTGTCGGGCATGAGCACGGTGGGCTTCCACCGCATGCAGCTCAAGGGGCCGCGGCGGCTGGGGGTCAGCCTCCACTCCCGGCGGCGCATGTTCGAGTATTTCCGCCGCGCCGAAGAGAAGGGCGAGTCCCTTGAGGCGGCGGTGTGCATCGGCGTGCATCCGCTGGTCTCACTGGGGGCGTTGACGCTGCCGCCGGCGGGAATGGAGAAGTTCGCGCTCCAGGGCGGACTGCTGGGGGAGCCGCTGGAGCTGGGGCCGTGCGAGACCGTGGACGTCAACGTGCCGCGCTGGTCGGAGATCGTCATCGAGGGGCGCATCCTCGCCGGCGTGCGCGAGAAGGAAGGGCCGTTCGGCGAGTTCACCGGCTACGCGTCGAGCCGCAGCACCGAGAACGTGTTCGAGGCCACCGCGCTCCACTACCGCAACGGCGCGGTCTACCAGGACATCAACGGCGGGGACAGCATGGAGCACTGCCGCTGCCTGTCCATGCCGCGGGAGGTCGAGTTCACCAACGTGCTGGGGAAGACCATCCCCAACCTCAAGGCCGTGCACGTGCCCGTGCGCTCGGGCATCGGCAGTTTCCACTGCTACGTGTCCATGCGCAAGACCGCCGAGGGGCAGGGCAAGCAGGCCATCTTCAGCGTCATGGGCGCCGACCACTACGTGAAGCTGGTGGTGGTGGTGGACGACGACGTGGACATCTTCGACGAAGAGCAGGTGCTCTGGGCCATCGCCACCCGCATGCAGGCCAACCGCGACGTCTTCATCGTCGACGAAGCCATGGGCACCCTGCTGGACCCGTCCGCCACCGACGCCATCACCGCCAAGATGGGCATCGACGCCACCAAGCCCCTGGGCGATTTCGCCTCGACGCTGTCCATCGAGCCGGGCGCGGTGGAGCGGGCACGGAGCCTCATGAAGAAGCTCGCGGGGTAACGTCGTGGAGACCTTCCGCACCTTCCTGGACGCGCTGCGCCATGCCGGCGAGCTGGTGGACGTGCACAAGCCCGTGGACGTGCGCCACGTGGCCGCGCTGGTGGACCAGGCGTCCACCGCGCTGCTGTTCCACAGGGTCGCCGGCTATGACCTTCCCATCGTCTCCGGGTTGCTGAACGACAGGAAGAGGATCGCGTTGTCGGCCGGCTGCGACTACGCGCAAATGGAGCAGCGGCTGAGCCGGGCCCTCGACCATCCCATCGATCCCGTGGCGGTCAACGACGGCGGCGAACGGCGCTGGTTCAGGGAAGGCGCCGCCGTGGACCTCTTCGACCTGCCCGTGCCGGTCTTCTCCGAGTTCGACGGCGGCCCCACCATTACCGCCGGCGTCACCCTCGCGCACGATCCGGAACACGGCCTGAACGCCGGCACGTACCGCTTCCAGGTGAAGGAGCGGAACCTCACCGGCATCGACGTCGTCACGCCCAACAACCTGCGCCGGCTGGCTGAGAAGGCCCTGGCGGCGGACGCGCCGCTGCCCATCTCCATCAACATCGGCACACACCCCGTGGAGTTGATGGCGTCGCTCTACAAGGCGCCCCTGGGACGAAACGAGCTGGCCATCGCCGGCGGTATGCTGGGACGGCCGGTGCGCCTGGGCGCCTGCCGCACCATCGACACACCCTGCCTGGCGGACGCCGAGATCGTGCTGGAGGCCGAGATCCTGCCCACGGGCTGGACCCGGCAGGAGGGCCGGTTCGGCGAGATGACGCGCCTCATGGGCGACGTGCACTACAACCCGCACGTGCGGGTCAAGGCCATCTCGCGGCGCGAGGACGCCGTCTACTACGCGCTGCACATGCCCTGGGAGAACATCTGGATCAAGGAGCACGGCTTCCAGGCCGTGCTCAAGCGGGTCCTCGACGCCGCCGGCGTGACGGTGACCGCGGTGAACGTCACCCCCGGAGGCTGCTGTCACTGGCACGCCATCATCGCCATCCGCAAGCAGCCGGGCGACCCCCAGAACGCCATCATGGCCGCGCTGTCGGTGGCCGACCTCAAGCACGTGGTGATCGTGGACGATGACATCGACGTCTACGACGCCATGGAGGTGGAGTGGGCCATGGCCACCCGGGTGCAGGCCGACCGCGACGTCACCATCCTCTCCGACGCCCGCTCCAAGCCCCTGGACCCGAGCCTCCCGTTGTCCGACGGCATCCCCACCACCGCCAAGATGGGCATCGACGCTACCATTCCCGACGATGTGCCCAGGGCGCGTTATCAGCGCATCACCTACCCTTACGCGAACGAACTGAATCTCGGCGCCTATCTCGGAGACACCGAAACCGGTGAGCCGCCCATCGACACCGGAAGTGCCGCCGGGGCCGTTGACCTTGGCGGCATTGTCAGCCGGGTTCGCGAACTCCTGGCCGTGCGAACGATGTATTTCAGCGAGATTGCGGAACGCATCGCGGACATCGATTTCCAGTCGGTTGCCCGCGCCATGGGCAGCCTTCACGCGGCCGGGGAGATCGATCAGGACGCAGATGGCCGCTACAGGCTCGTCGCCGACCTCCGTAACGCGGTACGAGAAACGTAGGGGTGCACGACGAGTCCACGGAGACTCTGAAGTTTGGGCGCCGAGCAAGTTTTGCGCCCTTCGACTTCGCTTCGCCACGCTCAGGGCGAACGGTCGACTAACCCCAATGTTGCAGAAGCTGGAAGCATTGAGAGGCCGGGGAAGCAATGACTCGTTGGGGTGTAGCGGGATTCCGTAACTACCAGAGAGCATTGAACAAGTCCTCGCGCGAGATAAGAACGTGAACACGATGCGAGTTGACAACGTTCCGTGGGCTGCGATAACAGGCGGTGGGGCGAAAGGAGAAGGTTACATGCCGACCATCAACGACGCCGACGGCCACGTCAACGACTATTTCTTCGGCGACGAGATCGCCAGGTACATGCCCGAGGGGAACCGGTTCAGCCAGATGTTCCCCGTGTTCGACCACCTGCACTTCCGCTACCTGATGAAGAACCGCGTGCCCAAGTACGTGGGCGGCAGCATGAAGACGGCTCCCGGTCCGGAGGAGTGGCTCGCGTTCATCGACGAGACCGGCATCGCCTGGAGCGTGCTCTATCCCAGCGCCGGCCTCGGAGTGGGGCGCATCGTCTCGGTGGAGTGGGCCATCGCCGCCTGCCGCGCCTACAACAACTGGCTGCACGAGCGCTTCACCAGCACGAGCCCGCGGCTCAAGGGTGTCGGGTTGATTCCCATCCAGGATGAGGAGGCGGCGGTCGAGGAACTGCATCGCTGCGTCCGGGAGCTGGGCATGGTGGGGGCCATGCTGCCGTCCAACGGCGAGGGCATCAAGGGACACCTGGGGGCCAAGGCTTACTGGCCCATCTACGAAGAGGCGGAGAAGCTCGGCTGCTGCCTCACCGTGCACGGCGGCGCGCACCATCACTTGGGCCTCGACGGCTTCAGCGTCTATTACCCGGTGCACGCCCTGGGCCACCCCTTCGGCATCATGGTGCAGGCGGCGGCGATGCTGAGCCACGGCATCTTCGAGCGCTTTCCCGGGTTGCGTGTGGCCTACCTGGAAGGAGGCGCCACCTGGGTGCCGTTCTTCATGGACCGGCTCGACCGGTCGTACAACGAAGGGCACCTGCAGATCGACCTGGAGGGCAACCCGGTGCCCGGTCCCGGACCGGGCGAGAAGGCCAGCGACCACTTCAAGCGCCACGTGCGCGAGGGGCGCATCTTCGTGGGCTTCGACTGCGACGACGCCGGGCTCGCCTTTGCCGTGCAGCAGGCCGGCGCCGAGCCGTTCCTGTTCGCCAGCGACTTCCCCCACGAGGTCTTCGACGCGGCGTCGTGCCGGCATGAGATCGATGAACTGCTCGGGCGGGACGACCTGACCCAGGCGCAGAAGGAGGCGGTCCTGGGCGGCAACGCCGCGCGCCTCTACGGCCTCGATTGACATCGCCCCGCCGAGGGGCACCGCAGCCGGAAAGGAGGGTTCCGATGTACAAGCGTACGACTCTCACGGGACTGTTCGCATTCATGGTGCTGACCCTGATGGCAGCGCCCATCGTCCAGGGCGTGGATTTCTACAGCGGCAAGACCATCCGGTTCGTGGTGGGGGCGCCGCCCGGCGGCGGCTACGACGCTTATACGCGCCTCATCGCCAGGCACATCGGCAAGCATATTCCGGGGAACCCCGCCATCGTCGTCATCAACCGGCCGGGGGCGGGCACTCTTGTGGCCGGGCACTATCTGGCCCTGAACGCCAAGGCGGACGGACTGACGGCGGGCATCTGGAACAGCTCGATGGCCCTCCGGGAAGCCCTGGGCGACAAGGGCGTGCGCATTCGTCATCGGGAGGTGGGCTGGGTCGGCGCACCGGGCACGGAGACGCTCACGTGCGCTTTCATGGGCTTCACCGGCATCCGCACCTTCGACGACGTGCTGCGTTCCGAAAAGCCCATCAAGATGGGCGCGACCCGGGCCGGCTCCAACACGGTGGACCTGCCGTCCATCATGAACAAGGTCCTGGGAACGAAGTTCAACGTCATCTCGGGGTACCGGGGCGTCGCGCCCATCCGCCTGGCCATGCAGTCCCGGGAGGTGGACGGCTTCTGCTCCGGCTGGGAGCCGATCCGCAGCACCGGCCGGGCGATGCTGGATGCGAAGGGCGATGACAAGCTCATTCCCGTCATCATCCATCGGCGCTGGGAGGAGACCGAGGTGAGAGACCTGCCCACCTTCCCGTCGGTCTTCAAGGAGAAGGGCGGCACCAAGGCCATGGCCATCTACGAGGCATACCTGGGGCCGACCCAGTTCATGCGCCCGCTCGCGGTGCCCTCCGGCACGCCGGATGAGCGCCTGGCCATTCTGCGCAAGGCCTTCGCGGCCACCATGAAGGACGAAGCGCTCCTCGCCGACGCGGAACGGTCCAAGCTGGTCATCAACGCGGTGACCGGCGAGCAGGTGGTGCGGCACGTCGAGGCGCTTTTCTCCATGTCGGCCGAGGCCAAGCAAAGCCTGGGCTTCCTGGTGCGGAAGAAGAAGTAGTAGACGACGGTACCGCGCGACCATGCTGTTTCTCACCGAAGAAGACGTACTCAGGGCCATCGAGGGGCGCAATGCCTGCGGCGAGGCGGTCACCGTCATCGAGGAGGTGCTGCGCCAGCAGTCCGAGGGCAGCACGTTCCATCTCAAGCGCCTGACCATGGAGCATCCGGCCCACCCGGGACACCTGTGGCACAACATCCGCATCCTGCCGGGGATGGTGCCCGAGCTGGGCTACGCGGCGGTGCGGGTCTACTCGGGGTATCGTGGCACCAACCGCTCCGAGGTCATCTGCCTCTTCGACTGGAAGGACATGGAGATGGTGGCCATCATCTCGGACTATCACCTGCACGCGATCCGCACCGCCTCTCCCTACGGCGTGGCGGCCAAGTACCTGGCGCGCCCGGACGCGCACACCATCGGCGTCATCGGTACCGGACGCTACGCCAAGGGTTTCGTGCAGGCGTGCTGCTCGGTGCGCGACATCCGGAGCATCAAGGCTTACAGCCGCAGCGCCGATAACCGGCGCCGTTTTCAGGAAGAGATGACCGCGGCCCTGGGCATCGAGGTGACGGCCGTGGAGTCGGGCCGGGAGGCGGTGCGCAATACCGACATCATGCTGCTGGCCACCTCGGGCAACACCGTCGTGTTCGAGGGAAGCTGGCTCGAGCCCGGCGCCTTGGTCATGTCGCTGGCTCCGGGCGAGTTCGACGAGGCCACGGTGGAAGGGTCGCGGGTGTTCCTCTCCGGCACGGACCAGGTGCTGGGCGACAGCCCGCCGCGCAGGCCGTTTCCGTCGCTGCTGGCCAGCGGAAAGTTCAGCCGGGACGACGTGGCGGCCGAGTTCTGCGACGTGGTCGCCGGCAAGCAACCCGGTCGCCGGAGCGACGACGAGATCATCCTCTACGAGTCTCCTGGCATGGGCATCCTGGACGTCGGGGTCGCGAGCTGGATCTACGGACTGGCGCGGGAGAAAGGCCTGGGGACCGAGTTGCCGTTCGGGGAAGAGGGAGGTTAGGGGAGACGAACATGCGTACGTTGATTCGGGGCGGTTGGATCGTTGGTCACGAGGATGGACACCATACGCTTTGGCGCGACGGGGTGGTGGTGTTCGAGGGCGGCGGCATCGTGCACGTGGGCGCGGATTTCGATGGCACGGTGGACCGCGAGATCGACGCCCGCGGCATGGTGGTGGCGCCGGGCTTCATCGACATGCACGTCCACGGCGGGCACCGTGCGTCCCACCGGCTGATCACCGACATCGGGCGGCCGGACTACTTCGGCCAACCCTTCCTGGAGATCAGCGTGCCGCGGGAGGGGAAACGGCCCACCGGGGACCCGAGGTATACCCGTCCGGACCAGGCCGGCGCCACGGAGGGGACCGACCTGCACGCGACCTTCACGGTGGCGGACCTTCTGCGCAACGGCGTCACCACGTTCATGGAGATCGGCAGTCAGCTCCGGGTCCAGGAGGGGCTCCTCAAGGAGGTGGATCGGCTGGGCGCGCGTGCCTACCTGGGACCGGGCTTCGATTCGGGCCGCTGGGTGGCGGACGACAAGGGGCGCCTCAAGCGCGCCCTGGACGAAGCCGCCGGTTGGCGGGAGTTCGAGGGCGCCGTGGACTTCATCAAGCGCGTCGACGGCAGTTGCGGCGACCGGGTGCGGGGAATACTGATCCCGCGGGAGTCCGAAAGCTGCACGGTGGACCTGCTGCGGGCCACCCGAAAGGCGGCGGACGAGCTCAAGGTGCCGATATCGGTCCACGCGGCCTACAACTTCATCGAGTTCTTCGAGCTCGTGATGGAGCATCGCATGAGTCCGGTGGAGCTGCTGGAGTCGATAGGGCTTCTGGGACCGGACGTCACCATCGGCCATGGCAACCTTGTGGCCGAGAACCCGCAGATGAACTACGCGGGAGGCCGGGACCTGGAGATCATGGGAGAACACGGCGTGTCCATCTCCCACTGCCCGGTGAACATCGCGCGCCGCGGCCGCTGCCTGGACTCCTGGGAGCGCTACCGCAAGGCAGGGGTCAACATCGCCCTGGGCAGCGATACCTACCCGCGTGACTTCATGATGCAGATGCGCTTCGCCTCCTACTTCGGCAAGGTCATCGGACGCAACCTGCGCTCGGCCACCGCGGCGGAGGTCTTCGAGGCCGCCACGGTGGGTGGCGCCCGGGCCCTGGGACGCGACGACCTGGGACGGCTGGCGCCCGGCGCGCGCGCGGACATCATCATCGTGGACATTTCCGGTCGCGGCACCCTGCGCTACGGTCCGGTGCGCGACCCCATCAAGAGCATGGTGGAGTGCGGCATCGGCGACGACGTAAGCACGGTGATCGTGGACGGCGTGGTGCGGGTGGAGGACGGCCGGATTCCCGGCGTGGACGTCGATGCGTTGCGCCGCCAGGCGCAGGAGGCCGCGGAGCATGCCTGGAGCGGCCTGCAGGACTGGGACGCCCTGGGACGGACGGCGGAGGAGATGAGCCCCTGGTCATTTCCGTTGATGAAGTAACCGGACCAGATTTGCGTCAGGGGGGAGATCGAGTGTCAACTGAACGGGGTCTACGATATTGATGAACCTACCTGATAGTCTTTATCTGGTACTGGGGTTCTTCGTCCCAGGTTTTGTCGTCCTGGTCGTGAGATCTCAGTTTCTGACTGGGCGTAATACGTCCAACTGGGACACTGGCTTGTCGTACTTGACGGTCTCGTTGATCTACTACGCTTTGATCCTGCCGTTTCTCCGTTTTGATCAACCAACGGCAGAGATCAGTCTTGGTCAGTCCCTTGTGTGGTTCACAATAGTCCTCGTTGCCCCGGCCTTGTTGGGTGCGTTGTCGGGAATCATTGCACAGAAAGATCTCCTGCGTAGATGGCTTCGAAGGTATGGACTCAATCCACTTCACGCAATCGACACCGCATGGGACTGGAAATTCCTTGGCCTGGAAGAGCAGTGGGTGTTGGTGACTCTCAAGGACGGTACACGCTTCGCTGGTTTTTGTGGGTCGGAATCGTTCATATCCTCCGATCCGGCCGAGCGTGACATCTACATCCAGGCGATCTATGATGTTGGGACGGATGATACATGGACACCCCGCGGTGAAAATGGGGTGCTCATTGGCGCCAACCAGATTCGCACCATAGAGTTTTGGCCTTTTCAACCGACAGGAGGAGGAGATGGCGAGCAGCAGCAAGGGTGACTCCACGGAACCGCGCCCAGTCTTCAGGCATGAGGACGTGACGCTTAAAGGTTACGTCCCACGCCCGAAAAGGGCCTCGCAGGGTTCTAGCGAATCCGGCTCCCCAGTGAAGGTTCCGACGAACCCACCCAATCGGGGGAGCGGGGGAAAGAAGGAATAGGATTGAGATGGGTGGCTGGTCAGCCTCCTTGCCGCTGCAAGACGATCCCCCCAATGATCAACGCCAGTCCCGCCAGTGTGCTCGGGTAGATGGGTTCGCCTACCACCAACGCGATCACCAGCAGTGAGAGGAAGGGCGTGAGGTAGACCAGTTGCCCCACCTGCGCGGTGGTGCGGGAGAGTCTCAGTGCCTGCAGCCAGGTGACGAAGGCGACGCCCATCTCGAAGGTGCCGATGTAGGCGGCGCCGGCGAGGCCCGGTGGCGGGGGCACTCCCATGCCGCCCGACAGCCACAGGAAGCCCCCCGAGAAAACGCATCCGAACACGAAGTTGACCAGCAGGCGCGTCACCGGGTCGCGCCGGTCCTTGACGCCGTAGATCCAGTAGAATGTCCAGATGAGCGTGCTGCCCAGGGCCAGGGCGACGCCCCGCGGGTTGGCGAGGTCCAGGGCGAACAGGTCCCCGCGGGTGGCGATGACGGCCACGCCGGCAAAACTGATACCCATGGCCAGGATCGCGCGGGGGCGGATGGGTTGTCCCAGAAGGAGGATGGAGAACAGCGCCAGCACCATGGGCCAGGTGAAGTTCAGCGTGAGCGCCTCCTGCGCGGGCAGAACGTCGTAGGCGCGAAAGAGCACGACGTAGTAGAGAAACGGGTTCAGGAACCCCAGGACCAGGGAAATGCGCAGGTCTCTCGAACGCCACTCCCGGAGTTGTCCGAGCCGCCCCGTGGCGAGTGTGATGCACAGCAACACGCCGGCGGAGACCAGGGAGGAGTAGAACACCAGCGCGTCGGCGCCCACGTGGCGCAGCGAGAGCTTGAATGCCGTCGCGACGGTGGACCAGCAGAGAACGGTGGCGCCGGCGTAGAGGTAGGCTTGGGTCTGGCGTTGCATGTCGTGCTGCTCACCGGGCCGCGCGGTCCATGCGGTCATGGTCGAATTCCGTGCGATGAGCGTGTTCCGTCCCTGATTCGGTTCCGGTGAGGCTACCACGATACCGTGCCGACATCGAAGCGTCCGACGGGGTCCGTGGAGGGCCCATGGCCGCTCCGTCCGCGTCCGGCGCCGATTTGCAATTGCCCCGCTCTTGGGCTAACGTAGCGGTTTCCGTCCCGAATCCTTCCCCTCGAGGTCTTCATTGAGCCGCCGAGAATCGTTGGTTACCCTCCGGAAAAAAATCGACCGAGTTGATTCCAGGATTGTAGCGCTTCTCAACGAGAGAGCATCCCTCGCCCTGAAGGTCGGGCAGCAAAAGGAACAGGCTGGAGAACGCATCTACGTGGCCAGCCGCGAGCGCGAGGTGTACCGCCGGATCACCGAAGCCAATACCGGGCCGTTGCCGCCGGCGTCGGTGCGCTCGGTATTCCGCGAGGTGCTGTCGGTCTGCCGCGGCATCGAGGAGGTGATGAAGGTGGCGTTCTTCGGTCCCGAGGCGACCTTCACCCACATGGCGGCGAAGCGTCACTTCGGCGGCACCGTGCGCTACCAGCCCGAGCCCACCATCGCCGACGTCTTCCGCGAAGTCGGCGCCGGCAACGTCGACTACGGCGTCGTGCCGGTCGAGAACTCCACCGAGGGGGTGGTGACCCATACCCTGGACCTGCTCCAGGACTCGGACGCGCAGATCTGCGGCGAGGTCAGCATCGACATCGAGCTGTGCCTCCTGTCCCGCTCGGGGCGCGCCGCCGATGTGCGCCGCATCCTGTCCCACTCCCATGCCCTGGGCCAGTGCCGCCGCTGGCTGGGGGCGCACCACGCGGACGCCTCGGTGGAGGCGGTGGCGAGCACGGCCCAGGCGGCCCGGGAGGCGCGCTCGGACCGGCAGGTGGCGGCGGTGGCCAGCCGTCTGGCGGGGGACGTCTACGGCCTCAAGATCGTCCAGGCCAACATCGCCGACAACCACGACAACATGACCCGCTTCTACGTCATCGGCGACGACCCTCCCTTGCCCACCGGGGAGGACAAGACCAGCATCGTCTTCGCGGCCAAGGACCGCGTGGGCGTATTGCATGAAATGCTCGCGCCGTTCGCCGGACACGGCATCAACCTCACCAAGATCGAGTCCCGGCCCTCGCGCCAGAAGGCGTGGGAATACGTCTTCTTCATCGACTTCAAGGGCCACCGGCAGGAGAAACACGTCGAGAAGGCATTGGAGCAGCTCGGTCAAAGCTGCGTCTTCCTGAAGGTCCTCGGATCGTATCCCCAAGGCCTATGAGCATCATCGACAAGGTCCCGGATTACATCCGGCGCATCGTTCCCTACGTGCCCGGCAAGCCCATCGACGAGGTGGAGCGGGAGTACGGCATCCAGGGCTCGGCCAAGCTCGCCTCCAACGAGAACCCCCTGGGACCGTCGCCCAAGGCCCTGGCCGCCGTGCGGGAGCACCTGGAGGAACTGCACTTCTATCCCGACGGCGACTGCTTCCACCTGCGGCACGCGTTGGCGGCCAGGCTGGACGTGGCCCCGGAGCGGCTCGTCTTCGGCAACGGCTCCAACGAGCTGATCGATCTCGCGGTGCGCACCTTCCTGCGTGCGGGCGACGAGGCATTGATGTCCCGCGGCAGCTTCGTGGCCTACGGCCTGGCGCTCGCCGCCATGGGCGCGGCCGTGCGCACGGTTCCGCTCAAGGACTACGGCTTCGACCTCGAAGGCATGGCGCGGGCGTTGACGCCGGACACGCGCTGCGTCTTCCTGGCCAATCCCAACAACCCCACGGGCACCATCTACCGGCGTCCCGAATGGGAGGACTTCCTCGAACGCGTGGGACCCGACGTGCTGGTGGTGGCGGACGAGGCCTATTTCGAGTACGTCGACGACCCGGATTATCCGGACTCGTTGCCCTATCACCGGGAGGACCGCTCGCTCCTGACCCTGCGGACGTTCTCCAAGGCATACGGGCTGGCCGGCCTGCGCGTCGGCTACGGCATCGCCCATCCGGACATCGTCGCCGTCATGAACCAGGTGCGGGAGCCCTTCAACGTCAACGCCGCGGCCCAGTGGGCGGCCGCCGCGGCGGTGGGCGACGACGAGCACCTGCGCCGCAGCCTGGACGTCAACCGGCAGGGGCTTGCGTATCTGACCGAAGAGTTGACGTCTCGCGGCGTCGAATGCGTGCGGAGCCACGCCAACTTCATCCTGGTGCGCACCGGCGACCCGGCGCGCGTGTACGAGGAGTTGCTGCGCCGCGGCGTCATCGTGCGCCCGGTGGGCCCGGAGTTTCCCGAGCACGTGCGCGTGACCGTGGGGACGCCGGACGAGAACCGGCGGTTCGTTGACGCCCTGTCGGAGATCCGGGCGCGGAACGGAGGCGCCGGCTGATGTTCCGCACCCTGGTGATCGCGGGCGTGGGGCTGATCGGCGGCTCGCTTGCGCTGGCCGCCCGGGAACGCGGGCTGGTGGAGCGGGTCGTGGGCTACGGCCGCAACGAGAAGACCCTGCGACGGGCCAGGAAGATCGGCATCCTCGACGGCTATTTCCTGCGCGCCGAGAAGTTCCCCGAGGACGCCGACTTCCTCGTGCTCGCCACGCCGGTGAGCGCCATCGCGCCCCTGACCCGGTCATTCCTGCCGCGGCTCGACCCGCGCTGCCTCATCAGCGACGTCGGCAGCGTCAAGCGCCGGGTGGTGGCGGACATGGAGCGGCTGCTGAAGGGCGGGCCGCCTTTCGTCGGCGCGCACCCCATCGCCGGCAGCGACCAGTGGGGCCCGGACGCGGCAAGGGCGGACCTCTTCGTGCGCCGCCGCTGCATCATCACGCCGACTCCGAAGAGCGACGCCGCGGCGGTGAAGAAGCTGCGTGCGTTCTGGCGCGGCGTCGGCTCGAGGGTGGAGTCGATGGACGCAGCGCGCCACGACCGCATCCTCGGCGTGGTCAGCCATCTTCCGCACGTAGCCGCGTCCGCGCTGGTGAACGTCCTGGATCGTACACGCATCGACTCGCTGGACCTGGCGGAGTACTGCGGCTCCGGGTTCAGGGACACCACCCGCATCGCCGCGGGGCGCCCGGAATTGTGGCGCGACATCTGTCTGCTCAACCGGGAGCCGGTGCTGAAGGGACTTCGGGAATTCGCCCGTGCCATCGATCGCTTCGCGGACTGTGTCGAGCGGAGCGACGGACCGGGGTTGGAGCGGGAGCTCGAACGGGCGCTGGAGACGCGCAAGAGGATAGAGTAGGCATGGTACGGGTGGAACAGGCTTCGCGGCCGTTGCGGGGCGCGCTGGAAGTGCCGGGGGACAAGTCCATCGGGCATCGCTCGGTGATACTGGGCGCGCTGGCCCGGGGAGAGACGCGTATACACAACATGTCCGCCGGCGCCGACAATTCCAGCACCGTGTCGGCGTTCCGGCGCATGGGCGTGGCGTTCCGGCGCGAGGACGGCGCTCTGTGCATCGAGGGCAAGGGGTGGGACGGACTGCGGGCGCCGCGGGAGACCATCGACTGCGGCAATTCCGGCACCACCATGCGGCTGTTGGCCGGAGTGCTGGCGGGCCGGCCCTTTCCCGCCGTGCTGGACGGCGACGACTCGTTGCGCACCCGGCCGATGAAGCGGGTGACGGAGCCGCTTGCGCGCATGGGCGCGCGGATGTCGGACCGTGAAGGGTGCGCGCCGCTCGAGATCCACGGCGGTGCGCTCCACGGCATCGAGTACGTTTCGCCCGTGGCCAGCGCCCAGGTGAAGTCGGCGGTGCTGCTGGCGGGCCTGCAGGCCCGGGGCGAGACGCGTTTCGAGGAGCCTTACCGCTCCCGCGACCACACGGAGATCATGCTGCGCGGTTTCGGCGCCAGGCTGGAGAGCGCCGGCTCCGCGGTGGTGGTGCCGGGCGGGCAGGAACTCTCGGGAACGCGTCTCACGGTGCCGGGAGACATTTCCTCGGCCGCGTTTCTGGCGGTGGCTGCCGCCACCGTCCCGGGTTCCGACGTGACGGTGCGCGGCGTGGGGTGCAACGCCACGCGCAGCGGCGTCATCGAGGTGCTGCGCGCCATGGGAGCGGACATCGAGTTGACGTGCCGGCGCGAGGAGGCCGGCGAGCCCGTGGCGGATATCCGGGTGCGCGGCGGAGCGCTCGCGGGGACGGACGTGGCGCCCGAGCTGGCCCCCCGGACCATCGACGAGTACCCGGTCCTGTTCGTCGCGGCCGCCCTGGCGCACGGGAGGACGCTGTTCCGCGACGTGGGCGAGTTGCGTTTCAAGGAGTCCGACCGCATCGCCACCATGGTCCTCGAGCTTTCCAAGATGGGCGTGCGCGTGGAGGTGCGTGGTGACGACGTCGCGGTCGAGGGCGGCGGCTCCCTCGCGGCGGCTTCCGTGGAGAGCCACGGCGACCATCGTGTAGCCATGGCTCTGGCGGTGGCGGGCCTCTCGGCCGCGGGCGGGGTCCGGTTGGCGGGAGAGGACTGCGTGAAGGTCTCTTTTCCCGGCTTCTTCGAGAGTCTGGAGACCCTCCGTGGCTGAAGGGGAATCCGGGATCGGGTGGCGGCGCACCGTTTGTGCCTGCCGTCGAGGGAGGTTAGGATAGTTGATCGTGGCTATCGACGGACCGGCCGGCGCGGGCAAGAGTACGGTCGCAAAGGCCGTGGCGGAGCGTTTGGGATACCGCTACCTGGACACGGGGGCCATGTACCGGGCGCTGGCCTGGAAGGTCATGAGCCAGGGGGCGGACCCCGGCGACGAGGTAGCGTTGGGCAGGATCCTGCATGACACCACGGTGGACCTGGGCGCCGAGGCGGGCGCGCCGTCGGTTCTGCTCGACGGCGTGGACGTGAGCGGCGCCATCCGCACCGCGGAGCTGGGACAGGTGGCGTCCAGGGTTTCCGGCCTCGGCGTGGTGCGCGCGCGCATGGCCGAGTTGCAGCGCGCCATGGGGCGATGCGGCGCGGTGGTGGCCGAAGGGCGCGACATGGGCACCGTGGTGTTCCCGGAAGCGGAGGTCAAGATCTACCTGGATGCCTCCCCGGAGACACGCGCGCGCCGGCGGTTCAGGGAGCTTTCCGGGAAGGAGCCGGGCCTGACGCTGGAGGCGACGCTGGAGGATGTGATGCGCCGGGACCGTCGCGACAAGGGCCGCGCGGTGGCGCCGTTGCGCCAGGCGGACGACGCCGTGTTCATCGATTCGACGTCGTTGCCGGTGGCGGCGGTGGTGGAGCGGGTGCTGGAAGAAGTCAAGAAGAAATCCAATGAGAATGGGAGAATTGTTTCATGACGGAAGGCGAGGAGAGCAAGAACCAGGAGACGACGCAGGTCCAGGAAGCTCCGGCGAGCGAGGAAGCGCAGGGCCAGGAGGCGATGCCCGCCGAGGATGACTTTAGGTCGCTGTTCGAGGAGAGTCTCCAGGCGGTGCAGCCGGGCGGGGTGGTGAGCGGCAGGATCGTCGACGTCAACCCCACCCACGTTGTGGTGGATGTCGGCTACAAGACCGAGGGCCGGATTCCCGTGCAGGAGTTCCAGGATCGTGACGGTGCCCTGCAGGTGGCGGTGGGGGACGACGTGGACGTGTTCTTCGAGTCCCCCGAAGGGGACCGGGGCGAGATCGTGCTCTCGCGCCAGAAGGCCGAGAGCATCAAGGTCTGGGACCGCATCGAGAAGGCCTACGAGCAGGCCGTTCCCATCGAGGGAATGATCGTGGCGCGGGTCAAGGGCGGCTTCAAGGTGGACCTGGGGGTGGACGGATTCCTTCCCGGGTCGCACGTGGACATCCGCCCGACACGCAACCTCGACCAGTTCGTGGGCAAGCGGGACCGGTTCACGATTCTCAAGTACAACCGCATGCGCGACAACGTCGTGGTGTCGCGCAAGATGCTGCTCGAGCAGGAGCGCGAGGTGCTCAAGAAGGAGACCCTGGCGGTCCTGGACGAGGGCGTGATCCTGGAAGGCGTCGTCAAGAACATCACCGACTACGGTGCGTTCGTGGACGTGGGCGGCATCGACGGGATCCTGCACATCACCGACATGTCGTGGGGCCGGGTCAACCACCCCGGCGACCTCCTCGGCATCGGGGAGACGATCCGGGTCGTGGTGCTCAAGTTCGACAAGGAACGTGAGCGGATTTCCCTGGGAATGAAGCAGATCACGCCGGACCCGTGGGAAGCGGTGTCGGAGAAGTATCCGGTGGATTCGAAGATCACCGGCAAGGTGGTGGGCCTGACCGACTACGGCGCCTTCGTGGAGCTGGAGAAAGGGGTGGAAGGCCTCATCCACGTATCGGAGATGTCCTGGGCGAAGAAACTGTCCCATCCCTCCAAGGTGGTCCAGGTGGGCGAGACCGTGGAGGCCATGGTCCTGAACGTCGACCCGGGACGGCGGCGCATCTCGCTGGGTCTGCGCCAGGTGTTGCCCAACCCCTGGTTCCTGGCCAAGGAGAACTACCCCGAAGGCAGCGTCATCAAGGGACCGGTGCGGAACATCACCGACTTCGGCGTCTTCGTGGGCGTCGAGGAAGGCATCGACGGATTGATCCACATCTCCGACCTCGACTGGACCAAGAAGATCAAGCATCCCTCGGAGCTCTACAAGAAGGGCGACATCGTGGAGGCCAAGGTGCTCGGCGTCGACCCGCAGGTCGAGCGCTTCTCGCTGGGCGTCAAGCAGTTGACCATGGACCCGTGGGAGCGGGTGATCAACGAGCACCCCGTCGGCTCCCGGATCCATGGCGAAGTCGTCCGGGTGCTGGACTTCGGTGTCTTCGTGCGCATTGCCGAGGGCGTGGAGGGATTGATCCACGTCTCGCAGCTCAGCACCGAGCACGTCGACAAGCCCTCCAGCCTCTATCAGGTGGGGGACGAGGTGGAGGCCGAAATCGTCAACATCGATGTCCAGGAGCACAAGATCGGTCTCAGCATCCGTGCCCTCAAGCGGTCGGAGGAACGGGAGGAGCTCGAGAGCTATCTGCAACGCGAGAAGGAGGCCGGCCGGTTCTCGTTCGAGACCATCCTGAACGAGGAGTTGAAGCTGGATCGCGAAGGCCGTGGTGGCCGCGGCCGGGAGCGCAACAAGCGATAGGCTTCGCGGGGCACGCTTTCAGGGGACGGCATGACCAAGCGAGACCTCATCGAAGAGATCAATGACCGGTTTCCCCACCTGTCGCGTTTCGATGCGGAGGTGATCGTCAACACCGTCTTCGATTCTCTGATCACCGCCTTGCAGCGGGAGGAGAGGATCGAGATCCGCGGCTTCGGCAGTTTCGTGGTGAAGCACCGCCGAGCCCGCGACGGCCGCAACCCGAAGACCGGAGACGTCGTCTCCGTGTCGTCCAAGAGAGTGCCCTTCTTCAAGGTCGGCAAGGAGTTGCGGTTGCGGGTCAACCAGAGCCCTGCTGCCGAGGATGGATGAGGCTTCAGGCAAACGCCCCGCATCTTCATGAGCTTGTTTGTGGCGCAGGACACTAGCAACAGGATCAAAATGGCCTGGCAGGAGGTATTGGAGTGGAATCCGAAAAAACCCTGGGCGAGCTGAAACGCAGCGGAACCGTCGTCAGGTCCGTGCGCGACGAGATGCGCAACAACCTCACGGCTCTTCTCAAGTCCGGCGAGAGGATCCTGCCGGGCATCGTGGGCTACGACGAGACCGTGATTCCGGAAATCGAGAACGCGATCCTGTCGGGTCATCACATGGTTTTTCTGGGAGAGCGGGGCCAAGCCAAGTCGCGCATCATCCGCGGCCTCACGACGTTGCTGGACGAAAAGACCCCGAAGGTGAAGGGCTGCGAGATCAACTGCGATCCCTACAACGTGATATGCGCTCCGCGCCGGTGCCCACTGGCCCAGCAGGGGGACGATCTTGAAGTGGAGTGGATCGGCCGGGAACAGCGGTACGGCGAGAAGCTGGCCACCCCGGACGTTTCCATCGCCGATCTCATCGGCGAGATCGACCCCATCAAGGTAGCGGAAGGCCGTTACCTTGCCGACGAGGAAACCATCCACTACGGCTTGGTGCCGCGCACCAACCGGGGCATCTTCGCCGTGAACGAGCTGCCGGACCTGACGGAGAAGGTCCAGGTGGGCCTTTTCAACCTCATGGAAGAGAAGGACGTCCAGATCAAGGGCTACAAGATCCGCCTGCCCCTGGACGTGGTCATCGTCGCCAGCGCCAACCCCGAGGACTACACCAGCCGCGGACGCATCATCACGCCTCTCAAGGACCGCTTCGACGTGCAGATCCGTACCCACTATCCGCGCCAGGTGGAGCACGAGATCGACATCATGGAGCGGGAATCCGCCTCCCTGGACGACCGCAGCCACCAGGTGGTGATTCCGGACTTCATGAAGGAGGTCCTGGGCCACCTTACCTTCGAGGCGCGCAACTCCAGCGAGATCAATCAGTCTTCGGGCGTGAGCGTGCGCATCAGCATCAACAACTACGAGAGCATGGTGAGCAACGCCGAGAAGCGCGCCCTGCGGGTGGGCGAGAACGCCATCGTGCCGCGGGTGAGCGACCTTCACGCGGTGCTCCCCTCCACCAGCGGCAAGATCGAGGTGGAGTACGTGGGCGAGGAGAAGAACGAGGAGGAGCTCATCGAGCGGCTGCTCAACCGGGCCATCCTCAAGACGTTCGACAACCGCTTCGACGTCAACGCCCTTCAGGAAATCATCGAGTACTTCAACACCGGCTGGGGCGTGGAGGTCTCCGACGACATGCGCTCCGAGGACTACCTCGAGGGCATCAAGGCGATCCCCGGGCTGGAGGAGGCCATCCGCTCGTTGGGCGACATCGACTCGCCCGGCTTGCTTGCCTCGGCGACGGAGCTGGTGCTGGAGGGCCTGCACCTGCATCAGAAGCTCAACAAGGAGGCCGCGGGAGGCCGCATTACGTACGGCAAGTGATGACGGCCGCGGTTGACGCACGATGATCCACCACGCCCGCTACAGTCGCTGGAACGGCTTCCAGGACAGGTCGGTCCGGCCGGACGATGTCTTCGACCAGCTCAACGAGCACCTCGACGAGACCGGCGACCTGCAGCAGTCCATGCGACGCATGATGCAGCGGGGCATGGGCGAGGACGAGGAGCGGGTCCCGGGCCTCGACGACCTCCTGTCGCAGGTGGCGCGGGAAAAGCGTCGCATGTACGAGCAGTACCAGATCCGCTCCGCCCTGGACGAGATCCAGGAGATGCTCCAGGACATCGTCAACCGCGAACGGCAGACCCTGAAGGAGAGCGAGGACCGGGCCGAGGCGCGGCAGAAGGACGAGTTCCTGCAGCACCTGCCGCCGAAGCTGAGCGATGCCATCGAGCGGCTCGCGGGCTACAGCTTCGAGAACGCGGAGGCGCGCAAGGACTTCGAGGAGATCCTCTCCCAACTGGACAAGATCCGCCGGTTGGAAAACTATATTCGACGTGAAGGAAACCTGTTCAGAGGCCAGGAATCGTTGAACTTCGAGGAGGCCTCGGATCTGCAGGAGAAGATGGAGGGGTTGCAGAAGCTCGAGGGCCAGCTCTCCAGCAGCCGTCCCAAGGACGTGGACATGGACCTGCTGAACAGTCTCCTCGGCCCGCAGGCCCAGGAGGACTACGAAGGGGTCATGCGCCTCGAGTCGGCGCTGGAAGAGGGCGGCTACGTGGTGGACAAGGGCGACCACTTCGAGCTCACGCCGCGCGGCGTCCGGCGCATCGGCCAGATCGCCCTGCGCGACATTTACAAGCAGCTCGCGCGCGACGCCGCCGGACGGCACCAGATCGCGCGCCACGGCTCCCAGGAACCGGTGCCGGAGTCGAGCAAGCCGTACGTGTCCGGCGATCCTCTCAACCTGAACCTGATGGAGACACTGAAGAGCACCCTGCGCCGGGATGCGACGCTGCCGCTCAAGCTCGACCCGGCGGATTTCCGCGTGCTCGAATCGGAGTACTCCACCCGCGCGGCCACCGTCCTCCTGCTGGACATGAGCTGGTCCATGAGCTGGGACGGCCGCTTCGCCGCGGCCAAGAAGGTGGCCCTGGCCATGGAGTCGCTGTGCCGCTCCAAGTACCCCCAGGACTATTTCGGCATCGTGGGTTTCTTCACCCGCGCGGTGGAGCTCAAGGCCAAGGACCTGCCGGAAGCCACCTGGAACATGGGCGACCCCTTCACCAACCTGCAGGACGGACTCCATCTCGCCATCGACCTGCTCAAGAAGCGCAGTTCCACCCGCAACCAGCAGATCATCGTCATCACCGACGGCCAGCCCACCGCGTACTGCCGCCAGGGCCGGCTCTATTGCGAATGGCCCCTGAGCTTCGGCGGCATCAGCCAGCGCGCCGCCGAGGAAACCCTCAAGGAAGCCAAGCGCGTCACCCAGCGCGGCATCACCATCAACACCTTCATGCTCGACGACAGCCCCGTCCTCAAGGGCTTCGTCGACGAGATGACCCGCCTCAACAAGGGCCGCGCCTTCTACACCCGTCCCGACCGTCTGGGACAATACCTTCTGGTAGACTACCTGCTGGGCCAGCGGCGCAAGGTGTAGAGTCGCGGTCAAGTCACCGGAACCCGGTGTTGGCCTCCGAGGTTTAACGTGGTCTTGTTCGCGAGAACCGGTTACGGGAGGCCTCACGCCGCTGGCTGCGGCCGGTATCGTTGGACATGGATCCGGTCCTGGTTCTTGCGTACCCGGACGAGATCGTAAGTAGTCTGGCGTCGCAGCCAGAACTCGGCATTCGACCAACCTGCCTTCTCCAGCCGGAGCGCCATCTCCGAAGAGACTGCCGCGTGACCGTTGAGAACCCGGGACAGGGTGTGCCCGGGCGACAGCGCGGCAGCACTTCAACCTGTAGATTGAGCCCAATATAGGCCGTATGCTATATTGACGCATGCGCTGAGTCGTCACGTCTCTGGATGATTTCGAGGCCGAGTTCGATCTGTACCCTGTTCAGGACGCGATCCTGGTCAAGGCGGGTCTGCTGGAACGGGAGGGTCCAGGGCTTGGCCGACCGCATGCGGACACCCTGAAGGGATTGAAGCACGCGAACATGACGGAACCGCGATGCGAAGCGAAGAGGAAAGGAGAGGACGATGGTGACGACATTGAGGGAGAAGATGTCACGGCTCGCCCCCGACCGTCGCAAACGGATCGAGGCGGAGACCGAGCGGCTGCATCAGGAATATCTGACCCTCCAGGATCTGCGGAAGGCGAAGGCGCTGACTCAGTCTCAGCTTGCGGAGAGCCTTGGCATCCGCCAGTCCACCGTGGCGCAGATGGAGAAGCGCAGCGACCTCCTGATTTCCACGCTACGCGGTTATATCGAGGCCATGGGCGGGCGTCTGGATCTGGTGGTGGCGTTTCCCGACCGGGTGCCGGTCCATCTCGGTGGTCTTGGTGAAGAGGGGATGGACAACTGAGCCCAAGGGAACGAACAAGGGCTCTCTGACGCAGCAATACCCGGTTTCCTGGGGGTATGATGGAGCGGACACGACGCACGCCCATGATGCATCAGTACCTGGAGATCAAGGAGCGCCACCAGGACGCCATCCTGTTCTTCCGGCTCGGGGACTTCTACGAGATGTTCTTCGAGGATGCGGAGAAGGCGTCCAAGGTGCTGGACATCGCTCTGACCAGCCGCGGCCGCAGCGACGGCGCGCCGGTGCCGTTGTGCGGCGTGCCGCACCACGCCGCCACCCCTTACATCGGCAAGCTCCTGTCCGCCGGATTCAAGGTGGCGGTGTGCGAGCAGACCGAGGACCCGAAGCTCGCCAAGGGGGTGGTGCGCCGGGAGGTGATCAAGGTCATCAGCCCCGGCACCCTTACGGAAGGCGAGGGACTCGACTCCGGGGTCAACAACTACCTCGTGGCGGTGACCGCGTCCCGCGACGAGTACGGCCTGGCCTTCGCGGACGTCACCACCGGCGAGTTCCGTTTCACCCAGATGACGGGTCATGCGGCCCTCGCCAACGAACTCGGGCGCATCCAGCCACGGGAGCTGCTTATCCCCGAGACCGGGTCCGACGCGTACGGGCGCCTGCGCGAGGACTACGCCGACGTGCACTGCACGCCGGGGCCGGACGAGTGGTTCGGCGGCGCCGCGGTGCGGCGGCTCGAAGGCGCCGGCCTGCACGGCGGTACGTCCGGCGAGTGGCCCTTGGGCGTCCGCGCCGCCGCCGCGCTCCGGGCCTACCTCGAGGACCGCTCGCCGGGTGTGGTGCCGGTGCTCACCGAGCTGGAGCCCTACCGCGCCGCGCATTTCCTCATGCTCGACGAGCATGCCCAGGCCAACCTGGAGCTGCTGCGGAGCTTTGACGGGGGCCGGCGGGGTTCGCTGCTGGGGGTGCTGGAACCCGCGCGCACGGCCATGGGCGCGCGCGAGCTGCGCAAGTGGATCCTCTACCCGTTGCTCGACGAGCGCGCGATCCGGGGGCGGCAGGATGCCGTGGAGGGACTGGTGGAGGATCCGGACCGGCGGCGGCGCCTGCGCGACGCGCTGCGTGGGGTCCAGGACCTGGAGCGCCTGTCCGGCCGCGTCGCCGCGCGCACCGCCGGTCCGCGGGACCTCGCGGCCGTCAAGGACACGCTGCGCGCCCTGGACGGCGTACGCGAACTCCTCCGGGGATGCGCCGGCGAGTTGCTGGCGGCGCTCCGGGCCGAGCTGCACGCCGTGCCGGAGGTGGTGGACTTGGTGCAGCGGGCGCTGGTGGACGAGCCGCCGGCCGCGGCGCGGAGCGGCGGCTACGTGCGTCCGGGATTCGACGCCGAGCTGGACTCCCTCACGGCCCTTCGCGGCAACGCCAAGGGCTGGATCTCCGACCTGCAGCACCAGGAACGCCGCCGTACCGGCATCCAGTCCCTCAAGGTGCGCTACAACAAGGTCTTCGGCTACTACATCGAGGTGACCCGGGCCAATCTGGCACACGTGCCGGACAACTACATCCGCAAACAGACCCTGGCCAACGGCGAGCGCTTCATCACGCCGGAACTGAAGGATTACGAGGCCCGGGTGCTGGGGTCCGACGAGGAGATCCTCAAGATCGAGGCGCGGATTTTCCAGGAACTCCTGGAGCGCATCGCCGCGCACTACGCGGTCCTCAGGCAGACCAGCGTGGCGCTGGCGCAACTGGATGCGCTGGCGGCGCTGGCGGAGACCGCCGTGAGCCGGCACTTCGTGCGCCCGCGGGTGGACTCGAGCCTCACGCTGTCCCTGCGCGCGGCGCGCCATCCCGTGGTGGAGGCGGTGCTGGGGCGCGGCGGCTTCGTCCCCAACGACTGCGAGATGGACGCCGAGAGCACCCAGATCAAGCTCCTCACCGGCCCCAACATGGCGGGCAAGTCCACCTACATGCGGCAAGTGGCGCTGGTGGTGATCCTGGCGCAGATGGGCAGCTTCGTGCCCGCGGACCAGGCCCACGTGGGCCTCGTGGACCGTCTCTTCACCCGGTTCGGCGCCACCGACGCGCTGGCGTCGGGCGAGTCCACGTTCATGGTGGAGATGAAGGAGACGGCGCGCATCCTGCGCCTGGCCACGCCCCGCAGCCTGATCCTGCTGGACGAGGTGGGGCGCGGCACGAGCACCTTCGACGGCATCTCCATCGCTTGGTCCCTGGCCGAGTTCCTGCACGAATCGCCGCACCGGCCGCGCACGCTCTTCGCCACCCACTATCACGAGCTCACCGGTCTGGCGCGGACCCGGGAGCGCGTGAAGAACTTCAACTTCGCGGTCAAGGAATGGCAGGGAGATGTGATCTTCCTGCGCACCCTGAAGGGGGGCCCCGCGAGCCGAAGCTACGGCATCCAGGTGGCGGGTCTCGCCGGGCTGCCGGGTTCCCTCATCACGCGTGCCAAGGAGATCCTCAAGAATCTCGAGGGCGAGGAGTTGAACGCCTGGGGACAACCGCGGCTGGCGGGGGCCGAGCCGGCCACGGAGGGGGTTCAGCTCTCGTTGTACGAACCGGCCGACCGTGACGGACGGCTGCGGGAGAAGCTCCGGGAGGTCGACGTCAACGGGCTCACGCCGCTGGAGGCGTTGAACCTGCTGGAGGGGCTCGTGGCGGAGGCCAGAAGGGAAGGCTGATTGGCGCGTTTCCTGTCCTTGCTGGTCGTGCTTTGCATTCTCGTCCCGGCGGCCGCGGCCGACGCGGCGGCGCGTCTCACGCGAGTGCGCCATCTTTCCGGGCTCAACTACACGCGGGTCATCCTCGACGTGACCCGCCCGGTCAAGTACTCCGTCCACACCCTGGCGCCCGTGCCCGCCAAGGGGCTTCCGCCGCGCATCTACCTGGACCTCTCCGGCGCGCGCCTGACCATGCGGCGGCCCCGGGTCGACATCAACGACCGCCTGGTGCGCCGGGTCCGGGTCAATCAGTTCAAGCGCGGCGTCGTGCGCGTGGTCCTCGACCTCAAGCACCCGGGCACTCACGACGCCGTGCTCATGGCCAACCCGCATCGCATCGTGGTCGACGTGGAGCGCCGCGCCGGCGGGGCCGGACGCCGGCATCTCGCGGTGCGGAAGATCGTGCTGGATCCGGGCCATGGCGGCAAGGACCCTGGCGCCGTGGGAGCCGGCGGCCTGCGGGAGAAGGACGTGGTGCTGCGGATAGGCCGGTCCTTGGCGCCCCGGCTGCGGGAAGAGATGGGGGTGGCCGTCGTGCTGACCCGGAACCGGGACGTGTTCGTGCCGCTCAAGGAGCGCACGGCCATCGCCAACCGGGAGAAGGCGGACCTGTTCCTCTCGATCCACTCCAATGCCAGCCGCAACCGCCGCGCCGGGGGGCTCGAGACCTACTACCTGGACAAGACCACCGACGAAGCCACAATGAAGCTGGCGGCGCGGGAGAACCGCACCGCGCGCCGCCACCTCACGGACCTGCAGATCATGCTGAGCGATCTCAAGCTGAACGTGTACCTGCCCGATTCCATCAGTCTGGCGAGCCATCTGCAATCCTCGCTGGTGAAGAAGACCCGCCCGCGCTATCCGCGCGCCAAGGACCTGGGCGTCAAGAAGGGTCTCTTCTACGTGCTGGTGGGAGCGCGCATGCCCGCGGCGCTGGCGGAGCTGTTCTTCGTGAGCAACCGGCGCGAGGCGCGCGAGCTGCGGCGTCCGGCAATGCGGAAAGCCATCGTCGGCGGACTGTCGCGAGGCATCAAGAACTACGCCGACGGACTGCGCAAGAGGGGGGACCCATGACGTTGCAAACCCCGGCGCCAAAGGCCGGTACGGCCGGCTCCGGGCGCGTGGACGCGGACCGGGACCCGTCCTGGCACCGGCTCCTGGACGAGCACCTGGACGGCACGGAGCCCGGGAAGGGAGTACGCGCCTACGTCGCCCGGGGACAGCAGCTCCTGCTGGCCGCGCATCGCGCCGGTGCCGCGGGCACGGAGGTGGTGCGGGCGCGCGCGGCGATGATGGACGGCCTTCTGCGGCGATTGTTCGAGAACGCGGCAAGGGATTACGGCGCCCGCTTTCCGGCGCTCCGCGGCCGTTGCGCGGTGGTGGCCCAAGGGGGCTACGGCAGGAGTGAACTGAACCCGTGTTCGGACATCGACATCCTCTTCCTGTACGGCCGGCGCGCCGCCGGCTACGTGGAGTTCGTCACCGAGCGCATCCTGTATCCCTTGTGGGACGCCGGCCAGACCGTGGGCCACGCCGCGCGCACGGTGACGGAATGCATGCGCCGCGCCCGCGGCGACGACGTGATCCGGACGGCGCTGGTGGACGCGCGTTACATCTGCGGCGACGTGGGTCTCGCGCGGGCGCTGGAGAGGGGGGTGTCGCGGCAGCTCGCCGGCAGCCTGGGCGAGAGCTTCGTGCGGCGGAAGATGGCCGAGCACCACCGGCGCCACCGGCAATACGGCGAGTCCGTGTTCCTGCTGGAGCCGGACGTCAAGGAAGGGCAGGGCGGCCTGCGGGACATTCACGGCGCGTTATGGGTCGCGCGCGCCAAGTGCGGCGCCGCGCGCGTCGAGGACCTGCCCAAGGCCGGTCTGCTGGACGACCGCGACGCTGCCACCCTGGAGCGCGCGCGGGATTTTCTGTGGCGCACGCGCAACGAGCTGCATTTCCTGGCGGGGCGGCACCAGGACCGGTTGACCTTCGAGTCCCAGGAGCAGGCCGCCCGCGGGCTGGGCTTCGCCGAAGAGGCGCGGTTGAGCGAAGTGGAGACGTTCATGCGCGGCTACTACCGGCACGCCGAGGAGGTGAGCCGGCTGTCGTCGCTCGTCATCCACCGCGCGGTGGACCACGACCCCGCGCAGCGCCGCCACGCGCGGGCCGGACGGGAGTTGCGCCCCGGGGTGCGCATCGCCGGGCGCACGCTGGCCCTGGCGCCCGGCAACGGGCGGAGCGGGCCGAAGGAACTGCTGGAGCTGTTCGCGGACCTGCAGCGGCACCGGCTCACCCTCGGACAGGACTCGCGCGCGCTGATCCGCGCCCGGACCGAGGCCGTGGGAGCGGCGCTGGCGTCGTCGCGCGAGGCCAACCGGCGCTTCCTCGACATCCTGCGGTCCAGCGACTGGATCTACGAGACGCTGCTGGAGATGCACCGCACCGGCGTGCTCGATGCCCTGGTCCCGGAGTTCGGGCGCGTGCGCTGCATGGCGTTGCACGACCTCTATCACATCTACACCGTCGACCAGCACCTCATGCGCGCGGTGAAGGAGTTCGAACGGCTGCGCTCGGGGGAGTTCGAGGAATCGCTGCCGCGCCTGTCGCAGCTTGCCCGGGAAGTGGAACGGCCGGAGGTGCTGATCCTGGGGATCCTGTTCCACGACATCGGCAAGGGCCAGGGAGGCAACCACTCGGAGCGGGGCCGGGTCATGGCGCTGGACGCCGCGGCGCGCATGGGCCTTCACGAGGACGAGCAGGAGCTGCTGTCGTTCCTGGTGCTCCACCACCTGCTGCTCACCGGCACGGCGTTCCGCCGTGACATCGAGGACGAGAAGACCGTGACGGACCTGGCCGACGTCGTGGACGGGGCGGAAAACCTCAAGGCGCTGTACCTGCTCACGTATTCGGACATGAGAGCGGTGGGACCCGAGGTGTGGAACAACTGGAAGGGGTCGCTGCTGGAGCAGCTCTTCAACCGTACCTTGCACGTGCTGGAAGAGCGCGACAAGGGCGAGTCGCCGGCCCCCGACCGCGATCTCAAGGCGCGGCGCGTCCGGGACCGGCTGCTGGCGCAGCTCGCGGCGGATCGTCCGGAGGAGGAAGTGCGGCGGGAGTTCATCGACGCCATGCCCCGGCGCTACTTCCTCACCACCCCCGAGGAGACCATGCCGTCCCACTACCGGCTCCTGCGGCGCCTCGGCGACGAGCCCTTCCTGGCCGAGGTGCGCCATCATCCCGAGCACGGCCACAGCGAGGTGGCCATCGGCGCTCACGATCAGCCCGGACTGTTCGCCTCCATCGCCGGGGTCTTCGCCGCCATGGAGCTGAACGTGCTGAGCGCGCGCATCAACACCCGCCGCGACGGGCTGATCCTCGACGTGTTCCGCATCTCGCACCACGGACAGGCCCAGGTGGTCATGGATCCGGAGAAGTGGACGCGCATGGAGTCGATCCTGGAACGGGTGCTGCGGGGCGAAGTGGGCGTCGCCGGCCTGGTGGCCCGCTCGCGCCGTTCCCTGTCGCTGAGGCCGGTGGTCAAGGCCTCGACCCACGTGCGCTGGGACAACGAAGCCTCCGACGACTTCACCATCATCGAGGTCTACACGGAGGACCGCGCGGGCGTGCTTTTCACCATCACCTACTGGCTCTCGAAGCTGGACTTCGCCATTCACCTGGCGAAGATTTCCACCGACGTCGACCGCGTGGCCGACGTTTTCTACGTGGCGGACGCGCAAGGCCGCAAGGTCCAGGATGAAGGCCGTTTGCGGGGGTTGCGGGAGGCGCTCCACCGGGAGCTGGAGCCGCGGCATGACGGATGAGCTGACGCGGCACGTGGACCAGTACCTGGAGATGGCCGCGGTGGAACGGGGGCTGTCGGCCAACACCCTGGAGGCCTACAGCCGCGACCTGAACCGCCTGGCGGACTTTCTCGCCAAGCGCAACGTCACCGACTGGGGGGGCGCCACCCGGTGGGACCTGCGCGCCTACATCGCCGAGGTCAGCGAGGCCGGCCTGAGCGAGCTGTCCGTGACGCGGCTGCTGGGCAGCATGCGGCGCTTCTTCCGCTTCCTCTTGAAGGAAGAGGTGATCAGCGCCGATCCGGTGCCCGATTTCTCGTCCCGCGGGGTCGCCGGGCGCCTGCCCGGCACCCTGGGGGCGGAGGACATGCGCGCGCTCCTGCAACAACCGGACGAGGCAAAGCCGCTGGGCGCGCGGGACCGCGCCATGCTCGAGCTGCTCTACGGCAGCGGGTTGCGGGTCTCGGAGCTGGTCTCCCTGACCCTGCGGCAGGTCAACATGGACGGCAGCTACCTCACCGTCAAGGGCAAGGGCGCCAAGGTGCGGCTGGTCCCCTTCGGCCGCCATGCGCGCGAGTGCCTCCAGCGCTACCTGCGGGACGTGCGCCCGCATTTCCTGCGCGGCCGCTACAGCGACTACGTGTTCCTCTCGCGTTCGGGGAAGCCGCTCACGCGGCAGGGGTTCTGGAAGCTGCTGCGGGGGTATGCCTTGCGCGCAGGGTTCCAGCACCGGGTAACGCCCCACACCCTGCGCCATTCCTTCGCCACGCACCTCCTCGAAGGCGGCGCCGACCTGCGCGCGGTGCAGTCCATGCTGGGCCATTCGGACATCGCCACCACTCAGATCTACACCCACGTGAGCCGAAGCCGCGTCAAGCAGGTGCACCGGCGCTTCCACCCGCGCGAGACCCCGGAAGGGGATGATTGAGAAGGGCGCGTTGTGTTTTCGCGGTCCGTCCCTTAAGAAAGTTCGATGGCCCAAGACTTCCTGTGGCAGCTCTCCGTGTGGGCGTTCCCCGTGCTCGTCGCCATCGTCTTCCACGAGGTGGCCCACGGGTGGGTCGCCTACAAGCTGGGAGACCCCACGGCTGCCATCATGGGACGGCTGACGCTCAACCCCATCTCCCACATCGACGTCGTCGGCACGGTGCTGCTGCCCGCGCTGCTCATCTGGGCGGGCGGACCGGTGTTCGGCTACGCCAAGCCGGTGCCGGTCAACTTCGACAACCTCCGGGACCCGCGCCGGGACATGGTGCGCGTGGCCCTGGCCGGGCCGGGGGCCAACATCATCCTGGCGCTGTTGAGCCTCATACTGGTGAAAATCATCATCATGAGCGGCGGCGCCGTCACCGGCACGGTGTCGTCGTACCTCTGGTACATGGCCCTCACGAGCGTCCGCATCAACGTCATGCTGGCGGTGTTCAACGTCATGCCCGTGCCGCCGCTGGACGGGGGTCGCGTGCTGGTGGGGCTGTTGCCGGAACCGCAGTCCTCCCAGGTGGCCCGCATCGAGCCTTTCGGGCTCATCATCGTGGTGGCGTTGCTGATGACCGGGGCGCTGACCTACACGCTGGTGCCGATCATGGACTTCGTCATCTGGTTTCTGGCCGTGATCGTCGGAGTCGTGTAAGCTGGAGTCCATGCAAACCATCGTAAGCGGGGCGCGCCCCACCGGACTGCTTCACCTGGGCCATCTCCACGGAGCCCTGCGCAACTGGGTCGGGCTGCAGGAAGGCTATCGCTGCTTCTTCTTCGTCGCCGACTGGCACGCGCTCACCACCGACTACCAGTCGCCGGACGGCCTCCGGGAGGGCACCGAGGCCATGGTCACGGAGTGGCTGAGCGTGGGCCTCGATCCCGCCACGTGCACCATCTTCCGCCAGTCGGACATCAAGGAGCACGCCGAGCTGCACCTGCTCCTGTCCATGTTGACGCCGGTGTCGTGGCTCGAGCGCAACCCCACCTACAAGGAACAGATGCGCGAGCTGAGCGAACGCGACCTGTCCACCTACGGCTTCCTGGGCTATCCCGTGCTCCAGGCCGCCGACATCATCATGTACAAGGCGCACCGGGTGCCCGTGGGCGTGGACCAGGCGCCCCACGTGGAGCTGACGCGGGAGATCGTGCGGCGCTTCAACAGCTTCTACGGCCCGGTCTTTCCCGAGCCCGAGGTGCTGCTCACGGAAACGCAGCGGCTGCCGGGCCTGGACGGGCGCAAGATGAGCAAGAGCTACGGCAACTCGGTGCTGCTCTCGGACCCGCCGGAGACCATCGACCGCAAGCTCAGCCGCATGGTGACCGACACCGCGAGGGCCCGGCGCACCGATCCGGGCGAGCCGGAGAAGTGTCCGGCCTTCAACCTGCACAAGATCTACTGCACCCCGGAAGAGATACAGGAGGTGTCGGAGGGATGCCGCAGCGCCGGCATCGGCTGCCTGGACTGCAAGAAGGTGATGATCCGTCACGTCGTGGACGACCTCGCCCCTTTCCGGGAGAAGAAGGCCGAGTACGAGAAACATCCGGACGACATCCGCGACGTGATCGCGGAAGGCAACCGAGTGGCCGGCGAGCAGGCCGCCTCGACCATGAACGAAGTGCGCTCGGCGTTGACGCTCTGACGATCGGGTTCCCGGCGGAGGGTGCCGTACGGACCCATCGCGGGGTGCGCGCGGGCCACTGGACAGGAGAGTCGTCTCCACCATGGCGGTACACGTCCAACTGAAGATCTACGAAGGCCCGTTGGACCTGCTGCTCCATCTCATCCGCAAGAACGAGCTCAGCATCGTCGACGTCCCCATCGCGTCCATTACCGAGCAGTACCTCGCCGCGCTGGAGTTGATGCAGGGTCTCAACCTCGACCTGTCCGGGGAGTACCTGGTGATGGCGGCGACGCTCCTGCACATCAAGTCCAAGACGTTGCTTCCGCCGGATGAGGAGGAAGGCGAGGACGAGGACGAAGGCCTCGACAGCCGCGAGGCGCTGGTCCGCCGCCTGCTGGAATACGAACGTTTCAAGAACGCGGCACGGGAACTCGAAGAGCGCGAGATTCTCAACCGCGACGTGTTCACGCGCCAGGGACGGTCCGCGCCGGTCACGGAAGTGAGCTTCGAGCAGCTCTCCGTGTTCGATCTGGTATCGGCGCTGCAGCAGGTGCTGGAGCGGTTCCCGGGACCGTCGGTGCACACGGTGGTGCAGGAAACGGCGTCGGTGCGCGAGCGCATGACCCATATCCTCGATGCCTTGCACCGAGAGGCCTCGGTGGAGTTCCACGAGCTGTTCGACGCCGCGCGCTCGCGCATGGACGTGGTGGTCACCTTTCTGGCGTTGCTGGAGCTCATCCGCATCCGCGCCGTGCACGCGGTGCAGAGGGAGCGCCTCGGTCCCATCGTCATGGAGCCCATGCTGTCGCTTTCCGAGGCGAGCGCGGTTCTGGAGGCGGAAGTGCGCGAGGATTAGTGCGGATCGACCGGACAGGACACGGGTATGGAAAGTGATCAACTCAGGGCGGTGCTCGAGAGCCTCCTTTTCGCCGCGGACGGACCGGTGTCCGCGGAGCGGTTGCAGCACGCCGTGGGCGAGGTGCCGCGCAAGGAGGTCGTGGATGCGCTCGAAGCCCTGCGCCACGAATACGAGCACGCGGGCCGGGGCGTGCGCCTGGCGGAGGTGGCCAACGGCTACCAGTTGCGCACCGCCAGGGAGCACGCCGAATTCGTGCGCAGGCTCACCGCGGCCAGGCCCGCGCGCATGAGCCGGGCCAACCTGGAAACCCTGGCCATCATCGCTTACAGGCAGCCTGTCACCCGCGCGGAGATCGAAGAGATCCGCGGGGTCAACGTCGACGGCGTCGTGTCCACGCTGCTGGAGCGCCGCATGATCCGCATCGTGGCGCGCAAGGACGTGGCCGGCAAGCCGTTCCTCTACGGCACCACCCGCGAGTTCCTGGAAGCCTTCAACCTGAAGGACCTGGCGAGCCTGCCGACCCTGGAGGAGATGGAGGACATGACCCGGGCGCTGCACGACGCCGAGGCCCCGGAGGGCGCGCCGGCGGAAGACGTGGCGGAAGACGCCGCGAGAGAAGAAGCGCCCGCTGTCACTCCCGATGGGGCCGGGCAAGACCCTGGAGAAGCCGGCGCCGGGGAGCCCGGAGGCGCGGTCGCGTTGCCCGGCCGCGAGGACCCCACGCGGGAGTGAGCCCATGGAACGCCTTCAGCGCATCATCGCCCACGCCGGACTTGCTTCCCGGCGGCAGGCGGAACAGTGGATACTCGAAGGCCGTGTGACGGTCAACGGAGAGCGGGTCCGGGAGCTCGGCACCAAGGCGGACGCCGCCCGCGACAGCATTCGGGTGAACGGACGGACGTTGCGGTCCGCTCCGGCGCGCATCTGTCTCGCGTTCCACAAGCCCGCGGGCGTCATCACCACCATGCGCGACACCGAGGGACGTCCCGCGGTGGCGGATTACCTGCGCCTCGCGGGTTACGGTGCGGGCGTCGTTCCCGCGGGTCGTCTGGACTACGCCACGTCGGGTCTCCTGCTGCTCACCAACGACGGCGACCTCGCCCATCGCCTCACCCATCCCCGCTACGGCGTACCCAAGATCTACGAGGTGAAGCTGAGCGGCATGCCGTCGGAAGCGCAACTGGAAAGGCTGCGCCGCGGCGTACGGCTGGACGACGGCGTGACCGCGCCGGCCGGTGTGACGGTCGCGCGGCGCCTCAAGCAGAAGGCGTGGCTCCGCGTCGAGTTGCGCGAGGGACGCAACCGGGAGATCCGCCGGATGGTGGAAGCGGTGGGTCACACCGTGGAGCGGCTCGTGCGCGTCCGTTTCGGTCCCATCGCCCTCGGTACCCTGGAGAGCGGCGAGATACGGCCGCTTACGGGCGCGGAGGACACACGTCTCAGACGGGCCGTGGGGCTGGCCCCGCCGGAGTCGACGGCCCCTCGAAGAGCGAACGGGAAGTTGGGCCGTTCGTCCCGAGCGAAGCGCAAGCCGGTCCGTTCGCCCTGAGCCCTTCGACAGGCTCGGGACAGGCTCCGCGAAGCGACGTCGAAGGAGTCCTCCAAGGCAACGGGCTCGCACCGGGAACAGCAATCATGGCGACACACGACGACCACCACGACCACCACCACCACGGCGGCGCCCGCTACCGCTTCTGCCCGCGTTGCGCCGGGACCCTGTCGCCGCGCGCCCTCAAGGAGAACGAGCCCGAGCGGCTGGTGTGCGACCGGTGCTCCTTCATCTTCTACCAGGACCCCAAGGTCGTGGCCGGCACCGTCTGCCTGCTCGACGGCGGCGTCGTGCTGCTGCGCCGCGGCATCGAGCCCGCCATGGGCAAGTGGGTCTTCCCGGGAGGCTATGTCGACCGCGGCGAAAGCACTGCCGACGCGGCCGTGCGCGAGACCCGGGAGGAGAGCCACCTGGAGGTGGTGACGCGGTCGCTGCTGGGGGTCTATTCCTATCCCGGGAACCCCAACGTCATCGTCGTCTACGTGGCGGACGTGGTCGGCGGTACGCTCACCGCGGGCGATGAGAGCACCGAGGCCGGAGTCTTCGTGCCCGCGCGCATTCCCTGGCACGAGCTCGCGTTCCACAGCACCGCGGAAGCCCTCAAGGACTTCGGCCGCCTTTATTGGCCGGAACAAATGTGTTAAGCCGCGATCAACACATCATCGGAAAGGAGACCGTTGGATGGCGATGCCAAGTGTAGGGGAGAAGGCCCCCGCCTTCAGCCTGCCGGTGTCCCGGGACGAAAAGGTGTCCCTGGGCGACTACGCGGGCAAGAAGAACGTCGTGTTGGCGTTCTATCCGCTGGATTTCACCGGCGGCTGACAGAGGGAGTTGAGCAACTTCGAGGCTGACAAGAGCAGCTTCGAGGCCAAAGACGCTCAGGTTCTGAGCGTAAGCGTGGATTCGGTTTTCGCCCACCAGGCGTTCGCGGAGAAGATGGGCGGCATCAGCTTCCCGATGCTCTCCGATTTCTGGCCCCACGGGGAGGTCTGCGAGCAGTACGACTGCCTGCGCCCCCAGGGCTTTCCCAAGCGGGCGGTTTTCATCATCGACAAAGAGGGAACCGTACGTTACGCCAAGCTCTACGAGAGCGGCATTCCCGAGAACGAGGACCTGTTGGCGGAGCTCGACAAGCTGTAGCCGGCGGTCCGTGCGGCAGAACGTTGCAAGACAAAAGGGGCGGCGCATGCGCGTCGCCCCTTTTCCGCGTATGGGGACGGTCCGGACGCGGCGGATGGGCGCCCGTCCGGGAAGGGGCTTGAGACGCTCATGGCGTCGGCGCGGCTCGGCGTCGATGGCCCGTGGATCGGCGGCTCGGGTCGGCGGCTCAAAAGGGCAGGGCTTGCACCGCGGCGTGGACGGCCTGTCCTTGGTGTTCGAGGGCGACGACGGTGCCCGGCTCCAGGTAGTCCCGGTGCAGGTAGCCGAGGGCGATGGCGCAGCCGAACCGGGGCGAGGCGACGGCGCTGGTGACGCGGCCGATGGCGCGGTCGCCGTCGAGGACCGAGGCGCCGGCCGCCGGTGCTTCGGTCCCCTCCACCTTGAGGCCCGCAAGCCTGCGGTTCACGTGGCCGCGGGAGTGGATGCGCTCCACCGTTTCCTGTCCGAGGTAGCAGCCCTTGGTGAAGCTCACGGCGTCGTCCAGGCCGGTTTCGAGCAAGAGGGTGTCCGCGTCCATGTCGACGCCGTAACGGGGAATGCCGGCCTCGATGCGCAGCGTCTCCCGGGCCTGAGTGCCCACCCACCGTATCGCGCGGGACGCGGGCAGTTCGGCCACGCCCCGGAGTTGGTGTCTTGGCACCATGAGATCGAACCCGGGCTCGCCCGTGTGCGAAGCGTGGATGACGCGAAGGCGTCCACCGGCATGCTCCACTTCCGCGTGGGACAGCATTGCCGCCGGCGCCGCGTCGCGGCCCAAGACGCCGGCGAGGGAGGCGGCGGCCCTCGGCCCCTGGAGCGACAGCACGGAGGTCTCCATGGACAGGTCGATGATCTCCACTTCGTCCGCGATCAGGTAGCGGTTCAGGTGCTCCACGACGCCCGACGCCAGGGGCTCGTCCAGGATCACCAGGAACGCGTCCTCCGTGCGCAGCACGCGCACGTCCGCCAGGATCTTTCCCTGGATGTTCAACACCGCCGCGGGCACGCCCGTGCCGGCCTCCAGGCCCTTGACGTCGTTGGACAGCATCCCCTGGAGCCACTCCACGCTGTCGGGTCCGGTCACCTCGAGGACGGCGCGGTCCGCCAGGTCCAGCCAGCCCGCGTGGGTGCGCACGGCGTCGTACTCCGCGGCGGAGTCGCCGAAGTGATCCGGCAGGGTCCACCCGTTCCGTTCAGCGAAGGCGGCGCCGTTACCTTGGTGGAAGTCGTGGAGAGGTGATTGCTTCATCCTTGCGACGACCCGTGTTCTCGTGCATGTTCGTCATCGCGCGTTGTCGACAACGAACCATCGGCCGCTTGTGCGCACGGACCGGTCGGGAGCCCATCAGGCACATTCCAGCCGGACCCCCTACCGTAGCCGGGTTGGTCCCCCATGGCAACGGGCCCGGCCGCCATGGCGCGGCCGCTTCCGAGCGAGAGACGACCATGACCAAGGTTTCCAGAGACCTGGACCTGCGCAAGCTCGAGATCTTCTACTGGGTGGCCGAGCTGCACAGCTTTTCCCTCGCGGCCGAGCACTTCTCGCTGCGCCAGCCCACCGTCACCGCCCACGTCAAGTCCCTGGAGGAGCAGTTGGGCTCGCGGCTCTTCCGGCGCTTCGGCGGCAAGTTCGAGTTGACGGATGCCGGACGGCTCCTGTTCGAGAAGGCCGGCGCCGTGCTTCAGTTGAAGAACCAGACGCTGGCGGCGCTGGATCGCATCCAGGGCAAGGTCGAAGGGGAGCTTCGCGTCGGCGGCAGCAACGTGCCGGGCGAGTACATCCTGCCGGGCCTGCTGGGCAGTTTCGTGGGACGCTTTCCGGACGTGCGTCCGATGCTGCGCATCGGCGATTCGGCGATGATCGTCTCGGCCGTCCTCGACGGCACCCTGGAATTGGGGTTTACCGGGTTCCGCACCCATGACGCGCGGCTGAGCTACCACAAGCGCTGGCAGGACGAGATGGTGGTGGCGGTGCCGGCGAACCACCCCTGGGCGGGCTTGAAGCAGGTGCCCCTCCGGGACCTGGGCAAGCACCCGTTCATCGCCCGCGAGGCCGGCTCCGGGACGTTGCGTTCGTTCCTGCAGTTCATGGTCAAGCATGGCCAGGATCCGGCGAAGCTCCTCAAGGTGGGGATGGAGCTCGGCAGCACGGCGGCGGTCAAGGAGGCCCTCATGGAGGGGCTGGGTTTCTCCATCCTCTCCCGCGCGGCCATCCGCAGGGAGGTCCAGTACGGCCTCATCAAGGAGGTGCGTGTCCAGGGCCTCGACCTGACCCGTCCGTTCTACCAGGTGACGCACCGCGACCGCCCGCTGGCGCCCGTGCCGCGCGCATTCACCCAGTTCCTGAGCCGCGCGCCGCGGGCCCATCTATGGCAGGACACGTACAATAGCTGACGTCTATTTGACATATAGCTTCCGGTGATATTAGTTTTGCGGAACTTCATAGACCGGAGGCATCCATGACACGACAACTTGTCCGACTGCTGTTCGTGCTTCTGTTCGGTTTTTCCGTTTCGCTCGGCGCCCAGGCGGCCGACACGCTGCGCGTCTCCGCGATCCCGGACGAGGACCCGCAGGAGCTGTTGCGCAAGTACAAGCCCTTCACCGATTACATCGAGAAGGAAGTGGGCATGCCGGTCAAGTTCGTCCCGGTGGTGGATTACGCGGCCACCGTGGAAGGGCTGGCCGCGAACCGCCTCGACATCGTCTGGTACGGCGGCTTCACCTCGGTCCAGGCGGTGGAACGCGCCCAGGGCGCCACGCGCCTGGCCATGCGCGAGGAGGACGCGAGCTTCAAGAGCGTCTTCGTCACGCGCACCGACTCGGGGATCAAGACCCTGGCCGACCTCAAGGGCAAGACCTTCGCCTTCGGCAGCGTCAGCTCCACGTCCGGGCACCTGATGCCGCGTCACTTCCTCAAGGCCGCCGGCGTAGAGCCCGAGCGCGACTTCAAGAAGTTCGGCTTCAGCGGGGCGCACGACGCTACCGCCGCCTGGGTCGCGGCGAACCGGGTGGACGCCGGCGCTCTCAATTTCCTGGTGTGGAAGAAGCTGGTGGACCAGAAGAAGATCGACACCGGCAAGGTCCACGTCTTCTGGACCACGCCGCCGTACGTCGACTACGTGTGGGTGGCCCGGGGCGGCGTTTCCGAGGAGACCCGCGAGAAGTTCAAGCAGGCGCTGCTGAAGCTCGACTACGCCAAGCCCGCGCACAAGGAGATCATGGACTTGCAGCGCACGCGCAAGTTCATTCCCGCCAAGGACTCGGATTGGGACGGCATCAAGAAGGCGGCCATCGCGGCCGGCATGCTGAAGGTGAATTGACGGCGCCGCAACAATACCGCCTGGAGAGCGTCCGCAAGGAGTTCGGACGGAACCAGGTGGCACTGGAGGGGTTCGACCTGACGGTGGCCCAGGGAGAGCGGGTCGCCCTCATCGGACCCAGCGGGGCGGGGAAGACCACGCTCTTCCGCATGCTCAACTGCACCATCCGGCCCACCTCGGGCCGGATGCGCATCGACGGCGAGGAGGTGGGCGAGTTGTACGGGCGGCGGCTGCGGGAGATGCGCCGCCGCATCGGCACCATCTACCAGCAGCACAACCTGGTGCCGCGCCTGCGCGTGGTCCACAACGTGCTCTCCGGACGGCTCGGTAGCTGGTCGCTGCTGGGGTCCCTGGCGTCCTTGGTACACCCTTCCCACCTGGAGGCCGCCCACCGGGCGCTCGCCGACGTGGGCATCGCCGAGAAGCTCTTCAGCCGCACGGACGAGCTGTCCGGCGGCCAGCAGCAGCGCGTGGCCATCGCCCGCGTGCTGATGCAGGACCCGGAAGTGATCCTGGCGGACGAGCCGGTGTCGTCGGTGGACCCGTCCCTGGCCGAGTCCATCATCCGCCTGCTCATCACCATCAGCGACCAGACCCGCAAGACCCTGATGGTGAACCTGCACAGCACCGACCTGGCGCTGTCCCACTTCCCCAGGGTCGTGGGCATGAAGGAGGGCGTGAAGCTCTTCGACACCGCCACGGCCCAGGTCACGCCGGAGCTTTTGCGCGAGCTTTACTCCGGCCACGTTCCCGTCAACGGCGCCGCCGGCCGGGTGCCCGAGTCCGACAACCAGAATGCCTTCGCATATTCATAAGCCTATTGGTGAGCCGGCACACCGGGTCGCGGTCTAGTCCCGTGTCCGTGAGCTTGACGCCCCGGGCGCCGGGGTCCCGCTCCATCTTCCCCTACGTCTTCGGCGGGCTGTTCCTGATCGTCCTGGCCGATAGCTGGCGCCGGGCCGAGGTCAACCCGTGGATCTTCTTCGAGCCCGAGGGCCGGGAGCACCTGTGGCGGTTCGTCACCGGCATGTACCCGCCGGAACTGTCCTGGGAGTTCCTCGAGCTCATGGTCCGGCCGACCATCGAGACCATCCAGATCTCGGTCATGGGAACGCTGATCGCGGTGGTGATCGGCTTTCCCCTGGGTCTGCTGGCCACCAGCACCTTCAGCTTCCAGGGCATCCTCCACGAGACCGAGTTCCGCAACGCAGGGCTGCGGCACGGCCTCAAGGTCTGCCTCTACGGCCTGGCGCGGGCGCTGTTGAGTCTGTTCCGCTGCATCCCGGAGTTCGTCTGGGCCTTCATGTTCGTGCGCGCCGTGGGGCTGGGACCGTTCCCCGGCGTGCTTGCCATCGGCGTGGCCTACGGCGGCATGCTCGGCAAGGTGTACTCCGAGATCTTCGAGTCGGTGAACGAACGGCCGCTGGAGGCCATCCAGTCCACCGGCGCCGGGCGGCTCCAGATCTTCTTCTACGGCTGGTTCCCGCAGGTGCTGCCCAACATCACGTCGTACACGTTGTACCGCTGGGAGTGCGCCGTGCGGACTTCCGCCATCCTGGGGCTGGTCGGCGCCGGCGGCATCGGCCAGCAGATCCAGATCTCGATCCGCATGTTCAACTTCCACGAAGTCACGACCCTGCTGCTCATCCTCTTCGCCCTGGTGGCGGGGGCTGACTACGTGAGCGCGAAGGTGAGGTCGTTACTGTGACGCCGCCGAGTCAAACCGCGACCGCGATGGACGAGGTGCGGGCGTTGCGGGCCGGGGCGCGCGATCATACGCGCGCGTCCACGTACGTCATGCTCGCGCTGCTGGCGGCGCTCTTCGTGTGGAGCTACCAGGGGTCGGAGATCGACCTCGGCCTGCTCTTCAGCGCCGACGGCGGGGGCGCCATCGCCGACTACGTAAAGAGGCTCTTCCCGCCGGACTTTTCGCCCAAAGTGATGGCCGAAGCCGTGGTGGGCGCCTGGGAGACCCTGGCCATCTCCCTCGTGGGCACCGTCCTGTCGGCGGTCATCGCGCTGTCGCTGGCCTTTTTCGGCGCGCGCAATCTCGTGTACTCGGGCCTGCTCTACGAGATGGAGCCCCGGCGGCGTTTCGGCCTGCTGCGACGCGTTCCGTACCTCGCGGCCAAGGCCGTCCTGAACTTCCTGCGCACCATCCCGGAGATGCTCTGGGCGCTGATCTTCGTCTTCCTGGTAGGGCTGGGCCCCTTTCCGGGCGTGCTGGCTCTAGGGGTACACACCGGCGGCGTGCTCGGGAAGCTCTTCGCCGAGGTGCTCGAGGACGTGGACCTGCAACCCGTCGAGTCGCTCCAATCCACCGGCGCCGGCAAGGTCCAGATCCTGTTCTACGGAATCCTGCCTCAGGTCCTGCCCCAGTTCATCTCCTACACGCTCTATCGCTGGGAGGTGAACATCCGCGTCGCCGCGGTGCTGGGTTTCGTCGGCGCCGGCGGCCTCGGCCAGCGCATCCACATCGCCATGAGCCTGTTCCTGGAGCAACAGCTCCTGACGCTGCTCATCGCCCTGTACGTGCTGGTGACGGCGGTGGACTACCTGAGCGCGTACCTGCGGCGGCGGGTGGTGTGACATCCCGCGATATCTTGTAGCGGACGGCTTGTCGCGTCAAGGCAGGTTCCCCGCCGTTCGTCCCGAGGGTCGCGAGGCATAGTCGAATGAATGAAGTCGAAGGAACGCGTCTCCTGCCGGAGTATCCCGGGCTCAGGGCCGCACGACTACCTTGAGCGCCTCCCGCGCCATCATCGACCGCAACGCCTTCTCCAGGTCCCGGAGCGGCACCTCGGCGGACAGAAGGGGCCGCGGGTCCAGCGTCTTCCGGCTCAACATCTCCAGCGCCCGAGCGACCGTGGCCGGCCGGTGATGATAGGTGCCCATGACGGTAAGCTCGTTGTAGTGGACCGAAGCCGTATCCAGGGGAATCGTCGTCCCCGACGCGCAACCACCGAACAGGTTGACCACGCCCCCAGGCCGAACGCAGGCCACCGCGTCCTGCCAGACCTCGGGTATGCCGGTGGCGTCAATGGCACAATCGAATCCGTCGCCATTCCGTGAATGGGGTCGCAGGCGGTCGCTCTGGGCGCAGCCGCGGGCCACCTCCACCGTGTCCCGCGCTCCAAGGGCTTGCGCCACGTCGAGCCGGTGCGGGTTGGGATCGGCAACCACCACGCGGTGACCTAGGGCCGCCAGCACAGCGGTAAGCAGCAGACCGATGGGACCCGCGCCGTGGACCACGACGTCGGCGCCGTCGTCCAGCCTACAGGCGTCGATCCCGTGGATCACGCAGGCCACCGGCTCCACCAGCGCCGCGACCTCGTAGGGAACAACCGTGTCAAGACGATACGTGCTGACCTCAACGAACCGCCGGGGAATCCGGATGTACTCCGCGAACGCGCCGTTCAGGTATTCGAGGTCGCGGCAAAGGTTCTCCCGCCCCGCTTGGCAGTACGGACAGACCCGGCACGGCGCCGAGTTGGCCACCACCACCCGGTCCCCCGGGTCGTAGCCGGACACGCCGGGACCCACGGCCGCCACCGACCCCGCGAACTCGTGCCCGAACGGCGTCGGCACCCGCAACATCCGCGGATGCCCACCCCGCCGAAACACCTTCACGTCCGTCCCGCAGGTCGTAGCCGCGCGAATCCGCACCAGCAACTCTCCCGGGCCGGGCACGGGCACGGGTTCTTCGCGCACTTCGATATGCTCGGGACCGAGCAGGTATGCGACCCTGTGTTTCATGGCAGTGGAAGACGCGCCGCGAAGCGTCCCCACGGACTAGCACCGATGCGGTGGGGAGGCAAGCGCGTGGGGCGAGGGCAGGCCGAGGCGTGTGGCCTGTGGCCGCACCGTCAAACCGCCGGCCGAGTTCCCAACCGCCAAAGGGCATGCTACGCTAAAAATCCAACCGCGGAGAGGTGGCCGAGTCCGGTTGAAGGCGCCTGACTCGAAATCAGGTTTACCTACGGGTAACGGGGGTTCGAATCCCTCCCTCTCCGCCACTCGAAGTGATAACCAAACAATCTTTCACGTGTTCCCAACCAGGCGTGTGATGAATGCCATGAACCGCCCCGGGTTTCCCGGAGACTCTATTCTTTGAGAGGATGGAGTCATGAAGAAGTCACCGGCCGCACACGAACAGCCACTTGGCTAGCTCTCACCGATCGGAGTGGGAAGTCTCTCCAACGTCCTCGGCTTTCCAACGAGTTACGTTTGCGCCTCTGGCCGTGATAAACTTGGCTTTAACTCTTGACGGGCTGTTTGGCTACACGTTGTCAGAGGCGGACTGGATCAGATCCCGATGACTGTTCCGCTTTCCATACGTGATTCTGACCTTGCCCTTGCCAAGGAGTTCACGAGAAGGTTGGAGGCGGTTCTTGATCGGCAAACCCTCCAGGTGACTTTCTATGGCTCTCGGGCGAGGGGCGACGCCGACGAGGAATCCGACCTGGACCTGTTTGTCACGGTCAACCGGGACGTTGCCGGAAAAGGTGTGGAGGAGGCGGCGCTCGCCATAGCGTGTGATATGACGCTTGAGTCTGGAATCCTGGTGTCGGTCATGGTAGCCGGCGAGGCGTTTCTACACCGATACCAGGGTTTCGCATTCCTGGAGGCCATCGAGGAAGAGGGAATCCGGCTGTGAGCGACGCGGAGATAGCCTCCCTTATGGAAAGGGCGCGCCGGAGCCTGCGTAGTGCCAGGAACATTCTCGACGATGGCGACCATGATTTCGCGGTGTCGAGGGGGTATTTCGCGATGTTCTATGCGGCCAGTGCGGCGTTACTCGCCCAGGGGATCAAGCGATCCAGGCGGACAAGTTTGTGGACGCGGTAGCGGATTATCTGGCGGCCGAAGGCTTCAATCTCTGAAGCGGTGTGTTGAGTACTTGGCAGGAGCATCGCTGAATTTGCTGGTTGTGCCGCATCAAATTTGCTAAACACAGGTCCCCGCCCATGGTGCATGGAGCGCGGGCAGGATGTTGATTGCTGGCAGTCGGGTCCCGTGCAAGTGGGTCCCGCAAACCCCGTCAGGTCCGGAAGGAAGCAGCGGTAGCGGACCGCCCCTGTGCCACGGGGGAGCCTGGCTGTCGGCAATGAGCATCCCGCAGCGCGAGCGGGTGCCGTCGCGGAGACGCGGCGGATCGGTCACTTTCTGAGGGTGCCTCGAAAGCCTGCCGCGGGCACCTGGAGCGGTCCTTAACGGTCATGTCCTACCTTGTCCTGGCGCGCAAGTGGCGTCCGCAGAGCCTTGCGGACATGGTCGGGCAACAGCACATCGCGCGCGTCCTCACCAACGCCATCCAGACCGAGCGCATCGCCCATTGCTACCTGTTTACCGGAGTGCGCGGCGTGGGCAAGACCAGCGCCGCGCGTATCCTGGCCAAGGCCTTGAACTGCGTGCACGGACCCACGCCGACGCCGTGCAACGAGTGTCCGCGCTGCCGGGAAATCGCCGACGCGCGCTCCCTCGACGTCTACGAGATCGATGGCGCCTCGAACCGGGGCATCGACGAGGTCCGGCAGATCATCGAGAACGTGCGCTACCAGCCGGCGGCGGCGCGCTTCAAGGTGTACATCATCGACGAGGTGCACCAAGTCACCAGGGACGCTTTCAACGCGCTCCTGAAGACCCTGGAGGAGCCGCCGCCCTTCGCCAAGTTCATCCTTGCCACCACCGAGGTGCACCGCCTTCCGGAGACCATTCTGTCGCGCTGCCAGCGCTTCGACTTCCGCCGCATCGGGGTTCAGGACATCCACGAGCGACTGCGGCAGATCGCGGCGGCGGAGGGGCTGAACATCACGGACGGCGCGTTGACGCTCCTGAGCCGAGCGGCCCAGGGCAGCATGCGCGATGCCCAGTCGCTGCTGGAGCAGGTGCTTTCGTTCGCCGATCCGGAAGCGGACGGTGCCGTTGACGAACCGCTTCTGCGGGACATCCTGGGCGTGGCCGAACGGCGGGTGCTGTACGAGATCTCCGCGGCGATCATCGCCGGCAACGCCGCGGCGTGCCTCGACCTGGTGGCGGAGGTGGCCACTCATGGCGTGGACTTGGCCGCCCTGTCGCGTGAGCTGGTGGAGCATTTCCGCAACCTCCTGGTGCTGCGCCTGATGGATGCGCGGGTGGCAGCGGCGCCGGGAGCAGGCCCGGAGGCGGGGTCACCGCGGCTCATGGACCTGACGGCCGACGAGATGGCATTGCTGCGCCAGCAGGCTCGGGATCTCGATCCCGAGACGCTTATCAACTTCTACCGCTTCGTGGTGCAGGGCGACGACATCGTGTCCCGTTCACCCTATCCGCGGTTCGACCTCGAAGTCTCGTTGGTGCGGGTGGCAACGCTGCCGCGCACCGTGAACATCGCGGATGCCATCGACGAGCTGCGGCGGATGGAGCGGAAGCTCGACGGGGGCGCCTCCGGTCGGTCCGAAGGGTCGGACGAGCGAGGGCAGCGGTCGACGGGGGCCGGCGCGCGGCCGGGCCGGGCAGCGTCCCGTGAGGAGGCTCCGCGCCACGCCGCGGCTCCGTCCCGGAGCGCGGGGCCGCCCCAAGCCGCCGAGCCGGTTCAGGATACGGGGCCAATCCACGCGGAGCCATCGCCTATCCATGCGGGTGTACCTCCCATCCACGCAGAGGCACCTCCCATCCACGCCGGGGAGCCGCCCACCCCCGGCGACGAGCCGCACAACGCGCCGTCCGATCCGGCCCCACCGCCGGACCGCGGCCCCGGAGAAACGGCCACGCCGGCACCGTCGCCGCCGGACGAGTCCCCGCCCGCCGAACCGAACCCCGCCGGCTGGACCCGGTTCGTGGAGTTCGTCAACGGCGAGAAGCCCATGCTGGGCTCCTCGCTGCAACAAGCCAGGCTCCTGGAAGTTTCGGGCGGCAACGTGAGGCTGGGACTCGAAGAGGGCTTTCATCTGAGGTATCTTGGAGACAGGGATGCGATAACGTTGCTCGAAGGGTTCCTGGCGCGCTTTTTCAAACGCCCGATGACCGTCGCCGTGGTGGCGGGTTCGGGCGGGCAGGGCGGCACCGAGACAGTCCCGGACGGTGACGATGACAACACCGTGGACATCGTCGACGAGGCATTGCGGATTTTCGGTGGTTCGATCAAGTAGCGTACCGTGAAGGGAGTGGTCTCATGACTCAGGGTTTGGGCGGCATGGGCGGGCTGATGAAGCAGGCCCAGGAAATGCAGGCGAAGCTTGCCAAGATCCAGGAGGAGCTGGCGAAGAAGACCGTGGAGGCCACCTCCGGCGGCGGCATGGTCCGGGTCACGGTCAACGGCCAGTTCATGCTTTCCTCCATCAAGGTGGACCCCGCCGTCATCGATCCCGAGGAAGTGGAGATGCTGGAGGACCTGGTGCGCGCGGCCGTCAACGAGGGCCTCAGGCGCGCCAGGGAGATGGCCTCCGAGGAGATGAGCAAGCTCACGGGAGGCTTCAAGATTCCCGGAATCACTCCATGAACGGCTACCCGGCACCGCTGGCCCGGGTCATCGAGCAGTTGTCCAAGCTGCCCGGCATCGGCGAGAAGACCGCCGGGAGGCTCGCCTTCCACCTGCTGAAGGAGCGCAAGGAAGCCGTGCTGGCGCTGGCCGGCAGCATGGACAAGCTCAAGCAGGAGATGGGCCTCTGTCCCCAGTGCTTCGGGCTGAGCGAGATCCCGCCGGGAAGGGAAGAAGTCGTCCCGTGCAAGGTCTGCCGCGACCCGGCCCGCGACACCTCCACCATCTGCGTGGTCGAGGAGCCGTCGGACCTCATGGCGGTGGAACGCTCCGCCGAGTACAAGGGCCTCTACCACGTGCTTCACGGCGCCATCTTCCCGCTGAACGGCGTCGGCCCGGACGCCCTCAAGATCAAGGAGCTCATGACGCGGCTCCGTGCCAACCCGCCTGCCGAGGTCATCGCCGCCACCAACGCCACCAGGGCGGGGGACGCCACCGCCCTCTACCTCGCCAAGATGATCAAGCCCCTGGGCATCCGCATCACCCGCATCGCCCGCGGCCTTCCCATGGGAGGCGAGATCGAATATACCGACGCCGGCACCCTGGGCGAAGCCCTGGACGGCAGGCGCGAGTTGTAGCCGTCGCGCGCTCGTCAGGGCTCAACCTGTATTTTGTTGCGTCTTTCTGGAAAGAACGTTAAAGCGTTCGGGGAACCAAGCCGATAAACATGATGAACGATCGAGGGAGAGCTCGTGGCAGCCATTGAAGGAGCAGGGCAATGAACGTAGAGACGATCAGCATCATCATATCGGTGATTGCGGTCGGGGTAGCCGTTGAGCGCCCTGTCGATGGCCGGGTTCAAACAGTTGCGTACCGACATGGACCGGCGCTTCCGTGAATCGCGCGAGGACACTCGGGAGCTGCGACGGGACGTCAACTATCTGCGCGAGGCCGTGGGCGCGCTGAAGGAGCGGATGGGAATCAAGGCGGGCTGAACGCTGAACGCCCGCGGAACACAACACTAGCAGCACGGCATCGGGTTCTCGATCAGGTTGTAGACGCTGTCGAAGTTGACCTCGTTGATGGTCTTCTGGATCTTGTAGAAGCGCGGCGGCTCGTTGGCCAGGAAGACCATGATGGCGGTCTCGATGGGAGGGCAGTCCGGCTTGACGCAGGGGACCTCCTTGATGGTGATGGGGGTCTTGGACGGGAACTCCAGGGCCTGCCGCACCCACACGCGTATCTGGTCGAGGGTGAAGGAGGAGACGTCGCGGTAGATGTCGAGACCTCCGTCGGTGGCGGCTTCGTCCTCGGAGCGGAGGCACGTCTTGAGGCCGCCTTGCAGCCCTTCTCGGTCCAGGTGCCGGCCGATGAACACCAGCCGGTTGAGCCGTTCCTCACCTTCCTCCCACTCCCGGCCGAGCCTCCCCTCGAACATGCTGTGCACCCCGTGGAACACGAACTGGTGCGAGTCGCCGTACATGTTGAGGATACCCTTCATGCGCAGGATGTCGGGTCCCTTTTCCACCAGCACCGAGCGGAACCAGTGGCTCAGGCGGGTCTTGTTGAGGTCTCCGGGCTGCACGAAGGAGACGGTCTTGACCGACGGCTGGTGCTCGTGGTGATGGCCGTTCCGCACCGCCTCCCGCTTGGCCTCCAGGTCGAAGGCGCGCATCTCCAGCAGTTCGCCGATATCCACTTCGGCGTTCCGCGTGGGGGTGACGCGGGCGGTAGGGTTCATCCCCTCGAGCCTGGCCGTCAGGTCGTCCGCCTCCTCCGGCGTGATGAGGTCGGTCTTGTTGAGCAGGATGGCGTCGGCGCAGGCGATCTGCTCCCGCGCCTCGTGCTGGGCCACGAGTTGTTGCTCGATATGCAGGCCGTCCACCACGGTCACCACGGCCTGGAGCTCGAAGTCCAGGCGGATGCGCTCGTCCAGCAGCAGGGTCTGCACGATGACCGTGGGATCCGCCAGCCCTGACGTCTCGACTACAAGGTAGTCGAAGTCGCCGCGCCGCTCCAGTAGCTGCAGCAGCACCCTCAGCAGGTCGCCCTGCACCGTGCAGCAGATGCAGCCGTTGTTCATCTGGAAGATCTCTTCGTCCGAGGCGACGATGAGGTGGTGGTCGATGCCCACCTCGCCGAACTCGTTGATGACGACGGCGATGCGGTGGCCGTGGGGCGCGGTCAGTATGCGGTTCAGCAGGGTGGTCTTGCCCGCTCCGAGAAAGCCCGTGAGGATAACGACGGGTATCTTGGCCATGACAGCCTCCGTGCGGTTCCCGTGCCAAGCCTGAATTCGTCATTCCCGCGAAACAGGCTGCGTCGAAACGTACAGGGCAACTACGCAACAGAACGTCATTCCCGCGGAAGCGGGAATCCAGGCGGCGTGGGGCCGGCGCCTATTTCCGGTCGCGTTCCTCCAGCGCCCGGAAGACCCGCTCCGGGGTCAGCGGCAGATCCCGGATGCGCGACTTGATGGCGTCCGCCACCGCGTTGCCGATGGCCGCGGGCGTGGGCGCCAGTCCGGGTTCGCCCAGTCCCTTGGCGCCGTAGGGGCCTTCGGGCTCGGCGCACTCGACGACGATGGGAATGATCTCCGGCACGTCCAGCGACGTTACCAGGTGATAGTCCAGGAACGACGGGTTCCGCACCTTGCCGTTCTCGTCGATGACGAGGTTCTCGTGGAGCGCGGAGCCGATGCCCTGGGCGACGCCGCCCTCGATCTGCGCCACGCAGTTGAGCGGGTTGATGGCCTTGCCCACGTCGTGGGCCGCCGACACCCGGTGCAGCCGCACCCGGCCGGTCTCCTCGTCCACGGAAGCCTCGGCGGCCTGGGTGGCATACATGTAGAAGGCCGACGCGTGGTCGCTGTGGCCCGTCTCCAGGTCCAGGTCCTTGCCGATCTCGTAGGTGTAGGAGGCGTCCCCGCGCAGCACCGCGTCGGCTCCCAGGCGCCGCCGGATCAACTCGCCATAGGTCAGCGCCATGTCCTCGTTGTCCTTGAGGTGCACCCTGCCGCCGGCCGCGACCAGCTCTTCCTGCTTGCCTTCGAGCGCGTGTCCCGCCATTTCCAGGAGTTGCTCGCGCGCGTGGATGGCGGCTCCGCGCACGGCGTTGCCCATGTGGTAGGTGCTGCGGCTGGACGTGGTGGAGGCGTCGAAGGGGATTGCGTCGGTGTCCAGCGGTGCCACCTGTACCTGCTCGATGGGCACCCGCAATTCTTCGGCGGCCACCTGCGAGAGAATGGTGTTGCTGCCCTGTCCGATCTCCACCGTGCCGGCCAGCACGGTGACCCGGTTGTCCGAGTCCACTAGCACGCCGGCCTTGGAGGTGGTGGGGGAGCGGGTGGGCTTGGAGATGCAGGCCAATCCGCGTCCCACTCCGGCCGGCTTGGGCTTGCCCCAGTCGATGGCTTCGGCCGCCTTGGTCAGGGTCTCGGTGAGGCCCACGCTGTGAAGCTGCTCGCCCCAGTAGGCCATGTCGCCGTCCACGAAGACGTTCTTGAGGCGGAACTCCAGCGGGTCCATGGCCAGCCTGCGGGCCAGCTCGTCCATGTGCTGCTCGGTGGCCCAGGCCCCCTGGGGGATGCCGTAGCCGCGAAACGCTCCGGCCACGGGCTTGTTGGTGTAGACCGCGTAGCCGTCCACGTGGACGTGGGGGATGCGGTAGGGGCCGGGGGAGGGCAGGCTGCCGCGGATGCACACGGTGGGGCTCTTCTCCGCGTAGGCGCCGCCGCCCCAGTAGAGCGTCATGTGCCGGGCCATCAGCGTGCCGTCCTTCTTGACACCACTCTTGATGTGCACCGTGGCCTCGTGGCGCACCAGCGTCGAGATGAAGGTCTCCTCGCGGTTGAACTTCACGCGCACGGGGTGCCCGTTGGTTTGGAAAGCCAGCCCCATGGCGATGGGCTCCAGCTTGAGGCCGCCCTTGGAGCCGAAGCCGCCGCCCTGAAGCGGGTTGATCAGGCGGATCTGCTCCTGGGGGAGGCCCAGGGCCTCGGACACCTCGGTGAGGGCGCGGAAGGGCGCGTCGTTGGCCACCCAGACGGTGACCCGTCCGCTCTCGGGGTCCACCTGCGCGTGGGCCGAGTGGGGCTCCATGGCGGCGTGCTGGATGATCGGTACGTAGTACTTCTCTTCCAGCACCATGTCCGACTGCCGGAAACCCTCGGCGGTGTCCCCGGTGCGCAGCTTGAAGTGTTCGCATACGTTGGGCATGGGCGCGCCGACGATGAAAGGGGCCTTGCGATAGTCCTCGAACTCCTCGTGGATGGCTACGGCATCGGGCTGACAGGCGTCCTCGGGGGAGAAGTAGGCCGGCAGGTCTTCGTACTCCACCTCGATGAGTTTCAGCGCCTCCTGGGCCGTGTCCTCGTCCACGGCGGCCACGGCCGCCACCGGCTCGCCGATGTAGCGTACCTTGCCCTGGGCCAGGAAGGGCTTGTCCTTGATGGACTCGCCGTGGGTCCAGGGCGTGTCGGCGCCCGAAATGGCCGCTACCACGCCCGGGTGCCGGCGCGCCTTCTCCAGGTCGATGTTGACGATGCGCGCGTGGGCGTGGGTGCTGAACAGGACCTTGCCGTGCAGCATGTCCGGCAGCACCAGGTCGTAGCCGTAGGTGGCCGTTCCGGTGACCTTCTCGTCGACGTCGACGCGGGTGACGGGATGGCCGACAAGCTTGAGATCATCCATTGTTCCGTCCCTCGGCGGCGCGCCGCCGCAGTTCGGCGGCCGCGTCCTGGACCGCCTCGACGATCTTCACGTAGCCGGTGCAGCGGCACAGGTTGCCCGACAGGGCGAAGCGGATCTCGTCGTCCGTGGGGTTGGGGTTCTCTTCCAGGAACGACTTGGCCATCATCAGCATGCCCGGGGTGCAATAACCGCACTGGGCGCCGCCGTCCTCGATGAAGGCGGCCTGGATGGGGTGGTAGGCGTTGCCCTCCTTGAGCCCCTCGATGGTCACGATGTCGGCGCCCGCCAACTCGCCGGTGAGTACCAGGCACGAGTTCACCGGCTTGCCGTTGAGGTACACCGTGCACGCGCCGCAGTCGCCCGTGCCGCAGCCTTCCTTCGTGCCGGTCACGCCGATCTCGTCGCGCAACAGGTCCAGCAACAGCCGGTGCGCCGGCGCGTCCACCGACGTCGCCCTTCCGTTCAGCGTGAATTCAATGGGTTGGCTCATGAAATCTCCGTTCGCCTCTGGTCCTGTCGCCGTCCCGGACCGTCGTTCGCGCTTCGCTTTCCGTTATTTCCGCGAAACAGGCTGTGTCAAATACCATTCAAGAGAGGCAACAATCCCCTGTATCGTCAGTCCCGCGAAAGCGGGAATCCAGGCCGGGCGAGGCGGGGAATGCGCCCAGTTGGCCCCTCTCCACCCCTGGATTCCCGCGTTCGCGGGAATGACGGTCCGGGTTGTAGCGGGCTTATGTAACTAACCCAGTCCATTGAACAAGGTTTTATTTTCATATCAATGACGGTCCGGGGGTTGGCGCCAAACCTCACCCCACCCCATCCGTACCCATACCCTATCCATGGCGCCGGTCGCGCCGGCTGGTCCACGGCACCGGGCCGCCGCCCGCGGCGGCGTTGAGCAGCGCGCGCTTGGTGTTCACCCGCACCATGGCCCGGCGGTACCCGGCGGACGAGCGCACGTCGCTGATGGGGCTGCATTCCTCGGATGCCCTGCGGCCCGCTTCCTCCGCCAACTCCTCGGTGAGCACGTGCCCCTGGAGAACGGCTTCGGCGCCGGGGGCACGCATCGGGGTAGGGGAGACCGCCCCCAGGGCGATGGCCACGGATTCGCAGCGCCGGTCGTCCTCGGCCAGTACCAGGGTCACGGCCACGCCGATGTAGGCCAGGTCCATCATGTCCCGCGGCGAGAACTTGATGTACTCGCCCACGAGGCGCGAGTCCCGCGGCGGAATGTGCAATTCCGTGAGGATCTCTCCGGGCTCGGCGACGGTCTGCCCCGGCCCGCGAAAGAAGTCCTTGAGGTCCATGACCCGCTCGCCGCCGCTGCCCGCCAGCCTGGCCTTGGCGTCCAGGGCCAGGAGCGCCGGCGCCACGTCCGCCGACGGCGTGGCGTTGGCCATGTTGCCGCCGATGGTGGCGCGGTTGCGGATCTGGATGGAGCCCACCTCGGCGGCGCTCTGGGCCAGGAACGGGTAGCGTCCGACGATGAGCGGGGAGATCTCCACCTCGCGCAGGGTGGTCAGGGCACCGATGGCGATGCCGCCGTCGTCCTCCTCGCGGATGCCCGAAAGCGACGGTATCCGCTTCAGGTCCACCACGTACCGGGGCACGAGTCCCTTTTCCTTCATGGCGATGACCAGGTCGGTGCCCCCGGCCAGGAAGTGGCCGCCGGGGCCGCCGTCGAGCATGATCCGGGTGGCCTCCGCGAGGCTCGTCGGTTGGTGGAATTCGAGTGGCTCGGTGCGCTTCATTCTTGTCCCTCATCCCTTGGGGACTCGGCAAATCAACCTTGATCGGCTTCCGTCCCCGTTCGACCTGGATCCTTCGTCAGGCCCGTCCGAGCCCTTCGTCAGGCCCGTCCCGAGCTTGACGAGGGGCTCGGGCCGGGTTGCGCTCGGTCTGGGGCGGAGCGCGGCCGAAGGAACCATCAGTCGGGTACCGGGTACACCATGCGTCCGATGGGCCCGCCCACCGGTTCGCCGTCCTCCATCTGAACGTGACCCCTGACGATGGCCGACACCGGCATGCCCTTGACCTTCCAGCCGTGCCACGGCGAGGGGTTGTTCTTGCTGTGCAGCTTGTGGATGTCGATGGCGCCTTCCTTGTCCATGTCGACGATGGTCACGTCGCCGTCGGAACCCACTCGCAGGGCGCCTTTCTGAGGATAGATTTGCCATACTTTAGCGGGGTTTTCCGACGCAACCCTCACGTAATGGTTGAGGCTCATGCGGCCCTTGTTGACCTCCGTGAGGATCAACGGGACGGCGGTCTCGACCCCGCAGAAACCCGAGATGCAGTCCCAGATGGCGGGCTTGAGCATGTTGCCGTCGGCGTCCGCGCCCTTCTCCTCCAGGGTGTGGGGCGAGTGGTCGGTGGCGATCATGTCCACGTAGCCGTTGAGCAGACCGTCCCACAGGACCTCGCCGTGGTCCCGGGTCCGGACCGGCGGGTTCATCTTGAGCAGCGGCCCCACCTTCTCCATGTCCTTGGGTTCCCGCAGGAGGTAGTGGGGTCCGGTCTCGGCCGTGATCCGCAGCCCGCGCGCCTTGGCGTCCCGCACCATGCCGGCGGCCTGCTTGGAGCTCATGTGCAGCACGTGAAGCTTGGTGCCGAAGGTCTCGGCGAAGAAGATGGCGTGGTGCACCGATTCCGCCTCGCAGATGGCCGGGCGGGTGGACTCCCAGTTCACCGGGTCGGTCTTGCCCTCCTCCTTGATGCGGTTCAGGTGGTGGTACATGATCTGGCGGTTCTCGGCGTGGATGCACAGCGGCAGCCGGGACTCGGTGATGTTCCGGAACACGTCCTGGCACACGCCGTCGTCCGGGAAGGGCAGGTTGCCGATGGTCTCGCCGAAGAAGATCTTGTAGCCCACCGCTCCGACCCGGGCCATGGGCAGGATCTGGTCGGCGTTGGTCTGCACCACCACGCCCAGCAGCGCGAAGTCCAACAGCGACTTCTCCTCGGCCAGCCGCTTCTTTTCGTCCACCTGCTCGGGATGGGTCACCGGCGGGATCGTGTTGGGCATGTCCACCACGCAGGTGATGCCCCCCGCGACCGCCGAGCGGGAGCCGGTGCCGAAGTCCTCCTTGTGGGTCATGCCGGGTTCGCGGAAGTGGACGTGCCCGTCGATCAGCCCGGGCAGGATATGCTTGCCCGTGGCGTCGATCTCGCGGGTGCCTTCCGGCAGCGAGTCGTTGGTGCCGATGGCCACGAATTTTCCGTCGTGAATGGCCACCCCCCCGTCGAACGTGTTCTCGGGCGTCACCACGGTACCGTTCTTGATCACCAGATCTGCCTTCATGCATGCTCCCTTCGCGTTGGGCCTGCCGTATGGACGGACGCGGGGCGCGCCGCTGGAGGGGGTGCGCCGTTGGTCGGCGGGCGGAGGAAGTGTCCGCGCGACAGGTGTTTGTTAGGAAATATCCGGCGTGAAATCAAGCCTGAGCAGCTTCGCGTTGGATGTTGAAATCGCCCGTCTTGTGTGCGATAGGTGGCTCATTCCAGCGGTGGGGCTGGTGTGCGCGGGGCGTTCGATTGTCGATCGTCCCCGCGGTACGGCCCGCGAACGGAGGTTGCCGGTGAGCGACGACAGAGTCATGGTCGAAATCCAGAGCCTCGAGAAATACTTCGGGGAAGGGCCGGACAGGGTCCACGTTCTCAAGGGCGTCTCGCTGAGCATCCCGGAGGGCTCCCTTTACACGTTCCTGGGTCCCAGCGGCTGCGGCAAGACCACCACGCTTCGCTGCGTGGCCGGGCTCGAGCGGCCGGAGAGCGGAGTCATCGACATCGATGACAAGGCGGTGTTCAACTCCGCCGGCGGCGCGTACGTTCCCCCCAACCACCGCCCCATCGGCATGGTGTTCCAGTCCTACGCCATCTGGCCGCACATGACGGTGGCGGAGAACGTGGGCTATCCGTTGACCATCCAGCGCCGTCCCAGGGCCGAGATCCGCAGCCGCGTGGAAGACGTGCTCAAGATCGTCGGCCTGGGGGGCCTGGAAGACCGCCCGGCCCCCAAGCTCTCCGGCGGGCAGCAGCAGCGGGTGGCTTTTGCCCGGGCGCTCATCAACGAGCCCAAGGTGATGCTCCTGGACGAACCCCTCAGCAACCTGGACGCCAAGCTGCGGGAGCAGATGCGTTACGAGATCAAGGCGCTGCAGCGGCGCGTGAACATCACCACCATCTACGTCACCCACGACCAGGCCGAGGCCCTGGCCATCTCGGACCAGATCGCGGTCATGCACGGCGGCAAGCTGATCGAGGTCGGGGACCCGCACCAGCTCTACGCCAAGCCCAAGCGGAAATTCACCGCCACGTTCCTGGGCCTGACCAACCTCATCAACGGCAAGGTCGCGGAGGCCGGCGCCAACTCCCATCCCAGCCGCCTCGACACCGAGTTCGGCATGCTGTCGTTCAGTCCCGCCGTGCCCATGGACAAGGGCGCCCAGGCGGTGATCTCGATCCGGCCCGAAAACATCACGGTGACCAGGGAGGCACCGGCCGATGCCGGCAACGTGCTGCAGGGGACGCTGCACGACGCCGTCTTCATGGGCGATGCCTACCATTGCCAGGTGAAGGTCCGGGAGCAGCTCATCCGCGTGCATACGCATCCTTCGAACGCGGTGCCCGTAGGCACCAACGTCTACCTGGCCCTCGATGCCGAGAGCTGCAACGGTTTGCCGGCGGACGATACCGAAGGCATGGACGACACCATGCTGGGCGACTAGCGGAGGCGATGGGCGCGGGCTGGCAATCAGGGCCGTGGTCCGTTATAAATCTCGGCATATCACCCTGAAATACTGACAGAATAGCGAAGGAAGGAGCCCGCATGGCAGCAGTAGAGGCAACCAAGATATCCGAGAAGGAACTCAAGGCCGGGGGAACCCCCAGCTATACCGACCTGCGCGAGTGGCTGGAGATCGTCGACAGCTTCGGGCAGTTGAAGCGGGTCGACGGGGTCGACTGGAACCTGGAGATGGGGACCCTGTCGGAGCTCATCGCCCAGGGGAGCAACGGACCCGTGCCCGCGGTCCTGTATGACAAGATCAAGGACTATCCCGAGGGTTTCCGGGTGCTCTTCGCCCAGAACGCTTCGTTCAAGCGCATGGCGCTGGCCCTGGGGCTGCCCCTCGACTACACCGACCTGGACTTGGTCCGTGCCACCCGCGACAAGATCTCGGAGCACAAGCCGATCCCCCACCGGGTGGTGGAGACCGGCCCGGTGATGGAGAACGTCCTCAAGGACGACGACATCAACCTCTTGAAGTTCCCGGTGCCGTTCGTCCACGAGCTGGACGGCGGACGCTACATCGGCACCGGCTGCCTCGTGGTCACCAAGGACCCGGACGAGGGGTGGGTGAACTTCGGCACGTACCGGGGCATGGTGCAGGACGAGAAGAGCATGAACGTGTACATCTCGCCCGGCAAGCACGGCCGCATCCAGCGCGACAAGTGGTTCGACCGCGGTGAGAAGTGCCCGGTCATCGTCTGCGTCGGTCAGGACCCGGTGCTGTTCATGGTGTCCGGCAACGAGGTGGACTACGGCGTGTCCGAGTACGACTACGCCGGCGGCCTCAAGGGCGCGCCCATCGACGTGATCAACGGCGAAGTGACGGGGCTGCCGTTCCCGGCCCACGCCGAGATCGTCATCGAGGGCTTCATGGATCCCGACGAGCGGCGCACGGAAGGGCCGTTCGGCGAGTGGACCGGCTACTACGCCAGCAACAGCCGGCCGGAGCCGCTGATCCGCGTGCAGCGCATCTACCACCGCAACAATCCCATCCTCACCGCAGCCCGGCCCGGGCGTCCGCCTTCGGACTACTCCATCGCCAAGTGCATGGTGAAGGCCTCCCTCATCTGGGACCAGGTGGAGAAGGCCGGCGTGCCCGACGTCAAGGGCGTGTGGTGCCACGAGGCGGGCGGCGGCCGTCTGCTGAACATCATCTCCATCAAGCAGCGCTATCCGGGCCACGCGCGCCAGGCCGGCTTCGTGGCCTCGCAGGTGCACGCGGGTGCCTATCTCGGACGCTACGTCATCGTGGTCGACGACGACATCGACCCCACCAGCACCTTCGACGTGCTCTGGGCCCTGGCCACCCGCTCGGACCCGGTGGACTCCATCGACATCCTGCGGCGCTGCTGGAGCGGCCCCCTCGACCCGCGCATCCAACCGGGCAAGAAGGGCTTCAACTCCCGCGCCATCATCGACGCCACCCGGCCCTTCGAGTGGATGAAGGACTTCCCGCCCGTGGCCGAGTCGACGCCCGAGCTCAAGAAAAAGGTCTACGACAAGTGGCGCCACGTCATCGAGGCGTAGCGCTTCGTTCGCCGCTGTAGAGGAAGGGCCGGGAGCTTTGTTGCTCCCGGCCCTTTTTTGTTCTGAACTGATGTAGGAAATCCCCAGAGCATGGCATACGGACCATCCGCACCCAGTGAACGTATAGATGGAGTAGGCGGTGGAGTTGACGAGGGGCCAGGAACAGTAAACGGAGGCAAGTCCGCCGACGGCAATTGACTTCGTGTGCTATGTGATATATGTAATATGCCATGGCTAAGGGATCATCAGGTCGAGTTGTAATCGTCGTGGAGCCCGGACTAAAGCGGGATCTTTATGTTGAACTCGCCCGCCGCGGCCTAACGCTTAAGGATTGGTTTATCGACCAAGCTACTCATTTTCTTGAGACCAGTCACCAGCCGCTACTTTTTGTAGCAGAGGAGATCAGCCGCTACGGGTCGGAGCTTCCGAGCAGTGACCTTACATCGGCGGAAGAGGACGGCGAATGAACTCTGCGAGACCGCTAGAGAGGATAGAATTGGGTGAAACGACAGGCACACCTTCGGTGGGGGAGGACTCTGCCATTACCCCGCCACCGAGCTACACATTTCTTCGAGGTCGCAAGAACAACGGTGTACGTGCGCGGAGAGAAGTTGTGGGTTCCTTCTCACGTATCGCTGAGCTGAGCTATGGCGAAGACGGCACTGGGAACACGTTGATTCAAGGAGAGAATCTGGGTGTCCTGAAGTCATTACAGAGGTCGCACGCCGGCAAAGTAAGATGCGTGTACATAGATCCACCGTACAACAATCAGGAACAGTACCGGCATTATCGGGACGCTAGGAGTCACGAGGCTTGGCTGGATATGGTCGTCTCGCGGCTCAAGGCAATCCGGCCTCTGTTATCAACGGACGGTTCACTTTGGATCTCTATTGACGATCGCGAGATTCACTACCTCAAGGTAGCCGCGGATGAGATATTTGGGCGAGAAAACTTCGTCACGACCGTAATCTGGCAGCAGAGAACGTCTCGCGAGAACCGGAAGGTATTCTCAAACAATCACGAGTACCTGCTCGTATACGCGATCGACCAACGTAAGTTCCATGCAAAGCGCAACCTGGTGCCCGGGGGACCAGCATTGCTCGCTCGCTACAAGAACCCGGATTCGGACCCACGAGGCTCTTGGCAATCAGTGTCGGCCAATGTTCAGGCCGGGCACGCAACGGCGTCCCAGTTTTACGATCTAGTGGCGCCGAGTGGTATCGTACATCGACCGCCCGAGGGTCGCTGTTGGATGTACACAAAAGCAAAGATGCAGCGAGAGATTGCCGCCGGAAACATATGGTTTGGAAAAAACGGCAAGGGCGTGCCGAGGATTAAGCGGTTTCTGAGTTCCCCCAACGTCGGCCTGACACCCGAAACCTTGTGGTTAGCCAGTGATGTGGGAACCAACGACGAGGCCAAGAAGCAACTCTTGAGGCTTTTTCCTCATGAGGGAGTGTTCGAAACACCGAAGCCCGAGCGACTTATTCGCCGGGTGATCGAGATCTCAAGCGAGCCTGGTGATCTTGTTCTCGACGCCTTCCTCGGGTCCGGCACTACGACGGCCGTGGCGCACAAACTTAATAGGAGGTACATTGGCATCGAGCGTGGCGAGCATGCCGTTACGTATTGCGCAGCACGCCTGCGGCGGGTGGTCGACGGTGATGCGACCGGGATCTCTAACGAAGTACGGTGGAAGGGTGGCGGTGGGTTCGACTTCTACAGATGAATCCGTTGAAGACGGGGTGAGGTGAAATTCGGATGCGGGCTACCTCCACGCAGCTCCCACTTCTTCCAGATCTTGTGGCGGAGAGGAATCTGCAACGCACCATTCATTATCTGGGCAGTAAGCTAAGGCTCTTGAGCCCAATCAGGCGAGCAGTATCGGCCGTAGCACCCATCGGTCAACCCGTTTGTGACCTCTTTGCTGGGTCCGGAATTGTATCACTGTCTCTTGCGTCTGACTGGGACGTCACCTCCGTGGATATTCAGGAATATTCGCGGGTCCTCTGCAATGGTTTAGTCAATTCGGAACCCAATTTCCGTAACCAAGGGGCACGTTTGTGCCAGCAAGCCTACGCCAGTTCGCTCCGCTCGCAGCTCAGACACGCTTTGCGTGGACTGCTAGCGCTTGAGCGGCATTGCATGACTGCTGCGGCTAGCGGTGCAGTCGAGGCGCTCTGTGATCTTCTTGAGCACGGGTCTCTTCTGTCGTTTGGTGGTCGCAGAGACATGCCACCTCCCCTCAGCGGCGAGGTGGAGGCGGCTATAGACGAGCTACACGAGTTGCGGTTAGCTACAGGACCGGAAACGGTCGTGACCCGCCATTTTGGATGTCGGTACTTCTCTTGGGAGCAGGCTATCGATCTAGATGCGTTGCTAGCGGAGATCCACGCTCTTGAACAACCCCATCGGGATTTTCATCTTTCAGCCCTTCTTATCGTGGCCAGTGATGTTGTAAATACGGTTGGGAAGCACTTCGCTCAACCAATCAAGCTGCGCAATGCTAGCGGCTCTCCCAAGAGACACTTAGTGAAGCAGACGCTGCGTGATCGCGCGCTAACCGTCTTCGACAGCTACCGCGCGTATTGCGAGGCGCTCACCACTCTTCGCCCAACTCGAGGGCGTCACCGCGCTGTTCAGTCCGACTACCTGGCCTTTCTCGAACGCGATACTACTCCATTTGCCGCATTATACGCAGATCCGCCGTACACCCGTGACCACTACAGTCGCTACTACCACGTCTTGGAGACAATGGCGTTACGGGACGAACCAGAGGTTGCAACGACGAAAATTCGTTCGAATGGCGTGCCACGACTCAGTCGCGGAGTTTACCGAGTACGACGGCATCAGTCTCCGTTTTGTATTCCCACGAAAGCCCCCGATGCGTTTGAACGGCTGTTCGTCAGCGTGGCAAGGCGCAGAACGCCACTGATTCTCTCGTACTCGCCGTACCAAGCTAAAGAGAGAAACCGACCGCGCCTTCTAACCATCGACGAGCTAGTCGCCATGGCGAAGCGGCACTTTAGCCGAGTGGAAGTTACCCCTGTCGATGGGATGTCCCACAACAAACTTAACGTCTCGGAGCGAAACGTGGATGTGAGGTGCCACGCTGAAGTGTTGATTAGCTGCATCTCGTAACTGTCCCTGACCTTTGTGACGATCAACGAATGCGCCGCTACATGTCGAAGAACCAGGCATCTGGCCAAGCCGCCCGCAGGTCAACAGCGGGTACGATTGCACGTGCCAGTTCACTGCGACGACGGTTGAGCCGGTCGCGATTCGCCGCTAGATACTGAGCCACGGGAGGATAGGACTCATCATCGGGCATTAGGATTGTATACCGAAAGGTTTGATACTCGATGCGGTGAAAGACGCCGATGGGCTTTGGCGCTTGTTGTGGGTATACGCCAAGTTCCGACGCCAACCCTAGCTCAAAATACCAATTTCTACTTCCTTCCTTGTGGCCGCATGGACGGCGTTCCGCGTGGCCAACCCCATCGGCTTGGGTGACCGGTATAAGGCGCAGCACCTCTCCGGTGCCTGGTAAGACTTGGAAGAAGTTGTCGATGAACCACTGAGGGAATGCAGCTTGGCCCCACCGCCCTGGTCCTGCCAACTCGGCAATCAGCACATCGCCGTTAAGGTCAGGTGGCTGTTCGATCTGTTTCTGACGACGCTCGGGCCACGGGGGAAGAACATGTCGGAGGCTTCGACGCGGGAGCGCAGCGCCACCACGGTTACCATGCCCACCGTGCCCTGGTCGTGGGGTATGTTCGGTCGTGAGGATTTGTCGTCTTTCCAGCTCTATTACGTCATCATGGCTACGCAGCGTGAATAAACCCTTTGGCTGCTGGTCAAACCAGGCTCGAGAGGCTGAACTAATCGAGGTGAGGGACTCGATCGGGTCACCCTCGTCGCTGTCGAAGAGGATTCCCGCTTCGATATTGAGTCCGTTGATTCCTCGTGCCGTCATATTCGCTGACCCGACGTACGCAACTTGTCGACCGCTGCTGTAGCGGAGGTGAATTGTCTTTGGATGGTAGAAGCCGTCAGCATAGCTGACGACGCCAAGAAGCGCGTTGGGGCGTGGCAGACCGAGAACCTCGACCAATTTATGTACTGCCGAGGATACGGTTTCTCCGTCGTTGGACCCAATCAAGACGATGGTATCAAGATGTTCCTTTGCTAGTCGCTGGAACAAGGGGATAAACACCCCGAGCACGCTAGTTTCAAAGAAGCCCGATTGCCAACGAATCCCGACGACGTCCGCCGTCAACATGGTCTCTAACCAAGGGAAAAGGGCGTCGTCCCGCGGATCTCCGATACCGTTGTCGATGTATCTCATAGCGGAGACCTTGAAGATTTGTTCTGCACTAACATTCCTGGATCGGCGTTGAGAAACCCAACGCCACCATCAGACAGCGTGCGGTGACGGTGCAGAATTCGCCCACGAATGCGGCCGGGTAGGTGCAGTCGACGCGCGTTTAGGTAAAAGTTCATGGCTCCCGCAGGTTGGCGACGATCTGCCGCGTCGAGAGGGAGCGGTTCAGGGTGTAGAAGTGGATGCCGGGAGCGCCGCCGTCCAGCAGGGCGCGACACTGGCGCGTGGCGTGTTCGACGCCCACCCGGGCGACCGCCTCTGCATCGCCGGCCGCCGCTTCGAGCTTTGCCAGCAACGGCTCGGGGATGGTCGCGCCGCACATCTGCGTGAAGCGCTTGATCTGCGCGGTGTTGGTGACGGGCATGATGCCGGGGACGATGGGGGTGTCGATGCCCGCGGCCCGGGCGCGTGCGACGAAGTCGAAGTAGTCGCGCTCGTCGAAGAAGAGCTGGGTGACGACGAAGTCGCACCCGGCCTCGATCTTGCGCTTGAGGTTTTGCAGGTCGGTCTCGGGGCTCGGCGCCTCGGGATGCATCTCCGGATAGCCGGCGCCGCCGAGGCAGAAGTCCTTGCGTTCCCGGATGAAGCCGATGAGCTGGTTGGCGTGGGAGAAGCCCTCCGGATGGGGCGTGAAGGCCGTGTCCCCGCGCGGCGGGTCGCCGCGCAGCGCCATGATGTTCTCGATGCCCGCGGCCTCGTATTCGTCCAGCAGGGCGGCGATGTCGTCGCGACTGTGGCCCACGCAGGTGAGGTGCGCCATGGCCTCAATGCCGGTCTCGCGCTTGATGCGCCGGGTGATGGCGACGGTCTTCTCGCGGGTGCTGCCGCCGGCGCCGTAGGTGACGGACACGAAGGCCGGTCCCAGGGCCTTCAGGTTGGCGACGGTCTCGAACAGCGCGTCGACGCCCTGGTCGTCCTTGGGCGGGAAGAACTCGAAGGAGAAGAGCGGGTCTTCCTGGCCGAATCGCTCGCGGATCTTCATGCGCCGTCCGTTCCGTCGACCGCCCGCAGTGCGCGCCACACCCGCTCGGGAGTGAGCGGCAGGTCGCAGAACTGCACCCCGGTGGCGTGCGCCAGCGCGCCGGTGATGGCCGGCGCCACCGAGAAGATGCCGCCTTCGCCCATGCCGCGGCTGCCGTAGGGGCCGAGGCCGTCGCCGTTCTCCACCAGCACCGTGTGGAAACCCCGCGGCATGTCGGTGAAGGAGGGGATGCGGTAGTCAACCAGGTTCGAGTTCACGAGCTGGCCGCCCTCGTAGATCATCTCCTCGAAGAGCGCGTGTCCGAGGCCCATCATGGCGGCGCCTTCTTCCTGGCCCTCGCACTGGATGGGGTTGATGGCCTTGCCGACGTCGGCCACGGACAGGTAGTCGGCCACCGAGACGGCGCCGGTGTCGCGGTCGATGTCCAGTTCCACCGTGCCCATGCCCACTTCCCAGACCACGGGCAGGATGTCGTTGACGATCTCCGGGCCGACGGTGCCGGTGCCGATCAACTCGCCGGCGGCGGCGCCGAAACGCTTCTCCAGCGCCTCGGCGAAGGACATGCGCGCCTCACCGCACACCAGCGCCCCGTCCATGAGCCGGATCTCCCTGGCGGGCACGCCGAACGCCGCGGCGGCGATCTTGAGGAGCTGGCGCTTCACGTCGCGCGCCGCCTGCTGCACCGCCCGCCCCATGAGGGTGGTGGAGCGGCTCGATCCCGTGGAGCGGTCGTAGGGCGTGATGGCCGTGTCCGCTCCGGACATGCGAATGCGCTCCAGCGGCAGTTGCAGCTCCTCGCCCACGAACTGGGACAGCACCGTGCGCACGCCCTGTCCCATCTCGGTGCTGCCGGCCATGATGGTGGCCGCGCCGTCGGCCTGGAGCCGCACCATGGCCACCGTGATGGGCTGGCCGCCCGCGTTGGTCATGCCGCAGGCCAAGCCCACGGGCGCCCCGGCCTTCCGCGAACGTTTCTTCCAGCGGCTGGCGCTCACCAGGCGCTTGAGTGTTCCGGCCAGGTTCACATCCAGGGCGCGCAGCCCCGGACGCAGCACCTCGCCGCGCTTGAGCAGGTTCTTGTGACGCAGCTCCGCCGGGTCCATGCCCAAGCTCGCCGCGATCATGTTCATCTGGCTCTCGCCCGCGAAGATGGACTGCGGGCCGCCGATGGAACGGAACGAGCCGGCGCCGCCGGCGTGGGTGTAGACCGCGTACGCGTCCGTGTGTATGTGCGGGATGCGGTAGGGGCCGAGGACGCGGGTGGCGGCGCGTGTGGCCACCTGCGGGCCGTTGTCCATGTAGGCGCCGGTGTCCAGGTAGATCTCCGCCTCCCGCGCCATGAGGGTGCCGTCGTCCTTCACGCCGGTCTTGACGCGCACCTTGGCGCTGTGCCGCCGCACGGTGACCATCGCTTCCGACACCGACAGGCACACCCGCACCGGGCGCTTCACCTTGCGCGAGGCCGCCACCACCAGCGGCTCGATCTTGGCGTAGGACTTGCCGCCGAAACCGCCGCCCAGGTAGGGCACGTTGAGGCTCACCCTGCTGTCGGGAAACCCGAAGATGCGCGCCAGGTCCGCCTGCACCAGGTACGGGTGCTGCGCCGACGACCACAGGGTAATGCCGTCGTCCCGGTAGTCGGCGATGACCCCATGGGGCTCCATGGAGTAGTGGTAGATCATCGGGAAAGTGAAGTGGTGCTCGAAGATCCGGTCCGACTCGGCGAAGCCCTGGGCGACGTCGCCGCGCCGCACCTTGTCGTGGCCGCAGATGTTGCCTTCCCGGTCCTCGTGCACGCGCGGCGCGTCCGGCGCCAGCGCCGCGTCGAGCCCCACCGCCGCGGGCAGTTCCTCGTACGTGACCTCCACCAGCGCCGCCGCCTGCTCGGCGGTCAACGGATCGTCCGCCGCCACCACCGCCACGGGCTCGCCCACGTAGCGCACCCGCTCCAGCGCGATGAGCGGACGGCCGGCGTAGTGGGGATCCAGGTCGCCCACGTCGCGCCCGGTGAGCACCCCGGCGACGCCCGGCATCCGCTCCGCCGCGCTCGTGTCGATGGCGACGATGCGCGCATGCGCGTGGTGGCTGCGCAGCACGTGGCCGTACAGCATGCCGGGGATTTCCAGGTCGCCGGTGTACTTGGCCCGGCCCGTGACCTTGTCGATGCCGTCCACCCGGCGGGTGTTGGCGCCCACGTACTTCAATTGACGATCCACCATGATTTTCGAGCCCGCCGAAACTAGAAGCCGTACAGCGCCCGGGGGTTGTCGTCGAGGATCTTGGCCACGGATTCGGGGCTCACCTTGCCGTCGTCCTGGAGCTTCTGCAGAGCCTCGATCTCGCTGGAGGTGTCGTGGTGGCCGTAGTCGGTGCCGATGACGATGGTGTCGTCCCCGGTGTACTCCAGCACGTAGTCCAGGTCGTCGTCGGTCTGGCAGGCCACGAAGATGCGGTTGTCCTTCATGAAGCTGCGCGACAGCTCGATGCCGCGTTTCTGGCGGAAGCGCTTGGCCAGGTCATGGAACACGTACGGGACCCATTGAGCGCTCACCTCGATGAAGCCGATGCGCAGTCTCGGGAACCGTTCCGGAATCCGGTCCCAGATCACCGAGTGGAACGAACCGACCACCGCGAGCTTGAACTTGTTGAAGCCGGGCTCGTCGTAGAAGAGGTCGTGCTGGGTGAAGCTGCCGGTGGCGGAGTGCACGCACAACGGGATGTCCGCGTCGCTCAGCGCTTCGTAGAGCGGCGTGAAGTAGGGGTCGCTCAGGCGGCGGTCGCCGATCAGGCCCGGGACGAACACGCCGCAGGCGCCGTGTTGGAGCACGAACTCCAGCTCCTTCAGCGACTCGTCCATGCTCAGCAGCGGCAGGGTCGCGACCCAGCGCAGACGGTCCCGGCCCTGCTTCCAGATGTCGCACAGCCAGCGGTTGTAACTCTTGAACAGCGCCAACTCCACCTCGGGCTTGTCCGTGACCGGGCGCAGGAAGATGGTGGGGTAGAGCACCTGGATCGCGACCCCCATCTCGTCCATGTGGCGCAGCCGGGAGGACACGTCCGCCATCTCGCGGGACTCTTCCGGCGTGTCCTTGCCGACGTTGTCCGACTTGATGTACAGCCGTCCGTCCACCAGCCAGTACTCGCCTTCGTCGCCCGTGCCGTTCTGGGCCGTGACGATCTGGGGGCGGTAGGCCTTCTCCGCGCCCTCCATGTACTCCCAGGTCTTGTTGGTCTCCAGCACGTGTGCGTCCGCGTCGATGATCGCCATGATCCTACCTCCGGTGAGATGTCGGGTTCCTATGGGACAGAGAATTATGACTTAGACGACTCCAGCAAGCTCATCAACTCGCCGAGGCCGCCGATGCGTACGACGCCGTCACTCTGCGGCCCGCCGCTCCGGTCCAGCAGTACGGGACGGATGCCGGCGTTCAGCGCCCCCTCGATGTCCGTCTCGGGGCTGTCGCCCACGTGTACGGCTTCGTGCGGGGCGAGACCGTGGCGCTCCAACGCGAGCTGGAAGATGCCCGCCGCGGGCTTGGCGAAGCCCGCGCTGCTGGAGATGAACACCGAGTCGAAGTAGTCCGCGATGCCCAGTCCGCGAACGATCTTGAGCACCCGCGAGTCGAAGTTCGAGATCATCACGAGGATGAGGCCGCGCGCCTTGAGCCCTTTCAGGGCCGTCTCGGCGTCGTCGAAGAGCGCCCAGGAATCGGCGCGCGCGAAGTAGGCGAACAGCGCGGTGAAATAGTCGTCGAAGCGCGGGAACGGTCCGGTGGTTTCGAACACGTTCCAGACCACGTCGCGCCACCAGCCGCGCTCCAGCGCTTCGAGGCGCGCGCCGTCGGCTTCCGGGAACGCCATGGGCGGAGCGCCGGCGAAGCACTCGCGGAAGCGCCGCGACACTTCCTCGAAGGGTACGTCCTTGCCGTACCGCCGGGCCAGCTCCGCGTAGGTCACGGCGACGGGCTTGACGGACTCGAACAGGGTTCCGGCGGCGTCCAGAAAGACCGCCCTGGGCGTTGAGAGGGGTCCGGTGGGCATCACGTTTCGCGTTCTTCTTCGAGGTTTGACGATATATCCGCTATACTCAGAAGGATGGATCGGTTGCATTATGACCCCCTGGAGCAGGCTTTGTCCAGCGGAGCGCGGCTGTGCGGGGCAGAGTCACCGACGACACCCGCCACGCCGGACGTGCCGCGGTCAAGCGCCGGGAGCGCGGGGCGGTGGGCCGAGGAACTGCGCGTGGCGGAGAGCGCGGCGCGTGCCGCGGGGGACGTCATCGCGGGCCTCTACCGGGGTGACTACCGGGTCCGGGAGAAGTCCCGGGGCAACCCGGTGACCACCGCCGACCTGTTGGCCAACCGCGCCATCCGGGACATCGTGGCCGCCGGGTTTCCGCGGGACGCGTGGCTCTCGGAGGAGGATGCCGACGACCCCGGAAGGCTCGACCGGAGCCGCGTGTGGATCGTGGACCCCCTGGACGGCACCCGTGAGTTCATCAAAGGGATACCGGAGTTCTGTGTCTCCATCGGCCTGTCGGTCGATGGCTCCCCCGTGCTCGGGGCGATCTATCACCCGATTCGAGAGGAGCTGTTCAGCGCCACCCGGGGGGGCGGCGCCCGTCTGAACGGCGAGTCCTTGCGTGTGGCCCGTCCCAGGGAAGGCGCGCGCCCGTGCCTGCTCATCAGCCGCGCCGAGCCGCGCAAGCGCTTGGCCGAGCTGGAGCGGGAGTTCGAGCTCGAGCCCATGGGCAGTATCGCCTGCCGCCTTGCGGCGGTGGCCCACGGGCGCGCCGACGCCACCCTGACCTTCCGCCGGGTCAAGGAATGGGACGTGTGCGCCGGCATCGTCATCGTCGAGGAGGCTGGCGGCCGCACCATGACCGGAAAGGGCGAGCGGCCGGTCTTCAACCGGCGCGAACCCGTGCTCCAGCAACTGGTGGCCGGGAACGCGGTCACCAACGCCAGGATCCGGACCCTGCTGGCGCGCCTGCCGGACTAAGCCCCGGTCGTCGGATCACAGCGACCTTCGACATGCCGAAATGCCAATACTGCGGCGAACGCGCCGGCATCCTCCGCCGGAGTTGCAAGGATTGCCGGCGGCTTGAGGAGCAGGCCCGTGCCTATGGCGGACAGGTGGGTTTCAGCGAGCTGCTCGACCGGCTGGAAGAGACGGGTGTACGCCCGGAAAAGATCATGCGCTTCCTCAAGGCCAACCCGGACGGCCGCGGCAGCGTGCGGGACCGCCTGACCGCGGACATGACCAACGAACTGCTCCAGATCATGGGGATCAACGAGCGGCAGACATCGGACGACGTCGAACGTATCCGCAAGGGGGGAGAAAAGGACCCGGGCGGTAGCGGGCAGGTTTGAACATTGAGGAGCTTGCCGAGAGGCTGTTGGGACACTAGGAGAGCACCTGGCGGCTGGCCGGTCCATGACCGTCCTCAGGTAGAGGAAGCCCTTCTGGACGGGGATTGAAGTTCGCTGCTCGCTTCCCTTGGTGCCTTGTGTCATGGAACTGACCCTCTACGCATCGGCCCTCTTCCTGGGCGTCTATCTCGTGGCGCTGGCGGTGCGGCGGTTCCGGTTCCGGCGCGACCGGATGCGGATGGCGCGGGAGGAGGCGAGTGCCGGCGGCAAGGTCGTGGCTTCGGTCGGCGAGGTGCCCGCCGGCACGGTGAAGAAGTTCTGGCTGATCTGCGGGAAGTACCGGGTCGACTGTTTCGTGGTCAACCACGACGGCCGGTTCAGGGCCTACATCAACAGTTGCCGCCACATGGTCACGCCGCTGGACTTCGTCCGCTACCAGTTCTTCACCGAAGACGGCCGTCACCTGATGTGCGCCACTCACGGCGCGCTCTATGAACCCGACACGGGTCTGTGCGTGGACGGCCCGTGCGAGGGTCTCTCGCTTCACGCGTTGCCCGTGGTTGTGGAGCGGGGCGAGATCGTTGTAGGTTGTCCGGCTGGCGACCTGTCTTTCCTGCGGGAGATGGCGGACTGACGAAATGGCAAGACGGCCTTCAGGCAAGCGGATCGGCCGCAGGGAGGATTTTCCCGACGGCACGAGCCGGAAGTTCACCCTGCGCTGCGGCGGCCGGAGCCTGGAGGGCTTCGCCTTCGGCTTCGCCGGCGAGCTCCACGCGTACCTCAACCGTTGCCGCCACATCCCGCTGCCCATGGATTGGCTCGACAACCGGTTCTTTACGGTGGACGAGAAGTACGTGGTGTGCGCCAACCACGGGGCGCTTTACGAGCCCACCACCGGCGAGTGTGTCTGGGGTCCGTGCACCGGGGCGCGGCTGCAGCGGGTGCCGCTCAAGGTGGAGGACGGCACGGTGCGGGCACTCTGCCCGGACGGCGGCAAGGGGGAGGGAAACGAGTAGTGGCCGACTGTCTCTTCTGCGGTATCGCCGGCGGAGAAATCCCCGCGGACGTCGTCTACCGTGACGAGTCCGTGCTCGCTTTCCGGGACATCGATCCCAAGGCGCCGGTCCATCTCCTGATCATTCCCCGGCGGCACATCGCGAGCGTCGCGGAGCTTGGGGAAGACGACGGGGCGACCGTCGGCCACGCCATGACGGTGGCGCGGCGGCTTGCGCAAGAGAACGGCGTGTCCGAGAGCGGGTTCCGCCTCGTCGTGAACACCGGTCCGGACGCCGCTCAGAGCGTGCACCACATTCATCTCCATCTGCTCGGCGGGCGGGCGCTCGGTTGGCCGCCGGGGTGATGGGAAAGCGCGAAACGAGTCTACGAAAGGACAAGCGACGACATGATCAACGCGACACAGCTTCGGCCCGGCATGATCATCATCTATGACGACGACCTCTACCGGGTCACCGCGGTCAAGCACCTCACCCCCGGGAAGGGCCACGGCTTCATGCAGACGAAGCTCAAGAACCTGCGCAGCGGCGTGGGGACCGAGCACAAGTTCCGCTCCGATGATCGGGTCGACCGGGCCACCCTGGAGAACCGTGAGATGCAGTACCTCTACGCCGAGGACGACCGTCACAACTTCATGGACACCGAGAGCTACGAGCAGACGGAGCTTTCGTCCGAGGAGGTGGGGGACATCCTGCCGTTCCTCCTGCCCAACCAGGTGGTGAACGTGGAGTTGTACGAGGGCAGTCCGGTGGGAGTGAGCCTTGCCGCGGCCGTGGAGCTGGAGGTGGTGGAGACGGAGCCGTCGATGAAGGGGGCCACCGCGTCCGCGTCCTACAAGCCCGCCCGGCTGGAGACCGGCGTGACGGTGCAGGTGCCGCCGTTCATCCAGGTGGGTGATCGGATTCGGGTGGATCCGTCAGAAGGAAAATATATCGAGCGGGCGAAGTAGCCAGGACGGCTTGCCAGACCCGCGCAACGTTCCGTTCGAGCTCCGCCAGGGTGTCGTCGTTCTCGACCACGAAATCGGCCAGCCGGCGTTTCTCCTCCATGGACATTTGCGCCTTCAGGTGCCTCGCGACGTCCGCCTCGGTGAGCCCGTCGCGTTGGCCCAGCCTGTGCTCCTGGGTCTCGCGAGAGCACGCCACCAAGAGGACCGGACGGAGCCAGTGATGGATTTTGGCCTCGAAGAGAAGCGGCGCATCGTAGATCACGAAGTCGTGGTCGCGCGATCGTTCCACGATGCGTTGTCTGGCCAGGGCACGGATGCGCGGGTGGGTGATCTCCTCCAGGCGCCGGCGTTTCGCGGGTTCCTTGAAGATGATGCCGCGAACGTAGGCCCGGTCCAGGGTGTCGTCCTCGCGGAGCGCCTCGCGGCCGAACAGCTCGACGATCTCGCGCCAGGCCTCCCGGCCGGGCTCGACGATCTCGCGCGCCAGCCGGTCGGCGTCGACGATGGCGGCGCGGTCGCTCAGGATCCGCGAGACCGTGCTCTTTCCGGTGGCGATGCCGCCGGTCAGTCCGATGATTTTGGCCATGTTGGTGCTTTGGGAACGCGTCGCTGGCTGGTTGGTACCAACTTCCCGTAGCCGTGGCAACCGCCGGCCGGAACGGGACTTGACCGCCGCCGCATGATGCAGGACCGCGTGTGGTGACTCGCATGAAACTGCCGTTGCTGGATCTGAAAGCGCAGTACGAGACCATCCGGGAGGAGGTCCAGGAGGCGGTGCTGCGGGTGTGCTCATCGCAGCGGTTCATCCTCGGGCCGGAGGTGGCCGGCTTCGAGGAGGAGGTCGCGGCCTGCACCGGCGCGCGCTTCGCCGTGGGCATCTCGTCCGGCACCGATGCGCTGCTGGCCTCGCTGATGGCGCTGGACGTGGGTCCGGGCGACGAGGTCATCACCACCGCCTATTCCTTCTTTGCCAGCGCCGGCGTCATCGCCCGGCTCGGGGCGCGGCCGGTGTTCGTGGACATCGACCCGGACACGTTCAACATGGATCCGGAGGCCGTGGCGGCGTGCCTGAGTCCGCGTACCCGCGCGGTCATGCCCGTGCACCTGTTCGGCCGCTGCATGGACCTGGATCCCATCCTGGAATTGTGCCGCGAGCGCGGCGTCGCCGTGGTGGAGGACGCGGCGCAATCCTTCGGCGCGGTGGATTCACGCGGCCGAAGCGCGGGCACCGTCGGCGCCCTGGGCTGCTTCTCCTTCTACCCGAGCAAGAACCTGGGCGCCTTCGGCGACGGCGGCATGGTGATCACCGACGACGAAGCGCTGGCCCGACGCATCCGGCTGCTCCGCGTCCACGGGGAGGAGCCCAGGTACCATCACCGCCTGGTGGGCGGGAACTTCCGGCTGGACAGCCTCCAGGCCGCCGTGCTGCGGGTGAAGCTGAAGCATCTCGGGGCGTGGGTCGAGGGGCGGCGGCGCAATGCGCGGCGGTACCGGGAACTCCTGGAACCGTTGGCGTCGGAGAACCGGCTCGTCCTTCCCGGCGATTGTCCCGGCCACGTCTACAACCAGTTCGTGATCCGCGCGCCGGAGCGCGACCGACTGCGAGCCTTCCTGGACGAACGCGGGGTCGCCACCGAGATCTACTACCCGCTGCCCCTGCACCAGCAGGAATGCTTCCAGGCCCTGGGCTACCGTGCCGGCGACTTTGCCGAGGCCGAGGCGGCCGCCCGATCCTCCCTGGCGCTGCCGATTTACCCGGAGTTGACGGAGGCACAGCAGCAATACGTCGCCACGCACGTCCGCGGTTTCTTCCGGAGTTGAACCGCTCCCGGCGCGGATCGCCGACGGACAGGCGGCGCGCCCCATTGCGCTGGTCGGAGCGGGGTCCCTTGGCGGGAGGCATGCCATGAGTCCCTTGTGCTATAGTCCGGGAATGACTTACCGGAGCCTTGCCGACCTGTTCCTGTCACAGGCGGACGCGCACGGTGAACGCGTGCTGTACCGCTTCTACCGCGAGGGGGCCTGGCGCAGCCGGACGTGGGCGGAGGTGGCCGCCGAGGTGGAGGAGCTCGCCCTGGGGCTCGTGGCCGCGGGAGTGGGGAAGGGCGACCGGGTGGCGCTCTTCGCCGCCAACCGGGTGGAGTGGTGCCTGCTGGACTGGGCCGGCATCTGCATCGGCGCCCTCACCGTACCCGTCTACCCCTCGAGCACACCGGCGCAGGTGGAGTACATCGTCGCGCATTCCGGAGCCACGGTGCTGGTGGTGGACTCGCCCGCCGTGCTGGAGCGCATGGACCGGTCGGCGGCGGGTCTGGTCGCCGTGCGGACCGTGGTGCTGATGGACGGCGCCGAGGCGACACCGGGTCCGGGAGTGCTGTCCCTCGAACGCCTGAAGGACATGGGCCGGGAATACGGACGCGCCCATCCCGGGGCCTTCCGGGAGTTGGTTGGCGCGCTCGGACCCGACGACGACCTCACCATCATCTACACCTCGGGCACCACCGGCGAGCCCAAGGGGGTCCTCACCACCCACGGCCACTACCTGTTCGTCATGACGTCCGCCCTCGGCGCCATATCCGTGAGCGAGGACGACGTGGCGCTGCAGTTCCTTCCCCTGGCGCACTCCTTCGGCCGCCTGGAGCACTTCATCGTGGTGGGCCGGGGCTACGAGTGTGCCTTCGCGCGCGCCATCGAGACCCTGTCCGCCGATCTGCAGACGGTGCGGCCCACCATGCTCTTCTCGGTCCCACGGGTGTACGAGAACGCGCACCGGCGCATCCTCAACCGGGTGGAGAGCGCCAGCCCGCTGCGCCAGCGACTGTTCCGCTGGGCCGTGTCCGTGGGCAAGCGCTACAACGACCGGACGCGCCGGGGCGAGCCGTGCGGCCTCTGGCTGCGGCTGTGCCACCGGGTGGCGGATTCGCTGGTGCTGTCGAAGGTCCGCGCCGGCATGGGCGGGCGGCTGCGCATGGCCATCTCCGGCGGCGCGCCGTTGTCGGACACCCTTGCGGATTTCTTTCAGTCGCTGGGGGTATGGATCGTGGAGGGGTACGGCCTCACGGAGACCTCCACCGTGACCCATGTGAACCGCATCGACCGCTACCGCACCGGCACCGTGGGTCTCGCCATGGACGGGGTCGAGTGCCGCATCGCGGATGACGGCGAGATCCTGATCCGGGGCGCCAACGTGATGAAGGGCTACTACGAGGATCCCGCCGCGACTCGCGAAGCCATCGACGAGGACGGCTGGTTCCACACCGGCGACGTGGGATGCATCGAGGACGGCGGCTTCCTGCGCATCACCGACCGCAAGAAGGACCTGATCGTGACCTCCGGGGGCAAGAACGTCGCGCCGCAGATGATCGAGAACCACCTGCGCCAGGAACCGCTCATCAGCCAGGCCATGGTCTGGGGCGACAGGACCAGCCACCTGGTGGCGCTTGTCACGCTGGACGGGGACGAGGCCGCGCGCTGGGCCGAGAAGGAAGGCGTCGAGTGGGACAAGCCCGAGGACGCTGCCGCCGATCCGCGGCTCGCCGCCCACCTGCGCCGGCGCATCCGTGAGCGCAACCGGGAGCTGGCGCCGTTCGAGGCGGTGCGGGACTTCCGGGTCCTGCCGGGAGACTTCTCCACCGGCACGGGGGAGCTGACTCCGAGCCTCAAGCTCAAGCGCCGGATCGTGATGGAGCGCTACGGCGGCCTGCTTGACGAGATGCTGAAGCGCGACTGAGCGGTCGCACCGGGAACGCGGCAAGGCGGACGGGGTCGGCGGAGCTGCTCGGTAAACAGGGTGCCCTGGAACGGGAGATGCCCGGAAGGTGGCGATGCCCGGGAAGTGGCGATGCCCGGGAAGTGGAGGCGGCGGGCGGATTCGAACCGCCGCATGGAGGTTTTGCAGACCTCTCCCTTAACCACTTGGGTACGCCGCCCGAATCATAACTTGTAACATACGGGTTCGGGGTTGTTCAAGGCGGCGCCGGGACATTGAAGAAACTCGAAAAATCAACTATTTTGACCCTCAAGGTCTGTTAGGCACCGGCGCGGGTGAGACAGGGCGCGAGACGTCCTCCGGCGGCCGGATACGTTTCGAGAGCGTTTGCAGGAGCGTTGTTTCCATGGCGACGATGATAACCAGCGACTGCATCAATTGCGGCGCTTGCGAGCCGGAGTGTCCCAACGAAGCCATCACCCAGAACGATGAGATCTACGTCATCGACCCGGTGCTGTGTACCGAATGCGTCGGGTTCCACGACTACGAGGCCTGCGCCGCGGTCTGTCCGGTGGACTGCTGCGTGACCGATCCCAACAACGTCGAATCGGAGGCGGTGCTGATCGACCGGGCGCGGGAGTTGCACACGGACGTCGATTTCGGCGAAGCGTTCGAATCCCGTTTCCGGACAGGGGAGGAGGCGGCCCCGCCAGCGGCCGCGCCCGCCGAGGCGGCCAACGGCACCACCGCACCGGCC
>CAZFIU010000018.1:0-73875 GCA_964519455.1 uncultured Syntrophobacterales bacterium
CTGAGGGGCTGGGAATGACGTATTGAGGGGCCGGGAATGACGTACTGAGGGGCTGGGAATGTGAGGGGCTGGGAATGACGTATTGAGGGGCCGGGAATTACGAAGAGGGTCGTCTGTAACTACCTGAATTCATCGGATAAGATTCGGTAAAGGAGGAATCCATCATGCGTTTGGACGGAAAGGTGGCGATCGTGACGGGCGGCGGCATCGGCATTGGCCGGGCCTACTCCAAGGCGCTGGCGCAGGAAGGCGCCAAGGTAGCCGTGGCCGACATCCAGGTGGAGGCGGCCACGCAGGTGGCGGCGGAGATCAAGAAGGACGGCGGCGAGGCCATCCCCGTGGCGGTGGACGTCTCATCCCCGGAGAGGACCCGCGAGATGGCCGACGCGGTGCTGAAGGAGTACGGGCGCATCGACATCCTGGTGAACAACGCCGGCCTCTACACGGCGCTCACGAAGAAGTCCTTCATGGAGATCCCCGAGGACGAGTGGGACCGGGTCATGGCGGTGAACGTCAAGGGCCTGTTCCTGTGCGTGCAGGCGGTCTATCCGGCCATGAAGGAGCAGGGCAAGGGGAAGATCATCAACATCTCGTCGGGCACCATCCTGGGCGGGACGCCGATGTTCCTCCATTACGTCTCCTCCAAGGCCGGCGTGCTCGGATTCACCCGCGCGCTGGCGCGGGAGATCGGTCCCGACGGAATCAACGTCAACGCCATCATGCCCGGCCTCACCATCTCGGGCGACAACCAGGAAGGCGTCACCACCCCCCAGCAACTGGAGAACCGGCGCAAGAGCCGCGCGTTCCAGCGCGACCAGTACCCGGACGACCTGGTGGGCACGGTGATCTTCCTGTCCTCCGACGACAGCGACTTCGTCACCGGCCAGTCCATCAGCGTGGACGGCGGCCAGCACATGCACTGACGTTCGGTGCTCATCGGAACATGCTGCCTGGACCCCGCATCGATCCTCGTCGCCTTCTCCTGAGTCATTGATATGAAAATAAAATCCTGTTCAATGATTTCTGGTAGTTACGGAATCCCGCTACACCCCAATGAGTCATTCCCGCGGAAGCGGGAATCCAGGGGTGGGGAGGGGCCAGAGTGCGTCTTCCCCCACCTCACCCCACCTGGATTCCCGCTTCCGCGGGAATGACGGATTGGGGTTTAGTCGCCAGGAAGCAGAGTTTTGACACAGCCTCTTCCGCGGGAATGACGTTTTCGGGTGTTGGTGCCGTTTCGTGGCCGAGCGAGTCTTGACACAGCCTGTTCCGAGGAAATCACGGAGAGGGAGAGGAAATGACGGAGATGGCGGCAAGAATGACGGTGGGGACGGGGGCGATGACCGATCGCGCGCGGAGTCCGGGATGAGCGGCCTTGAGCTGGCAGAATACAGCGTGCGCGAAATCCGGTTCGGCCGGGAAACACGCTTGTCCTCCGGGGTCCTGGAGGTGGACGCGGAAGGTCTCGCGGCCCTTGCCGAGCAGGACCCGCGGGTGCGTTCCGCGCGCTTCGACGTGGCGCACCCGGGCGAGAAGACCCGTGTCACGGGCATCCGCGACGTGGTGGAGCCGCGCATCAAGACCGCGGGACCGGGACAGGTGTTTCCGGGAATCCTCGGGCCGGTGGCTCCGGTGGGCACCGGCCGCACGCACCGGCTCTCGGGCATGGCACTGGCCACGGCCGTGGCCTACGAGGGCACCGTCCGCACCGGCACCACCTCACAGCGGAGCGCCATCCTCGACATGTGGGGGCCGGGCGCCGACATGACCCCGTTCGCCTCCCTGGTGAACCTGGTGATGACGCTGGAGCTGGAGGACGGCCTGCCCGCCTTCGAGGCCCACCAGGCCATCCAGCGGGCCCAGTACGGCGTGGGCCTGAAAGTCGCCGAGACCACCACCGGGCTTGCGCCCGACGACGTGGAGGTCTTCGACCCGGACAGCCGCGACAACGACCTGCCCCGCGCCGTCGTCATCATCGGCTGCTTCACCGAGGCGCAGCACCGGCCATCCAACGTGTCCTACTACGGACTCCACATCCAGGAGACCCTGTCCACCATCATCCACCCCAACGAACTCATCGACGGCGCCATCGCCCCCGGCACCATCCGCACCGTGAGCTACCATCCCATCACCTGGAACTGGCAGAACCAGCCCCTGGTGCTGTCGCTGCTCAGGGACAAGCGCTTCCGCTGCGCCGGGGTCATCATCGAGCGCATCGGCTTCGAGACCTCCCGCGAGAAGGAGATCGCAGCCCACAACGCCGTGGCGCTGGCCGCCTCCCTCGGCGCCGACGCCGCGCTGATCACGCGCACCGGCTCGGGCAACGCCTTCATCGAGGTCATGCTGACGGTGAAAGCCTGCGAGGAACAGGGCATCAAGACCGTCCTCGTCACCTACGAATACGGCGGCAAGGACGGCACCGAAGCGCCGCTGCTGTACTACGAGAAGGAGGCCGACGCCGCCATCAGCACCGGCAACCGCGACGTCGAGGTAGAACTGCCGGCGGCCGACCGGGTCGTCGGCGCCTACGAGACGCTCCAACTCATCAACTACCCCGGCGCCCCCTACGTCGACGCCCGCGAACCCCTCGTGCTCGAAGCCCGCGACGTCATCGCCGGCGGCATCGACATCTGGGGGGCGCGCGACCGGCTCTGCCGGCCGTACTGAGCCTCCGAATCGTCATTCCCGCGGAACAGGCTGGGTCAAAACTTCATCTGAGAGAGGCAACAACCCGCAGAACCGTCATTCCCGCGAAAGCGGGAATCCAGGGGTGGTGGTGCGGCACTACAGCGGCGTTTCCCCGCTCCACCCCGCCTGGATTCCCGCTTTCGCGGGAATGACGGTTCGGGTTTGGTCGCCAGGAAGCAGCGTTTTGACCCAGCCTGTTTCGCGGGAATGACAGTTCGGGGGCTGGTGCCATTTCCCGACCGAGTCGAGTATTGTCACAGACTGTTCCGCGGGAATGACGACTCGGGGCGTTGGAGCCGAATCTCATCCGAGCGGCGTCTTGATACAGCCCGGGAACCGGCAAGCCAACGGACCGGGGCGACGCGCCAGACGCCCTACTCCGGATACAACGGCGCGCTGTACTCCGTGCCCGGCACGACGACGCCGCCCGCCGGGCGTTCGCCGGGCTTGAGGTGGGCGAAACGGTCGTTGTAGGCCGGCGGCAGCGGGCGCCCTCCGGGGGTGCCGAGCCACAGCCGCAGCAGGTTGCGCCGGCGTTCGGGCTCGGGATAGTCCTCGAACTCCGTGCGCGAATGGGACGTGACGTGGTTGTGCAGGATCTGCACGTCGCCTTGCAGGAACTCCATGTCGTACGACAGCTCGTTGCTCAGCTTGGCGAAGAGATCCAGCGCCTCCTTGAGCTCCTTCGTGTGGCGCGGCAACTGCTCGAAGCGCTGGGCGGAGCGTATGTAGGTGCCGCCCGCGCTCACCGTCAGATAGTCCTCGTAGAAGTTGAAGACCGGGAGCTGCCACCACGGGTCCTTCCCCTCGGGGACCTCTTCGCGCCGGTCACGGTAGATGGGGGCGGCCAGTTCCGCCACCAGCTCCGGCCGGCGTTTCAGCATCTCGTTGTAGACGTTGAGGGTGCTGGTGAAGCGGCTGCTGCCGCCGGACTTGGCCGGATGCAGGCACATCAGCACCACCACGTCGCAGGCATCGGAGTGGAACGGCAGCATGTCGTGGGTCTGGTAGCCGCGGTGCTTGGGGTTCTTGAGGGTGCCGCCGAGATCGGCCACGTGGCCCAACAGGTGGCCCTTGGAGTTCTGGGACACGGGATAGCCGAGAAAGAGGCCGATGCCCCAGAAGGCGATGGCGGCCTGCATGCGGCTGTAGCGTTCCACCGGCACGCCCCGTATGAGGCCGATGCCACGGCCGTTGATCACTTCGTCGGCAACCTCATCGAGCCGGTCCCCCAGGGTCGAAAGCACGAAGTCGTCCCGGGTGATGTCCAGGATGTCGAGCCCGCGTTCTTCCACCCGGGCGACGGCGGCGTCCAGGTCCGCGATCTCGCTCTCGGTAAGCGGGTGGATCCAGCTCTGGTCGGCGTCCAGGCCCTCCGCGGTCCAGGCCGCCGGGTCCACCACGGGCTGATTCAGCACGGCCGGCTCTCTGACTATGTTCAGCATGGGTCTTCCTCCGACGTTCCCGTCCTCCGTTGGTCGCGTCCCATGACGGGCGCGGGGGCGGGTCGGCTCCACAAGGCCCGGCCAGGCGAAGCCGAAGGGCGTTGTTCCGATCTAACGAAGTGTTCCTTCAACTCGTGTTCTCACAAACTCTCGACCTTGGCAATACGGCACGGCAGCCCGCGCGTATCCGCCGAGCCCGTCACCGGGTCCCACGGCCCATCATAGCGCATGGCGGCATTGATGTTCACCTCCAACGCGCCGCGGTGCGGGGCTTCCGCCTCCGGGTACCACCAGCCCATGCCCGTGCGCGCCACCCCCGGCAGAGTGGCCTCGGTGACGCGGACTTTCAGGCGGCAGCGGCCCGGACCGCCCGCCGTCTCCACCCAGACCCAGTCGTCGTGGGCGAGCCGGTACCGCGTCGCCGTCTCCGGATGCAGTTGCAGCCACGGGTCCGGGGAAACCTTGCGCGCCCAGCCCTGGTCGCGGAACCGTGAGTGGTGGTAGGTGCGCTCCCTCACCCCGGTGAGGAGCGTCAGCGGGTAGGCGTCGCGCACCGCGGGCGCCTCCCGCTCGGCACGGGTGGGCGTGTAGTCCGGCAGCGGGTCCAGTCCCAGCTCGGCGAGGCGCTCGGAGTAGAGTTCCACCTTGCCGGTCTTTGTCTTGAATCCGGTCTTCTCGAAGTCGCCGTAGGTGAAGGGGAAGTTCGCGTAACCCTTCTCGCGCATCTGCTCCACGGTGACGCCGCAGTCCCCCAGCAGGAACTCGTTGAACTCGCGCTTGGTCTCCCAGGGGATGAAACGCCGCGCCTCGGTCACGCCGCGGGCTTCGATGCGCCGGGCCAGGTCATGGGCGATGCGGAAGTCGCCGCGCGCCTCCCCCAGCGGATCCACCGCCGGCTGGATCAGGCTCAGGCACGGCCCGGACCCTTCCAGCGACACCTCCTCGTCCTCCAGCCCCGTGGTCTTGGGCAGCACGATGTCCGCGTATTCGGCGGTGGGGTTCATCATGTGGGTGGCCACCGCAAGGAAGTCCAGGGACTTGAGCGCCGCCAGGGTCTTGGGCGTGTCGGGGTAGGTCACCACGATGTTGACGCCGCTGACGTACATGGCGCGCACCGGGTGGGGCTTGCCGCTGAGCACGGCCTCGATGACCGACGGATTGTGGCACGCCGTCTGCCAGCCCTCGGGCCCCGCCCACAGCGGGAACCGGTCCGCGCCGATGGTCCGCTGCTCCACTTCCAGGGGCAGCCGATACTCGGGCTTGTGCAGCACCTCGATGTAGTTGGTGAACCCGGCCGGCTTCTTCACCCGCCGGTTGCCGCCCTCGCGGTCCAGGTTGCCGCTGATGGCCACCAGGCAATGGAACGCCCGGAACGTCTGTACTCCGGCGCTGAAGGCGTCGATACCGTGGCCGCTCACGAAACACGACGGCCCGTCGGCGTAGAGTTCGGCGGCCCGCTCGATGTCCGCCCGCGGCACCCCGGTCAACTCCGCCGCACGCTCCGCCGGATACCGCGCCGCCCGTTCCGCCAGCGCATCGAAGCCGTGGCACCAGCGCTCCACGAACTCGCGGTCGTAGCGCCCGTGCTCCACCAGCCAGTGGATCATCGCCAGGCCGATGGCCGCGTCCGTGCCCGGCCGCGGCCGCAGCCACAGGTCCGCCATGGTAGCCGCCGGCGTCTCTCCCGGATCGATGACCACGACGCGCCCCCCCTTGGCCTTGGCGCGCTTCAGTGCCTGCCACTGCGGCGGGTCCGCCGCATACGGATTGCGCCCCACGACCAGCGCGCAACGCGTGTTGTCGATGTCCTCGCCCTTGCTGATGGCCAGCCCCGTGATCCGGTCGCTCAGCGCCCGGCACCCGCCGCACAGGTCCTGGTTCATCATCCAGTTGGGCGACCCGAACGCCCGCAACAGCAGCGCCAGCATCACCCCGCGGCTGAAGTGCGCATTGCTCACCGCCCCGCACAGCGCGGGAGCGCCGTACTTCTCCCGCACCGCCAGCATCGCCTCCGCCATCTCGTCCAGCGCCTCGTCCCATGACACTCGCTGCCACCGGCCGCCGCCCCGCGGGCCGGTGCGTTTCATGGGATAGAGCACTCGATCCGGATGGTAGGTCAACTCCGGCAGGCCTCGGATACCCTTGACGCAGAAAGCCCCCAGGGACGCCGGGTGCTCCGGGTATGGCGATACCTTCGTCACCCGTCCGTCCTCGACGGTCACCAGGGATCCGCAATGGGCGCTGCATTCCCAGCAGGTGCTGGGGATGGTGGCTTTGCCGAAATTCATGGTGCCATATTCCCATGTTCATGATCCGCCGGTCAATGCCGAGCGTCTCTGTGCGGCAGTTTGCGGCCGAGTATAACTTGGGTCATACTCTACGGTGATGAAAACGGCCATTTCGATACGAGACGAAGTCTTCGAGGCTGCCGAGCATACGGCAAAGAGGTTGGGGATCTCCCGGAGTGAGCTCTATACGAAGGCCGTCGGCGAGTTCGTCGCCCGGCACAGCAGCGACCGGGTGACGGAACGGCTCAACACCGTGTATGACGAAGACCCTTCGATCTCCACGCTCGACAAGCGACTCGAGGCGCTGCAATTCCTCTCGTTGCCCGCCGAGGACGAGTGGTGAATCGCGGTGAGATCTGGTGGGCGGACTTGCCGGTTCCGGGGCGATCAGAGCCGGGGTACCGCCGCCCTGTTCTGATCGTTCAGTCCGACAGCTTCAACCGAAGCCGAATTCGGACCGTGGTGGCGTTGGCCATCACATCCAACCTGAGACTGGCCGAGGCACCTGGCAATGTCTCCCTTGCCCGGCGAGGAACAGGCTTGCGGAGGACATCCGTCATAAACGTGTCGCAGATCATAACTTTGGATAAAGAATACCTCATCGAGCGGGCCGGGCGAGCTTCCGAGGCAATCATGGGGCAGGTCGAGGAGAACCTACGTCTGCTGCTCGGTCTTCGGCCAATAGGCTGACCCATGGTCGTAGACTTCCAACACCACTACGTCCCCGCGGAACTGGCGCGCCAGAAGGGCCTCTACTCGGACACGGTCGCCGTGGCCACCGAGGGTGGCGTCCCGCGGATGACGCTTCATTCGAAGCTGTACGACGCGGAGGCGCAGATCCGAGACATGGACGAGGCCGGCGTGGACGTGTCGGTGGTGTCCTGCCACCTGGGATGGGACGGGAGTCTCGAGGATTGCAGGGTCATCAATGATTGCTACGCGGAACTGGAGCGGGAGCACCACGGGCGCTTTGTCGGGCTGGCGCATGCGCCTGTCCTTGAAGGGGACAGGGCGCTGGACGAGCTGGATCGGGCGGTGCTGGAGCGGGGGCTCCATGGGGTGACGGTCACCTCGCAGGTGGGCGGTCTGTCGCTCGACGCACCGGAGCTGGACCGGTTCTATGGGCGGGTGGCGCGGCTCGGCGTTCCGATCTTCGTACATCCGGCGTTGGTGCCCAAGGGGTACGATTCCATTCAGGGCTATGATCTGCCGCGCATCATCGGCCGGGAGATCGATCTCACCATCGCCACCATCCGCCTGATCGCCGGCGGGGTGCTGGACCGGCACCCGGATCTCGACTTCGTCATCGGGCACTTCGGCGGCGGCATTTCAGCGCTCAAGGACCGGCTCGTGGCCATGGCGCACCGGTTCGGCACGCTGAAGCACTCGTTCGACGAGTACTTCGACCGGCTCTACTTCGACCTCTCGGGCTTCGAGGGAGGAATCACGTCCTTTCGTTGCGGGCTGCTGGGCATTCGCCCGGAACGGCTCGTGTTCGCCACGGACTATCCGCAGAACTTCACCGGCGTGAGCACACAAGGCGGCAAGGGCAACGAGGCCATCCGCGAATACATCGACGCGGTCAGGAACCTGGATCTGGCAGAGCAGGTCAAGGAGGACATCCTGGGGGGTACCGCCGCTCGGCTCTTGAAACTGGACCGTTGAAACCGCCGCCCGTCTAATTTGAAACCGCTGTGTCGGTCCGACTAGTGAACGGAGCCCCTATGAAATTCCTTGGTCTCATCATGCTGGCCGTGCTCATCGGCGCCCCGCTAACCGTCCCCGCTCAAGCGGGCGAAACGGTGGAGGTCCTGCTTGTCGACCGCCTCGACGAACCGCGGGGCTTCTGCCTCGACATCCGCGGCTACAAGCAGCGGGCCAGGGTCGACCGGGGCCTCCAGGCCCACAGTTGCTACAGCTATCAGGGTCAGATCGGCGTCGACCAGGGATTCGACACCGCCGCCATCAAGGCCGGACGGTTCCACATGCCGGGGTTCGATGTATGCATGACGGCGAGCGGGTCCCAGGCGAGTGCCAGGCTGGGTCTGGCGAAGTGCGACGGATCGGCGCCGCAGGGCTTCTCGCTCGCGGCCAACGGCGAGATCGTCGCCAAGAGCGCCCCGGAGCTGTGCGTGACGGTGGCCGGCGGTGACTCGCGCGAGGGAGGGGGCGGCCAGCCGGTGCATCTCATCCGCGGGTTGACTCTGGAGAACTGTGACGCGGGGCGGGCCAAGTACCAACGCTGGCGCGTGCGCACCAAGGCCGACTAGGCCTTCGCAACGACACAACGCACGTAGGGCGGGTTTGAAACCCTCCCTACGCTTACCTGACCGCAGCCCCCGCCCGATGGCGGAGGCAACCCCCTGGCTCCTAGTTCAGCGCAAACAGCGTCTTCGGATTGTCCGTCACGATCTTGTCGTACTGCGGCTCGGTAATACTGCCCAGCTCCTTCAGATTCCGCAGCGCCTCGATCTCGGTGGACTGATCGTTGTGACCGTAGTCGGTGCCGATGACGATGTTGTCCTCTCCCGAATACCTGAGCACGTAGTCCACGTCGTCGTCGGTCTGGCAAGACACGTACTGGCGGTACTCCTTGAGGATGTTGTCCGGCAGGTCCTTGTTCTGCACGCCCCAGCGGCGCTGCAGGTCCTTGACCACGTAGGGCACCCAGAGCGCGGCGGCCTCGGCCCAGTGGAAGCGGAGCTTGGGGAACATCTTCGGGATCTCGCCCATGATCACCGAGTGGAACATGCCGATGATCGGGATGCGGAACTTCCAGAAGCTGCCGCCGCCGTTGTACTGGGAGACGAGATCCAGTTCCTGCGGGTTGCCGTTGCCGACGTGCACGCCCACGGCCATGTCCAGCTCGCTCATCTTCTCGTAGAGGGGATAGAAGTAGGGGTCGGTCAGCAGGCGATGGCCCTCGATGGGGCGCATGAAGACCCCGCAGGCGCCGTTCTGCTTGCAGTACTCCAGCTCCTCCAGGGCCGTGCTCATGTCGAGCAGCGGCAGCACGCAGATCCAGCGCAGGCGTCCGTTGCCCCGGTTGTGGAGGTCGGTCAGCCAGCGGTTGTAGCTCTTGCAGAGGGGGATCTCCACCGAGGGCTTGTCGGTGACCTGCTCGATGAAGATCGTGGGATAGAGCACCTGGACGTCTATGCCCAGCTCGTCCATGTGCTTGAGGCGCGCTTCGACGTTCTCCATCTCGCGCGTCTCCTGGGGCGTCCACATCACGCGGCCGGTGCGGTCGGCCACCTCGTCCAGCTCCTGGGCGGTCATCACGATCCGGACCAGTCCGCGGATCTTGCCGTCAATAAACCAGTACTCGCCGCCCCCCTCGCCGGTGGGTTTGACGACGAGCGGGCGATACTTCCGGTCCGCCGGTTCCATGTAGTCCCACGTATGTTCGGACTCGACGACGTGGGCGTCGGCATCGATAATGGACATGATCGCTACCTCCCGATTTTCCTGGCGTCCCGTCCCGCGAAACGTGTGAAGAAAGCGCGCGGGCGTGGGTACGGAACGCTGAATTGCGTAGTCGTGGATACCACCTTTTCGAATCCGGAACCAGCGGAAAGCGCCGCCTGGCGTTCCCTTGACAAACCATCCGCCGGCAACTACTCACGAATTTGGCGAAGCCGCACGCGCGCGGCACTACGGCCTTCGGGCCGGCACGGCCCGCGGGCCGTCTGACGGAAAGGAAAGCGCCATGCCAACCAAGTCCCGTGCCGCAATCCTGGTGGAATCGCGCAAGCCCCTGGTGGTAGACGAGGTCACTTTTCCGGACCCGGCGCCCGACCAGGTACTGGTGAAGCTCTACGCCAGCGGCATCTGCCATTCCCAGCTCCACCAGATCCAGCGCACGCCGGAGGAGCAGCGCTCCAAGCTGCCGGCGCTCCTGGGCCACGAGTCCACCGGCGTGGTGGTGGCCAAGGGAAGCGACGTGACGCACGTGAAGGAGGGCGACCACGTGTTCACCACCTGGGTGGACCGCAACGCCCCCGAGTCGCCGCTGCCGCCCGTGTCCCACGCCCTCAACATGCGGCCGCCCATCCCGGCCGTCTGGCGCGAGCAGTCCATCTGGGCGTCGGCGTCCACCTGGGCGGAGCACGTGGTGGCCTCCGAACGGGTGGTGCTTCCCATGGACGACGACGTGGACACGGACGTGACTTCCGTCATCGGCTGCGCGGTCACCACCGGCTCCGGCGCCATCATCAACACGCTCAAGGTGCGCCCCGGCGAGTCGGTGGCGGTCTACGGGGTGGGCGGCATCGGCATGTGCGCCGTCTCGGCCGCGGCGGTGGTGGACGCTTACCCGGTCATCGCGGTGGACCTGGACGACGAGAAACTGGAGTTCGCCAAGGGCTTCGGCGCCACCCACTGCATCAACGCCAGCAAGGTGGACCCGGTGGAGGCCATTACCGAACTCACCGGCGGCGGCGCGGACTACGCCCTGGACGCGGTGGGCCATCCCACCACCCAGGAGCAGATCCTGCGCTCCGTGCGCACCGGCGCTCCGGGGCTGGAACGCGGCGGCACCGCGCTGCTGATCGGCCTGCCGCCCTCGGGCGCCACGCCGCTCATCAACACCAACCTCTTCGCCGGCGGACGCTACTTCACGCGCACTCACGCCGGCGACTGCCTGCCGGACCGCGACTTCCCGACCTTCGTCCGCTGGTACCGCGAAGGAAAGCTCAAGCTCGACGACTTGGTGACGCGCCGCTACACCCTGGACCAGGTCAACGAAGCGGTGGACGACCTCGCCGAAGGGAGAATTTTGGGGCGGGCCATCTTTACGTATGCGTAGCGCGCTCGTATGCGTAGTGCGCTTCGACCCGGCTCGGCGACACACTCACTCTCCGTGTCGCCCGCGAAGGAGGCTGTGTCGGAAAGAGGCTGTGTCAGAACAGGACCCGGAATCCAGGCGGGGTGGGGCCGCCACACTCCCCACCCCTGGATTCCCGCTTCCGCGGGAATGACTCGTTGGGGGCCGGCGCCCCATTTCCATCCCCCTTTGTGTCGGCCGCAAGCCGACATCGGTGATTCCCGCGAAAGCGCGAATGACGTTTCGGGGGTCTCATGACTAAAGGACCCCAGGAGGAAGCCCATGTACATCGACTGCGACACCCATTATTTCCCGGTGAAGTTCCTGGAGGGGATCAGCGACCAGTACCCCGAGTCGCCGCGGGTGGTGCGGAACGGCGACGAGGTCAAGTCCGTGCTGCCGGACGGAACCCTCATCAAGGACCAGGCGCCCAAGGGCCGCTGGGACCTGGACACCCGGGTCGCCCAGGCCGACTTCGAAGGCTTCGACAAGCACGTGCTCATCCCGGAGAACCGCGAACTGCTGTACACCTGGGACCGCGACCTCGGGTGCGAGCTGGCCCGGCGCTACAACGACGCGGTGGCCCAAGACCTCGCCGAGTGCGCCCATCCCGAGCGTTACATCGGCGTCGGCTGGGTGTTCCTGCCGGACGTGGAAGAGTCCTGCAAGGAGCTGGACCGGATGGTGAACCAGCTCGGGATCAAGGCCGTGAAGTTCATGGGCGGCTTCGAGGACGCCAACCTGGGCGCCGAGCGGCTGTGGCCGTTCTACGACAAGGTGTGCCAGCTCGACGTCCCGATCCTGGTGCACGACACGGCGTCCGACCGGCAGGGCCATCCCAACCCGGCGCTGGTGGGCATCGAGCAGCTCTTCCTGGAGGCCGACAACAACGCCCTGCCCTTCCTGCTGGCGTTCCCGTTCCGCTACATCGTCGACATGGGCAGCCTGATCCTGCGGGGCGCTCTCAAGGAGTTCCCCGACCTGCGCATCTGCTTCGTGGAGGGCTCGGCCGCCTTCGTTCCCTGGCTCATGAACCGCCTGGACATGGACCCGGACGCGCGCAAGCGGCTCGGCAAGACCCCCAGCGACTTCTTCAGCCAGATCTGGGTGTCGGCCTTCGCCGCGGAGACCTCCGTGCGCTACGCCTGCGACTTCTGGAAGGACCACAACCTGACCGTGGGCAGCGACTACCCGCACAATGACCCGTCGGGCACGTGGAAGGAAGGCACGGTGCGGATGGTGCAGGAACTGGAAGGCATCTCGGACGACGACAAGGAGAAGATCCTGGGCGGCAACGCCATGCGGCTGTTCGGGATGGCATAGGCTACTGAGCGAAAGGACAACCGTGCTTTTCTCGATCCACACCCCTGCCCGCAACGCGGAAGAGATCACCCGCCGCGCCGTCACCGCCGAGGCCCTGGGCTTCCACGGCTTCTTCTTCGCCGACGGCCACTTGCAGAACCTGGACGGATTCCAGGCCATGACCGTATGCGCGCTGCGCACCGAGCGGCTGCGCTTCGGCATCGCCGCCACCACCATGGCCTACCGCGACCCCACCACCCTGGCCCTGTCCGCGGCGACGTGCAACGAGATCTCCGACGGCCGGGCGATCCTGGGGCTGGGGACCGGGGACGGCTCCACCTACAGGCTCGGGCGCAAGGCCACTCCGCTCAAGGAGTTCGCGGCCGGCCTGGCCACCATCCGCGAGCTGATCCAGGGGCGCCGCATCGAGGTGCCGCGGGGCAAGGAAGGCGCGGGCACCACGGCCCTTACCGTCGGCAAGCTCCCGGTGCCGCTCTACGTGGCCGCGGAAGGTCCCCGGAGCCTGCGGGTGGCGGGACGCTACAGTGACGGCGTCATGCTCGGCACCGGGTTCGACCTCGACGTGCTGGAGTGGGCCCAGGCCCACATCGCCGCCGGCGCCAGGGAGGACGGCCGTGAGCTGTCCGACATCGACGTCGCCATGGCCGGCATGATCTGCGTCGACCCGGACGGCGACCGGGCGCGCGACATCGTGCGCCACCGCCTGGCCAACCGCGCGCACCACAACTTCCGCTTCACCACCGAGACCGTGCCGCCCGAGGAGCTGGAGGGCGTCAAGCGGTTCATGGCCGGCTTCGACATCAGCAAGCCGCTGGAGGAACGGGCCGACCCGGCACTCATCACCGACTACCTGCTGCACCGCTTCGCCATCGCCGGAACGCCCGAGGAGTGCATCACCCGCGTCCGCGAACTGGCCGATGCCGGCGTCACCCACCTGCTGCTGACGCCCCCGAACCGCGTGTTCGACCACACCATGGAACTCTGGGGACGCGAGGTGATCCCGGCCTGCGCCGACCTCGCCTGACTTGCGTCCTGAACGTAGCGAAGCGAAGTCGAAGGACGCCATTTCGCCGGTAGCGAAAGGAAGCACCATGCCCGACCTCGACCCCACCAACCTCACCATCGCCGGCCTGGCCCCGCGCATCGCCGCCCGCGAGGTCTCGCCCGTCGAGCTGACCGCCTGCTACCTGGAGCGGATCAAGCGCCTCAATCCCGCGATCAACGCCTACAGCACCGTCATGGAGGAGGACGCCATGGCGGACGCGCGCCGGGCCGAGGACGAGATCGCGCACGGCAACCATCGCGGCCCCCTCCACGGCGTCCCCGTGTCCATCAAGGACAACCTCGCCGTCAAGGGCTACCCCACCACCGCCGGCAGCAAGATCCTGGCGGACTGGAAGCCCGACTTCGACGCCACTGTGGTGACCCGGCTGCGCGAGGCCGGAGCCATCGTCCTGGGCAAGAACAACATGCACGAGTGGGCCGGCGGCGGCACCACCATGAACCCGTACTTCGGCACCACGCACAACCCGTGGGACCAGAGCCGTGTGCCGGGAGGCTCCAGCGGCGGCTCGGCCGCCGCCGTGGCCGCGGACCTGTGCCTTATCTCCATCGGCACCGACAACGCCGGTTCCGTCCGGAACCCCGCCGCCTGGTGCGGCACCGTCGGCCTCAAGGCCACCTACGGCCGCGTGAGCCGCTACGGCGGCGTCGCCGGCACCGGCGGCTTCTCCTCCGACCACTTCGGCCCCTTCACCAAGACCGTGGAGGACTGCGCCCTCGCGCTGGCCGCCATCGCCGGCGAAGATCCCAACGACCCCCTGTGCTCCGCCGCGCCCGTGCCGGACTACACGGAAGCCCTGGGCAGGCCCGTCACCGGCATGAAGGCAGGCGTCGTCAAGGGCTACTTCGACGAACTCATGGTGGGCGAGGTCGCCAAGGCCTTCCGGGAAGCCCTCGCCGCTCTGGAATCCCTGGGCATGCAGGTCAAGGAGATCACCATCCCCCACATGGACGCCGTCCCCGCCGTCCAGACCGCCACCAGCCGGTGCGAGAACCTCGTCGCCCACGAGCCCTACATCCGCACGCAGCCGCGCGACTACAGCCGCGAACTGCTGCACCGGAACATCGCCTCCCTCACCGTCCCCGCCTCCGCCTACGTGACATCGCAACGTGTCCGCCGCGTCATCTGCCGCGAGTTCGAGGAGGCCCTCGAAGACGTCCAGGTCATCGTCGCCCCCACCGTCGGCATCGCCGCCCCCACCATCGAGGAATGCAAGCAGGGCTTCGCCGAAATCGACGGCCGCCGCGTCCCCTTCCGCCACCCCAGCGGCAGCATCGGAACACGGTGCACCATCCCCTTCAACGTCACGGGGCTGCCGGCACTGAGCGTATGCTGCGGGTTTACGGACGGTGGGTTGCCGTTGGGGTTGCAAGTGGTCGGGGCGTGTCTGGATGAGGCGCGGGTGTTTCACGTGGCGCATGCGTATGAGCAGGCGGCGGAGTGGATTGAGCGAAAGCCGACCCTGGCGTAACCTGGCTCCGGCGATTACTTGCCAATGGGCCTCCTCTTCAAGGAAAGCGCACGATGACCGAACGCGGACACCTCGCAAAACGATCCTCGGGAGAGTGCCTGGCAATACCTGTGAGGATGCAATCGGCACGAGCCGCCACCGCTAGCTCGACGAACATTCCATCCGCCGCATGGGGCAGGTCCAATGCGAGCGTCCCGGATTCTTGCCGAATACGGCGATGTGGCGACCAGGGGGACAGCTCGACCGGAGTGCTGCGCCGGGAGGGCCATCAGGATTATGCTTGTTTGGGTGGTAATCCAAACGTCACTTTCGGTGGAAGCGACCGCGGCCAACGTCCATGATTCGCGAGTGCTGGAGAAGTTGCTGCATGGCAAGGAGAGACGGGTGTGGGGGGATTCGGCGTATTCGGGTCAGAAGGAGGCGATGGCCAAGGCGGCCCCGGAGGCACGGGACTGGACTCAGGAGACGGGGCATCGCTACCGGAAGCTCACCGAACGGGAGCGCGCCAGCAACCGCTACAAGTCCCGGGTTCGAGCCAAGGTGGAACACCAGTTCGGCAGCCTGAAGCTCCGATTCGGTTTTACCAAGGTGCGTTACCGCGGACTAGCCAAGAATGCTCATCGTCTGGTGACCGCCTGTGCGCTCTGCAACCTGGTGATGGCGAAGAAGGCATAACAGGATGAACCGCTTACGCGGCAGCGATTCTTCCCACCTTTATTGTCTGTTCCAGGTGCCGCGACCGTGCAAGGTCGAAGGCCAACTGCATGGCGAGCCAAGTCTCGGGCGTGGAGCCAAACGCCTTCGACAGGCGGTAGGCCATTTCGATCGAGACGGATGCCTTTTCGTTGACCAGATTGGAAAGAGTCTGACGTCCGATACCGAGCCGCTTTGCGCCTTCGGTCACGGACAAACCCAGTGGCTTCAGGCAGTCTTCACGCACGATGGCACCGGGATGTACAGGATTGTTCATTGCCACGAGAGCACCTCCTTGATCGTGCGCCAGTCAAAGCCACTAATGTGACACGAGAGGAGGCGTAATGAAATTTATTTCGGTGCGAGACCTCCGCAGCCGTACGTCAGAACTCTGGCGCGATCTCAGACAAGAAAAGGACTTTATAGTCACCAACAACGGCGAACCGGTTCTGATTAGTGGGCACAACTACAGCCTGCACCTCGTCCATTTGTCCAACTTCGCGTTCCGAACCAACGGGAACGTGGCAAATACTCAAGGGAGCCCGCTGGCCGCCTCGGCCCATCGCTCCGCTTCGCGGCAGAAGGTCCTCACGCGCTGGTCCGTCGGGCGGTCCTCCATCGCCGTCTCGATCAACACCTCCCGGCATGGCCGGCCATCCTCCGTTCGACCGGTCGCGAGGACTGTCACGCCGCCGCCGACGTAGCCGTTCGCGTCGTCCTGGTTCTCCCAGTAGATTCCCTTGTCGAGGACTCCCCGGTCGAGGGCCTGCCGCAGCGTCGTTGCCGCCAGGCGTGCCGACCTGGCATCGATGGGCGGCAACGGTCGGCGATTGTCCTTGGCCCTCTCGAGGAACGACGCGCGATCGTTGCGCCTCGCCTCTATGAACATGATCGGCGCAACAATCGGTGCGGTGACGATTGCGGCCGCCACGTCGAGCGCCCCACCGGCTCCATTCTTGTTCGCGCATCCGGCCACGAAAGCCGCCAGCAGAAGAATCATGAGGCTGGTCTTCACCGTGTGCTCCCTGTAATTCTCGACCATCCAAGCCGTCTCGTGCGATCACCACGGGTCCAGGTCGGAGACTGATGTCCACGTAAGTCGGTCAGAGTACCTGGATTGGGCCAGGGTACCGTCCAACGATCTTGTCGGCTGTCAACAACGTGATCCCTTCGACCTGGGCCTGGGCGATCAGGATTCGGTCAAAGGGATCCTTGTGCAGTGGCGGCAACAGAGCCACGGCTACCGCATGGGCACCGTTCACGGCCAACTCCGTGTAACCGTTTTCCAGCAATCCTCGTCGCAACAGGTGGGAATCGACTTGGAAATCCGGGCGCCCCATTCGGCTCTTGATCGCAACCTCCCAGATGGACGCGGCGCTGAAGACGGGCTGCGTCTCCTGCTGTTCAAGGAGAGAGCGCCCCTCGTCCGGCAACCGATCTGGAACCCCTGCCGCCCAAAGCAGTACGTGCGTGTCCAGGAGGAGATTCACTCCCTGCCCTCGAAAAGCGCCTCGATCTCCGCGGAGCCCATCCGGTCAAAGTCTTCCGGCACGGAAATTCGTCCGTCGAGAAAACCGATTCGGCGTACCGATCCCGATTCCGGAGCTTCCACCGCGATCACCTTCACCACCGGCTTACCCGCGCGTGCGATGATGAAGGGCTCGCCGTTGGCGGCAGCCTCGACGAGACGCGAAAGGTGGGTCTTGGCTTCGTGCATGTTGACGGTACGCATGTTGTCTCCCGACTTAGCCTGATTAGTTTAGGCCGTTCGACAACATCTCGCAAGTCTCACGACCGACTTCCCATTTCACCCAAGAGCACTGCCAACCTTGCAATTCTGGAGTGACGTGCCGGATTTGCAAGGATAACCCGGGAATGGAGACCCGCGCGGTCTTCATTCGAAGGGGATTGCATGTTTCTCGCGATAGCCGGCGAAGTTCTCGGCCCTTGCCGCCTGCGCGGGTCACAAAACCCGATCCCGCAGATCCGGCCGCTTCACCACGAGGCCCGCGGTCAATCCGATACAGACGACGGCCGTGACCATCAGCGTCCAGGGGGCGCCGATCAAGGCGGCGATGGCGCCCGAGTGGGCCTCGCCGAGGGAGGGGGCGCCCACGCCCAGAATGCGCTGGAAGCTGGCGGCGCGTCCTCTAAGGTTGTCCGGTGTGCGGGCCTGGATCACGACCTGGCGCACCACCGCTTGCAGGGCGTCGAAGACGCCCACCAGGAACAGGATCGCCACCGACCCGAGAAACCATGTGGAAAAGGCCAGCCCGAAGAGGCAGCCGGCGTAGGCGATGACGCTGAACGCGATGAACAGCCCCTTGTAGGAGATGTTCCCCAGCCACATGATCGCGGCCACGCCGGGGAGCGAGCCCAGCGCCGGAGCGGCCAGGAGGATGCCCAGGCCCTCCGGCCCCAGGCCCAAGGCCACGGCGAAGATCGGCAACAGCGCGCGGTAGCTGCCGAAGAAGACCGCGGCGAACTCCGTCACCAGCAGGACGACGATCAGCGAGTTGCGCCGGATGAAGGCGATGCCTTCGAGCAGGCTCTTGACCGGAGACTGCTCCCGATCCAGCGGCCCGGACTCGTAGCGCATGCAGACCATGATCGGGACGGACACGATGTAGATCAGGCAGGCCACACCGTAGGTCCATCCGGAACCGACGACGCCGATCAGGACGCCGCCGGCCGCGGGGCCGACGAGCTGCGACAGTTTGCGCACGGACGCGACCTGCGCGAAGGCGTTGACCAGCAGTTCCCTTGGCACGAGCCCCGGGATCATGGCGGTCCGTGCCGGCCCGGCCGCGGTGGTCAGGGTCGAGTTCACGAATGCCGCCAGGTAGATGTGCCACACCTGGATGAGGCCGGTTAGGGCAAGCGTTCCCAGCGACAGGGTGATCACGGCGTTCACGCCCTGAACCAGGATCACGAACCGGCGCCGGTCGATGCGGTCGGCCACGACCCCTCCGGCCAGTTGGAACACGACCGTGGCCAAGCCGCGGACCAGGCCGGTGAACCCGGTCAGCAGCGGCGAGCCGGTGATCTCGTAGACCAGCCACAGCTCGATGGTGCGCTGGAGCTGGTAGCTGACCGAGGTGCCGAAGAGCGCGACGTACAGCAGCCGGAAATCACGGACGGCCAGGGAGGACAGGCCGCCGTCCCTGCTCGCGGAACGTCGCGGACGCCAGCGCAACGGCTTGGCAACCTACCGGCCGTTGGCCTTGCCGTTCCCGCCCGCCGGGTGCGGACCGTACAGGTCGGTCTCCATGAGCTCCGCGGCGGCGGCGCCGGCGTCGGTGAGGCGCAGAGTGCAGCGCGACTCCAGCATCCAGGCGTAGTAGCCCTCGGGCACGTCCTCGGACGGGCCGTGGTGGATGACGCCCTTGGGCACGCAGGTCAACATGCCGGGCTCGCTTACGCCGCCCCAGGCGCCGGGGCCCTCGAAGTAGAAGATCAGTTCGTCGTAGTCGACGTTGTTGTGAATGGGCGGACGGCGCCGGTGGCGCGCGCTCAGGTTGTAGAACAGTTCGTCCCGGCCGGGCGAGGCGATGAACTGAACAGGCGGACCGTTGGGATCGGTGGGGACGTCCCTGAGGTTGAGCTTCCATACCGGGCTGGGGCCGTCGGCGAAGGACTGGGTGGCCAGCGGGTTGGTGGGCTTGACGTAGCGGGTGACGCCGTCGAAGCACTTGAGCAACCACACGGTCTCCACATCCTGGGCTTCGTCCTCGGCGAGGACCGCGCGCCGGAGCCCGGCGCCGAAGGACGGCGACGGGTCGAAGCGCAGCGCGCCGGGGGTCTCGACGATGACCGAGAGGCTCGGCCCCGCAAGCGGCAGCACCCGGTAAGGGACGCCCCGCGGAATCACCACGAAATCGCCGGGCTCGGCGGTGATCGTCCCGTAGGCGGTGCGGAACTCCATCTCCCCCTCCTGCACGAAGTGCACCTCGTCGGCTTCCACGTTGGACACCACGAAAGGCATGGGATGGGCGCGGCCGGACACGCTCAACCGGACGCCCGTACGCCCGGACTCGATGGGCACCGGCAACGCCTCCGCATCCTCCCGATCCGGCAGGGCCACCGCGCCGACGTTCAACCGGTGCGGCACGTGCGGCCCGGTCACCGAAAGGAAGTCGGGGCTGTGGTGCGTGCGCAAGACGTTCACCCCCGTCCCCGCAAACCCCTCCCTCCCCCAGTGCTCGCGATACTCGGTGCTGTCCTTCGCCATGACCGTTCCTCCTGGACTCGTTTCGATGGTGGCCGGCGACAACACATCATCGCCGGGACGCTTCCCGCCGCCACAATAACACCGTGCGCGGGCCGCGGGAAAGGCCGGGAGTCTGTCCGAGCGATCCGATGGCAGCGAAACCCGGTTCGGCCGCCGCCTCCCTCGTCGAAGAACCTGCTCAAGACAGCAACAACCCCAAGGGCACCACGAACAGGCCCTTTTCCGGGACAAATGCCTCGGAGCCGTTGTAGGCGAGGATGCCGGCCGAAACGCCCGGCGTCGTTCGCCGAAAGGCCCGCAGCCCGGCCAAGTCCCGTTCTCCGAACCGGCCGGCGGCCTTGACCTCGATGGCGACGCGGCGGCGTTTGTGGGAAATGACGAAGTCGACCTCGTGGCGTCCCTGTATGCTCCAGAAGCCCAGTTCCGCGTCCGGAAGATGCGCGCCGAGTATGCCCGCCAGGTTCTGGTAGACGAGAGTCTCGTACAAGGGTCCGCGCAAGGGTTCATCCGCCGCGACACTGACGTCCGAAGTTGCCGTCAAGTGACAGGCCAGTGCCGAATCCGTGACAAAGATCTTCGGCGACTTCAACAGGCGAGTCGTGGGACTGCGGGTGTACGGCGGCAGACGGTTGAGAATGAAGGATATCTCCAGAAGACCCATATACCGCACCGCGGTGCTCACCGGCAGCTTGGCGTCGCGCGCGATCTCGCTCTGATTCAGAAGTTGGCCGGTCCGGGCCGCGGCCAGGCGCAACAGCGTCCGAAAGGTGACCAGGTCCGCAACCTGAGCCAGGTCACGCACGTCGCGCTCGAGGTAGGTCTGCTCGTAGCCCAGGAGCCACAGGTCCCGGTCCACGTCTCCGCCGACGACCATGGCCGGCATGCCGCCGTACAGTACCTCGCCGTCCGTCAACGCCGGCGCGGACACGTCCGGAGGAATTCCCGCCTCTCTCAGGAAACGGACCAGGAACGGTTCCCGGGTCGCGCCAAGCCGTTCACGCCGGGTGAAAGGCCCCAGGGTCAGCCACATCGCCCGGCCGGCGAGGGATTCGGTCACGCCGTGGCGCAAGGAGAGATTGGCGGAACCGCTCAACACGAACCGGCCCGGTGTCCGCCGCTCATCGACCGCACGCTTGATGGCCACCAGCAGATCCGGACAGCGTTGTACCTCATCGATGGTGACGTGTTCCTGGCCGCGGAAGAGACTCTCCGGATCCTGCCGTGCCGCCTCCAGCGCCGCGAAATCGTCCAGGGTCACGTAGCGCCGTCCCGCGAACGCGCTGTCATGTCGAAGGAAGGTGGTCTTCCCTGCCTGCCGCAGCCCCGTGACGACGACCACGGGGAACGTCTTGAGCGCGCGCCGGGCGAGGGTGGACAGCTCCCGCTGAATGTAGGTAACCTCTGCGTCGGTGGCAGTCACGCCGTCTTCCCCATGCGTTCGGAGTGGAGGGCCAAAGAGGCCCGTGGTGTCATAATCAACCACAGTATAGTGTGCATTTGACATGAGTCAAGATGCAATTTAGCCAGCACCGGTCCTCCCGCGCAAGGAGTTGGTGTCCGGTGCGGTTCATTCGCGGCCGCCCGCCGGCGCCGACGCGCGCCGCCGGTTGTATTGTGAGCCGATCCCTCGCGTCTTGCCTTGTGCGCCGTGACTGGGCTAAGAGAACCCACAGACACACGGGCGCAAGGCATTTGAAGACCGCAGAGACCACAGCCGGGAGCAGGAATCCATGGACTACTTCGAACCCAAGACCGTGAGCGAGGCGCTTTCGCTGCTGGACCAGCATGGCGGGCAGGCGGAGGTCATCGCCGGCGGCACGGACGTGATGGTGGACATCAAGTACAAGGACGAGCCGGGGTGCCTGGTGAACATCAAGCGCATCCCCGACTTGAACGCCATCCGCGAGAGCAACGGCGGCGTGCACATCGGTCCGCTGGCGACCATCCACGAGTTGGAGGAGAGCGACCTCGTGCGCGAGCGGCTGCCGCTCCTGTGGCAGGCGGCGCACCAGTTCGCCTCGCTGCAGATACGCAACACCGCCACCATCGGCGGCAACATCTGCCGGGCCTCTCCTTCGGGCGAGACCCTGGCGCCGCTGCTGGTGCTGGAGGCGGCGGCCGAGGCGACCTTTTCCGACGGCGCCCGCACAGAGCCCTTCAGCGCGTTCTTCAAGGGGCCGGGCCAGACGAGCCTCGGCTCCAAGGGCCTGCTCACGGGCATCTCGGTGCCCTTCCCCGCCGCCGGAAGCCACGCCGTCTACCTCAAGCACGCGGTGCGCGGGCCCATGGACATCGCCATGGTGGGGGTGGCGGTCATGGCCACGGCCAACGCGGACAAGTCCGCCCTCGACGACGTGCGCGTCGGGCTCGGGGCGGTGGCGCCGACGCCCATCCGCGCGCCCAAGACCGAGGCGCTGGTCTCGGGCAAGGCGCTGGACGCGGCGCTCTTGAAGGAAGCGGGGGCGTGCTCGGCCTCGGAGTCGAGCCCCATCACCGACCAGCGCAGCAGCGGCGAGTACCGCGGCTGGATCGTGGACGCCCTGACACGGCGCGGGCTGGCACAGTGCTGGCAAGCGCTCACCGGGAAGGAGGTGGCGTGATGAGCCTGGAGATCACACTGACGGTCAACGGCAAGACCCACACGGCGGCGCTGGAGCCGTCCACCGCGCTGGTGGACTTCCTGCGCGACACCCTGGGCTACAAGGGCGTCAAGCTCTGCTGCAACACGGGCGAGTGCGGCGCCTGCACCATCATCATGGACGGCAAGCCGGTGAACTCCTGCGTGGTGCTGGGGGCGGACGCGGCCGGCGCCGACCTGGTCACGGTGGAAGGCATCGCCGACGGCGACACGCTGCACCCGGTGCAGCAAGCCTTCATCGACACCGGCGCGGTGCAGTGCGGCTACTGCACGCCGGGCTTCATCGTGTCGCTCAAGGCGCTGCTGGACCGCACCAGGAACCCCACGGCCGAGGAGGTCGAGGAGGCCATCTCCGGCAACATCTGCCGGTGCACCGGCTACACGAAGATCTACGAAGCGGTGGACCTGGCCGCCAAGCAGATGTCGTAGGAGCCGAATCGGTAGGGGCGACCGGCGGTCGCCCCCGGCGGGTCCCACCGCGACGTGGACCCCGGGCGAATGTCCTGAAAGGATCGGGAAGGAGCGAGGACCCATGGCAAAGGCTGAACACAAGGTCCTGGGGACCAACATGCCCCGCATGGGCGGGGTCGAGCGGGTGGTCGGCAAGGGCATCTACGGCATCGACCTGAACCTGCCCGACGCGCTGTGCGGCGGCGTGCTGCGGAGCGCGCACGCCCACGCGAAGATCGTGAGCATCGACACCAGCGCGGCCAGGGCCATTCCCGGCGTGCACGCGGTGGTGACCGCGGCGGACGCGCCCGACGTGCGCTACGGCCGCTCCTACATCGACCGCTACATCCTCGCCAAGGACAAGGTGCGCTACACAGGCGACCCGGTGGCGGCGGTGGCGGCGGAGAGCCAGGCGCTGGTCAAGGAGGCCCTCAAGAAGATCAAGGTCACCTACGAGCCGCTGCCGGTGGTGGTGGATACGGAGGAGGCCATCAAGGAGTCGGCGCCGACGCTCCACGAGGACATGCCGCTGCCCAAGAACCTCCCGGAGAGCTTCCAGGTCAAGAACGTGTGCGGCTACACCGGGGTGAACATCGGCGACGCCGAGGCGGCCATGGCGGACGCCGACGTGGTGGTGGACGAGGTCTACGAGACCCGCATGATCCATCCCCAGTACCTGGAACCGCGGGTCGCCGCGGCCCGGCCCGAGGAAGACGGCCGCATCACCGTGTGGACCAACGCCCAGGCGCCGTTCCCGGTGCGCACCGAGGTGGCGAGCCTCACCGGGCAGCCGCTCAACAGCGTGCGCGTCCTCTCCACCGACATCGGCGGCGGCTTCGGCGGCAAGGGCAGCGGGGTCACCTCCAGCGCCGGGCTGGAGCCCATCTGCGCGCTGCTGGCGATGACCGCCAAACAGCCCGTGATGATCGTCATGGACAAGGCCGAGGAGACCATCTCGACCACCATCCGCTCCGGCGCCAAGATCTGGATCAAGAGCGGCGTCAAGAAGGACGGCACGCTGGTGGCGCGCCAGGGCAAGGTGCTCTACGACGCCGGCGGCTACTCGGGCTTCGGCAACCAGGCCGGCGGCCGCTGCACCCAGATGGTGGGCGGCTGGTACCGCCTGCCCAACATCCACATGGACGGCCTCACGGTCTACACCAACAAGCAGGTATGCGGACCGGTGCGCGGGCCGGGCGGCCCCCAGGCCACCTTCGCCATGGAGTCGCACATGGACTCCATCGCCGCCGAGCTGGGCATGGACCCCATCGAATTCCGCCTGAAGAACGTGCCGGCCAAGGGCGACGGCATCGTCGGCGTGCCCAAGCTGCGTGACAGCTCGTTGCCCGAGACCCTGAACACCGCCAAGGAAAAGATCGGCTGGGGCAAGGTCAAGCTCGGAAAGAACCAGGGCATCGGCTTCGCCACGGGCGCCTGGATCGAGGGCTCGGGACCCGGCGGCGGCGCGGTGGTGAAGGTCAACGAGGACGGCTCCGCCACCGTGCACATCGGCAAGGTGGACTTCGGCACCGCGGCGCGGTTCGGCATCCCCATGATCGTGGCCGAGGAGTTGGGCATCCCCACCGACGACGTCACCGTGCTCAACGTGGACACGGACGCGAGCCCGTGGGACGCGGGCACCGTGGGCAGCCGCTCCATGCTGGTGTCGGGCAACGCCGTCAAGCTCGCGGCCGAGGACGCGCGCGAGCAGATCCTGCGCATGGCCGCGGCCACGCTGGAGGCGAGCCCGGAGGACCTGGAGATCGTGGACAAGCAGATCCAGGTCAAGGGCGCGCCGTCCCGGTCCGTGTCCATGGCGTCGGTCTGCACCGCGGCCCACAACGAGATCGGCGACGTCATCGGGCGGGGCTACTTCGACTCCAAGGCCTCCCAGGTCCACGAGCGCGAGCAGGGCAGCTCCCAGCCCTTCACCACTCACGCGGCCATGGTGGAGGTGGACACCGACACCGGCAACGTGACCGTGCTGAAGTACGTGTGCGTGCACGACGTGGGCTTCGTGGTGCACCCCAGGGCGGTGGAAGGCCAGATCGAGGGCGCCGCGGCCATGAGCCTGGGCCAGGCGCTGTGCGAGCAGGTGGTGCACGACAGCGAGGGGCGGACCCTCAACCCGACCTTCGTCGACTACCTGATGCCGACCATCAACATGCTGCCGCCCATCGAGACGGTCCTCGTGTCGGGCTATCCCGGCGCCGGCCCGTACGGCACCAAGGGCGCGGGCGAGATCGGCTCCGTGCCGCCCATGGCCTGCATCGCCAACGCCATCTACAACGCCACCGGCGTGCGCGTGCGCCGGCTGCCGCTGAGCCCCGAGAACGTGCTGCGGGCGCTCCGGGAAGCCGGGAAATAGCGCAACTCCGAACGGGCGGCCCGCCGGACTCGACCGCGAACCGAACGTCGAGCCGCGGGCCGCCCGGCGGGTGAATCCGCTTGCTCTCGACCAAGGGTCTCCGCCGCCGGCTGTCGGACCTCTACTACGGCTGGCGGATGATCGGGCTGACGGCCCTCATCCGCACCCTCGGCGGCGGACTCCACAGCTTCGGTTTCACCGTCTACTTCCTTCCCATCCAGAAAGAGCTGGGCATCAGCCACGCGGCCACTTCGCTGGCATTCTCCCTGGCACGGGCCGAGGGCGCCATCGAGGGGCCGCTGGCGGGCTACCTCATCGACCGCTTCGGCCCCAAGCCCGTGATACTGACCGCGGCGCTGTTGTGCGGCGCCGGCTACGTTCTTTTCTCCTTCATCGACAGCTACGCGAGCTTCCTCGTCATCTACGTCGGAGTCATCTCCCTGACCTTCACCGCGGGTTTCGTGCACGCCCCCGCGGTGCTGGCCGTCAACTGGTTCCAGCGCTACCGCGCGCGGGCGCTGACCTGTCTGAGCGCCGCCATGCCCGTGGGCGGGACCGTGGTCACCGTCCTGCTGGCGGTGGCCGTGCACTTCTGGGGCTGGCGCACGGCCGCGTTCACGGCCGGCTGCGTGTTCCTGTTCGTGGCCGCGCCCCTGGCCCTGAGGATTCGCCGGTCGCCCGAGAGCATGGGTCTGGAAATCGCCGCGGAGACAGGGGCGTCCCCCGCCCAGCCGTCCGAAGCCGAGGAGGATGGGTCGCGGAACGATGGCGCCGAGACACCCGGTCAGTCCGAGTACGCAGCCGGCCGTGCCATGCGCACCCCGGTCTTCTGGCTCTTCGTCCTGTGGATGACCACCCGGACCGCCGCCTACACCACCGTCATCGTGCATTTCGTGCCCCTGATGGAGTGGAAGGGCCTGACGCCTCTCGCCGCCGCGCTCCCCCTGTCGTGGTTCAACGGCATGAACATCGTGGCGCACTTCATCATGGGGTGGATCGCCGATCAGACCAACAAGGTACGCCTGGTGGCCTGGTGCATGGTGCTTTCCTTCATCGCGGTCCTCGTCCTGATGTGGAGCACCACGCTCTGGGGGTTGCTGCTGTTCGCCACGCTGTTCAGCGTGCTGGACTCATCGATACCGGTCATATGGGCCGCGGTGGGCGACTATTTCGGGCGCCGCCGCTTCGGCACCATCCGCGGCAGCATGAGCTTTTTCTACATGTGGGGAGGCGTCGTCGGTCCGTATCTGGCCGGCGTCCTCGTCGACCACTTCCACACCCACGATTATGTGCCGTGGCTGCTTCTGGCCCTGGTGGGGGCCGCCGGAATCACCACGGCCCTGCTCATCGGACCCTGGACCCGGGGGGTGGGCCGCGGCGACTGACGGCGCCCCGAGAAACGCTGGAGGTTCAATGACACTCATCGTCGACAATCCGACCGTGGAGAAAGTTCTCGACCCGTCGGAGGTAAACGACGCGCTGGAACTGGCGGCGCGGGAACTGGCAACCGGAGGTGCCGTCAACGCACCCCCCTACAGGGTGTTCACGCCAAGGGACCCCGATGAATACCGTGGTCATCCCAGGTTCCCCGAAGGGGGAGGAGATCCGACACACCATTCGTATACCTCCCTGAGCGGTGCGATCGCCGAACTGGAAATTACGACGGACCGCATCGACTCCGATATCATCACGTACTTCGAACAGGACGGCCGAATGCTTCAACGGCGGGTGCCCGGCCGCACGGACGGGAGGTTCTGCGGCCTCATCTTCGTATACAGCTCCCGCACCGGCGAGCTTCTGGCCATCATTCACGACGGCTACCTCCAGAAGTTTCGGGTGGCGGGCACGGGTGCGGTCGGCGCGAAATACCTGGCCCGAGAGGATTCACGCACGGTGGGGCTTATCGGAACGGGTTGGCAAGCTCAAGGCGCCGTTCACTGCTTCGCGGCCTTGGGCAACCTCGACAAGATCAAGGTGTACAGCCCGACTCCCGGGAAGAAGGAGACCTTCGCGGAGCAGATGTCCACGGAAGCCGGGATCGAGATCGTTCCGGTTTCTTCCGCCCGTGAAGCGGTGCGCGGCGCGGACATCGTCTACATGGCCACCAACTCCAAGGACCCGGTGGTGATGGCCGACTGGCTGGAGCCCGGCCAGTTCGTCAGCAACGTCTCCGACGTCGAGATGGAAATCGCCGGCTGGGAACGCTGCGACGTGCTCACCATGAACCGCCACGGCAGGCGCTGGATGCGCTACGCCATCGGCGGTGCCGAAGCCATACCCGAGCACGGAAAGGACCAGTACACGCGACCGACGCGGATCGAATGGGACAAGCTGCCGCTGCTGGGCGACGTCATCGCGGGAAACCACCCCGGACGCACGTCCGGCAGCCAGATCACGGGGCTCGTCCTGCGCGGAGACGGCGTGCAGTTTACCGCGGTCAGCCATCTCATCTATAGTCGTTGCAAGGAAAAGGGGCTTGGGACCGAGATTCCCAGCGAACTGTTCCTGCAGGACGAGAAATACATACCCTGATCCGGCCGTAGCATGAACAAACAAAAACGGGCCGCAATCTACACCCGTCTCCAGAAGCACAACCCGAGCCCCTCCACCGAGCTGGACTGGGTCGATCCGTTCGAGCTGCTGGTGGCCGTCGTGCTGTCGGCCCAGGCCACCGACGTGAGCGTCAACAAGGCCACCGCCGAGCTGTTCCCGGTGGCCAACACCCCCGAGAAGATCCTCAAGCTGGGCACCGCGCGGCTCAAGCGCTACATCCGCACCATCGGCCTGTTCAACAGCAAGGCCGAGAACATCATCAAGACCTGCAGGATCCTCATCGAGGAGCACGGCGGCCAGGTACCCCGCACCCGTGAGGCCCTGGAGAAGCTCCCCGGCGTGGGCCGGAAGACCGCCAACGTCATCCTCAACACCGCCTTCGGCGAGCCCACCATCGCCGTGGACACGCACATCTTCCGCGTCGCCAACCGCACCCGCATGGCCAAGGGCAAGAACCCCCTGGAGGTGGAGACCCGCCTCACCCGCCTTACACCCCCGGAGTTCCGGAAGGACGCCCACCACTGGCTGATCCTCCACGGCCGCTACGTCTGCAAAGCGCGCAAGCCCGAGTGCCCGACCTGCGTCATCGCCGATCTGTGCGAGTTCCCGGACAAGACGCCCCGAATCCCAAGCTGAGGCACGGGAACGTCAGCGGTGCGCGTAACGGCGCCTCTCCGAGTTGCGTCCCATTATTGACCTGGTCACTTGACCAGGTTATTGTGTTCTCATGAAGACAATGCTTGTATCCGAGTTCAAGGCGAAATGCATAGCGACGCTCAAGGAAGTACACCACTCCCGCGAGCCGATGATCGTCACTCTACGTGGGAAACCTATCGTCACCATTCAACCCTTCGCGAACTCCCCATCCGGCAAGCGACTGGGCGGTTTGAAAGGTCAGATGACGATTCATGTCGATCTCGTGCATTCTGAATCTACAGACGACTGGGACATGCTGAAGTGACGCTGCTGCTCGACACGCACGTCTGGGTCTGGTCACAGGAGCAGCCGAGAAAGTTGGGGCGACAAGCGGCAAGGGCGCTGGTGTCTACGGATGACATCAGCACGGTCTGTACGATATCCACGCTGGAAATCTCACGTTTGGTAGCCGGTGGAGCGATCTCCTTGGCCATGCCCCTCACCGACTGGATCACGCACTCTCTCAGCGAACTCGGCGCAACAACATTGCCGGTATCTCACGAGATCGCAACGGAGGCCTACGCCCTTCCCGGGCCCTTCCACAGAGACCCTGCAGATCGCATCCTCGTTGCCGCTGCCCGTATTCATCAACTGGTTCTACTGACTGCGGATGAACGGCTTCTTCAATACCCCCACGTCCATACGATGGACGTGCGAAACTGAACGTAGGGGATTTCCGCAACTCCGGGAAGTGTCGGCATGGCCCAAAGAAATGAAGAGATCTCGTTTTCGTACAGAACGGCTGCACCTATCGTGATTCTGCGCCCCATGGGACCAGTTATGGTGGTCTACGAAGTCGGTGACACCTTCGGATCGGTGTTGCCAGAGTCCATGTTTGACATCCCCCTTCAGCAAATCGCTCCGGCCGCGCGCAGATCCGCCAACTCTGCCTCCGTGAGTCCCAGCAGTCCCCCCAGCACCTCGTCGGTGTGCTGCCCGATGGCGGGCGCGTCGTCGCGGATGGACGCGGGCGTTTGCGACATGTGGATCCACGGCGCCAGCAGCGTGGTAGGTCCGGCGGAGGGATGGTCGCGCTCGATGAACGCGTTCCGGGCCTTGATGTGGGCGTCGTCCAGGACCTCGGCCTTGGACAGCACCGGCGCGCCAAAGTAGCCGAGGTCGCGCACGGCGTCCCAGATTTCCTGCCGGGTATGGGTGCGGGCCCAGTCCCGGACGATCCGATCCAGCTCGGCCTTGTTCTCCCGCCGCGCCGCCACGTCGGTGAACCGCGGATCCGTCACCAGCGCCGGCTGCCCCATCCTCTCCGTCAGCCAGCTCCACCCGGCATCATCCAGATGGGGTATCCGCAGCGTGAAGTAACCGTCGGCCACCTTCATGGGCGTATTGCCCACCATGTTGCCGGTGAACTGCTCGTGCATGGAGCTGACCATGAACCCCAGCACCGCCTCCTGCATGGACACCACGATCCGCTGGCCCTCGCCGGTTTGCTCGCGGGCGTGGAGCGCGGCCAGGATCCCCACCGTCATGCTCACGCCCGCGGCCTCATCGCCGATGCCCAGGGACTTGGTGCCCTTGGCGCCGGCGTACTCCCAGGCAGTGTGGGTCCAGCCGGTCATGCTGTTGTTGGTGGCGGCGGTGTTGCCGTAGTCGGCGTAGGGTCCCCACTCGCCGTACCCGCGCGAGCAGGCGTAGATCAATCGCGAGTTCGTCTCCTTGATGGATTCGTAGTCGAGGCCGAAGCGTTCCATGGTGCCCTTCTGGTAGTTCTCAACCAGGACATCGGCGCGAGCGATGAGCTCCCGCGCCAGCTCGACGCCGCGCTCGGTCTTCAGGTTCAGGACCACGCTCTTCTTGTTGACGTTGATCCACAGGAACTCGTAGCCGTCCCTGCCCGCGTCCGGCGCCATCCAGGAGCGGCGGAAGTTGTCTCCCTGGGGCGGCTCGATCTTGATGACCTCCGCTCCCAGGTGCCCCAGCAGCATGGTGCAGAAAGGTCCGTTCAAGGCGTGGGTGAAGTCCACCACGCGGATGTCGTTCAGGGGGCCGGGCATGGGGCTGCTCCTTTCGTGTTCGCCTTCGCCTGGTCGGATTGACAACATGGCCCTGTTATCGCATACCGTTTGGCACCAAACCAACGAGAGGCGCCGCCGTGACCATACCCACCCAACCCCTCGACCCTGAGCAACAACCCGCGCTGATGCGCACCGACTCGTACGCCGAGTGGCGGGAACGCGAAGGCGCTCCGCTCGTGGGCGGCGTCTTCATCGAAGACATGAAGGCCGTGGAGGTGGGACCGTGGCCGCGCAAGGGTGACGGCGTCAAGGGCGCCCTGTGCTACCTGGACGGCGACAACGGCGGCGACGAGCACATCGTCGAGTTGCCTCCGGGAGGCTACACCGCGCCGTTGCGACACATGTACACCGAGGCCATCTACGTGGTGTCGGGGCACGGTTCCTGCTCGGTGTGGCGCGAGGGCGGCGCGAAGCAGACCTTCGAGTGGGGTCCGGGCAGTTACTTCGTACCGCCCACCAACGCCTGGCACCAGTTCTTCAACGCCAGCCTGTCCCAGCCGGCGCGCTGGTTCTCGGTCACCGACCTGCCGCAGATATTCCGGCAGTGGAACAGCGAGCACTTCATCTTCAACAACACCTACGACTTCGACGACCGCTACCAGGGCGAACCGGACTACTTCACCGCCGAGGCCAAGCTCTACCGCGGCCGGGTGTGGGAGACCAATTTCATTCCGGACATCCGCAAGCTGCCGCTGTACGAGTGGAAGAGCCGTGGTGGCGGCGGCACCAACGCCTTCATGGTCATGGGCTCCGGGTTGATGGAGTCCCACGTGTCCCGCTTCGAATCGGGCTACTACAAGAAGTCCCACCGACACGGCCCGGGCGCGCACCTCTACATCATCGAGGGCGAAGGTTACGTCCTCGCCCAGCGCGGCGACGAGGAGCGCGTCCGCTGCGACTGGAAGGAAGGCAGCCTCTACCTCTCCGGCGCCGGCCAGGGCCTGTGGCTGCACCAGCACTTCAACGTCGGCGAGACCCCGGCCACCTACCTGGTCATGAACCAGGGCCTGTCGCGCAAGTACGCGGTCAGCCGCTGGCAGGCGCAGGAGTCCACCGTGCTCCGCACCGGCGAGGTCAGCGGCAAGAAGGGCGGCTACCAGGTGGAGTACGAGGACGAGGACCCCGAAATTCACCGGATCTTCGAGGAAGAGCTGGCCAAGCGCGGCATCATCTGCCGCATGAAGAACATGGTGCCGTGGTGCACCGGCGAGGCCGGCGCCGAGGCCGTCAAGGTCCTGTTCCCGGACGAACACGGCAACCTGCCGGGCGAACAAGGCAACCTCCCGGACGCGGAAGGGAGCTTCATCGACTGACACGGGCGCGACCAACCATGCACGACATCGGAGAGGACCACGATCACGACGGCGGGGTGCCGGAGGAAGAGGAAGACCACCCTCTCTGGAAGCTCGACACCATCACGCTGACCAGCGTCGGCATCGACGTGGGCACGGCCACGTCCCAGATCCTGTTCTCGCGCCTGGTGCTCCGGCGGTTGGGGCGGGAGCTTTCCAGCCGCTTCGTGGTCACGGAGCGGAAGACCCTCTACCTCTCCCCCATCCGCTTCACCCCTTACACCGCGAACCGGGAGCGCATCGACGACGCGGCCCTGGGACGGCTCGTGGACGATGCGTACGACGACGCGGGGCTCACGCCGGGCGATGTGAACACCGGCGCCATCATCCTCACGGGGGAGGCGATCCGCCGGGACAACGCCCGGGCAATCGCCGACCTCTTCGCCGACCAGCGCGGCGACTTCGTCTGCGCCACCGCCGGCCACAACTTCGAAGCCCTGCTGGCGGCCCACGGCTCGGGCGCCGTGGCCTTTTCCGCGGAGCAGAATAGCCGCGTTCTCAACATCGACATCGGCGGCGGCACCACCAAGCTGGCCCTGGCGGAACGCGGACGGGTCCTGGGCACCGCGGCCTTCCACGTCGGCGGGCGGCTCCTCGCCACCGGCGGCGACGGCGCCATCACGGTGCTGGAGCCCGGCGGCAAGGCCCTGGCGAGCCACGTAGGGCTGGACTGGAACGTGGGGGAGCGGGCGAATGCCGACGACATCGAGCGCCTGGCCGACCACATGGCGCAGGTGGTGTTGACCTTGGCCGGCGGCCGTGAGTCCGGCTCCGAGCTGGAGCCGCTGTGGCTGACGCCGCCCCTGGACGGGAGCCGCGATTGCGACGCGGTGGTCTTCTCCGGGGGCGTGGGCGAGTACGTCTACGGGAACGAGGGCGAGTCCTACGGTGACCTCGGCGCGCCGCTGGGACGGGCGCTGCGGCGGCGCATCGACGACGGTGAACTGTGCGGTAGCCTCGTGAGCGCGCGCGAGTGCATCCGCGCCACGGTCATGGGCGCCGCGCAGCACACCGTGCAGGTGTCCGGCAACACCATCTACCGCTCCGGCGACGGCCTGCTGCCGCGCAAGAACATCCAGGTGCTGCGTCCGCCCGTGGACCTGGACGGCGACGTCGATTCGGACAGCATGGCACGGACCATCCGAGGCCACTTCCAGACCTTCGACCTGGAAGAGGGTGACGCCGAGGTGGCCCTCGTGTTCGCATGGCAGGGACCGCCCGCGGCTTTCCGCATCGCCGCGTTCTGCCGCGGGCTCCTGGAGGGCCTGCCACGGACCGTGGCGCGGGAGCGGCCCATCTACCTGGTATTCGACCAAGACATGGCCGGCCTCGTGGGCACGATCCTCAAGCAGGACTTCGGCCTCGCGGGCGACGTGCTGGCCCTGGACGGCATCACGCTGCGAGACTTCGATTTCATCGACCTGGGCCGGGTGCTGGAGCCGTCCGGCACGGTGCCGGTGACCATCAAGTCGCTGGTGTTCCGATTCTAGTGCCCATGAGAGACCGACGCCCCGGACCCGTCGTGAGACCCGTCCCCACTTTCCGTCATTCCCTGCACTTTCCCTCATACCCTGCACTCTCGGCCATACCCGTCCCCACTCTCCGTCATTCCCGCGAAAGCGGGAATCCAGGCGGGGTGGGGCCTGGGGCAATGGGGCCGCCACACCACCACCCCTGGATTCCCGCTTTCGCGGGAATGACGGAAAGTGGGGACGGGTATGACGGAAAGTGAGGACGGGTATGACGGAGAGTGGGGCCGCGAATGACGGAGAGCGGCGTCATTGCCTTGGGACTGTTGACACGGCCTGGAAGGCAGCAATCCAGCGGTAGTGCGGGTGCCGGAGGATACGATGTCAGGAATTCTTCTGGAAAAGACCGGCGGGGTCGCTTCCGTGGTCATCGACCGGCCGCCTCTGAACGTGCTCGATCTCGCGTTGCTGCGCGATCTGCGCCAGGTCCTGGACACATTGGACGGGGATGACGGCGTGGAACTCGTGGAGATCAGCGGCGCGGGCGAACGCGCGTTCTCGGCCGGCGTGGACGTGAAGGACCATACACGGACGCAGGTGCCGGAGATGCTCGAGCTCGTGCACGGCGTCATCCGGAAACTCATGAGCCTGCGCCAGCCCACCATCGCGGTGGTGGACGGCGTTTGTCTGGGCGGGGGCTGCGAGTTGGCGTCGTCCTGCGACCTGGTGCTCGCGTCCGAGGAGAGTTCGTTCGCCACGCCCGAGATCACCGTGGGCTGTTTCCCGCCGGTGGCGCTGGCGCGCTTCTCGTCGCAGATCGGCTACCACCGGGCGGTCGAGATGATCCTCACCGGCCACCGGCTTTCGGCCCACGAAGCCGCATCCATCGGGCTCGTAAACCGGGTCGTGCCGCGCCGCCAGCTCGGCGAAGCGATCGAGACCCTGCGGGGCGAACTCCTGGACAAGAGCCGCGCGGTGTTGCGCATCACCTTGAAGGGGCTGCGGGAGATCGGATTCAAGGAGCTCTCCGCCGCCCTCGCACGCTCCGAAGAACTCTACCTCAAGGAACTGCTGGAGACCGAGGACGTCGAGGAAGGCGTCCGGGCATTCGTGGAGAAGCGCAAGCCCCGGTGGCTGCACCGGTAGCACGCGGCAAGTCGGCATTGCTTCCGCGGTACGGTCTCCGCCCCCCGGAAAGAGGCCCTTTCGGCGGGGGCAGTATGCCTTCGCTCCCCTACCCTCACCACAACAGCTACTGGCGGAATGCCTGTTCCGGGTCGAGCATCCAACCCCATGCCGGTTGCGCCGTGACGCCGTCGGGCAACGAGTCGGGAATGCCGTCACGGGTCAGGGTAAGCAAGCGCCTGACGGCATCGGGGAACTGCTTCCCCGCCGCCATCAGGGCGCGCAGCTCGCGTTCCGCGGTGCCCGGGTCGGTCGCGTCGGCGCAGACCTGGATCAGTTCGCGGCGTCCGTCGGCCGCGCGGGCCAGGAAATCCACCTCATGGCCTTCGTGGGTGCGCACGTAGGCCACCTCACATCGGCGTCGCTCCAACTCGATGAGCACGGCGGTCTCCAACGCGTGCCCGATGTTGGCGCGTCCCGTACGGTCGAAAACGGGAATGAGACCGGCGTCCACCGGATACGCCTTGCGCGGATTGACCATGCGCTGGCGTTCGGAACTCGACTCCATCCACACGATTCGCACTAGAAAGCAGTCTTCCAGGTAGGCCAGGAACCGGTGCACGGTGTCCCTGGAGATGGCGATGCCCTGGGACCTGAGGGCCGCGTGAAACTTCTCGACACTGAACGAACCGCCCGCGTTCCCGAGCAACTGGCGCACCAGCCAACGGAGGCCGGTGACGTTGCTGACGCTGTGACGCTCCACGACGTCCCGAAGCACGGCGACGTCCACGTAGTCTCGCAGCAACTGATGCCGCGAAGCGGTGTCCAGCCCCTGGGCTTCCGGAAAGCCGCCCGCCAGCAGCCACGCCGTGAATTCCCGTTCCAGGCGCACGCGGTCTCCGCGAGCCAGAACGTCGTTCCCTTGGGGCGTTTCCATGCCCCGATGGCGAAGCGCCTCGTCGAAGCCGAACGGGTGCATGAGCACCTGCCACGCCCGTCCGCGTAGCGCCGTGGCGATCTCGCGAGAGAGCAACGCTGCCGAAGAGCCGGTCACGAACACCTCCACGGACTCCGTATCCAACAACCGGCGCACAAAGCGCTCCCAGCCGGGAACCAACTGGATCTCGTCGAAACACCACAATACGGACGAAGCGTCGGACTCCGTCGTCGAAAGCCGTTGCTGTTCGTCCAGGAGAAAGTCGAGATGACGACCTTCCAGACCGGAGAGCCGTTCGTCCTCGAACGAAACGAAGGGCGCGCTGGTTGCGGAAGCGCCCGTTGCCATGAACTCCCGCCGGAGTTGGTGCAGGAAGGTGGTCTTGCCGGCCCGGCGCATGCCCACCACCGCGGTCGCCTTGCCCGGAAACCGCAGCCGTCCGTACACTCGGCGCGGGGTATGGTCCGGAGGTGGTACCCGCAATGAACCGGCAAGCTGTTCGCTGAGCACTTGCCGAAAGGCTGTCGGGAGTGCTTCCAAGCCTAATCTCTCCTTTTGTAGAGGAGAGATTAGCACGATAATCTCCTTATCTAAAGGAGATATAATCCACATTTTCTCCCCTTCATAAGGAGAAAGTGGAATAATCAGGCCGGTTGGCCGGTCAGGGTCCGATTCACGGCTTCCACGATCCGTTCCTTGTCCGGGACGAAGAAGTTCTCCAGCGGGGGTGCGCACGGGACCGGGGCGTTGGGGGCGGCGACCCGAAGGATCGGGCTGTCAAGGTAGTAGAGGGCCTGTTCCTGCACGCGGGCGGTCACTTCGGCGCCCACCCCGCCCTGCTCCACGGCCTCGTGCACCACGATGAGCCGGGAGGTCTTCCTGACGGATTCCACCAGGGTTTCGACGTCCAGCGGCACGAGGGTGCGCAGGTCGATGACCTCCACGGAGACGCCCTCGCCCGCCAGGGCCTCCGCCGCCTCCAGCGCGGGGCCCACCATCCTCGAGACCGCGGCCACGGTCACGTCCGCGCCTTCCCGGAGCACCGCCGCCCGGTCCATGGCGAGACCGCTTCCGTCCTCCGGCACCTCGGCGCGGGAGAAGTAGAGGGCCCGGTGCTCCACGAACAGCACCGGGTTGTCGTCCCGGATGGCGTCGCGCATGAGGCTTTCAGCATCCGCCGGATTCGACGGCATCACCACCTTCAGGCCGGGGACGTGCAGGAACCACGACTCCAGGCTCTGGGAATGGTGCGCGCCCATGTTGCCCTGGACGCCGCACTGCACCCGCACCGTGAGCGGCACCTTGAGTTGCCCGCCGGACATGTAGTGGAGCTTGGCGGCGTGGTTCACGAGCTGGTCCATGGCCAGGGTGATGAAGTCCACGAACATGATCTCCACCACCGGGCGCAGACCCGACAGGGCCGCGCCGATGGCCACGCCCATGACCGTGCCCTCGCTGATGGGCGTGTTCACCACCCGGTGAGCGCCCAGTTCCTCGGCAACGCCCTGGGTGACTCCGAAGGGTCCTCCCAGCGCCACGTCCTCGCCGAAGACGTACACCGAGGGGTCGTCCCGCATTTCCGCCAGCAGTCCCGAACGGATGGCTTCCAGGTAGCTCAGCTCCGGCATGTCCACCTCACGCGCACACTTGCGTCGCGGTCTCCTCGGGGTCGGGCCAGGGAGACGACAGCGCGAACTCCGCGGCCGCTTCCACCTGGGCACGCGCGTCGCTCTCCGCCTTGGCGAAGTCCTCGCCGGACGCGGCCCGTCGCCGCTTCAGCACCCGCGTGAAGCGCGCGATGGGGTCCTTCTTCTTCCAGTCCGCCAACTGCGACAGCTCCCGGTACTTCCCCGGGTCGCCCTCGTAGTGGCCGCGCAGGCGGTAGGTCAGGCATTCGACGAAGGTCGGACCCTTGCCCGCGCGGGCGTTGTCCACGGCCCGAGCCATGGCCTCGCGCACCGCCAGGATGTCGTTGCCGTCCACGGTGGCGCCGGGGATGCCGTAGGTGCTCGCGTGCCGCGCCAGCCGCTCCACCTTGGTGTGGGCCGAGAGCGGCGTGAACTCGGCGTAGCCGTTGTTCTCGCACACGAAGATCACCGGGAGCTGCCACAGGCTGGCGATGTTCAGGGACTCGTGGAACGGACCGGTCTGGCCGGCGCCGTCGCCGAAGAACACCACCGCCACCCGCCCGGCGCCCTTCTCCCGGGCGGCGAAGGCCGCGCCCAGCGCCAGGGGCACGGTGCCGCCCACCACCCCGCTGGCGGTGACGAAGCCGGTCTCGGCGGCGACAATGTGCATGGACCCGCCCTTGCCGCGACAATAACCGGTGACCCGCCCGGCCAACTCCGCCATGAGACGGTTCAGGTCCGCGCCCTTGGCGATGGCGTGCCCGTGGGACCGGTGCCCGCCGTAGACCACGTCATCGGTGTCGAGCAGGCCGCACACGCCCACGGCCACAGCCTCCTGCCCGATGCCGAGGTGCAGCAGTCCGACGATCTCCCGCGCCGCGTAGAGCGCCGACACCTTCTCCTCGAAGGCGCGGATCACCCACATGCGCCGGAGCAGCGACAGCGACTCGCTATCGTCGTCGCGGCGGGCTGCCGGCTTCGCCCTTCCCTGTTTAGCTGCGTTCATGACCCCCCCGAGTCGTCATTCCCCCGAAAGCGGGAATGACGTTCTGTGATGTAGGTACCTCGTGAGTCTTGACACACTTTGTTCCGCGGGATTGACGCTGTCGCACGTCCTTGTTGACATCGCTGAACGGGGCGCTGACCTCCCAGCGCCAATCTCGGCCCCTCCAGGGCCATCCTGCGAAACCGCGCCCGGTCGACCTTGAACGCGTTCGCTTCGCCGGGCGGCCACCGGTAGAAGGCGTCCGGCACCTTGTAGCGCGGCAGGGTTTGCCGCAGCCACGCCGCCAGTGCCTCGCCGTCGGGGCAGGCTTCGCGCGGCTGCACGAACGCCACGCAGCGCTGGCCGAACTCCTCGTCCGGGATGGGCACCACCACCGCCTGCTCGACGCCGTCGTGGTCGGCCAGGACGCGCTCGATCTCCTCGGGATGAATGGTCTCGCCGCCGGAGAAGAACCGGTTGTCGCGCCGCCCGACGACCGTCAGGTACCCGTCCTTGTCCACTCTACCGAGGTCGCCCGTGGCGAACCAGCCGTCGTCCGTCAGGGGCCGCCGCAGCTTGCCGCCCTCCACATAGCCTACGAACAGGGTCTCTCCGGCCAAATGAATCTCCCCCTCGGCGCCGATCCGAAGCTGCCGGTACGGCAGCAGCTTCCCGGAGGTGAGCCGCTGCGCCGTGTCGGAACCCGGTCCGGTGGTGGCCACCTGGGACGCCATCTCGGTGCAGCCGTAGCTGGCGAACACCGGCAAGCCGCGCTCCCCCGCCTGCTCCAGCAGCTTCAGCGGCACCGGGCTGCCGCCCAGGATGATGTAGCGGAGCGCAGGGTAGCGCACGGACTCCGGCTGCTGCAACAGCCGATGCAGTTGTGTCACTACCACCGACAGGTGCGTGACCTCGTAACGGTTCAGGACCGCGTCGAGGGTTTCCCCACGGTCCGGCATCACCACCGCGGCCCCCGCCAGCAGACAGCGGAAGAGAATTCCGAGGCCGCCTACGTGGTAGAGCGGCAGGTCCAGCAGCCAGCGGTCGCCGGCCGCCAGCGGGAGATTCCGGTTCGAACCGAGCGCGTTGTAGTAGTGGTTGCCGTAGGAGTGGAGCACCGCCTTGGGGGTGCCCGTGCTGCCCGAGGTGAAGACGATGGTCGCGGGGCGGTCGAGCGGCATCGCCGAACCCTCGACCTCCCCCACCGAGCCGTCCACGGCCGCCGACAGATCGCGGCCCTGGATCGTCTCCACTTCCCTCGGGAGGTCGCTCAACTCCGTCTCCGGAACCTCCACCACCAGCTTGCGGCAGTCGACGCGCCGCAGCAGGTCGGCCACGGTGCGGTGCGGCAGACGGGTGTTCATGGGACAGCAGACCGCGCCCAGGCGGATGACGGCGAGCAGCCGGACGAGGTAGTCGGGACTGTTGGGGGCCAGTATCGCCACCCGTTCTCCAGGGGTGCAGCCGGCGGCCCGCAGCGCCGCGGTCATGCGCGCGACGCTTTGTCGAAACTCCGCGTAGGAAACCCTTCGGGCGCCGTTCACGAAGGCCGGACGGTCACCGTAGCGGCCGGCCGCGACTTCCAGTGGGCAGGGGACCTCCGTCATGCCGTCACCTCGCTCAGCCGCCCGGTGTCGATGCGGTGGCCCCGGGCCATGGCTTGGTTCCACTGAATGGCTCCGGAGCGGTACGGAATACGCGGCCGGACCACGTCCGCGGCGAGCCACCGATAGGTGTCGAGGCCCGCGGGCACCGCGTCCTCCGTGGAGGCGCGGGCGAGCCTCGCCAGCGCCAGCAGCCCGACGCCGCTCTCGAAGCAACCGCTGACCACGGGACGGATGTCGAGCGCCGACGCCTTGGCCACCCATTCCCGGGCTCTTGCAAGGCCGCCCAGCAGCGTCGGCTTCAGCACCACGGCGCCCACCTCGTGCCGTCCTTCGAGGTCGTCCGGCCGAAGCTCCAGGAGGCTCTCGTCCAGGGCCACCGGAATGCCGGTGGCATCGAACAGCTCTCGCAGTTGCGCGGGCTCGCGCAAGGGTTCCTCCATGTACTCGATTTTTGCGCCCCCCGATTCGCGGCCGAACGCCACCGCCTGTTCCAGGCTCCAGCCCCGGTTGGCATCCAGCCTGAGACTTGCGCGGTCTCCGATCACGGAGCGGACCGCCTTCGTGAGTTCCACGTCCTCCTCCACCGGGCGGCTTCCCACCTTGAGTTTGACCGCACGGCAACCTTCGTCCAGGAGTCGCCGGGCATCCGCCAGCACCTGCTCACGCGATCCCGCCAGAAGCCCGTTGACGGGAACGGCGCCGTCGAGGCACTCCAGCTCGCCCGCCGTCGCGTGCCCCGTCCGCCGTGCCAGGCTCGACAGCGCCGTCTCCAACCCGAACCGCACCGACGGCGACGCCGTTCGGGCCGCCTCGCCGAGCCACGACTCAAGACTGTCCCCCGATGCGTCGAAACCCGCGCCGGGCAGGCGCACCGCCCAGGACACTGCCTCCGTGACGGCGTCTTCGATGCTCTCACGGCTGAACCCGGGCAATGGCGCCGCATCCCCCCAACCCCAACTGCCTGAACCAGATTCAATTCGCAGCAGCAGGCCCTCACGCTCATGAAGCACGCCCCCCGCCAACGGCAGCGGGGCGGTCAGCGGCAGGCGATAGCGGAAGATCCGGCAGCTTGCGATGTTCACGGCGTTCTGGTCGTCCGGCGTCCTGGTCCGGTGTGAGGCCAAGCCATTCACCGGCTTGCCTTGTATCCCCTTTGATATCACTCCGCCACGCGGATTTTGAGTTCCCGCGGCGACGGTCCCGCTTTCACCGCCAGCAGCCAGCGACATGCTACGGTGTTCCGATATCGAATACTCCTCGCAACCCCGATGGCTCGCTACCGAATTGCGCGAGTTCTCGCTCCGTCACGGCTCCCACGGCAAAGCGACCACAACATGACGAGGAGAACACACCCCGCACGACGATCCCCCCCCAGAACGTCATTCCCGCGAAAGCGGGAATCCAGGGGCGGTGGCGGGGCGCTACAGCGGTTCTGGGGGGGGGGTGGTGCCATTTCGTGTCCGAGCAGAGTCTTGACACACCCTGGAATGCGGGAATCCATGGGCAGGGGAGGGGCCACGAGTGTGTCGTCTGAGGCGGTTCTGGAGAAAGGCCGGTTGACGCGGGTCCGATCACCCTTGTCAGAGAATCCAGCCGATGGAGAACACGGCGCTGTAGAGCAGAAGCAGCCGGGCGGTGTAGGCGAGGACGGGGTTCAGCAGCGGGCCTTCCACCGAGAAGAGGCGGCGGAACGCCGGCAGCGCGACGAAGACGACGGCGACGGCGGCCACGGAATAGGGGTGTTGGCCCGTGGCGATGTAAAGCAGGAGCGGCAGCAGGGAGGCCGCTACCACGGCGGCGATGTATTCGACGCGCGCGAAGCCCGGGCCGAAGCGCACCGCCAGCGTGCGCTTGCCGGTGCAGCGGTCTTCGTCCGCGTCGCGGAGGTTGTTGACCGCGAGGATGGCGACCGAAAGGAGACCCGGCGCCAGGCCGGCGACGATGACCGTGGCATTGACGGTCAGGGCCTGGACGTAGTAGGTCCCGGCCACCGCCACGGGGCCGAAGAACACCAGCACGAAGAGGTCGCCCAGGCCCAGGTAGCCCAGCGGGCGGGGGCCGCCGGTGTAGAGCATGCCGCACGTCACCGAGAAGACGCCGATGAGGGCCGCCGGCCATCCGCCCCGCCAGATAAGATAGAGACCCCCGAGCAGCGTCAGCGTCAGCACCACGAAGATGCCGCGCTTCATCATGCCGGGGGTCACGAGTCCCGCCTGCGTGACGCGCAACGGCCCCTGCCGGGCCTCGGTGTCGGCGCCCTTCTCGTAGTCGAAGAGGTCGTTGGCGAAGTTGGTGGCGATCTGGATCAATACGGAGCAGGCCAGCGCCACCAGCGCCGCAAGCGCGTGAAACCCGCCGTCGCCGAAGGCCATGGCGGTGCCGATGACCACCGGGGAGATGGACGCCCAGAGGGTCTTGGGTCTGGCCGCCAGCATCCAGACCGAGACGGCGCCTGGCGGCTCGGGGCGCGTGTCCTGTGCCACTGGAGGCCCTTGTCGTGCCGGCCGCCTCAGGGACGCCTGGGGAACTTGGAGAAGTCGGGCTGGCGTTTCTCGACGAATGCGTTGCGCCCTTCCTGCCCTTCTTCGGTCATGTAGAAGAGCATGGTGGCGTTGCCCGCCAGTTCCTGCAGGCCGGCCTGACCGTCGGTGTCCGCGTTGAACGCGGCCTTGAGGCAGCGGATGGCGATGGGCGACTTGGCGAGGATCTCGCGGCACCACTGGACCGTCTCCTCCTCCAGCCGCTCGTAGGGCACCACCGTGTTCACCAGCCCCATGTCCAGGGCCTCCTGGGCGTTGTACTGCCGGCAGAGGTACCAGATCTCGCGCGCCTTCTTCTGGCCGACGATGCGCGCCAGGTAGGTGGCGCCGTAACCGCCGTCGAAAGAGCCCACGCGCGGGCCGGTCTGCCCGAAGATGGCGTTGTCCGCGGCGATGGTGAGGTCGCACATGACGTGCAGCACGTGGCCGCCGCCCACGGCGTAACCCGCCACCATGGCGATGATGGGCATGGGGCAACTGCGCATCTGGCGCTGGAAATCCAGCACGTTCAGCCGGTGCACGCCGGCCCCGTCCTTGTACCCGGAATCGCCGCGCACCTTCTGGTCGCCGCCGGAGCAGAACGCTTCCTTGCCCTCGCCGGTGAGGATCACCACGCCGATGGTCGGGTCGTTGCGCGCCTCGTCCAGCGCCCGGATCATCTCCTCCACCGTCAGCGGCCGGAAGGCGTTGCGCACTTCCGGACGGTTGATGGTGATCTTCGCGATGCCGTCGGTCTTGTGGTACCTGATGTCGGTGAACTGCCCCGCCTCGGTCCATTCGATTGCAGCCATGGTCAAACCTCGATTCGACGAGCCCCGGCCCCTCCCATCCTGGATTCCCGCTTGCGCGGGAATGACGTGGAGTCGATGGATCCGCCAGATGTCTGGTTACCGGCAGGACCCCAGAAACTCCCGCAGGGCGCGGGAGAATGCCGCGGGGTTCTCGAAATGCGTGTTGTGGCCCGCGTCCGGGATGGTCACGAGCCTGCCCTTTTCCGAGAGGCTTACCATATCCCGCAGGGTTTTTCTGTAGCGCGGGTCCAACTCGCCGGCCACGGCCAGCCACGGGAACCGCATGCCGGCGACCCGGGACCATAGCGAAGGCTGGGAGCCGGTCCCCATGAGGCGCAGGGAGCGAGCGAGGCCCGCCGCTTCGTTGCGCCGCCTCCGTTCCATCAGCGCCGCGAAGCGGGTTTCGCTCCGGCTTATGGAATGAAACAGCGGCTGCCGGTACCAGTCCTCCAGAAAGGCGTCCAAGCCCCGTTGTTCCAGCTCCGCCGCCTTGGACTCGTCCCACTTCCGCCGGTTGTCACGTTCTTCCTCGGTGTCCAGTCCGGGGGAGCCGGATTCCACCACCAGGGCGCGACAACGAGCCGGGTGCGTCAACGCCAGGTAAAGCCCCAGGCGCGCGCCCATCGAATAGCCTACGGGTATGCACTGCCCGACCCCCAACTCGTCCAGCACCGCCAACAATGCGAGTGCCACCCGCGGCATCGGGTGGAAGTCGAGGGGGCAATCGGCGCTCGAACCGTGGCCTGGAAGGTCCACGAGGATGCAGCGGCTCTCCAGCAACGCCTCCGCGGTCTCCGTCCAGTCCCGCCCCGAGCCCATGAAACCGTGAAGGAAGAGCAGCGTCACGGCCACCCCGCGGCCGGGGCCCCGGACCTCGTAGTGGAGTCTGTAGGAATCGGGCAATTCGGTTTCCGTCAGGTGTGGTGTGAAGACGGCGTGAGCCCCTCCACGGCCCTTCTCCGCAGGCTCGCATGCAGGTCGACGTTGTCCTGGCGCGCGGTCCGCACTTCGATGACGGTGGTCCCCTCCCGGCGCCGGGCCTGAGCGTAGGCGTCCACGAACTCGTCCGCCGTGGACGGTACGGCGTATGCGAGGCCGAACAGCGCCGCGGCATGCTCGAAGGTCATGCCGTGGGAAGCGCCGAAGTAGGGCTCGAAGACGTCCGGAAAATGGGCGATGGGCAGGAACGAGAAGATCCCGCCGCCGTCGTTGTTCAGCACGACGATGACGAACGGACGGTCGAGGGAGCGGCACAGCCGGAGGGAGTTCAGGTCGTGCAGGAACGCCTGGTCGCCGATCACGAGGGTGACGCACTTGTCCAGACCCCGCGCGAAACCCGTGGCCGTGGCGATGGTGCCGTCCACGCCGCTGGCGCCGCGGTTGGCGGCCACCACCACCGGGTCCGGCCGCGGGCAGCCGAAGGTGTCCATGTCACGGACCGGCATGCTGGACGCGAGATACAGGCCTTCGCCGCCGCCGATGTGGCGCGAGACCAGCCGCGCCACCTTGGGCTCGTTCAGGGTCCCGTCCCGGTCCAACAGTTCGTCAAGGCGCCGGCCGACGTGCGCCGACGCCTGCCGCCAACTCGCGAGCCAACCGCTGTCCGGGGGGCCGCCGGCTTCCCCGGCCACACTACGGCTGGCGGCATCGGGGGCCGTTCCGGCAGTGTCGACCAGCGCCCTCCATGCTTCGCAGAACTCCGCCACCGGGAGCTGGAACCGGCGTGTCGCCCGGTGGATCGGATCCACGCGGTGGGGCTGCGCGTTCACCACCACGTAGTCCCTGGGCGGCGCCGCCTCCAGGTAGTCCGGCAACCGTCTCGAGGTCCATCGTCCTCCAAGGTGGACCACCGCCTCCACGGGATGATCCCGCATGAACTCCGCCGCGCCGAGCAGGACTTCATGATAAGGCACCAGCGTCGCCGTCCTGCCGTCGAGGCGCAGCCCCGAGGTCACGTCGGGAAGGAAGGGCCAGCCCAGCGCCTCGGCCAGGTCCGCCACCGCCGCGCGCTCCGCCGCGTTCGCCAACCCACCGGCCACCAGGAGGCCGCGGGGACGCCGCGCGACCAACTCCGCCAAGCCCGCCGGCAACTCCGGTGCGCGGCGGGGCGGCGTGCTTTCATAGGCGGTGTAGGCATGGCCGCCGGCATACCATCCGCGCACCGGTTCGAGATACGCCTCGAAGTCCTCACCCCGATCCGTAGGCGCCAGCGGCTCCCGGAACATGCAGTTGATGTGCACCGCGCCGCCCGCCGGGCCGCGGCAGCGGCTCATCGCCTGGTCCACGGTAGTGAGCACCGCCGCGGGGTCGACGCCGGTGGAAGGACACGGGAAAGTCGCGGACCACTCGGCGTAGCCCCCGAAGAACTTGACCTGGTCCATGGTCTGGTTGGCGCCGGCGTCCTGAAGCTCCGGCGGGCGGTCGCCGCTCAGCACCAGCAGCGGCACCCGCTCCAGCGAGGCCTCCACCACCGCCGGCCACACGTTGGCCAGGGCGCTGCCCGAGGTGGTGACCACGACGGCCGGTACCCCGGTGGCGCGCCCGTACCCCAAGGCGTGGAAGGCCGCGCCGCGTTCGTCATAGTGTACGATGGCCCGTGCACGGGGATTGCGCGCCACGGCCACCACCAGCGGCGTGCTGCGGGAGCCGGGGGCGATGCAGAACGTGCCGACCCCGTTGCGCACCAGCTCCTCGACGAGCAGCGCGGCCCAAAGGTGGTTGACGTTGGCGGCCTGGATCATCGCGGAAGGTTCAACGCCCGGGTGAAGTGGCGGATCTTGTAGTCCAGCTCTGCCCACTCGTCTTCGGGCACCGACCCGGCCACGATCCCGGCCCCGGCGAACACCGAGAGCGTGGAGCCTTCCACGAGCGCGGACCGGATGGCCACGGCGAACTCGGCGCCGTCGTGTCCCACCCATCCCACCGGACCCGCATACCAGCCCCGATCGAAAGGCTCCCGCGTTTCGATCTCCCTGAGCGCCCGGCCCGTGGGGTAGCCGCCCACCGCCGGGGTGGGGTGCAGCGCGTTGAGCAGCTCCGCGTCGCCCACCCCGTCGCGCAGCACGCCCTCGAAGCGGCTCATGAGATGCTGCCAGTTGCGCAGCTTCATCACGGACGGATCGGCTCCCGCGGTCAGCTCGCTGCACAGCGGCGCCAGGCTCTCCCGGATACCGCGGACCACGTAGTCCTGCTCGCGCCGCTCCTTCTCGCTGCGCATGAGGTCCTGTTCCAGTTGCCGGTCCAGCGACGCGCGGTCGCCGCGCGTGCGCGTGCCCGCGAGGGCATCGCACAGGATACGTCTTCCCTCGCGGCGGTACAGCCGCTCCGGCGGCGCCCCGAGAAAACCCCGCCCGGCTCCGGGAACGAAGCAGAACCGGTAGCATTGCTCCGTCTCCGGCATCAACGCCTTCAAGCAGGCCAGGGGATCCAGGCCGTCCGCGAAGCCGAAAGTGGATTTCCGGGCCAGCACGACCTTGTCCAGGTCGCCCCTGGAAACGAGATCGAGGGTCCCGGTCACGGCGGCATCCCATCCCGCCCGGCCGGGCAGGTCCCGGCGCCCGGTCGCCGCGGGGTGGACACGACCGTTCTCGGGGGCCCCGAAGACCAGCGCGTCGAGCTCCGCCATCAGCGCATCGACCGGAACGGTCGAACGCAGCCACTGGCACGCCAGCACGCTGTCCGGCCCCCTCCGGCTCAACTCGAACCGCGGCAACACGAACCCGCAGCCGCCGAACTCCCGCCACGCCGCATCCACGGGAGCCTTACCGGAGAAACGAAGACCGCCGAAGTATCTCGCACCGGGCGGCGCACCCGCGAGACGCCCGTGAACCTGCCCGAACAGGACGTCGATGCCGTCCGTGTCGGCGCGCGTTACCAGATCGGCGGCGCCGACCCCGGCGACCTCAGCGACGCCGTCCCGGTCGGCCCAGTAAAGCCTGGCGGCGGACGCATCCTGGGCACGCAACCACGCCAAGGGGTCGGTGCACGGGATCACGCTCTCCACCCGGGCAATGCCGGACGGAGCCCCCCGGGCACACTCCCACGCGACCCTCTCACGCAATCCCTCGGTCAGACCGTAACCTTTTCGATCCATTCCAGCCTTGCCATCCCGGCGCCGACGCCGGCCATTCCACGGTGTCTCGGATGGACGTTATCAGATCGGACTCGAAGCGGCGAGAGAGGATTCCCGCTTCCGCGGGAATGACGATTCGGGGTGTCCGGCGCTGTTCCCAAGCCCGCCCAGAGTCTTGATACACCCGTGGCGCGGAAGTGACGGTAGAAGGACCGGGATTGACAGTAAGGGAGAAGGGAGTCGTCAACCGGGTTTTCCGTTTCCAATCGCCGCGATTGCGTCTATATTCGCCTGATCCTGGACGAGCCCACCTCTGGGAGTACGCCAGACCTCCAACGCGCTGGCCACCATCGACCGCGTGCGCAAGGCCGGCATCGGCGTGGTCGTCATCACCCACAACGTGCGCCACGCCATGGCGGTGGGCGACCGCCACACGGTGCTGAACCGGGGCACAACCCTGGGGACAGCCATGCGCGCGGAGATCAAGACCGCCGAGCTTCAGGACATGATGGCGGGGGGCCAGGAGTTGGCGCGCCTCGAGGGCTCGCTGGGAGGCACCGTATGAGCCGGACACTGAACGAAGGCTGTCTGCACTTGCTGACACGCAAGCGAAGGCTCCCGGGCGGCATCGCATGAAGCGCGCTCTGGACGTCATCGCCATCGGACGGTCGTCGGTGGACCTCTACGGCGCCCAGGTGGGCGGGCGCCTGGAGGACATGCGCTCGTTCCGGAAGTACATCGGCGGCTCGCCCACCAACACCGCCGCCGGCGCCGCGCGGCTGGGACTGCGGTCCGCGGTCATCACGCGGGTCGGCGACGAGCACATGGGCCGGTTCGTCCGCGAGCAGTTGCGCGCGGAGGGGGTGGACGTGCGCGGCGTCATCACCGACCCGGAGCGCCTGACGGCGCTGGTGCTCCTGGGAATCCGCGACCAGGAGCGCTTCCCGCTGATCTTCTACCGCGAGAACTGCGCCGACATGGCGCTCTCGCCCGACGACGTCGACCCGGACTTCATCGCCGAGGCGCGCTGCGTGCTCGCCTCCGGCACGCACCTGTCCCATCCCCGGACCGAGGCCGCGACGCTGCGGGCGCTGGACCTGGCGCGGGCATCGGGGGCCAGCACAGCACTCGACCTCGACTACCGTCCCAACCTGTGGGGCCTCTCCGGGCACGGGGACGGGGAGAACCGTTTCATCGAGTCGGCCGCCGTCACCGCCAAGCTGCAGAGCACCCTGGCGCGGTTCGACGTGATCGTGGGGACGGAGGAGGAGTTCCACATCGCCGGCGGCGCGCCCGACACCGTGGCGGCGCTGGCACGGGTGCGCGAGGTGTCGGCGGCGACGCTCGTATGCAAGCGCGGGGCCGGGGGCGCCACCGCCTTCGACGGTCCGATCCCCGCGAGCCTCGACGACGGGGTGCGCGGCGAGGCATTCACGGTGGAAGTGTTCAACGTGTTGGGCGCCGGCGACGGCTTCATGGCCGGACTGCTCAAGGGCTGGCTCACCGGCGAGGACTGGGCCGGGACCCTGCGCATCGCCAACGCCTGCGGGGCGCTGGCGGTGTCGCGCCACGGCTGCACGCCGGCGTATCCCAGCGAGGTGGAGCTGCGCGACTTCCTGGAAAACGGACCGGCCACGCCGGCGGTGCGCCACGACACGCGCCTGGAGCAGTTACATTGGGCCACGAACCGGGCCAAGGCGTGGCCCGACATGCACGTGTTCGCCTTCGATCATCGGACGCAGTTCGACGAAATGGTGCGGGACCAAGACGCTGGCGCCGGAGCGGAGCGCATCGGCGCGTTCAAGCGCCTGTGTCTGGAGGCGGCGCTCCGGGTCGCCGACGGCCGCGACGGCTACGGCATCCTGTGCGACGACGGCCTGGGCCGCGACGCGCTCTACGCGGCCGCGGGCACCGGTTTGTGGATCGGGCGCCCGGTGGAAAGACCCGGGTCGCGCCCGCTGCGCCTGGAGATCGGCGACGACTTCGGCTCCGCGCTGGCGGAATGGCCCGCCGAGCACGTGGTCAAGGCGCTCTGCTTCTACCGTCCGGACGACCCGGCGGAACTGCGCGCCGACCAGGAGGCCACGGTCAAACGCCTGGCCGAGGCCGCCCGCGCCAACGCGCTGGACTTTCTGCTGGAGATCATTCCGTCGAAGTACGGACCCGTGGACGCAACGACCACGGCGGCGGTCATCGAACGATTCTACAGAGTCGGCGTCTTTCCCGACTGGTGGAAGTTGGAGCCCATGGTCTCAAACTCGGCTTGGCAAAACACGTGCGCCGCCATCGAGCGCAACGACCCGCATTGCCGCGGCATCGTGGTGCTGGGCCTGGACGCGCCCTTCGAGGAGTTGCAGGCAAGTTTTCGGGCGGCCGCCCGGCACGCCATGGTGAAAGGGTTCGCCGTCGGGCGTACGATCTTCGGGGAGGCGGCGCGCGCCTGGCTGGCCGGCCGCATGAGTGACGACGAAGCAGTGGAACGCCTGATGCAGAACTTCTCCAGGCTCTGCGAGGCCTGGGACGGAGCGCGAACCGGCCGAATGTGACGAAATGGGCTGCAACGCTTCAAATCCGTCATTCATATGGTAGTTACGGAATTCCGCTACACCCCAACGAGTCATTCCCGCGAAAGCTTGCCCTCGATCGGGGGCAAGCTTTCGCGGGAATGACGATTCGTGGGGCCTCTGCCTCGGGGGTTTTGACACAGCCTGTTTCGCGGGAATGACGGATTCGGGCCACGGTCAACAACAAGACGCGCGAGGACGAACGACCCATGAGCACGATCCGACTGACGGCGGCGCAGGCGCTGGTGCGTTACCTGAGCGCTCAGACCAACGAGGACGGCGAGCGCTTCGTGGCCGGGGTGTGGGCGATCTTCGGGCACGGCAACGTGGCCGGGCTGGGCGAGGCCCTGTACCAGGCGGGTGATGCGCTGCCCACGTGGCGCGGCCACAACGAGCAGGGCATGGCACACGCGGCCATCGCCTTCGCCAAGGCCAACAACCGCAAGCGCGCCATGGCGGTGACCTCCTCCATCGGCCCGGGCGCCACCAACATGGTCACGGCCGCGGCGTTGGCGCACGTGAACCGCCTGCCCGTGCTGTTCCTCCCCGGCGACGTGTTCGCCAACCGCCTGCCCGACCCGGTGCTGCAACAGGTGGAAGACTTCGCCGACGGAACGGTGAGCGCCAACGACTGCTTTCGCCCGGTAAGCCGCTACTTCGACCGCATCACCCGTCCCGAGCAACTGCTCACCGCCTTGCCGCGCGCCATGGCGACGCTCATCGACCCGGCCGGGTGCGGTCCGGTGACCCTCTCCCTGTGCCAGGACGTCCAGGCCGAAGCCTACGACTATCCTGAAACGTTCCTCGAGCCGCGGACGTGGACCATGCGCCGGCAACGGCCGGACGCCGGGGAACTGGCGCGCGCGGCGGAAGCCCTGCGGGCCGCCAAGGCGCCGCTCCTCATCGCCGGCGGCGGCGTGCACTACTCGGAGGCGTGCGAGACGCTGGCCGCGTTCGCCGAGCGCCACGGCATCCCGGTGGCCGAGACCCAGGCGGGCAAGTCGGCGCTGCCGTGGACGCACCCGTGCAGCGTCGGCGCCATCGGCGTCACCGGCGCCGAGAGCGCCAACGCGATCGCCCGAACCGCCGACCTGGTCCTCGCGGTGGGAACCCGCCTGCAGGACTTCACCACCGGCTCCTGGAGCCTGTTCCAGAACCCGGACGTGCGGCTTCTGGCCGTCAACGCGGCGGCGTTCGACGCAACCAAGCACCGCGCCGTGGCCGTGGTAGGCGACGCGCGAACGACCCTGGAGGAGTTGGACGCGGCCCTGGGCGAACACGCCTTTGCGCCGCCGGGGGAGGGGCTCAAGGCTGGTTGGGACCGCGCCGCCGACGCCGTCACCGCGGCAACCGGGGAGGACGCCCTGCCGACGGACGCCCAGGTCATCGGCGCCGTACAGCGGAACATGCCCGACAACGGCATCGTCGTGTGCGCCGCCGGCGGACTGCCCGGCGAGTTGCACAAGCTGTGGCGCTCTCCCCGCCGCGGCGACTACCACCTGGAATACGGCTACTCGTGCATGGGCTACGAGATCGCCGGCGGACTGGGCGTCAAGATGGCGCGGCCCGACGCCGACGTGGTCGTGGTGGTAGGCGACGGCTCCTACATGATGCTGAACTCGGAGCTGGCCACGAGCGTCATGCTGGGCCTGAAGTTGACCGTCGTGGTGCTGGACAACGGCGGATTCGGCTGCATCAACCGGCTGCAACTGGCCACCGGAGGTGCGAGTTTCAACAACCTGCTGGTGACGGCCCGGCACCAGACCCCGTCGGCCATCGATTTCGCCGCCCATGCCGCTTCCATGGGAGCCATCGCGACGCACGTGGACGGCATCGCGGCGCTTGAAGCCTCCCTGGTCGAGGCCCGCTCCGCCGAACGGACTTCCGTGATCGTAGTCGACACCGACCCGCTGGCCAGCACGCGGGCCGGCGGCCACTGGTGGGACGTGGCGGTCCCCGAGGTGTCGGACCGGGGCGAGGTGACGGCGGCGCGGGAGTCTTACGTCGCGGCGCTGAAGAAGCGCCCGTGACCCATGGGGCCAGCCAAGAGGCGGCCGTGGCCGTGACCCGATGGCGACCAGCCGCTACTCATTCCCGCGAGTGACCCAGTGAGGAGAACCGCGTGATCCGCTACGGCACCAACCCCATCGCGTGGTCCAACGACGACGACCGCAGCCTCGGGGGCGACATCCCGCTGGAGCAGTGCCTGAGCGACGCCGGCCGCATCGGCTTCGAGGGCATCGAGAAGGGCCACAAGTTTCCTTCCGACGCGGCGACCCTGAGGGCGACCCTCGCGCGCCACGGTCTCGTGTACGTGTCCGGGTGGCACTCGCTGAAGCTGCTCGAACGCTCCGTGGAGGAAGAGAAGGCGGCCATCCAGCCGCACCTCGACGTGCTGGCGGCCCTGGGGTGCTCGGTGTGCATCGTGTGCGAAACCAGCGGAGCGGTACACGGCGCGGCCGATGCGCCGCTCGGCGATCGACCCAGGCTCGCGGCGTCCGACTGGCGGGGCTTCTGCGCCGACGTCGAGGCCGTCGCCAGCCATTGCCGCGGCCTGGGCATCGACCTGGCCTACCATCACCACATGGGCACGGTGGTGCAAACCATGGACGAGGTCGACGCTTTCATGGCGCACGCCGGACCGAACACGAAGCTGCTTCTGGACACCGGGCACGCAACCTTCGCGGGCGCCGATCCGGTGGCGCTTGCGGAACGCTACATGAACCGGGTCGTGCACATTCATGCGAAGAACGTTCGCCTCGCCGTCCGCGACAAGGCGCTTGCCGAAGGGCTATCGTTCCTTCAAGCTGTCCGGCTGGGCGTGTTCACCGTACCCGGCGACAACGAGGGCTGCGTGGACTTCCCCGCGGTCTTGCGCATCGCCGCGCGCCACCGCTACTCAGGCTGGCTCATCGCGGAAGCCGAGCAGGATCCGGCGCAACGAGATCCGGTATACTATCAAACGTTGGCACTGAAGACGCTCCGCGCCATGGCGTGGGAAGCGGGGTTGGACTAGACGTTGCGAACACTTCATTCCCGCGAAGGCGGCTGCGTCAAAACACCATCTTGGAGACGCAACAACTCCCGGAAACGTCATTCCCGCGAAACAGGCTGTGTCAAAACGTCGCCCAGACAAGAACAGGCGCCAAACCCTCAAGTCGTCATTCCCGCGGAAGCGGGAATCCAGGGGTGGAGAGGCGGGGAAACGTCGCTGTAGTGCCACTCCCCCGCCCCTGGATTCCCGCTTCCGCGGGAATGACGTTCTGTGACGTGGGTGCCCTGGGAGTTTTGACACACCCTGGAAAGCGGGAATGACGTTTCCGGGGGCAATGCCATCTGTTCGTGTGCAGTCTTGACACAGCCTGTCTCGCGGGAATGACATGTTCGTAAAGGTCCGCGCCGCGCGGGTTCTGGCACAGCCTGGCGGCCGTCGGGAAGGAGATCCCATGAGCAGTCTATTGCGGAAGCCGTCGGGGACGACGGGCAAAATCATCGACATCACACCGGCGGACGCAGGCTGGCGCTACGTCGGCTTCGCGGTCTACGCGTTGCGGGCGGGGGACACCGCCGGGGAGGCGACCGGTGACCGCGAGGCCATGCTGGTAATGGTCGACGGCAAGGCTCGCCTGTCCACTCCCGAGGTCGACTTCGGCCTCCAGGGCGAGCGCATGAGCGTGTTCGAGCAGACCAAGCCGTACGCGGTCTATGTTCCCAACGGCACGTCCTGGTCGGCACACGCGGAGACGGACTGCACCATTGCCGTGTGCTCGGCTCCAGGCGTCGGTGGGCACGCGGCCGCGGCCATCGATCCGGCCGGCATCCCGGTGCTGGAGCGCGGCAAGGGCGCCAACACGCGCTACGTGCACCCCATCGCCATGGACGACGCCGACATCGCCGACAGGCTGCTGATCACCGAAGTGTTCACACCTCAGGGCAACTGGTCGAGCTACCCGCCGCACCGCCACGACAGTGACGAGGGCGCGGACATGACCTACCTCGAGGAGACCTACTATCACCGCATCAACCCGCCCCAGGGGTTCGGCTTCCAGCGGGTCTTCACCGAGGACGGGGCACTGGACGAAACCATGGCCGTCTCCGACGGCGACACGGTGCTGGTGCCGCGCGGGCACCATCCCTGCGGCGCTCCCTACGGGTACGACATGTACTACCTGAACGTGATGGCCGGCCCGAGGCGGCAGTGGCGTTTCAAGAACCACCCGGACCACGACTGGATCTTCCAGCGGGACTTGAAGTGACGGACGTGACGGCGGACCCCGTCAGGCTGGGGCTGCTGGGAGCCGGCCGCATCGGTCAGACCCACGCCCGGTCCATCGCGGGCATGGAGGGCGCCCGGCTGGTGGCGGTGGCCGATCCCGTCGAGGCGGCGGTCGCCGCGGTGGTCCAAATGACCGGCGCCCGCGCGGCGTCCGCCGAAGAGCTGCTGAACGATCCCGCCATCGAAGGCGTCCTCATCGCCGCGCCCACGGACCTCCACGCCGATCTCGTCGAGCGCGCGGCCGATGTGGGCAAGGCCATCTTCTGCGAGAAGCCTCTCGACCTCGACCTGTCCCGCGCGCAGCAGGGCGTGGCCGCGGCAGCGCACCGTGGCGTCCCGTTGATGATCGGCTTCAACCGCCGCTTCGACCCCTCGTTCCGCCGCCTGCGGGAAGAGATCGAGGCCGGGCACATCGGCGACGTGGAGCTGGTGCAGATCACCTCGCGCGATCCCGCTCCGCCTCCCCTCGCCTACCTCCAACGCTCCGGCGGCCTCTTCCGGGACATGATGATCCACGACCTGGACATGGCGCGGTTCCTGGTGGGAGAGCCCATTGTCGAGGTCAGCGCCACCGGGTCGGCTCTCGTCGACGAAGCCATCGGCGACGCCGGCGACGTCGACACCGCGGTCGCGGTCCTGCGTTCGTCGGGCGGCCGCTTGTGCGTCATCTCCAACTCCCGCCGCGCCGTGTACGGCTACGACCAGCGCATCGAGGTCCACGGCTCCGCCGGAATGCTCTCCGCCGGCAATCCCGTGGCCACCACGGTGACCCGCGCCGACAACTCGGGCTTTGCCACCGACCCACTGAACGACTTCTTCATGGAGCGGTACGCGGATGCGTACCGGTTGGAGTTGGCCGCCTTCTGCGCCGTGGTCCGGGGCGGGAACGTACCCTATCCGGACGGCCGGGACGGCCTCGCCGCCCTCGCCATCGCCAACGCCGCAGCCGAGTCCCTGGCCACGGGGCGCACGGTCGCCGTCAGGCGCGTGGACGGCGCGCCAGCATAGCGCCAAGTCCTCGCAACGTCCACGTACCGGGTCAATCGCAGGTATCGTGGCCGGCGATGCCGGAGAGTTCGACCGGGGGACGGTCGGGAAACCGGGCGATCAGCGAGAGGGTTCCGCCCATTGCCTCGACCGTCCGGCGCAGCGTGGACAGCAATATGTCGCTGCGGTGCTCCAGCCGTGAGACAGCGTCCTGGCTTATGCCGAGTTCGCGCGCGACGCTGACTTGGGTGAGCTTGCGGGCCTTGCGCAACTCGCGCAGTGTCATCTCCTCGGCGATCAACTCTGCTGCCCGCTCCTCGATCTTGCGGCGCCGCTCGGGATCAAGCTCAGCCATCATTTCGTCCAGGCTCACGGTCATCACGGTCCTCCTTCGTCGACGAGTCGGGCAAGGTAACGGCCGAAGCGTTCGTCAGCCTTGCGGATGAGCGCGCGGTAGAACCGCCTCTGGCTCCCGCCCGACTTCTCGCCCGCGACCAGCAGCACGGCTCGGCGTACGGGGTCGAAAGCAAACGCCACGCGCCACTCTCCGTCTGTCGCGCTAAGCCGCAACTCCTTCATGTTCGTATGCCGCGAGCCGTTGAGCGTGTCCACGTGCGGCCGCCCCAGTTGCGGCCCGAACCGTTCCAGCAAGCGGGCGATGGCGTAGATCTCATCCTGAACTTTCCTGGGCAGATTGCGAAACTCCGGCACGAACGCACTGTGGAAGACAACCGCCCAACGCATGGCTAGAGGATAGTGCCGCTAGAACATGAAGTCAATGACATATTCCGGAAAATGGGGCGACATAGGCCCCTATGACGCACCCAAGCCGCGCGACGCCTATGGCGGCAACGTACCCTACTCCAACGGTCGCGACGGCCTCGCCGCGTGAGCGATATCCTCCCACAACTTCGTGAAACCCGGTCTGCTCGTAGCCACGCCCGTCAACGTGTATAAGGGAAGCCGATGACGATCTAACGGGCAGAAGACCAGCGCGCGAACCGGAACGTTGGCACCAAAGGGGGAAAAACCATGCGCATCATGTTTCTCAACAAGGCGCCGAAGAACTCGGCAAAGTACGACGTGACCTCGGTGGAGAAGCTGCTCAACAGCTATGCCTCGGAAGGGACGCGGGTGGAGGTGCATTTCCCGGACAACTTCGCGGGCTCGGCGGTGGAGGACGTGACCGGGAACCAGAAGATGCTGAACGGGCTGGATCACATGATGGAGACGCCCTCGTTGATCCGGAAGATCTGCTGGGCCGCGGAGAACGGCTTTGACGCGGTGATCCAGTCGAACACGTTCGATCCGGGCATCGACGGCGGCAGGCTGGTGGTGAAGATCCCGGTCATCGGCCCACTGCGCACGACCGTGCACGCCGCCGCCGTGCTGGCGGACCGCATCGGGATCACGGTGCCGCTGCCCTCGCACGTCCCCTACACCTGGCGGCTGCTGCGCACCATCGGCATGGACCACCTCGTCACCGACATCCGCGCGCTGGACATCTACGGCACCGACATCGGGAATCGGCGCGCGGAGATCACCGAAACCGCCATCGGCCTCATCCGGGGCCTGGTGTCGGAGACCGGCGCCCAGTGCGTGGTGCCGCTCGGCGGGGCGCTGATCCCCTACGTGGTCGACCCCGCCGCGTTGCAGGAGGGCGCGGGCGTGCCCGTGTTCAACACCAAGTCGGTGTCCATCCGGTTCGCCGAGATGTGCGTCGCCCTCGGTATGAGCCACAGCCCGTTGACTTATCCACGGGCGGAACTGAGCTACAAGGACTTGGTGGCTGAGGTCTGAGGTCGTTCGCCAGTCCTGACCGGCGCGGTGGGCGGTGGCTCGATTAACGATAATTCTTGCCAAATTTTGCCAATGCCGTTATCCTCGGCCCATGAGCACGATGAACATTTCGCTTCCCGAGGCGCTCAAGTCCTTCGTGGACGATCAGGTGGTCGCACGTGGCTATAGCACTTCCAGCGAGTATGTCCGCGAATTGATCCGCAAGGATCAGGATCGTCAGCGCTTGCGCGACCTGCTTCTCGAAGGTGCGGCCTCTCCACCGGCGGTCACGGCCGATGAGGGCTACTTTGGCCGGCTCCGCAATCGGATCCGCGAAGCCGGTCCGCGGTGAAGGGGAAGCCGGTTGTCCTGCGCGAGCGGGCACGGAGCGATATCGAAGAGGCGGTCGATCACTATCTGGCCGAGGCGGGACCGGCGGTGGCGCTTTCCTTCGTCGGCGCGCTGGAAGATGTCCGTACCCGTATCGGCCGGCGGCCGGGAAGCGGATCGCTCCGCTATGCACATGAGCTGGATATCCCCGGCCTGCGCTTCCAGCCGGCCGGCAAGTTTCCCTACTTGGTCTTCTATATAGAGAGGGAGACCGAAATCGATGTCTTGCGCGTCCTGCATGGGGCACGGGATATTCCGGCCTGGATATGAGAGCCGGGCAAAGGACTCCAGGATCGATAGGCCCCCTTTCCGGGAATCCGCGAAGGTGCACGTCAAACAGCCTGCCGGTCAATAGCTGTATTTCTCGACCTTCTCCCAATCGATGGCGGCGCCGAAGCCCGGGGCATCGGTGGGCAGGATGCCGCCGTCGCTGAAGTCGAAGTCGCCGGCGAAGGTGTCGTCGCCCAGCTTCTGGAAGAAGTGGGTCTCCGTGGGCCAGGGCGCCAGGCTCGGGATGGCGGCGCGCAGGTGGATGCGCGCGAGCGAGCCGATGCGGGACTCGGAGTCGGTACCGATGACCACGGGCAGACCGGCGGCGTCGGCGATGGCGATGATCTTGAGCGAGTCGCTGATGCCGGTGCGGCGGAGCTTCACGCTGACGGCCCCCACGGCGTTTATCTTGACGAGGTGATGCACCGCCTCGATGGTGGTGCAGGTCTGGTCGCCGAGGAGTGCGATGGGGAGGTCGGCGGCCACGGCGGCCATGCGCAGCGGGTCGACGAAAGTGCAGGGCTCTTCCAGAAAGGCGATGCCGTACGGGGCCAGGTCGGGCAGGATCGTGCGCGCCTCGGTCTCGGTGTAGGCGCCGTTGGAATCGGCCCACATGACCACGTCGTCACCCACGGCGGCGCGGATGTCGCGGATCATGCTCACGTCCTCGCGTGAGCGCTTCCAGGTCTTGATCTTCAGCGCGGAAAAGCCGCGCACCTCGATGGCTTCCACCGCCTGTTGAGTCATCGCTTCCGCGGTGTTGCCGTGGGCGATCCACCCCACGGGCACGCGCGCCGGCTTGCCGCCGCCGAGAAGGCGCCACACGGGCTGGCCGAGCAGCTTGCCGCGCAGGTCCCAGAGCGCCACGTCGATGAGCGCGTGCGCGGTGCGTGCGCCCTTCACCTTGTTGATGCGGGCGAGGATGTCGTTGTGGGCGAAAGGGTCCGCACCCTCCAAGAGCGAAGCGAAGAAGGTGCGGATGGCGTAGGCCAGGAGCTTCGGGTCCTCTCCCGAATGGGCGGGGCGGGCGACGGACTCGGCGATGCCTTCGGCGCCGCTTCGGGTGACGAGGCGCAGGATGATGTAGGCGCCGCTGGCCTCCCGCACCGAGCGGAACTGCACGGCGTTCCGGTAGGGAAGCCCGAGGCAATATGTTTCGACGCGTTCGATGGTATCGTCGGAGCGCGCCACGTCCGGCTCGTCCTGAGCGCGGGACCATTCTTGCGAAGTGCTCTCTTTGGCCATCAGTCTTCCTCGTCTTTGCCGCGTGTCAGCCTCTCGATTGCGAGCAGCGCGAACACCAGCGCGAGCTGTATCACGGCGACCACGGACAGGGTGCTCATCATGCCTTCTTCAAAGTAATACAGCAGCGCCACCGTAATGGTCTCGGTGCCGCCCCGGTAAAGCAGCAATGGAATGGTCAGGTCCCGCGCGGCGAGCGCGAACACGATCACGAAAGACGCCAGCACGCCGCGCCGCATCAGCGGGATCAGGATGAGCCGCGCCGTGGTCAGCCACCGGCCGCCGTGGACGCGCGAGGACTCTTCGAGCTCTCCGCTCACCTGGTGCACCGCGGCCTGCATGGTGGCGGTGCCGAGGGGCAGGCCCTTGACGATGAAGCCGATGATGATGACCGTGGCGGTGCCGTAGAGGTTGAAAGGCGCGGGCGGAAGCGCCCAGGCCCACAACAGCGCCAGACCGAGCACGATGCCCGGCAGCGTCCACGGCAGCCACGCCAGCAGCTCGAGCTGGCGCCCGAGCCAGTGCCGGGTGCGCACCCGGATGTAGCCGATGAGGCCGCCGATGACGACCGTGGCCGCGGCCGCGGCGGTGGAGAAAAGCACCGTGTTCTTGAGCCCGTTCATGGCGCGCTGGTCGTTGAAGACGCCGCGCCAGTTGTCCAGGGTCAGGTGCTCCAGGTTGTAGATGCCGAAGATCGGAAAGAACGAGCTGGCGAGGATCTGCGCCAGCGGTATCACGATGGCGAGCATGAAGTAGACGACGAAGACTCCGAAGATCGACCAGCGCACCCAACCCGGCAGCGCGATCCGCGTGGGCCGGTAGCCCTTGCCGCTGATGACCGTGAAGCGGCGCTCCCCCAGCTTTTTCCACTGCAGCCAGACCAGGCTGAACATGATCAGGATCAGGATCACCGAAAGCGCCGTCGCGCCGTTGTACTGGGGCGGATGGCGGTAGTGCAACATGCGGTAGATTTCGTTGGCGAAGACGTACACGCCCCCCGGATTGCCGAAGAGCAGCGGGTTCTCGAAGCTGTCGAGGCCGCTGGCGAAGATGAGCACGGAGGTGGCGAGGATGGCCGGCGACATCATCGGCAGCGTGATGGTGAAGATGGTCCGGTACTTGCTGGCGCCCAGGGTGACCGAAGCCTCCTCGAAGGAGGAGTCCATCGAGTAGAAGAAACCCGCCAGCATGAGGAACATGAGCGCCGTGGTGCTGAGGGTGGAGTGAAAGATCAGACCGGTCCAGCCGTAGAGATCGATCACCGGCCCCTGGATGCCGAACCAGTCCCTCGCGAACTGGTTGATGAGGCCGTTCTGCGGGTTCCCGAGCATCAGCCACGAGATGCCGGTCAACAGGTCCGGCGTGAAGAACGGCACGGGAATCAGCAGCATCATGGTGCGCCGGAACGGCACGTTCGTGCGCGCCACGGCCCAGGCGAACAGGAGCGCCAGGGTCAGGCTCAAGGCGAGCCTCGCGGACGCGTAGATCACGCTGTTGATGAAGATGGGGACGAGATCGTACGCGGCCAGCCAGGGACGGTAGCCTTCCAGCGTGAAATGGCCCAGGCGACCCGGCTGCCCCGAGAATACGCTTGCGGTAAACAGCACTCCCACCGGATAGAGCACCAGCACCGCCACCACCGCGGCCAACGCGTAGTAGTAGATGGAGCGGTGCGCTCTCAGGTAGTCGCCGAGCCGCCGGGAAGCACGGTCGACCGGAGGCTCGGCCGCGGTGGCGCCGACCTCGCTCATTGGTAGAGGGCGATGTCCTTCCTGGCAACGTACAGCGCCACCTCGGCGCTCGGTTGCCAATTCTCATCGACGGAAGTCGGCACCCGGACATCGACACCGTCGCGGATACCCACCAGGTATTCGTTGTGGTCGCCGAGGTACGCCCGCCCGATGACACGGCCGGGGATGATCTCGACGCCGTCGTCACCCGGCCGGGGGGTTGCTCCCGGACCGATGCGAATCTTCTCCGGCCGGATGAACAGATGCGCGGCCGCCCCCGGATCACTTTCCCGCCCGGTGTGCACCGCGTCTGCATCCAGGGTGAGGGTGACGGTGCCGTCGTAGGTCGTGAGTGGAACCGTCGCACCGGTCCCCTTTACCCGTGCGCCGCCTGCGGTCTCGATGAAGTTGGCCTTGCCGATGAACTCCGCGACAAAGCGCGTGGCAGGCTGCTCGTAGATCTCGGCCGGCGTCCCGATCTGCTCGATCCGCCCCCGGTTCATCACGACGATGTGGTCGGACAGCGTCAGCGCCTCTTCCTGGTCGTGGGTGACGTAGAGGGCGGTGACCCCTAGCCGCTGCTGCATGATCCGCAGCTCGAAACGCATGTGCTCGCGCAGTTTGGCATCGAGGTTGGACAGGGGCTCGTCCAGCAGCAGCACGCGCGGCTCGAAAACCAACGCCCGGGCGAGCGCCACGCGCTGCTGCTGACCGCCACTCAGGTTGGTGGCTGGAGTGCCGCCGAGCCCCTCCAGGTCCACCTGCTGCAGCACCGTGGCCACGCGGCGCTCGGACTCCGTGCGCCCGACGCGGCGCATGCGCAGCGGATAGGCAACGTTCTCGTACACCGTCATGTGCGGCCAGATGGCGTAGGACTGGAACACCATGCCCAGGTTGCGCCGCTCCGACGGCACGTCGATGCGCCGGGCCGTGTCGTACACCGGCACGCCGCCGATGCGGATGGCGCCGGCGTCGGGTTCCTCGAGGCCGGCGATCATGCGCAGCGTCGTGGTCTTGCCGCAGCCGGACGGCCCCAGCAGGGTCATCATCTCGCCGTCCCGCACGTGCAGGTCGATGCCGGCGACGGCCGTGACGGAGCCGAAACGCTTGACGACCTCGGAAATTCCGACGTCAGGCATGGCTACCCGGTAGGGTCGCGGTCCCCTGTCTCATCGATGGCGTTCGCGCCCGAGACGGGACACTCGTCACCGGATGCCGAAGACTTGCTCCATCTCCTTGAAGAAGAAGTTCGGATCACCGAGCTGCTCGGACGGGATCTTCTTCATCAATGGATAGGCCGTCAGGCTCATTTCGGGGATCGGCGGCTTTACCTTGGGATGCGGCACGTTGCGGCCGGCGTGGGTGTTCCATGCCTGAAGGTTCTCGAGTTCGTAGAACCACGTCATGATTACCTTGGCCGCGTTCGGATGTCCCGCACCCTTGATCGTGGCCATGGAGAACGGCGTCCAGGCCTGCCCTTCCTTGGGCACGACGAACTTCACCGGGGTTCCCTTGGGCAGGTCCCGGATGTTCTCGCCGCGCCCGCTGAAGCCCAGCGCGAACTGTCCCCGCGCGATGGCGTCGCGGAGCTTCCGGCTGCCGCCACGCACGATGAACGGCTCCACCGTCGCCTTGAGTTTCTTGATGTAGTCGACGCCCATTCCCGGCGTATTGTAGATGCCCAGCATGTGCCAGGCGCCGCCGCCGGAAGCGCGCGGATCGCGAATGGCCACCTTTCCCTTCCACTTCGGGTCCACGATGTCCCAGTAGGACTTGGGGTAGTCCTCGGGCTTGACCAGGTTGGTGTTCAGGAGGATGGCCTGGGCGCTCAAGTGGACCGGCCACCAGTAGCCGACGGGGTCGCTGACGAACACCTTCTTGTCGAGATTGTCCAGCTCCGGCGCGGGAGGGCGCCACTTCGCCAGGGCACCCACGGCGTGCAGCTCCAGCATGTACTTGTCGCCGCCCTCCATGATGTCGCCCTGGACCTTGCCCACCGCCACCTCCGTGCGGATCCGGTCGGTCAAATGGCGCATGCGGCCGCTGATGAGCTCAACCTTGATGCCGAAGCGCTTTTCGAACCGGTCCTTGGCCCCGGAGTCGAAGAACTGCTGGCTCGTGGTGCCGCCGTACCAGACGACCTTCCCTTCCTTGATCGCCGCGTTAATAACCGCCGGTCCCAGGGCCTTGGCGACCGGGTCGTCCGCCAGTCGCGCCGGCAGCTTGTCCTGCGCGAAGGCGATCGAACCGAACAAGACGAACAAGAGACCGATGGCGGATGTGACGAAGGTAAGCGTGGTGCGAGTATTCATGACGGGCCTCCACTGGTGTTGTCGCCGCCCAGCCAACGCGTGCGGGTTTCCAATAGTCGTCCCACCCGTCGCAAGCGGTTGACACTCGGCACGGTGAGCACAGTCAACTCCGACAGTCCCCAGGGGCTGCCGGACTTGGGCGGATCGTACTGATGTGGCGGGGGGAAGTCAACATGGGAAAGAACCTGCCTGTTTCGCCGCCCCCACCCCACCTGGATTCCCGCTTCCCAGACTGGGCCCAAAGTCTGCCTCCTGGCAACTCGTCATTCCCGCGAAAGCGGGAATGACGATTCAGGGGTTGTTGCCTCTCTTGAATAGTGTTTTGATACAGCCTGTTCCGCGGGTATGACGATTCAGGGGGTTGTCGCCTCGGGGTATGACACAGTCGCAGGTGTTTCTACGCCACCAAAGCGCAAAAGGGCGGCCGGTAGTCTCTCCACCGGCCGCCCTTTCGTCTCCGAAACTCCAAGATCCGCGTGCTAGTTCGCCGCCAGCTCCTTCTTGATGTTGTTGATGAAGGTGTTGAGCATCTGGTCGGCCTTCTTGCGGATGATGGGCTGGCCGAACTCGCCGATCTTGCCGAGGATGTTGACGTCGGTCTCCACGGTCAGCTCGGTCTCGCCCGCGCTCAGCTCCTTGAGCTCCATGGTGGACTTGCCGCGCATGGCGCCGGCCACGCGCCGGTCCTCGGCCTCGGCCCGGAGCGCGGCGCGCCAGGCATCCTGGTCCTTTTCCTCCAGGACGATCTTGCCCTGCAGGCTCAACGAGATGGGGCCGACCCGGACCTTCAGGGTTCCCTGGTAGGTCTCGCCGTCGACCTGCTCGACGTCCTGGACGCCGGGGAGACAGGTGGCGACCCTGGGGATGTCCATGAGAAGCTGCCACAGGGGCTCGCGGCCCGCGGGCACGGTTGCGCTTTGACTGAATTTCACTCGTTCCTCCGTTGCTCAGGATGCGTTGGCGATGGCGGCTTCGAGCGCGCGCCGGACGAACACCGCGGCCATCTGGGTCTTGTACGAGCCCGAGCCGCGGAAGTCGCTGACCGGGTCGGTGTGCTCCTTGGCCTTCTCGCCGGCTTCCCGCAGGCCCTCGGCCTTCACGGGCTGTCCCCGGAGCACGTCCTCGGAAGCCGTGGCGCGGACGGGCGTGGTGTTGACGCTGCCCATGGCGATGCGCACGTCCTGGATGGTGCTCTTGGCGGCGTCCAGCGTCACCACCGCGGCCACGCTGACGGTGGCGTAGTCGTCGGCCGAGCGCGGCAGGAACTTGAGGTAGGCGGCGCCGCTGTTGGCCGCCATGAGCGGCACGCTCACGCCGGTGACGATCTCCTCCGGCTCCAGCACCGTCTCGTAGTAGTCGCTGAAGAAGTCCTCGGCCGCCACCGAGCGGCTGCCGCCCGCGGAACCCAGCTCGAAGCTCGCTCCCAGGGCGATGAAGGTCGGCGGCGGGTCCTGGTTGGGGTCGGCGTGGGCGAGACCGCCGCCCACGGTGGCCATGGTGCGCACCCGCTGGGTGGCCACGTGGTGGTAGGTGGCGCCCAGCACCGGCAGCTTGCCCTGGACCACGTCCGATGCGTCCAGATGGGCGTGGCTCACGAGGCCGCCGATGTGCACGCTGCCGTTGTTCTCCGATATGTCGCTCAGCCCGGACACGTTGCGCAGGCTGATGACGCAGCTCGGTTGCACGAGCTGCTGCTTCATCATGATCACGAGCGCGGTGCCGCCGGCGATGATCTTGCCGTCGGAGCCGGCTTCCTTGAGGTCCGCGTAGACCTCTTCCAGGCTCCCCGGAGTGCGGTAGTCAAAAGCGATCATTCCTCAACTCCCTACTTGGCGAACTCGTGCGCCTTCTCGATGGACTCGATGATCTTGTAGTAGCCGGTGCAGCGGCACAGGTTGCCCATCATCCAGTCCTTGATCTCTTCCTCGTTGGGCCTGGGGTTCTGGTCCAGCAGCGCCTTGGCCGCCACCACCTGGCCGGGGGTGCAGATGCCGCACTGGAAGCCGCCGTAGCGGATGAAGCTCTGCTGCACCGGGTGAAGCTCGCCGTCCTGGGCCAGCCCCTCCACCGTGGTGACGTCGCGGCCGTCGGCGAACACCGCCAGGGCCAGGCACGAACTCACCATCTCGCCGTCGATGAGCACCGTGCACGCACCGCACACGCCCACGCTGCACCCTTCCTTGGTTCCCGTGAGGCCCAGGTCGTAGCGGAGCATGTCCACCAACAGCCGGTTGGTGGGCACCTCCAGCTCGTGCTCCGTCCCGTTGACGCGAAACTTGATCTTCTTGTCCATGAAATTCCCTCTCCGATCGTGAGGATTGGTCCGTCTGCCGGCTGGCGGGGTCCGCGATGATACCCGAATGCCGCTCTTGATATAGGAAGAATCCCGGCAAAGTGCAACCGGCCCGGAGCCGGGCCGATGGGCTGTTCCGGGGGCCGGAAACCAGGCCTCGTCACGCGCCCCGCTCCCCTGTTCACGCCCCGCCGGATACGCAAACGATCCGGGCGTGGCCGACCCGGTCCCCTTCCGTCGAACCCGGGACTCGGGATTCAACTCCCGCCGCGCCGCCCGCGCCCGTCCGGCGGCACCGCGTCCACCGGTTTCTCCATGAACTCGCCGATGCGCGCCGCGAGCTCATCCAGCCGCCGGCTGCCGCCGCGGTCGAGCAGCACGGACCCCGGGTCCGCGAGCACGGAGTCGGCGAGCAGCAGACGCACCGAGCGGGCCGGAAAGGACTTCTCCCCGGCGGTGGAACCCGCCACGGCGAAGCCGCTGTACACTTGGTCGTCGGCGACCCGCAGGCCCGTCACCTCGTCGAAGCCCAGCGTCAGCCGGCGGCGCATGAACAGGCTGCCGCGGGTCAGGGACACCGTGCGTGCGCGCCGGTCGATGCGGATGGTGCGCTTGAGCGTGAAGAGGAACAGCACCACCCCGAAGAGCACCACGTTCATGGCCGGGAAGTACCACAGGTTCCCCACCGTGCTGTCGAGCCCGTGGGCGCGGATGGCCAGGAACACCGGCACCGAGAGGAGCAGCAGGAAACAGGCGATGCCGAGGCACAGCAGCGCAGGAAAGCGCCCGCCGCGCCAGACCAGGTTGAACTCATGGTCGCCGGAAGGCTCCTGCCGGAATCCGAGACGGCTCCCGATGGATTCGAAGTGTCGTGGGTCCCCTGTCATGGGTACGGAATAGACGGACCCCGCGAGCTTATCCGAAATCGCGGGACGATCCAACAACGATGGCCGGGCCGTTCAGGGCACCAGCCTGATCTGCGCCGGGCTCTCCAGGATCATCTCCAGGCCGTACTTGGGGTCATCCTTGATGCGGCCGGTCAGTTCCACCTCCTTTCCCCGGAACCGGTTCGGGTGGGCGTCCGCGCGCTCGAAGGCCTCGACGGCCGAGGAAAAGACGACGGCGGTGAAGGCGGACCGGGAAGGGCCGAAATCCAGAAACCAGGTGTCGCTCTTGGACGAGTGGCCTACGCGGTACACCCGGCCGCGGACCCGCGCCAATACCCCGGCCAGCTCCTGGAGCCGTTCGATCTCCATGACGTCGACCTCCGGGAGATCCGCGTCGGAAGCCGGATTCGTTCGGGTGGAATCGCCGGGAGCAACCGCCCCGTACGCCGGGCCCTCCGCGCACGGTGCCGGTCCGGTCCAGCGCCCGTACGCCAGATGCACCAAGAATCCGAACACAAACGCGCCCAGCACGAGCGCCGTCAACGGAACGGGGAAGCGCCGCGAAAGACCTGTCGCCATACCATTGGACCCCCATCGGTGAGTTTGTCTCTCCGTAGGAGGAATCGGCGGGACCGGCACCGCCTTAAGTCGAACCGTGGAATTCGGCCGCGGGCCCCACCGGACACTCCCGATCGGGCATCCCCCGGGAAGGGGCGCCGCCGGACGGTCGCGGCCCTACGGCCGGCACATTTCCAGGATCAGTCTCTCCATGGCGGCCTGGGGCTGGTGGCCGGAGGACTTGAGGCGGGCATCGGTGTCCCGGAGCAGCCGGAGAAAGGTCGTGAGCTCGGGCAAGGTGAACTTCTCGGCGCGCTGCAACGTCAGGTAGTTGGCGTAGGGACTCTTGGTGGGGAGGCCTTCGGTGTCGGGCGGAACCTGTTTCTGGAACTCCGCGTAGGACATGTGCCGGCGCCAGACCGCGGCCAGCTCGCGGTCGAGAAGTTGGCGCGCGCTCTGGAGGCGCCGCACGTGGCTCGCGATGGCCCCGAGCATCATCAGCGGGTAGTCGCCGCCGGCCAGGAGGCGGCCCAGAAAGGCCAAGGCCCGGAGCGCGTCCCGTTGCCCCAGGGCGTCGGTGAGATCGAACACCCAGCTCTCCGACTGGTCCATGAATATCTCCTCGACATCGGCGGCCACCACCGTGTCCGCGTCGCCGGCGTAGAGGATCAGCTTCTCGATCTCCTGGTGCACGATCCACAGCTCGTTGCCGCATCGGGACAGCACCATCTCGCGCGCCTCCGGCTCGATGCGCTTGCGCGCCCTCCGCAGATGCTGATCGAGAAAAGCGGCCACCGACTCCCGGCGGATGCGTCCGCTCCGATCGCGTTCCACGGACAGGTCGAGGACGCACCCCTGGCGGCCCAACTGCTTGTAGGCGCGCCCGCGCTTGTCCACCTGGGGAGCCAGCAGCAACAGGCGCGCGCCGCGGGGCAACCCGCGTTCGAGGAGTTGCACGATCCGGTCCGGCTCTTCCGCCTTGAGCTTGCCGGGACCGGGTTTCGGCTCGTCTCCGGCGCCGCCTCCCTTGCGCTCGGGAGGAGCGAACCAGGGAACGTACTCCGCCACCACCGTGCAGGCGGGAGCGAAGAGCGACGGGGTCATGAGAGCGGCCTCGATCTCGTCCCAAGAGGCGGCGCGGGCGTCGAACCGGGAGACGGCGAGGCTCGTGTCCGAGCCGGGGGCGAGGTGTTCCAGGATCGCGCGGCTCGCGCCGCGGACACGGAACTCGTCGCCGTGAAGCAGCATGATCGCCGGCCCCTTGCCGTCGCGAAGGGTCCGCAGCAGCGCTTCGAGGTCTTGCGCCATCGGTCATCAGCGCCCGGGCGGCGTCAGCGTTTCGAAACCCACATCTGGTTCTTCTCGCTCCATGCGAAATCCGATTTCCAGACCTTGAGGCCGACCGTAAAATCGCCCCCGGAGCGGGAAAGGAAGACCTTCTGGGTCGAATGGGGAATGTCCACCCGCGCCACGGTCATGACCTGTCTGCGCAAGTCCCCTCGTATCAGAACCCGGTCTCCCACCTCCATCGTGGTGCGTTGTCCCTTGGTGCGTTTCACGGCTTCGAGGGTACCACCGCCTACCCGGCTGTGCAATTTCGGAACTTTCTCCGGCCGCCGACTCCTGCATGGCGCCGCCGGCCTTGACAAAGGGCACGGCGCTTCTCTATGAGAAAGCCCTACAGAACCGGCCTTCGGGACCGGAACGGGACAGGAGGTCGCCCATGCGTTTCGTGACGTACAACTTTCAGAGCAAGGCCCGTCTGGGCTTGATGAACGGAGACGATCAGATCATCGATCTCCAGGAGGTCGCCAAACGCTACCTCCCGGGCGACACCGCCGCCTATCTGGGCGGCATGCAGTCGTTCATCGAGGCCGGTGCCAAGGCCGTCAACACCGCAAAAAAAGCCTCTCGCTACGTTGCGGACCTCGATACCAAGGGCACCCGAAGGCTGGCCCAGGCCGGGATCCTGGTCAAGCGCAACCGCGTGAGGCTGCTGTCGCCGATCCCCGCGCCGCGCAAGAACGTCATCTGCCTGGGAGTCAACTACCAAGAGCATATCGACGAGGGCGTGCGCGCACGCGGCATCCAGCTCAACACGCCCGAGGTGCCGGTGTTCTTCACCAAGCCGGCCACCGCGGTCATCGGCGACCAGGGCAAGGTGCTGGCGCATCCCGTCACCAGCAGGATCGACTGGGAGGTGGAGCTGGCGGTGGTGATCGGCCGCAAGGGCCGGAACATCCCCGCCGCCAAGGCCAACGACTACATCTTCGGCTACACCGTCTGCCTGGACATGACCGCCCGCGACCTGCAGCGCCGCCACCTCCAGTGGTGGAAGGGCAAGTCCCTGGACACCTTCTGCCCCTTGGGACCCAGCATCGTGCACAAGAGCACCATGCCCGATTCCAAGAACGTCCGGCTGCAGTGCCGCGTCAACGGCGAAACCATGCAGGACGGCAACACGCGGGACATGATCTTCGACATCCCCACGACCATCGAGCACCTGTCCGCCGGCCTCACCCTGGAGCCCGGCGACATCATCAGCACGGGAACGCCGTCGGGGGTGGGCTTCGCCCGGACTCCACCCATCTTCCTCAACGTCGGCGACAAGGTGGAAGGCGAGGTGGAAGGCATCGGCGTGCTGGAGGTGAAGATCGCGGCGGCGCGCTAGTGTCGCGTCCCTTGCCGGGTCCCGCTGGCGGTGGTGTCCGTCGCGTTTTGCTAGTATTCTGTCAGACACAACCGGTGGGAACCTGTCGTGGTAATCCGAGTCAACGGCAAGGACAGCGAAGTCGCGTCCGACATCAGCGTCGCCCAACTCCTGGAACACCTGGAGATCCGGCCGGGACGCGTGGTGGTGGAGATCAACGCCCAAGTCGTTTCACGGGACGCGCACGGCGACACGCAACTGAAGGAAGGCGACGAAGTGGAGATCGTCCACTTCGTCGGCGGCGGATAGACTCATGACCCGATCCACAGCCCAAGCCTCGGAAGCGGCGGCGCCCGACCGCCTGCGCCTCGCCGGAAAGGAATACCGCTCGCGGCTGATCGTCGGCACCGGCAAGTACAAGGACTTCGAGGAGACGCGCAAGGCCATCGAGATCTCCGGCGCGGAGATCGTTACGGTGGCGGTGCGGCGCGTCAACATCACCGACCCGGACCAGGAGAACCTGCTCGACTACCTCGACCCCAAGAAGTTCACGATCCTGCCCAACACCGCGGGGTGCTACACGCCGGAAGAAGCCGTGCGCACCTGCCGACTGGCACGCGCGGCGGGGGTCGGCGACATGGTCAAGCTCGAGGTCATCGGCGACGACAAGACCCTGTTCCCGGACACGCCCGGCACCCTGGAGGCCGCGCGCCTGCTGATCGAGGACGGCTTCACCGTGCTGCCGTACATCAGCGACGACGTGGTCACCGCCAAGAAGCTGGAAGACATGGGCTGCGCCGCGGTCATGCCCCTGGCGGCGCCCATCGGCTCGGGACTCGGCATCCGCAACCCCTACAACATCCGCATCATCCAGGAGCACGTGTCCATCCCGGTGATCGTCGACGCCGGCGTGGGCACCGCCTCCGACGCCGCCATCGTCATGGAGATGGGCTGCGACGGCGTGCTCATGAACACCGCCATCGCCGGCGCCAAGGACCCCGTGCTCATGGCCGACGCCATGAAGCAGGCCGTGGAGGCCGGCCGCAAGGCCTTCCTGGCCGGGCGCATCCCCAAGAAGCTCTACGCCACCGCCTCCAGTCCCATCGAAGGACTGCTCACCTGACCCGTGCCCGACATCGACTTCGACCTGTATCTCGTCACTGACCGCAAGACTACCGCTGGGCGGGATCTGTTGTGGGTGCTGGAAGAGGCCATGGAGGGCGGCGTCCGGGCCGTCCAGCTCCGCGAGAAGGACCTGGAGGGACGCCCGCTCCTGGAGTTGGCGCGGAAGGTCAAAGCGCTGTGCGACCGCTATGGTGCCGAGTTGTTCGTCAACGACCGCGTCGACGTTGCCCTGGCCGCGGACGCCACGGGCGTGCACCTGGCGGCTAACTCCCTGCCCGTGGCAGTCGCCCGGGAACTGCTCGGCCCGGACCGGAAGATCGGCGTCTCCACCCATTCGGTGGACGAAGCGCGAGCCGCCGCGGCAGCCGGCGCCGACCTCATCGTCTTCGGCCCCGTCTACCCGACCCCATCCAAGCTCGCCTTCGGCGCTCCGCAGGGCCCCGCCGCCCTCAAGGCCGTGACCGGCACCACAGCCGTCCCGGTCTTCGCCATCGGTGGCGTCAAACAGAACCACCTCCCCGAGATCAAGGCCCACGGTACCGCGCGCATCGCCGTCATCTCCGCCATCTCCGAAGCCCCTGACCCCCGGGCCGCGGCCCGGGACATGCTGGCGGCGCTCCGGGCCTGACACCACCCCTCCCACCGCCCCGAACCGTCATTCCCGCGGAAGCTTGCCCTCGACCCCGATCGGGGGCGGGAATCCAGGCGGGGTGAGGCTGGGGATACGCCCGTTTGGCCCCTCCCCACCCCTGGATTCCCGCTTCCGCGGGAATGACGGTTCGGGGCGTGGTGCCATTGTCGTATCCGAGCATAGTTTCGACACAAACTGGGAAGCTTGCCCTCGACCCCGATCGGGGGCGGGAATCCAGGGGTGGTGGTGTGGCTGCTCCAATGCCCCGGCCCACATTTGAGTGCCATCGCCTGTTTGGTATATGGTACAGCCCACGAGGAGGAACGCCATGAGAGATTGGGAAAAGATCGTCCCGGAATACGACCGCCAAGTCTACGAAAAGGCCGGCTACACCGGCAAGCAACCCTTCGGACAGAAGCCCGCGCTGCTGATCATCGACGTCATCACGGCCTTCACCGGCACCCGGCCGATGGAGACCCTGGACGCCATCGACGAGTTCCGGTCGAGTTGCGGCAAGGCCGCGTGGCAGGCGCTGCCGCACATCCGCAAGCTCCTGGTGGCGTGCCGCAAGAGCAAGGTGCCGGTGATCTATTCCACCAGCGACCCCGACTTCAAGGCGGTCTTCGGCAACGCCACCAAGCGCGCCAAGGAGCCCACCACGTCGAGCGACAAGGCGGTGGAGTTCCCGCAGATGATCCGGCCGCGCAAGGACGAATACGTGGTGCACAAGGCCCGCGCCAGCGCGTTCTTCGGCACCCACCTCATCACCTACCTGACGCGCAAGAACATCGACTCGCTGATCGTCACCGGCGCCTCCACGTCCGGCTGCGTCCGCTCCACGGTCATCGACGGCTACTCCAACGGCTACTCCGTTTTCGTGGTGGAGGAAGGAACCTTCGACCGCTCGCCGTTCTCGCACCTCGTGAACCTCTACGAGATGAACAGCAAGTACGCCACCGTGGTGACGCGGGCCGAGGCCCTGGCGTACGTCGAGTCACAGCGGGCGTTGCCGGAGCTGCGGGCGGCGCAGCGATAACGAGGAGCGGCCGACCCGGTTGGCTGGGCCGGTATGCAGTGGCCGGTGCGGACGCGCTGATCCACCTCGCAGGCGCCCCGGTCAGACACACAGAAGGCGGGAGGATTGAATGAGAGACCTCGGACTCAACGACAAGGTGGTGCTCATCACCGGCGGCGCCGGCGTGCTTGGAACGGCCTTCGCGCAAGGCTTCGCCGACCACGGCGCGAAGCTCGCCATCAACGACCTCCGGGAAGAAAAGGCCCTGGAGTGCATCGGCAACCTCACCGGCGACGTCGAGGCGATTCCCGCGCCCTGCGACGTCTCCGACGACGCCGACGTGGCCCGCATGGTCAAGGACGTGGTGGAGCGGCTCGGCAGCATCGACGTGGTGGTCAATGCGGCGGCGGTGCAGATCTACCCGCCCAAGACCATCACCGAGATGGAGCCCGGCGAGTGGGACTTCGTGCTCGACATCTGCCTCAAGGCCGCCTACCTCACCACCCGCCACGTGGCGCCGGTGATGAAGCGCCAGGGCGGCGGCAAGATCGTCAACATCGCCTCCATCGCCGGACACCGGGGCACCGCCGGCGGCTCCGCCTACAGCGCCGCCAAGGGCGGCGTCGTCATGCTCACCCGGCAGATGGCCGTGGAACTCGGCCGCGACAACATCAACGTCAACTCCGTCAGCCCCGGCTTCACCCCCAACCGCCTCACCACCATCTACGAGTACGAAGCCATCGCCAAGGGCGCCAGCGAGGGTCCCGAGCCCTCCCACGCCGCCGGCGAGTTCACCCCGCCCGCCCTCGGCCGCAAGGGCGAGATCGAAGACTTCGTCGGCCCGGTGCTGTTCCTCGCCTCCCGGTGGGCCGACTACATCACCGGCGCGGACCTGCCGGTGGAGGGAGGGCGAATGGCGGCGCGGTGAGGCCGGCAACGGCTTGCCCATACATGCGGGCGACTGCTAGATTAGTAGTCCCCGCCCGCCGAACTCATCGCCACCCTAGCTCAGATGGTAGAGCAACTGATTCGTAATCAGTAGGTCGCCGGTTCGAGTCCGGCGGGTGGCTCCAGTCTTTTCGATGGGGTCAGCCTGACAAAACGGATCGATCGATCACAAACATTGACAGGCGTCGGCTTGTGCGATAGGGTTCCAGCATGGTCCCTACCGAGCATGTGTTCATCGGCGGCATAGTGGCGGTGCTCACGTTCTTGTGGATGCTGCACCGTGACATGCGGTCTTTGTCCGACAGGGTCTCGCGTCTGGAAGGCCTGCTGGAGGGTCTCCGGGACGCGGTGACCGGACGCTCCACCACCAACTAGACCACCTTCCTGAACATCCGCTGATCCCCCTTTTCGGGCCGGCGGCCCGACTTGGATACGACGGCAAGCAGCGTATCCGCCAAAATTGAACGATGGCAGCACTGACCGACTACCGTGTCTTGACCTTCGACTGCTACGGCACCCTGATCGACTGGGAATCCGGCATCTGGGATGCGCTGCAGCCGCTGATCATGCGGAGCGGGCGCTCGGACGTGACCCGGGATGCCGCCCTGCTCGCCTTCGCGAAACACGAGAGCCGGCACCAGTGCTCGTCACCCGGTCTGCGCTACCCGGAGCTGCTGGGGCGGGTGCACCGAAGCATCGCGGAGAGTCTCGGGATGGCGACGAGCGAGGCACTCGACAAGGCGTTCGGCGAATCGGTGTCCCTGTGGCCGGCATTCCCGGATACCGCGGACGCGCTGCGCGTGCTCAAGCGTCACTACAAGCTCGTCATCCTTTCGAACGTGCATCGGGAAGGCTTCGCGGCCTCCAGCCGCAAGCTCGGCGTCGATTTCGATGCGGTCTACACCGCGGAGGACATCGGCTCCTACAAGCCGGCCGACGCGAACTTC
>CAZFIU010000019.1:0-71568 GCA_964519455.1 uncultured Syntrophobacterales bacterium
GACGGCGAAAAGGACAAGCAGATTCATGACGTTTTATACGGGACAGGACACTAGTTCCCGCGCAGTTTCTTGGCCAGCTTGCGGGAGACCTTGCGATAGAAGTACGCGTTCTTCACCACGTTCTGATCGGTGCCGAAGTAGATCTTGGCACCGGCGGCGCGCTTGCTCTCCACCAGCTTGTTGAGCTGAGAACCGTCGCGGAACGGCGAGTCGCGCCCGATGACCTTCCAGATGGCGTCCTGGCCCTGCTTCGTCAGCATGTAGACGGACAGCAGCTTGGCGAGATTGGGGTGTGCGCTCGTCTTGGGCACACTGACCTCGCTCGCGGTGCCGGACATGAAGTCGTCCATGGTGGTGTAGTCTACCGGGGCCCCCTTGGCCTTGAGTCGCGAGTAGGCCACCGGCTTGGTGTCGAAGGCGAAGATGGGAAACTCGCCCGTGGCCACGCGGTTGTGGACACCCGTGCGCGTGGTGCCGATGATGGTGCCGTTGGCGACCATGGCGTCGACGATGCGCGTGGCCTCTTCCTCACCCAAGTGTATCGCCGCCTCGACCCAGCCGACGGCAAAGACCGTGGTGCCGATCTTGCCCTTGTACCTGGGATCGGTGAAATCCTTGTAGGACTTCGGCAAGTCGGCGGCCTTCACGAGGTTGGTGTTGTAGCCGATGATGTGGATGGAGGCGCCGATGACCACGGCGGCGCCGTTGATGCCGACTTCCTCGTCCTTGAGGCCGGGCATGAGCTGCTTCCAGTCCACGCGCAGGAGGGCGCCGGCCTGGTCCGACGGGATCTGCTGGCGCGAGGGGGCGAAGAAGATGTCGGTGCTGGCGGGACGTCCGGTCTTGACCTCGTCGATCAGCCGCGGCATCAGCTTGGAGGCGCTCGGTCCCGGGGTCGCCTTGAGGCGCACGTTGATGCCATAGGTCTGGTTGAGCCCCTTTTCAAGGGCCGCCATGAGCTTGGGAGAGTGCCAGTCGCCGGAGCCGAAGACGTTCAGCTCGCCTTCCTTCTGCGCGGCGGCAACGAGTTGCTTGAGCGCGTCGCCGCCCGTCTGGGCGCCGGCGCCGCCGATGAATGCCAGCACCATGCCGGCGGCCATGGCCGCCCCGGCGGCGCGCCGCCGAAGAAGACGCCTTTCAAATCGCCCGGAAAGAACTCTCATCGTCGTCACCTCCCAGAGTCACTGCGGCCTTCCGTCATTGCAAGGAACTGCGCTATCCATATTTTGAGCCGGGGCAGCTTGTCAACACGGATCTTGGACAGGACGCCCCGGAGAGCGAGTCCCGTTGGCGGATTCGGGCTGTTTCATACCACGGCATCGAATCAGCCGCGATCCGGCATGTCGACGATCGCGGCCCGGCAGAATCGATTGCTCGTGTGCAGCATGCCATTCGTGCGAAATCGATTACACTTGTCCGGCTCGGTAGCGCTTCGGCGGCTGAGGGTTGTTGGCGGGGTTCGTGTCATGTTTCGCCAGCGCCGTCACCGTCGCGCCGCCCACCAATGGCTCCAGCTCCGCCTCCAGCGCGTCGGCCCTGGCCCTGGCATAGACCTCGGCGCCGTCCACGTACAGCGTGAAGGACTTCAGGTACTTGGCCTTCTTGGCGGGGTCCTCGATGGTGGCCTTGGTCCAGGCGTAGAGCGGGTACTTGTCCACGCCCTGCCGTTCGGCTTCGGCACAATAGCCGGCGAAGGCGTCGTACTGGCATTGCAGCGCGGCGTTGTGCCGGGCCAGGATCTCGCGCAGGGGGCTCAGACCTGGATGGTCCGCCCCTGCCCGAGCGGCCTCGGCGACGTCGTCGGCCAGATCGACGCGCAACTGGTACAGCCACTCGCCGGTGGCCGCCCCGGAAGTCTTCTCCGGCACTGCTGGTTCCTCCGGTTCTCAGTCTCTCACGAAGGGGGGCGCCGCCACAATCCGCCCGATAGACCTTCCCTCACCTCCGCTCCAGCGTTTCCCTGGCCGCGAAAGCCAGCCCGGCGGCGGCGCCCAGGAGGACCGGGGCGTAGAACAGGAACGCCCGGCCCGCGCTGAAGGTGTCGGCGAGCCAGCCGCCCACCAGCGGACCCATGACCGCGCCGGACTCGCCCACGGTGCGGCGCAGGCCCTGGAGCCGGCCCCGGGCGCTCTCGGGAATGACGTCGTAGGTGGACACCGACAGCGCCCCCAGGGACATGCCTTGGGCGAGGCCGATGAGCACCATGATCGCCACCAGTTGCGGCAGGGTCGAGGCGAACGGCAACGCCAGGAACGCGATGCCCGGGAGCGCGGTGCTGGGGACGCTGGCGTACTTGCGGCCGACGCGGTCGGTGATGAAGCCGGCGGGGAGGATCATGAGCAGGACGAACAGGCCGGAGACGCCGAACAGGCTCCCCACCTGCGCGGCGGAGAAGCCCAGCTCCACGCCGGCGAAGAGCGGCAGCATGCCCTGCAGGGTGGTGCGGTACATCTGCATGCTGAAGGTGGCGATCACCAGCACCACGAAGGTGGCGCGCAGGTGCGGCAGCACGTCCGACACCTTGCCCCACCAAGCGATCTTGCCGACCTTGCCCCGCACCGTGTCGCGGCGCGCCAGGAGCGCGGTGACGAGCACCAGCGCGGCGGCGCCCGCGTACGACAGGAACACCGCGCGGAAGTCCACCCACTGGGCGACGAGGCCGCCCACCACCGGGCCGATGGCGGTACCCGCGGACTTGACCCCCATGAAGCCGCTCAGGAGCCGCCCGCGCTGGTGCTGTTCCACCATCTCGACGCCGGAGACCTCCCGCGCCATGCTCCAGACACTGTCGCCGAGGCCGGCGAGGAACTGTCCGAAAAAGAGCAGCACGAACCAGGGCGTGACCGCGGTGGTGAAGGCGCCGCACAGCACCAGGGCGCTTCCCGCCAGCATGGCGGTCTTGGCGCCGTAGCGGTCGATGAGCAGGCCCGCGGGAATGAGGACGACGGTGCGTCCCAGGGCGTGGGCCGTGACCACCTGCACGGCCAGGCCGGCGGACACGCCGAAGGACGCCGCCAGGAGCGGGATGGTCGGGAACACCATGCCGTGCCCCAGGCTCATGAGCAGCACCGTGCCGTACAGGAGAGCCAGGCTGCCGGGCCGCGCGCCCGTCATTGGAAGAGGACCTCGGGGTCGGTGCGCTGTCCGGGGATCAGGGTTTGGCCCCCCCGTAAAGGGAGAGGCCGGAGCTCTTCTGGTGACACGCCACGTCCTCGAACCCGGCGCTCCGGAACCACGCGACCTGGTCCTCCATCGTGGCCGAGCCGCGGTCGAGGTTGAAGAAGCGCCCGCCGGAGCGCAGCCGCCCGAAGATCTCCTCGTAGATGTCCCGGATGACGTCTCCCACGCGGACGTTGTGGATGGCGTTGCACGACACCACCAGGTCGAACTCCCCCTCGGCCACCAGGCTCCAGTCCTTCTTGCTGAAGTCGGAGACGACGTACTCGAACCGTCCTTCGAGCTCCTTCATGCGCCGGCCGCCGAGGTCGGCCATGGCCGCGGAGCCGTCATGGCACACGGCCGTGGCGCCGGGAAAGGTCTCCAGGAGATACTTGCTGAGGGCGCCGTAGCCGCATCCGACGTCCATGAACCGGAACGCCGCTTCGCCGTCGAACGGCACCAGCTCGGCCATGAGCGCGAACTGCCGCGTGCGCAGGGTCTCGTTGCGCCGCTGGCGCTGCGCCCAGTCCTCCACGTATTCCGGAGAATTCCAATCGTGTTGCCGCAACGGGTCGGTGATCTGTGCCATGACTGCTTTCGACCTCCTCTGGGATGGCTCGCCGGCTGAACCGTGTCAGGTGGCGGGGTGGATCGTGAACGGCCGGGACAGGCTCGATGCCCTGCCCTCGCGCCGAACGCGCGCGGGGTGAAACCCGGCTCCGTATGGACTTAGACGATACGTGCGCGGATGTCCAGGTTGACAGCCGGAGCGGGCGGTGCCTATAGATTCCACGGAACCCGCGCCATTTCGACGCGACGGCACCGGCCCATCCGCCGGCCCGGAGACCGATGCATGACGAGCGCACCCAGGGACGTCGAGGCCGCCCTGAACCTCAGGACCTTCATCGACCGGCTCAAGCGGGCGGGAAAGCTCAAGGAGGTGCGCGACGCGCACTGGGACCTTGAGATCGGCGCGCTCACCGAGATCAGCGCCGAAGCGGAGGAGCGCTCCGCGCTGCTGTTCGACGCCATTCCGGATTTCCCCGGGGGCTACCGCGTCCTGAGCAACGTCCTGCGCTCGCCCGAGGCCGACGCCCTGGCCCTGGGCATGCCGCCGGACGTGCGCGGCCTGGAGCTGGTTCGGTCCATGAAGGGACGGCTGCAGGACCTCAAGCCCGTCCCGCCCGCGGAGATCGGCGAGTCCCCGCTGCTCGAGAACGTCGCCTTCGACGGCGACGTCGACGTGCTCAAGTTCCCCACCCCCAAGTGGCACGCCGACGACGGCGGCCGCTACATCGGCACGTTCACCGCCACGGTGTGCCGCGATCCCGATACCGGCTACGTCAACGTCGGCACCTACCGCGTCCAGGTCCACGACGAGAACACCCTGGGCGTGTGGATGATTCCCGGCAAGCACGGCGACCTCATCACGCGGAAGTACTGGGCGCGGGGCGAGAGCTGCCCGGTGGCCGTGGTATGCGGGCTGCCGCCGGGCATGATGACCGCGAGCGCCGTGGGCATTCCCTGGAACATGAGCGAGTACGACTTCCTGGGCGGCCTGCTGGAGACCCCGGTGCCGGTCATCCAGGGGAGCCGGACGGGCCTCCCGGTGCCCGCCTTCGCGGACATCGTGTTCGAGGGCCACATCCCGCCGCCCGAGCAGGAGACCCACGAGGAGGGACCGTTCGGCGAGTGGCCCGGATACTACGCCTCGGGCTCGCGGCAGGCTCCGGTGGTGAAGGTGGAGGCCGTCTATCACCGCGACGACCCCATCATCACCGGCGATCCCCCGTTGCGCACCTTCCTCAACAGCGAGACCCACAAGTACATCCGCTCGGCCAACATCTGGTCGTCCCTGGAGCGCGCCGGCATCCCCGAGGTGCAGGGCGTGTGGTTCCCGCGCCAGGGACGGTTCATGGTGACCGTGGCCATCAACCAGCGCTACTCGGGCCACGCCAAGCAGGCGGGCTACGGCGTCCTCGCCACCCGCGACGGCGGGCGCGACGTGCGCATGGTCATCGTGGTGGACGAGGACGTGGACATCACCAACATGGGCGAGGTGCTTTGGGCCATGTCCACCCGCTGGGACCCCCGCAGCGACTCCGAGGTCCTGGACGTGGCCGCGAGCATCCTGAACCCGCGGCTCTCGCCGGAGGACAAGCAGCGCCGGGAGCTGACCACCTCCTGCATGGTGGTGGACGCCTGCCGGCCGTACAGTTGGAAGGACGCGTTCCCGAAGATCTCGGCCGTGAGCGCCGAGTACAAGGCGGAGGTCCGAGCGAAGTGGGCGGACCGGCTGTGACGCGGACGGCAAGTGCCTGTGAACTGGACAAGTGTGTCCTGGTTCCGTCATTCCCGCGAGAGAATACGTCATTCCCGGCCCTCCAGTACGTCATTCCGAGCCCTCCAGTACGTCATTCCCGCGGAAGCGGGAATCCAGGCGGGGTGGGCCTGGGGCAGTGGGGTCGCCACACCACCACCCCTGGATTCCCGCTTCCGCGGGAATGACGGAACCAAGGGTCGGGTGAATGACGGAATCAGGGGTCGGTAAGACTCATGTTGATAGCCAAGGAGTTCCTGATGAGACACCCTTTCCGATTGACGGCGGCGCTCTGTTTTCTCCTCTGCGTGGGCCTTGCGGCCACGGCGTCGGCCGACGTGGCGGAGTTCTACAAGGGCAAGACCATACGCTTCATCCTGGGCTCCTCTCCCGGAGGAGGCTTCGACACCTACGGCCGCACCATCGCCCGCACCCTCACCAAGCACATTCCGGGCAACCCCAAGATCATCGTCCAGAACATGCCCGGGGCCGGATTCGCCATCGCCATGAACTACGTCTACAACGTGGCCAAGCGTGACGGCACGGTGATCGGCGCGACCAACAGCGGCCTGGTGATGAAACAGGTGCTTGGCGAGAAGGGCATCCAGTTCGACAACGCGAAGTTCGGCTGGCTCGGCAGCGCGGGCAAGGCCACGCCCACGTGCATGATCATGTCGCGCACCGGCGTCACCGATCTCAAGGGGCTGATGAGCGCGTCGTCCCCGGTCAACTTCGGTTCGGCGGGCACCCTCACCCGCGACACCCCGCTGATCCTGCGGGATTTCGTGGGCGCCAAGGTCAACGTCGTCAGGGGTTACACCGGCACGGCGCAGATACGCGCGGCGGTGGGGCGCAAAGAAGTGGACGGGTACTGCTCTTCGTGGGAGTCGGTACGGATCCAGGCCACGGAGATGCTAAAGGGCAAGGACGGCGACCGGCTGATTCCGTTCCTGACGAGCGGCGACAAGGACGAGCCCGTGCTCAAGAACCTGCCGCTGTTCGCGGACCACATCAAGAACGCGGACGAACGCGCGGCCTACGAGGCGTGGCTGGCCCCGTACAAGTTCTTCCGCGCCTATGTGACGCCGCCGGGCATCCCCCCGGACCGGCTGAAGGCACTGCACACCGCCTTCAAGAACACCCTCGACGACCCGGAGTTCCGGACCGCGTCCAGGAAGATCGGCATCGAGATATCCTACCTGTCGGGACAGGACATCCAGGGCCTTGTGAAGCAGGTCTTCTCCATCGGACCCGGGGCCGAGGCGCGGCTGAAGCAGTTGGTCGGGGCGAAGTAGTATCCGGACCGGCCATCGGCCGGCGCGCGCGAAGCGACCCGCGCGCGCCGGCAGGTCCGAGGAGACCGTATGGAAACGCACACCGCCGCAAGCAACGGCGTGGAGGGCATCTGGCACGAGCTGGTGGAGCTCGTGAACCGGCAGTTCGACACTCCGCCCTTCCGCCGGCTGCTGGACGTCCGCTTTACCCAGGCGCGCGCCCAGGCCCTGTCCATCCAGATGAAGCACTACGTAGGCAACCGGCGGGACTGCTGGGGTTTCGTCGCCGGCGCAGCGCCACTGAGCGTCAAGCGGCTCATCTGGGAACACGAGGGCGAGGAGCTCATGGGCGACAAGGCCGCGGGCAAGGTCGACCACGTCACCCTGGCGGTGCAGGAAGGCAGGATCTTCGGCCTCGACCCCGAGGACTATGAGCGCGTACGCCCGCTGGACGCGGCCGTGGCCTGCTTCTACGCGTGGATACATCTCGCCAAGGACCGCCCCTGGCGCGAAGCCGTAGCCGCGTCGGCCGTGCTGGAAATGCGCAATTCCGACGAGCTGGTGCGCGGCGGATCGCTGTCCTACCGCGTCGGCAAGAACCTGGAACGGGACCTGGGAATCCCGCTGAAGCGCCAGATCAACAACGCCGAGCACGTCACCGCGGACATCGAGCACGGCCAGCTCCTGCTGGCGGTGGCGCGGGAACACTGCCATACCGAGGAAGATCGACAGGCACTGCTGCGCGGGGCGCGGGAGAGCCTCGTGATCGACCGCGCCTACCGGGAGCAACTCGCGAACATGATGGAGGCGCTGGAATAGTGTCGCGTCCCGCAAATTGGTGGCATAAGTTGCGCAGGATTTTTTGTCGTCGGCAAGGCGCGATGACCCGTAGGGGCGACCCGCGGTCGCCCCAGTGGCGGGTACCACGCGAGGAAGACCCCGGGTCAAGCCCGGGGTGACGTAACGCAGCCGACGGCGAAAGAGACCAGCAACTCATGCCGCTTATTTGCGGGACGCGACACTAGCAGTCCGTCCGAGCACAGGAGACGAAGACCATGCCCGATATCGCCAAGCTCAAGAGCACGCTCAACGAGATGTGCAATCAACAGTACGTGACCGACGAGTTTCAGGACCTGCTGACGCTGCCCTGGACCATGGAGCGGGGACGCTACTACGTGGTGCAGAACGCCATCTATACGAAGAACCGGCGCGACTGCTGGGCCTACGTCCAGGCCGCGGCGCCGCTCGACGTCAAGTCCCTGGTGTGGCAGCACGAGAGCGACGAGCTCATCAACGACCCGCGTTGCGACATGGACCACTACTCGCTGACGGTCAAGCAGGGAGAGGTCATCGGCCTGGAGCGCGAGGACTTCGACAACGCGGAACTGCCGCCCATGGCCCAGGCGGCTTTCATGGCCTGGCACCTCATCGCCATCAAGGGACCGTGGCTGGCCTCGTTCACGTCTTCCCAGATGCTGGAGCGGCGCAACAACCCCGAGATCGTCACCGACGGCGGGATGTCCTACCGCATCGGCAAGAAGTTCGAAAACGAGCTGGGCATCAGCCTCAAGCGCATGATCTCGCTCAACGTGCACTCCACCGCCGACACCGAACACTCGGACATGATGGATGGCGTCTACGACCGGCACGTGCGCACCCGGGAGGACTACGACACGGTGCTGCGCGCCGCGAAACAGTGCATGGCCATCGACCGCGCCTACCGCGGCGGGCTGGCCTACGTCATGCGGCGCATCGAGGGTTAGGGGAAGGACGACGCTGACCGGAGTATCGCGCGAGGAGACGACCATGAGCCTCGAAGACCTGAACAAGGTCCTGGCCACGAAGCAGTTGGCAGGTTTCTGGGCCTCCAACATCACCGACAACGACGGCGAGATCCTGGAGCCGCGCACCACCGTGGTCCCCTACTTGTGGAAATGGGACGACATCTACGACGGGCTCCTGCAGGCCGGTGAACTGGTCAGCCTGGAACAGTCGGAGCGGCGCACCATCCGGCTCCTGAACCCGGGCGTGCCCGGCACCACCGGGGCCACCAACACGGTGCACACTTCCATCCAGCTCGTGAAACCGGGCGAGATCGCCAAGGCCCATCGCCATACCCTGACCGCGCTGCGTTTCGTCCTCCGCGGCGGCGGCGCCTTCACCACGGTGGAGGGGGAGCGCTTCACCATGCACCCCGGCGACCTGATCCTGACGCCGCAGTGGACCTGGCACGACCACTACAACGGCACCGGCGAGAACATCGTGTGGCTCGACGGCCACGACGGCCCGCTGCTCAAGGCCCTGGAAGTCATGGCCGTGGAGCCCTTCAGCCAGAAGCAGCAGCCGGTGGAAGCCATGCCCGACTTCAGCCTGCACCAGTTCGGTTGGGCACGGCCGCCCGAGCAACTCTCGGAGTTCCCCGACCCGCCCTTCCGCTATCCGTGGGAGACCACCTACGAATCGCTGAAGGCATTGGCGTCGACGCCAGGCGACGAGTGTGACGGCGTGCTGCTGCGCTACGTCAACCCGCGCAACGGCGGCTTCACGCTGCGCACCATCGGCTGCGAGATCCAGATGATCCGGCCCGGCGAGGAGACGCGCTCGCACCGTCACACCAGCACGACCATCTACCACGTGTTCCGCGGCAGCGGCGCCACCATCGTCAACGACCGCCGCATGGAGTGGAACGAGGGCGACTTCTTCACCGTCCCGCTGTGGTCGTGGCACCAGCACGAGAACCGGAACAAGGACGAGGCCATCCTGTTCTCGGTCAACGACCGCCCGGTGAAGGAGGCCTTCGGACTCTACCGGGAGGAGCGCGCGTAGAGACGGCCGCAAGAAAATCAAAGGTGCCAAGGAAGGAGCAGTCCCATGAGCAAGGCCGCCACCATCGACACGGCAAACGGGTCGGAACGGAACCTCAACGAAGCCTCCGGCTTCGCCCCCATCAGCCCCTACGAGATCTACCAGCAGTGGGAAGGGGTCCCGGTGTACAAGGGGTTCATCATCGACGACCTGCTGGAGCTGGAGTTGGGTGACTGGGCGCGCACCGGCGGCAAGGGCGCGTTCGTCAACCTCGACGGCGCCGGCGGCACCTGCGACACCGTGATCCAGGAGATCGCCCCGGGCAAGGAGCTGCGGCCGCGGCGCCACCTGTTCGAGGAAGCGGTGTTCATCCTGTCCGGCCAGGGCGCCACCACGCTGTGGAACGAGGGCGGCCGCAAGCACACCCTGGAGTGGCAGAAGGGCAGCCTCTTCTCCATCCCGCTCAACGCGTGGTTCCAGCACTTCAACGCCCAGGGCCGGGAACCGGTGCGCATGATCTCGCTCACCGACGCCACCATGGTCATCAACCGCTACCGGAACCTGGACTACATCTTCAACAACCCGTTCACCTTCGGCGACCGCTACCAGGGCGACGCCAACGAATGGGGCAAGCCCGGGCGCTACCTCGAAGGGGTCAAGAAGGGCCGGGTGTGGGAGTCCAACTTCATCGCCGACCTGTGGGAGTTCCAGCCCAAGGACTACAAGGAGCGTGGAGGCGGCAACCGCACCACTCTGTTCGAGTTCGTGGACAACACCATGAGCGCCCACCTCTCGGAATTCCCGGTCGGCAAGTACAAGAAGGCCCACCGCCACGGCGCCGGCGCGCACATCATCATGCTGACCGGCTCCGGCTACTCCTTCCTGTGGGAGGAAGGCGCCCCGCGCAAACGCGTGGAATGGGGCCGCATGAGCATGTTCGTGCCGCCCATCCAATGGTGGCACCAGCACTTCAACAACGGCGCCGAGCCCGCGCGCTACCTGGCGCTCAAGCCCTGGGGCTTCAAGTACAAGGTCGAGGAACTGAAGGACACCGGCGAGGACGTGAAGAAAGGCGGCGCCCAGATCGAGTACGAGGACCAGGACCCCGAGATCCACCAGGTCTTCATGGACGAATGCCGCAAGAGCGGCGCCCGGGTGGACATGGCGCAGTTCGGCTTCTGACGCAGGGTCAGCTCAGGCAACAGCCATCCGAACACGTCATTCCCGCGGAACAGGCTGTGTCCAAACGTCGCCCGGAGAAGAACAGGCGCCAAAACCTCGGGTCGTCATTCCCGCTTTCGCGGTAATGACGATTCCGGGGTTTGTTGCGTCTCCTGAGTGGAGTCTTGACACACCCGCTTCCGCGGGAATGACGTTCTGTGACGTGGGTGCCCTGGGAGTTTGACACACCCTGGAAAGTGGGAATCCAGGGGTGCCGGGGTTTTCGCCGTGTCACTACGCCGGCGCCAGCTCCGGCTCCATGGGATAGGTGGAGAGAATCTCCGCGCCGTCGGCCGTGACCCGGAGCAGGTGCTCCAGCTTCACCGGGTGGTGGTTGATCTCCAGGGCGATGATCATGTTCTCTTCGAGCGAGAGACTGTACTCCGGCGGATCGAACCCGCGCAGCCAGGGCGCCTCGTAGATGCACATGCCCACGCCGTGGAAGCCGTCCAGGCCGGGCAGCCGCGCGGTGGAGTCCTTGCCGAAACGCGCGAACAGTTCCGTGCACGGACCGGGCCGAACCAGACCCAGTGCCTCTTGAAGCGTCGCGTACGCCTCCGCGTAACGGTCCTTGTCCGCCCGGGACGGAGTGCCGTGGCTGAAGGTCCGGGCGAAGTCGCTGTAGTAGCCGCCCGGGCCCGCCACCGTGGCGTCGCAGATGACGAGATCGCCCTCGGTCATCACCAGGTCCATGCCCATGGGCTCGCGATGCGGCCGGATGGCCATCCGTGAGGAATCGAAGATCGAGATGAACTCGCTGCCCGCCTCGAAGCCCTGCTCCAGCAGGTACTCCAGCATCATGCGGCTGAGCCGCTCTTCCACCACCGGAGGCTTGCGCACCGCCTCCCGCACCAGGTCGTAGCCGCCCTCTTTCGCGCGGCTGGTCCAGCGGATCAGCTCCACCTCGTCCCGCGTCTTGACCACGCGCGCCTCTCCGACGGCCGGGAGGCCGTCCACCACCGCGAAGCCGCCCTCCCGCAAGAGGTCCACCGCGCCGAGGCACAAGGCATCGATTCCCACCCGTTCTCCGGAAACGCCCAGCTCCTTCAACCCGTCGGCCGCCAGGTTGACGAAGTCCTGGGTGGCCACCGGCGGCCGCATGCCGAACATGAAGGCGCCGAAGCCCCGGATCGCGTCATTCTTCTTGTAACCGGCGGCGCGCTCGCTGCCGAAGAAGCGCTCGTACACCAACGGCTCGCCCTCGGCGGGCACCAGCGCGAAGCGCTGCACCCCGGTGGCGCGCAGGTTGAGCCACAGCACGGTGTTGGTGGCGTAGCGGATGTTGAGCGGGTCGGTGAGCAGCATCGCGCCCAGGCCGCGGGAGCGCATGCCGGCCTGGAGACGGCGCAGACGATCGGCGCGGAGCCGCTCGACGTCGACGCCGAACGGCGCAAGGTCCACGTGAAACACGACGCCCCCTATTCCGGAACCGCCGCCAACGCGTCCATCACGCCGATCATGCTGTCCCGCGTGACGAGCTTCTCCAACTCCTCCACGCTCAGGTTCCCGGTCCCCGGCGGACGCGCCGGGATCACCAGGTAGCGCATGTCCGCGGTGCTGTCGTGGACCCGGACCTCGACGTCGTCGGCCACCTCCAGGCCGAACTCGCGCATGACCCCTCTCGGATCGTTCACCGCGCGTTTGCGGTAGTTGAAGCTCTTGTACCAGTCCGGCGGCCGGCCCAGAATGGGACGCGGGTAGCACGAGCACAGCGTGCACACCACGATGTGGCGCACCTTCTCCGTGTTCTCCAGGATGACGAACTCGTTCAGGGTGCTGGCGTCGATGCCCATCTCGGCGCACACTTTCTTGGGATCGGCCATGAAGCGCGTCTTGAATTCGGGATCGGTCCAGGCGAGCGCCACCAGCCGGGCGCCGTTGGCCGGGGTCTTGGACTCGGTGAACTCCGCCTGCCGGCGGATGTCCGCCTCGGTGACGACACCCTTGTCGACGAGGATGTCGCGCATGGCATAGGCGCGCTTGGCCCAGTGGCTCAACTCATGCCGCGGCCCCGCCTCGTGCTCCTCTCCCGGTTCGTGCTCGTGTGCCATCCTTGTCCCCTCCCTGCTCAGGCGCCCGCCTCCGCCGCGGGCTCGAGCCAGTGCTCGAAGATATCGACGAAGACCTTGTCCTTGGTGCCCGCGTCGTAACCGTCCCACACGTCCTGCTGGCGAAAGCCCACCAGGTAGAGCCGCACCCGCGGCAACCCGTCGCCGCTGTGGCCCAGGGACTCCGGGTTGCGGAACTCGCCGTAGCAGCGTTCCACCCAGCCGGTCTTGCCCTTGATGTAGAACGGCGTGCGCACGTGGCCCGGCTGGAAGTGGGCCTTCACCCGCACCGCCGCCCCGTCCCGGAAAACCGCCGCGCCGCTCACGGCTCCCCCCAACGCTCTTCCAGCTCGGCCACCTTCCGGTCGACCTCCTCCCGGGTCATGAGGCCCTTCTCCACCAGGATGGTCTCCAGGCTGGCGATCCAGCGCTCGTAGTAGCTCAGCGACAGGTACGCTTCCGAATCCATGTCCTCCCGCGCGCGCCGGGTCTCGTCCGTGCACTTGATGCCCTTCACGCCGAGCACCTGGTTCAGCGCGTCGGCGAGAACCTCCCAGTCGTCCATCACGTGCTCGGTGCGGTCGATGGGTCCCGCGTCGGTGTCCCCGCCCATGTCATGAGTCCTCTTCATGGTGTCCTCCACGGGATTCAGCAATACGGAAAACCCCTGAGAGTGTCAAGAACGCCTCCGCGACTCCCCTCACCGTCATTCCCCGGGAGCGGCTGTCAAGACTCCACACGAACGGAGAACGGCACGGCCGCCCCGAATCGTCACCGGTCCCCCAATACATCATTCCCGGTCCCCCAGTACGTCATTCCCGCGAAAGCGGGAATCCAGGGGTGGTTGTATGGCGGCCCCATTGCCCCAGGCCCCACCCCGCCTGGATTCCCGCTTTCGCGGGAATGACGTACTGGGGGACCGGGAATGACGAAGACGGACGTCTGGAACCAACTGAACTCATTGGACAAGGAACCGATCGAGTTGTCCGCCGTGATCGGCGGGGAGGGGCACCGGGCACACCGGCCTGTTGGTGCGCGTTTCATTTCGCTGGCTCCGTGTATACGATGACAGTTCGTATGACCGACGCCCATACCATTCAACTGCCGGCAGAGGCACACCACCGCTCTTCAAGGCAGGCACGCCCGTGAAGATGCCCAGGTCGGGACCGGACCTGACGCTGGTCCTGGGCGGGGCTCGCGCGGGCAAGAGCGCCTTCGCCGAGGGACTGGCGCAGGCGTGGAATCAACGCGTTTACGTAGCCACCGCGATCGTCACGGACCATGAGATGGCGGAACGCATCGCGCAGCACCGAGCCCGCCGAGGTCCGGACTGGCGCACCGTCGAGGAACCCATCGAGCTGTCCGCCGTGATCCGGCGGGAAAGCGCTCCGACCGCGGGCCTGTTGGTGGACTGCCTGACCGTATGGCTCGGGAACCTCATGCATCACGAACGTGACGTGGACGCCGCCACTGAAGCGCTCCTCGAAGCGCTCGCCGCCGCGCCCGGACCGGTGGTGCTGGTGGCCAACGAGGTGGGGCTCGGCATCGTGCCGGACAACGCCATGGCGCGCGCCTTTCGCGACCACGCCGGCCGCCTCAACCAAGCGGTCGCGCGCGTTGCGAGCCGCGTTTTCTTCATGGCCGCCGGCATCCCCATGATCCTCAAGAGTCCGGCTCCCGACTGATGGCCGCCCGGACCCTCATGTTCCAGGGCACGGCCTCGGACGCCGGCAAGTCGCTGGTCACGGCCGGCCTCTGCCGCGTGCTGGCGCGCCGGGGGTACGCCGTGCGCCCGTTCAAGCCCCAGAACATGTCCAACAATGCCGCGGTGACGGCGGACGGCGGGGAGATCGGCCGCGCCCAGGCGCTGCAGGCCAGGGCCTGCGGGGTGGCGCCGTCGGTGGACATGAACCCGGTGCTGCTCAAGCCGCAGTCCGACGTCGGCGCCCAGGTGGTGGTCCACGGCAAGGTGCGCGGCAACTACGGCGCCGCCCGTTTCCAGGACGTGAAGCGCGAGCTGATGCCCGCGGTCCTGGAGAGCTTCGCACGGCTCACGGCGGAGGCGGATTTCGTGCTGGTGGAAGGCGCGGGCAGTCCCGCCGAAGTCAACCTGCGCACCCATGACATCGCCAACATGGGCTTCGCCGCCGCGGCCGGCGTACCGGTGGTGCTGGTGGCGGACATCGACCGGGGCGGAGTCATCGCGAACCTCGTGGGCACGTGGGAGCTGCTGCCGGAAGACGAGCGCCGGTTGTTGCAAGGCTACCTGATCAACCGGTTTCGGGGCGACCTCCGCCTGTTCGCAGACGGCCTCCGCGCGATCACCGCGCGCACCGGCCTCCCCTCCTTCGGCATCATCCCGTATCTCGCCGCCGCCCGGCGCCTGCCGCAAGAAGACGCGTTATCGCTCGACAACAGCCCGCCATCGCCGGGCGCCGGCGACTTCCGCGTCGCCGTCCCGCGCCTGCCCCACATCGCCAACTTCGACGACCTCGATCCGCTACAGGCCGAGCCCGCCGTGCGGTTGGAAGTGGTGCCGCCCGGACGCCCCCTGCCCGGCGACGCGCACCTGGTGATCCTGCCGGGCTCCAAGGCGACGGTGGCGGACCTGCGGGCCGTCAAACGCGAGGGATGGGACATCGACCTCCTCGCGCACCGTCGCCGGGGCGGCGCGGTCCTGGGCATCTGCGCCGGCTACCAGATGCTCGGACGACGGGTGGCGGACCCGCGCGGCATCGAAGGACCGCCGGGCGCGGAAACCGGCCTGGGCCTGCTCGATCATGAGACGGTCCTCACCGGCGGCAAGACGCTGACGCGGGTTGCCGGCGCCGGCAGGACCGTGGACGCTCGCTTCACGGGATACGAAATGCACGTCGGCGAGACCACGCGCCGCGGCCCCGGCCGCCCGTTCCTCGTGCCCGACGGCCCGGCGCACGACCCCGGCGGCGTATCCGCCGACGGGCGCGTCATGGGCTGCTACGTCCACGGACTCTTCGCCGCGGACGAATTCCGGCGTGCTTTCCTGCAAACCCTCGGCGTCACCGGCCCGTTCGGCCCGGCCTACGAGGCCGCCGTCGACGAAGCCCTGGACAACGTGGCGGAGGCGTTTGAAGACGCGATCGACGTCGACCGGCTGATGGCGGTGGCCCGGTAAATCGATGACTCCTGTACCTCCGTCTCCACCCCTGGATTCCCGCCCCCGATCGGGGTCGAGGGCAAGCTTTCGAGCGAATCACCGATGTCGGCTTACAGCCGATACAAAGGGGGAGGAAAATAGGGCGCCGGCCCCCAATGAGTCAAAATGGGGTGCCGGCCCCCCAATGAGTCATTCCCGCGGAAGCGGGAATCCAGGGGTGGGGGGTGTGGCGGCCTCATTGCCCGGCCCCACCCCGCCTGGATTCCCGCTTCCGCGGGAATGACTCGTCGGGGTGTAGCGGGATTCCATAACTACCAAAAATCATTGAACAAGATTTTATTTTCATATCAATGACGTTTCTGGGGGTTGTTGCCTCTCCAAGATGGTGTTTCGACACAGCCTGTTTCGCGGGAATGACGACTCGTGGGGTCCTGCCTCGGGAGTTCTGACGCGGGAACGACATCAAGGGCGCCAGTCCCTTGTCGAGACGCAACCCATTGCCGGATCAACCCTCCATGCCCCCGAGCCATGGCACCCCGACCAACACGGCCAGCAGCAAGCAGGCACCAACATACACCCGGAGACCTCGGCGAATGTCATCCGCGGTAGCCTCCCAGGTGCCCTGCCCCAGCCACGGGTCCGCGGTGACGATCCCCCCGTACCGCCGCGGTCCGGCCAGCCGCATCCCCAATGCCCCGGCCATCGCGCCTTCCGGGTAGCCGGCGTTGACGGAACGGTGGCCGGCGCCGTCGCGCCACATAATCCTCAGGGCATCCGCGACGCGCCCGACACCCCGCTGCGCGCCGGATACGGCCAGCAGGATTCCGGCGACGCGCGCGGGCACCCAGTTGGCCGCGTCGTCCAGCCGGGCGGCCGCCCGGCCGAAGTCGCGGTAACCGGGATCGAGATGACCGATCATGCTGTCCGCGGTGTTCAGCGCCTTGTACCCCACGATGCCCGGGAACCCGAAGAGCAGACCCCACAGCACCGGCGCCACCACGCCGTCGTTGAAGTTCTCGGCCAACGATTCCACGGCGCTCCGGGCGACGCCGTGGGCGTCGAGGGATTCGGGATCACGCCCGACGACGTGGGCCACGGCATCGCGGCCGGACTCGACACCGCCCCGTTCCAGCGCCGTGGCCACGTCGGCCACGTGGCGGTAGAGGCTGTTCTGAGCGAGCAGCACCGATGCCAGGAGTGCCTCCAGCCAGAATCCACCCCACCCGAGGCTCAGCGCGGCGCTGACGAGGACGCCCAGCGCGCCGAACGAAGCCACCACGGCCAGCGTCGACGCCGCGCCCGCGACGCGCCGTGTCATGCCGCCCGATTCGGGCCGGTTGAACTGACGGTCGCAGAACGACAGCGCGCGGCCCATGATCACCGTGGGGTGCGGGATGACACGGTAAAGCCAACGAGGGTCTCCGATGACCGCGTCCAGCAGCATCGCCGCCAGCACAAGCGCCGCGGTGTCGGAGAGATTCATCCGCGTTCTCGAAGGCCAGCGTCCGGCAACGCCTTCTCCAACGCGGCCGAGAGCCGTCGGAGCGCTCGCGCGGAGGATGGGAGCCCCACCCTGAGCCAGCACGGATGGCGCTCGAAGGAACGGACGAGGACCCCGGCCCGGCCAAGGCTGCGATGGAGATCGCGGGCGGCCGGAGTCTCCACGAGGCGAAACAGGTCCGTGCCGCCGGCAACGGTCAGGCCTCCCTCCGCGAGAACGGCATCGAGCCTCCGCCGCATGGCTTCCAACCGGCGGCGGGTGCCGGCGGCCCACTCTACATCCGCCAACGCGCGCCCGCCGATGTCCAGGGCAGGCCCCGAGACCGCCCAGGGTCCCAGGCGGCTCACGATGGAGTCCGTCAGCGCCGGCGGCCCCACGATGAAACCGAGGCGCAGGCCGGGCAGGCCGAAGAACTTGCCGAACGAGCGGATGATGAGCGCATTGGCCGGACCGGGCGCGGACGCCAGGCTCGCCCGCGGCGCCACGTCCGCGAAGGTCTCGTCGAGGACGAGCCAGCCGCCGCGCTCCGCCAATCGTTCGCCGAGGCCGACAAGCGTGACTCCGTCGATCACGCGGCCATCGGGATTGTTCGGGTTGACCACGATCACCACGTCGGCGTCGCGGCAGTCCGCGAGGGAAGCGACCTCGTCCACCGCGTGCCCCAGCCCGCGCCATGCCACGGCGTGTTCCTCGTAGGTGGGCGACAGGACCGCGACGCGCGACCGGGGCCGCATTGCGGGCAACACCTGGATCAGCGCCTGGCTTCCGGGCGCGGCGGCCAAGCCCCGGTCCGCGGGGATTCCGTAGGCACGGCGCGCCGCCCCCAGCAGCGCCTCCAGGGCGTCATCCTGCGGCAGGCGGGTCAGTGTCTCCGGATCGATGTCGCCGCAGGGCCAGGGCCAGGGATTGACGCCGGTGGAGAGGTCCAGCCACCCGCCCTCGGGCGTGCCGAAGGCCCGCCGGGCGGCCGAGAGATCCCCGCCATGCCGTACCGGGAGCGGCGTCAATTCCATGATCCCCCATGACCTGGATCGAACCGGGCCAGGTCATGCTCGGGTGAAGTCTCTACCTCCACCATGGCGCCGAAGTCCACCCGTTCCGTCCATGCGTCCACATGGCCTGTCAATGCCCGCGCCACCTTGATGATGCCGCCGTGGGTCACCCACGCGTACGACCCGCCGTTGCGCCCAATGTCCGCGAGGGCGAAGCCGACCCGTTCGATGACCATCCGCACGCTCTCGCCCCCGTGGGGCCGGGCGTGAAGGAAATCCGCCGCCCAGGCATCCAGCTCGGCCCGTTCGACGGCCTCCCACGACAAACCCTCCCAGCGCCCGAAATCCATTTCCCGAAGCCTCTCGTCCACCGCCGGAACCAGACCGCGCGCCGCGCCGATCCGTTCCGCCAACCGCATACAGCGCCGCAACGGGCTCGTCACCAGCCGCTCCACCGCCGGCAGCGTCGCCACCACGTGCGCCGCCTCCTCCTCGAACGTCGGCGCCACGTCCACGTCCGTGACGCCGTAACACACGTTGTCCGCGACCGCGGGTTGCGTATGACGAATGAGGATCAGGCGCATCCTGTCGCAACCTCTTCTCACCCTGGATTCCAACCCCCCAACGAGTCATTCCCGCGGAAGCGGGAATCCAGGGGTGGGGGGTGTGGCGGCCTCATTGCCCGGCCCCACCCCACCTGGATTCCCGCTTCCGCGGGAATGACTCGTTGGAGGGTAGCGGTATTCCGTAACCAACAGAAATCATTGAACAAAATTTCAGCTTCATATCAGTGACGGATACGTGTTTAGTCGCCAGGAAGCAGCGTTTTGACACAACCTGTTCCGCCGGAATGACGTTTCGAGCCTCCGGGAATGACGGCCCGGTCGTGCGCCTACAGAACCGCAACCGCGCCGAGATAAAGCCCTACCTCGCCGGTCTGCTGCACGGCCCCGAGGCAATCCCCCGTATAACCGCCGAGTTTTCGCTCGTACAAACCGCGCATGACAAGGTGGCCGAGCACCAGCCCCGTGAGTCCGGCCAGCATCGCGGCCGGCGACGCCAAGTGCCACAGCGCCGCCACCACCACCGCCCCCGTGGCAAGCACCAGAGCCAAGCCCGCCGGCGTTACGCCGTCGGCCACCGGCTTGGCCGTGCCGGCCGCGCGCGCGTACCGGCTCGTGGCAATGGCGAGCACGGCCGAGGCGCGGCTCGCGGTGTGGGCCGCCACCAGGAGCCACGGGACCACCACAGCCGGCACGGCGGCCAAGGCCAGTATCTTGGCGGCCAGCATCAGGCCCAAGCCGGACACGCCGTAGGTACCGAGGCGGCTGTCACGCATGATCTCCAGCGCCCGCTCGCTCGTGGCGCCGCCGCCAAGTCCGTCGCAGGCGTCGGCGAACCCGTCTTCGTGGAACGCGCCCGTGACCCACAACGACGCGGCGGTGGCGAGAACCACCGACAAGGTCATGGGAAAGACGTGGTGTGCAAGCCAGAATACCGCGCCCGCGACGGCACCCACCAAGACGCCCACCAGGGGATAGTATCGCACCGCGGCGGCAAGGCGGGCCTCGGTGAAGAGGTTGGCCGACGACACTGGAACACGTGTGAGGAACTGGACCGCCAAAAGGAACACCGCCAATTCTTCACGCACCACGCGCATCAGTCCGAGGAAACGTGACACCCGGCGCATCACACCGGACCGCTCACGCCGGCGCTCTCGAAGCTCGCCATCTCCGGAAGCATGGCCGCCGCACACTTGAGCACCGGCCAGGCGAGCAGCGCGCCCGTGCCTTCACCGAGGCGCATGTCGAGGGCCAGCAGCGGGCGCGCCTCCAACGCCAGCAGCACCGCACCGTGCCCGTGCTCGGCGGACCGGTGGGCGAACACGAGGTACTCCCGCAGCGCGGGCGCCAACCGCACCGCGGCCAGCGCCACCACGCCGGCGATGAAACCGTCCACCAGCACCACCGCCCCGGCGCGGGCGGCTCCCACCATGGCTCCGGCCATCATGACCATCTCGAAGCCGCCGTATTCCCGCAACGCGTCCTCGCCGTCGAGACGCGCGGCGGTGCGCCGGGCCGCGCGTTCGAGGACGTCCCGCTTGCGTTCCAGGCCAGCGTCGTCGAGGCCCGCGCCCCGCCCCACGAGCGAGTCCAGCCCGGCGCCCGTGAGCTTGTGGGCCACCAGCGTGGCCGAGGAGGTGTTGCCGATTCCCATCTCGCCGAAGGCCGCGGCGTCCGCCGCCACGGCGGCGCCGAGCGCCTCGCCGGCGCTCAGCGCTTTTTCGCATTGCTCCGGGGACATGGCCGGCTCCACCGCACAGTTGCGCGTGCCCGCGGCGATGCGCCGCGACACGAGCCCCGGTGCCTCCATGGGGTGGCCGGCGACGCCGGCGTCCACCACCTGCAGGTCCACGCCGTTGGCGCGGGCGAACACGTTGGCGGCGGCGCCGCCGGCGAGGAAATTGGCCACCATCTGACGGGTCACGGCCTGCGGATAGGGGGACACATCCTCCGCGGCGACTCCGTGGTCGCCGGCGAAGATGGTGAGGCGGCAGTGGCGCAGCGTGGGAGTCAGCGTGTGCTGAATGCGCGCGACCTGCGCGCCGACGGTCTCCAGGACTCCCAAGGCGCCCAGGGGCTTGGTCTTGCCGTCGATGGCGCGCCGGATCGCGTCGTCGAGCGCATGGGAGACAGGCGGGACATGGAACACGAATCACCTTCCGGTCGGCACGAGAACGGCCTGCGGCTCGTCATCCAAGCCGCTCTCCCGCCAGCCTAGCCCATGTTGGATTACACGACAAACCGGCCTCGGCCCTGCACGAAGTTGCTGCTGGACAAAGCCGTTTAGTCCGGCAAGTTCGAGGACCGGCCGGCTCTACCGGTGTGGCGGAGTTCACCGGTAGTCGTTTCGGCCTTCGAAACCGGGTGTGTCGCCGTTACGCGAAGCCGGAGGCCGAGCGCCTGCATTACCTTGAGCACGGTAGCGAAGGCCGGATTGCCTTCCGGTGACAGGGCCTTATAGAGGCTCTCGCGACCTAGGCCCGTTCTTGAAGCCACTCTCGCCATGCCCCGAGATCTCGCAACGTCACCTAGCGCCGCCGCGATGAGTTGTGGATCACCGTCATCGAACGCTGCTTCGAGGTAGGCGACGATGTCGTCCTCCTCTTCCAGATAGTCCGCTGCATCCCATGGCCGCGTCCCGTTCATCGTAACCTCCTACAACCCAAGGCTGCGCGCCAAGTCACGAGCCCTGGATATGTCTCTTTCCTGCGTGCGCTTGTCGCCCCCGTTGAGGAGAACCGCTATGGCGTACGTCTGTTGGACAAAATACACGCGATAGCCTGGGCCATAGTCGATGCGCAATTCGGAAATACCGGCGCCAACAGGTCGAACATCCCCCGCGTTGCCCAGCGACAATCGCCTAATACGGAGATTGATCCGCCCCTTGGCCCTGGTGTCCCGTAGATTGCTGAACCATTTCGCATATTCCTCGGTCTCGCGTACTGCGATCATTCAATCCCCCAAGGTATCCTATGGGATACAGAATGGCAACTTGGTGGGCCGCTTGACCGCGACCACCCTCGGGCGTACGTTTCACCGCTACACACTCATCTTCTCGGCACTACCCAGGAAGACTGAAGGGAAACAGGGAGAGAAAGGCTTGACATCGAGTCCCGCCCGGCGGCCGGGGAGCGGGTTGACGGCAACCGCAATGATCGTCGCGGCGTCGTTAACGGTCCTCGTCGTCCTCGCCGCCTGCCAGCCTCCACCGCCAGCCAATTCGCAGGGGCGCCGCATTGTGAGCCTGGACTACTGCGCGGACCAGTTCGTGCTCGGCCTCGCGGACCGCGCGGACATCCTCGCGGTTTCACCGGACGCCGGCGCGGCGTTCTCCTACATGCGCAACGCGGCCCAGGGGTTGCCGACGGTTCGTCCGCGGGCCGAAGATGTGCTGGCGCTCAAGCCCGGCCTTGTAGTGCGCTCGTACGGCGGCGGCCCCAACGCGCGGGCATTCTTCGAGCGGGCCGGCGTGCCGGTATTGCACATCCCGTTCGCGGACGACATCGCGAGCGCGCGAGCGGTGATCCGGCACGCCGCCCGCGGGCTCCGGTTGCCGGCACGAGGAGAAACCCTGATCGCCGAGATGGACGCGCGGCTACGCGCCGCCCGGGTCCACGGCGGGAACGCGCGTGCGTTGTACGTGACCCCGGCCGGCTATTCGGCCGGCCCCGGCACCCTCGTGCACGACGTGTTGACGTCCGCCGGTCTCGACAACTTCCAGACACGGCGCGGCTGGCGGCCGATCCCGCTGGAATCCCTGGCCTATGAAACCCCGGCTGTCGTGGCCCGGGCCCACTTCGGCGAGGGCACCAACCACGACGACGCCTGGACCTCGTTCCGACATCCCGTGGTCCGGCGCACCCTGTCGGCCGTTCCCGTGGCCGCGCTGGACGGCGCCACTACCTCGTGCGGCGGCTGGTTCGTGGCCGACGCCGTCGCGACGCTGGCGGCCCTTCGCCGAGGGCCGCCAACAGGGGCCGGAACGCCGCGACAGGACACCATGACCGCGCCCGCCGAATCACTGTCCGGCTCCACCCGGCGCGGTCGGGATGGGTTTACCTCGGAAGCCACGGTCCGGCGGGCCGAGCCGTGATCGACCGGGGCCTGCTTCTTGCGTTGGCGGCCGCCGTCCTCGCGGCCCTGGCGGCGGCGTGCCTGGTAGGGTCTACTCCCATCGGCGTCGGCCGCGTTCTTGCCGCCCTGATGGGATGGGGACAGGCCGGCGACCACGTCGTGGTGTGGGAGATCCGGCTGCCGCGCGCGGTGGCGGCCCTGGTGGTGGGCGCGGCGCTGGGGACTTCGGGCGCGGCCCTGCAAGGGCTCCTGCGCAATCCGCTTGCCGAGCCGGGTGTCCTGGGCGTCTCCGCCACCGCCGCCCTCGGCGCCACTTCGGTCATCTACTACGGGCTCGCCAGCGCCGGCGCGTTGGCGTTGCCGATGGCGGCGGTGGCGGGGGCCCTGGCCGCCACCGCTCTTCTGACGGCGGCCGCCCGGCGAGTGGGCTCGGTGGTGACGCTCATCCTGGTGGGCGTCGGGGTGTCGAGCTTCGCCGGCGCGCTGACGGCGCTGCTGATGAACCTGGCGCCGCACCCGTTCTCCCTGTCGGACATGCTCAACTGGATGCTGGGCACCGTGGCCAACCGGAGCTTCGCCGACCTGCTGCCCACGGCCCCGTTCGTGGTGGCGGGTTTGGCGATCCTCTTCGCCGGACGGCGCGGGCTTTCCGCCCTGACCCTGGGCGAGGAGGCCGCGGCGGGCGTCGGCGTCGACCTTCCCCGCACCCGGCTGCTGGTGGTGCTGGGCGCCGGCTTGGCCACCGGCGCGGCGGTGGCCGTTGCCGGCGCCATCGGTTTTGTCGGCATCGTCGCGCCGCACCTGGTGCGTCCCCTGGTGAACCACGATCCGGCGCGCACGCTGGCGCCGTCGGCGTTGCTGGCGGGACTGATCCTGGTACTGGCGGACATCGGCGTGCGCTTGGCGCCGACGGACGCCGAGTTGAAGCTGGGGGTGGTGGCGGCGCTCCTGGGAGCGCCTGTTTTCATATGGATCGCCGCGAGGAGACGGACCGGTGGTTGAGCTGGACGTACGCGACATCCACGTGACGCTGGGGCAGCGTGACGTGTTGCGCGGCGCGTCGCTGCACGTGAAGCCGGGGGAGTTGGTGGTGCTGCTCGGCCCCAACGGGGCCGGAAAGACCATGCTGCTCCGGGCCGTGCTCGGTCTCGTGAAACGCCGCCGGGGCAACGTCCACGCCGGCGGCGACGATCCGGCCCTGCTCTCCGCCGCCGAGCGCGCCCGCCGCCTCTCCTACCTGCCGCAGTCCCGGCCGCTGGCCTGGCCCCTGCGGGTGCGCGACATGGTGTCCCTCGGGCGCTTCGCCCACGGCGCCTCTCCCGGACGGCTGAGGAAGGAGGACGCGGACGCCGTGGCGCGCGCGCTGGCCGCCTGTGACCTCCAACCGCTTGCCGACCGGCCGTGCGATGCTCTTTCCGGCGGGGAGCTGTGCCGCGCCCACATGGCCCGGGCCATGGCGGGAGAAGCGCCCGTTCTGCTCGCCGACGAGCCCACCGAGGCCCTGGACCCGCTCCACCAGTACCAGGTTCTGCGCCTGATCCGCGCCTACGCGAACGCCGGCAACGGCGCCCTGGTGGTGTTGCACGAGGCCGCCCTGGCCGCGCGCTTCGCCGACCGGCTGGCATGGATGCGCGACGGACGCATCGTCGCGGACGGCCCACCGGAAGAGACCCTGACGCCCGCGCGCATGGCCGAGGTCTACGACGTGCGCGCCACGGTCCGGCGCATCGCGGACGACTGGGTGGTGGCGGTGAGCGGGCCGGCATGACAAACGCGGAAGGCGGCATGCTCGACGGACAATCGCCCGCTTGTCCCTTCGGGCCCGGCGGCCCTCCCGCAGGGCGCCTTGACAGCCCGGCGGGCTTGATGCACGTACTTGGACAACAACACCTGACGAGAAGGGAGCCTTGATGAGCACTCTGATTACCGGTATCGGCTTGGTGGGCACCGCCTTCGCGCAGCGCGCGCTGCAGCGGGGCGAGAAAATCGTCTTCTACGACATGGCGCCGCGGATGGACTTCCTCGAACGCAAGCTGGGCAAGGTGGACGTGACCGTTCTGAAACGCGACATCCGGGACCTGCCGGCGCTGATCGACGCCATGCAGACCCACAAGGTGGACACGGTGCTGCACACCGCCGGCCTCATCGGCGGCGCGGTCGCCAACCCCGTCTACAGCGGTCTCCAGATCAACGTCATGGGCACCGTGAACGTGGCCGAGGCCGTGCGCCTCGCCGGCGTCAAGCGGCTGATCCAGATCAGCACCATGGGCGTCTACAACCGTCGCATGGAGGGCGACGAGGCCATCGGCGAAGGGTTCAACCGGGGCGACGGCAACGCCTACGGCAACTCCAAGGTGGCCAAGGAGCTCATGGTGGAGGCCTACCAGCAACTCTACGGCTTCGAGCTCATCGTGCTGCGGCTGGCCAACGTGTTCGGCTTCGGGCACTTCGCGGGCGGCTCCGCCGGCGGCGAGATGCTGCAGAACCTGGTGGAGTCCGGCCTGACCGGCCGCGTGGCCCACATTCCGCGGGAGTCCACGAGGGACTTCGAGTACGTCTACTTCAAGGACGTGGGCCGGGCCATCGAACTGGCCGCCACCATCCCGGCCCCGGCGGAGACCACCTTCAACATCGGCACCGGCGTGGTGGTCACCTTCGACGACCTGGTCTCGCTGGTGCAAGGGCTCCTGCCGAAGCTGGACGTGGAGATCATTCCCGGCAAGCCGCCGCGCTCATCGAAGCAACCCATGGTCATCAGCCGCGCCAAGGACGTGCTCGGCTGGGAACCCGAGTACACCGTGGAGGACGGGTTCAAGGCCTACATCGAGGACATGAAGGCGGCCGGCGTCGGGTGACGTTCCGTCACCGGGGGCGGCGTTTCAAGAAGCGGGGAGACCTTCCGCCTTGACAAGGTCTTCCCGCGCGACTACAAACCCAAAGTCCTGTCCGGCTCTGTCGAACGAACCGGGCAGGCCACCAGGCCACGGACGGTCCTTTCCGACCGCCCGGTCCTCAGGTCCCCTCGGGGATAACAGGGAAACCGGTTGAAAGCCGGTGCGGTCCCGCCACTGTAAATGGGAACCCTTGCCAGGGTGCCACTGTTCCCCACACGGAACGGGAAGGCGGCAAGGCGGTCCACGCGGCCAGCCCATGAGCCAGGAGACCTACCTGAGGACACGACGCAACCGTGCTCTCCGAGGAGAGAGGAGGTCTCGCCATCCGTACTCGTTCCATAGTCGCGTCCGTTCCCGCTTCCGTCCGGTGGGGTGGTCTCTGACCGGCCCGGGATCGACGACGTGCGCCGCCTTCTGTACTGCCTCCTGTGCTCCGTCCTGTTCCACGCCGTGCTGTTGTGGGTGCCGTTGCCCATGAACGCCGGGGGCGCCGGCAAAGACGACATGCTATTGGTGCGGGTGCGGCTCGTGCAGGCACCGAGGAGCGACGCTGTGCAACGGAAGTCGCGGCGTGACGCACGGGCCGAACGGGCCGAGCGAGCCCAGCGGCACGAACGAGCGCCACAGGCGCGGACGGAGCCGCCGCGCGTCGCCCCGGAGCGGCCTCGCGCGGAGCCGGTGCCGGCGGCAAGGGTGTCCAAAGCCGCGCCCGTGACATCCAAGCCCGTGGCCGCCGCGCCGGCACGGACCAAGCCCGCCACGGAAGCAAGTCGGACGAAACCTGTCGCGGTCGCGCCTGCGCGCATCAAGCCGGCACCGGAACCGCGGCGGACGGCAGCCGTGGCACGGAGAGCGATGCCCGCCGAGCCGATCGTGGAATCCGGCGCCGCCGCCGTGACCCAGCCCACGGTGTCCCGCGACTCGACGAGGAAGCCCATTCGCGCTGCCGGCGCTGCACGAAAGCCGCCGGGCACGGCTGACGGCGCACTGAACGTCGCTCGCGGCACGCCCGCGGAGCAGGTCACGGCCGGCGCGGTTTTCAGCCCGGTCCGCTACGCGCGGACCGTCAAGCCTCGTTACCCCCGCAAGGCACGGCGGGCCGGCTGGGAAGGCACGACGCTGCTCAAGGTGCTCGTCAACCCGGACGGCGCACCGGGCCACGTCGCCCTGGAACGCACGTCGGGCTTCGACATCCTCGACGAAGCGGCCGTGAAGGCGGTGCGGCGCTGGCGTTTTCACCCGGCGCGCCGCGGGGTCGCGCCCTTGTCGACCTGGGTGCGGATCCCGGTCGCGTTCCGATTGAAGGAGGTTCGTCGATGAGAACATGACGAGTGAATCCCGATCCACCACGAACAAAGGCCTGAGAACGGATGCCAGGGAAAGGGGTGCGAATCCCCTGCTGCCCCGCAACTGTAACGGCGACGAAAGCCGCACATCGAGCCACTGCCCGCACGGCGGGTGGGAAGGCGCGGCGAGTAGGACGGCGGCCCCGCTGACTGCCAGGAAGCCCAAGCCAGGAGACCTGTCCGTTTTCCATCCACAATCCGCCTTCGCGGGAAAGGAAGATTGCCATGAAGTTTCTGATCACGGGTGTCCTCACCCTGTCTCTCATTCTGACCGTTCAGCCGGGCGCGGCCCAGTCACCGCCAGGAAGCACCTCGGAGACGCCGGCCGAACCGGCGGTCGCCCGGGAAGACGTCGAGCAGCTTCCCGAGATCGTGGTCTCGGCCAGCCGCGTGCCGTTGCAAGCCAAGGCCGTGGGCAGCGCGGTCACGGTCATCACCGCCGAGGAGATCGAGCGCAAACAGGCCCGTGTCGTCTCCGACCTGCTGCGGGAAGTGCCGGGAATCGCGGTGCACCGTTCGGGTCCTCCGGGCACCCAGACCGCGGTGCGGATACGCGGCGGCGAGGCTGGCCACACCCTCGTGATCATCGACGGGGTCAAGCTCAACGATCCGGCCGACGGCAATGCCACGTACAACTTCGGCCACCTGCTGGCCTCGGATGTCGAACGGATCGAAGTCCTGCGCGGGCCGCAGAGCGGACTCTACGGCAGCGACGCCATCGGCGGGGTGATCAACATCGTCACCCGGAAGGGACGCGGCCCGGCAACCGCAAGCCTCAGCGTGGAGGGTGGATCATTCGGAACAGCCAACATCATGACCGGCTTCCGAGGCGCCGACGAAGGCTACCATTTCGCCATGAGCGCCGGAGGGTACAGGACCTCCGGGATATCGATTGCCACGGGAACGGAGAAGGACGGTTATCGAAACCAGACTTACAACGCCAAATTCGGCCTCGAATTGGTGAAGGATCTGGAGCTGGAACTGTCCGGCCGCTACGTCAGAACCAACCTGGAGTCAGACGGTCAAAGCAGTTTCGGGGGAGCCACGCCCGATGACGGCGACGAGACGGATGGCGAGCAATGGAGCGGCCGGACCCGGCTGAAGTACAGCCTGTTCGACGGAGCATGGAGTCATGCGGCAGGGGCATCCACCGTCCGGATGAAACGGGACTTCTTCGACGACAGCGCCGGTAGTCACAACAGGTTCGACGGCCGGAGGTTGCGTGTCGACTACGAGACGAGCGTCTCCTTCGAGACGTCCTACGGGGTTGACGCGACCCATGCCGTGACGTTCCTCACCGAGCGCGAGAAGAATGCTCACGGCACCGGCGGCACGAGACCCAACTTTGCGAACCAGGGCTATTCGGGCGAGTACCAGGTAGGATTGGCGGACAGGCTCTTCCTTTCGGGCGGCGTTCGCCGTGATGAGAACGAACGCTTCGAGGACACCTCCACCTTCCGGCTGACCGCCGCGTACCTGCATGCCGGCACCGGGACGCGATTTCACGGCAGCTACGGCACCGGCGTGAAGAACCCCACCCTTTCCCACTTGTTCCAGCGGTTCGGCCGCATCGGCCCTAACCTCGACGTGCAGCCGGAGGAAAGCAAGGGTTGGGATATCGGGGTCGAGCAAGACCTCTTCGAAGGCCGTCTGTCGACGGACCTGACGTATTTCGACAGCCGGCCGACGGATCTGATCTACTGGAACAACGCCGGCACCTCCGACTACAACGACGACTTCTACGACAACCTGGAAGGGACCTCCAGAATCCGCGGCGTGGAGTTCAGCATCAAGGCCAAGCCGGTGGAGGGAATGAACCTGTCCGCCCAATACACCTACACCGACGCAAAGGACGCACAGGGCCGGCCCCTCAGGCGGCGGGCCGAGCATATCGCCAGCGCCAACGCCGGGTACGACCTTCTCGACGGCCGGGCCGCCATCGACCTGGGCATCGCCTACAACGGCAAGCAGGTGGACCAGTACGATCGCCCCAGGGTACCGTCCTATGTCCTCGTGAATCTGGCCGGCAAGTACCGTGTCACCAAGGCGATAGAGATCTTCGGGCGCATCGAAAACCTCTTCGACAAGGACTACTATGAGCTCCGTTCTTTCGAGATGCGGGAATACCAAACCAGGGGCATCGGCTTCTTCGCGGGAATACGGGGGAGCTTCGAGTGGTCCCAATGACAGGAGCAGCAATGCGTCGTTTGACAAGCATGACGTCTTGAACCGAGGGTAAGGGTTGCGCGCTCCTTCCCGTCTTGAGCGGTCTTGGAATCCGTGTCCTTGGAGAAATTGGCGAAAGAAGGTTGGGTTGACAACCCCGCCAAGATGGGTGTGAACCTATGGAACAGCGACCAAGCAACCAGCGTCGCGGCGGTTCACGATAGGTACCCACGTGAAGAGCTTCTACGCCAAATCTCCGATCAGCGGCCCGTCGGTTGGTGACCATCGTGCGGGCTAACTGTTCTCCGACGGATTTACCGCGTCGATCATCTCGATCAGGTGCGGGATATCGCGCCACACGGTCTCCCAGACGATATCCATGTCGATGTCGTCGTAGCGGTGAATCATGCGGTTACGCATGCCCCTGATCGCTGCCCACGGAATGTCCGGGTGTTTCCGCCGAAACTCTGCTGAGACCCGCCCTGCCGCTTCGCCGACGATCTCCAACCGCCTTACAACGGAGTCCTGCAGCCTCGTATCGCGCAGGAAGTCGTCACGCGTTACGCCTTCGGTATAGCTCCCAATCTTCCGAGCTGACTCCAGGATGTCGAGAAGATGTACGGCATCACGATCCATAGACCGGTTCCGCGGATTCCAGGATGGCCCTTCGGCGTAGGTGATTGGAGCTGTTTTCGATGCCGCGCTGGCTGACGAGATCGACGTCGCGTCCGAGTATCTCCTTGAGTTCGGCTTCCATACGACTCAAGTCGAACAGCGTATGGCGCACGTCTTCCTTGAAGCTCACCAGAACGTCGACATCGCTATCCGGTCTGAAATCCTCCCGCAGGGCCGAACCGAAGATGGCAAGCCTCGCGATACCGTTCGCCTCACAAAATTCGGCAACGCGACGCCGTGGAATAGATAGGGTCGGGTTCATACTGTATTCAAACCCGAACCATGCTGAAGTGCAAGCCGGCGCCGCCAACGTCCCTTGGCCGGCGATGACGGCCGGTGGTCACTCCGCCATCAACGGGAGGATGCTCCGTTCCTTGGCGCGCACCAGGCCGCGGCCGGTGATGCGCAGTTCGGGGAGGGTGACGAAGGTGAGGAAGCAGAGGGCGTAGAGGGGCTTGGGAAACGCGCTGCCGCGTTCCTTCAGGATCTGCTGAACGGCGGCGAGTCTCTCGCCGACGTCGCGCCAGGGTTCCAATGAAAAGAGCCCGCCGATGGGGAACGGGATCTCTTCAAGAATCCGGCCCTTGTCCACGACAGCGATGCCGCCGCCGTTCTCCAGCAACAGGTTGGCGCAATACGCCATGTCGTAGTCGCTGGAGCCGGCCACCAGGAGCGTGTACTCGTCGAGGTTCACGGTGGTGCCCACCGCGCCGATGTCGGTTCCAAGGCCGCGCACGAAGCCGAAGACGGGGCTGAAGCCTTCCCGGCGGTCGAAGACCGCGACCTTGAGGAGGTCGGCCTCCACGTCCGCCGAGACGACGCCGCCGGCGCACGGGACCTCGACCACGCGTTCCCGGGTGATGGTCTGGTTGACCATGTCCATGACACGGACGCGCGCGCGGGATTCCTCGCAGCGGACGCGCATGTCCTCGGCGGTCACGGGCAGACGGAAGGCGGTCTTGAGGCCCATACCGTCGGGGAAGCTCGGTGGAACGACGCCGACGTTCGTTTCCCCGGCCTCCGCCACCGGCTCGCCGCCGATGTAGGTGGCGCCGACGCGTACGCTCTCCAGGTCGTCCAGCAGCACGAAATCCGCGAACCGGCCGGGAGCGAGGCCGCCGATGTCCTGTTCCAGGCCGGAATAGGTGGCGGGGTGCAGCGTGGCGGCCTGGATGGCGCGAACGGGACTCAGGCCGAACGCCACGGCGCGGCGGATCACGTGGTCCATGTGGCCGTGCGCCGTGACGTCGTCGGGGGCCATGCCGTCGGTGACGAGGATCAGCCGGCCGGTGTCCACGCCGGCGGCCAGGAGCGGCTTGAGGGTGGGCTCCAGGTCCTGCCGGAAGGAGCCCTCGCGCAGCATGGTCCAGTAGCCGAGGCGCAGGCGCGCCAGCGCGTCCTCGCCGCTGATGGGCTCGTGGCACGACGACACCGAGGCCGCGGCGATGGCGTTGAGGCGGCGGTCCCGCGCCCCGGCGGTATGGCCGTGGACGATCTTGCCCTGGTTGAGCGTCATGTCGATGCGCGCCAACAAGTCCGGGTCGCCCTGGACCAAGCGCAGCCATGAGACCACCTCGCCGAGGCCCAGCACCCTGGGATCGCGCAACACCTCCTCCACCTGCTCGTCCGACAGGGACTCCGTCTCGCACAGCAACGGGTCCTGGGGCGCGGCCATGGAAATCAGCGTGTAGACCCGGAGCGGATGCGACGCGACCTCGTCCAGGAAGAGCCGCATGCCGGCCAGACCGAAGGCCACGGTGTGCTCGTCGCACGATGCCATGAGCGCGGTGGTGCCGTGGGGCAGGTACGCCTGCAGCAGCTCGAACGGGCGGCAGAAGTGGCCGATGTGGGTATGCGCGTCGATGAAACCGGGCGCGATCCAGCGGCCCCGGGCGTCGATGACCCGGGTCTCCTCGCCGCGGGTGTGCTCCGCGCTGGGGCCGACGTAACAGACGCGTCCCTGGCTCACGGCCATCTCGACGCCCTCCAGCACCTCGCCGCTATACACGTTGATGAGCCGCCCTCCGGTCACCACGAGGTCGGCCTTCACCTCGCCCAGGCTGGCGCGTATCAGGCGTTGTATCGTTTCCCTGGATTTGTGCATGGGTCCTGCTTCGACTCGTCTCCGGCGGCCCCTCTCCTCCCATGGATTCCCGCTTCCGATCGGGGTCGGGACAAGCTTTCGTGGGAATGACGATTCGGCGCGCCAGTGTCACTTCCGTTGTCGAACGGAGTCTTGACGCAGCCTGTTTCGCGGAAATCACTCATGTCGCCTTTCCGCCGACACACAGGGGGATGAAAAGGAGACTTCGGCCCTCCAATACGTCATTCCCGCTTTCGCGGGAATGACGTATTGGAGGGCCGGGAATGACGAAGACGGACGTCTGTAACTGACTGACTTCATTGGACACGATCTTATTTTCATATCAATGACGATCCGTAAGGTCCCTGTCTCCTCAACGGTGGTGACAGTTCAGAGGATTGTATTGCTCCGGTGGTTGCCTTACCATGGCCGCGTGAAGAATCTCGTGCTGCGCAACATCACCAAGCGCTTCGGTCCGATAACCGCCGTGGACGGCTTCGACCTCGAAGTGAACCAAGGGGAGTTCCTGGTCATTATCGGCGAGAGCGGCTGCGGCAAGACCACCCTGTTGCGCGTCATCGCCGGGCTGGAGACGCCGGACGCGGGCGAGGTGCTCATCGGCGGCGTGCCGGTGAACGACGTGCCCGCCGGGCGCCGGGACGTGCAGCTCATCTTCCAGAGCTACGCGTTGTGGCCGCACATGCGCGTCTTCGAGGATCGCAAGTACGCCAACCTGACGTTGCCGTTGCGCATCCGCAAGTGGTCCACCGACGCCATCCGCGAACTGATCCGGCCGCTGGCCAAGGCCTTGAACATCGAAGAGCGGCTCTTCGAACGCAAGCCCCAGGAACTGTCCGCGGGGCAGCAACAGCGCGTGGCCCTGGCCCGGGCAATGACCACGTTCCCGCGGATCATGCTCATGGACGAGCCCCTGAGCAACCTGGACCCGCCCAACCGCCGCCGGGTGCGGGAAGAGATTCGCGCGTTCCACCGGGACCAGCGCCTCACCACCCTCTTCGTAACCCACAGTCTGGAGGACGCGCTGGAGCTGGCCGACCGCATCGCGCTCATGCACGAGGGACGCCTGGAGCAGGTGGGCACCGCCGAGCGGTTGATGCGCCACCCCGCCAACGATTACGTCAGCGATTACTTCCGCGTACGCCCGTCCTACGGCGTGCCGTTCCAGTGATCGAAAGGGAATGCCAACGCGCAACCGTTCTCGATCCGGCCGTCAGATCTTGAAGGCTTCCCGCGTGTTGGACGCGTACAAACTCTCCAGGTCCACGGGACTCTTGATCACGCCCTGCTCCAGCAGATAGGAGTGGAAGGTCTCCAGGGTCTTGCGGTTGCTCTCGAAGCCGTAGGGCCAGTAGTCCTCGCCCATCAGATCCACCGTCTCCTCGTACTCGAACAGGTACCAGAGGTGGTGCGTGCGCAGCACGTTGGTGTCGTAGATCTGCGACGCGCACAGGTCCTTGGCCTGGCAGAAGGCCTTGTAGAGGTTCTGGGTCACCCAGGGATGGGCCTCGTGGATCTCCCGCCGCACCACGATGCAGTGCATGATGGGGAACAGCCCGGTGCGGCGGAAATAGTCCATCTCGGCGGCGCGGCAGTCCTTGAAGAGCCGGGCGATGCCGGGGGCGCGCCGCACGAAGCACGACGGCATGCGCGCCGACACGAGCGCGTCGATGTCGCCCTTCTCCAGCAGGTCGTCGAGGGTCCGCTCCTCCTCGGTGTCGATCTCGACCCCGGCCGGCGCGTCGAACGGCACCCGGTCCTTGCGGCCGGGCTGCTCCACGCCGCCCTGGATCCAGTGCACGTCCCGGGCTTCCACGCCGAAGTCGTGCTGCAGCATGCCGCGCACCCACACGGACGCGGTCATGGTGTACTCGGGCACGCCCACGCGCCGGCCCTTCAGATCCTCGGGCTTCTCGATGCCCGACGCCGCGTTGACGAAGATGCAGCGGTGCCGGAACATGCGCGACGGGAACACCGGGATGGCGATGAACGGCTGGTGGCCGCGGGAGGCGTCCACGTGGTAAGCGCCCATCGACATCTCCGCGGCGTCGAACTCGTGGAAGTGGAGCATGCGCCAGAAGATCTCCTCCACGGGCAGCGCCACGTAGTTGAGGTCGATCCCGTCGGGCTTCACCAGCCCGTCCTTGAGAGCACGGGTACGGTCGTAGTCCTCGCATGCCAGCGTGAGTTCGATGTTTGCCATAGGTCCCCTCGGTATGTGTGGTATTCGTGGCGCACCCGCCATCAACGGGCGTGACGCGCCCGCGGCGAGTGCCCGGCGATCCGTCAATGCTCTCCTGGGCCGCCCGGGCTGGTCAGGATTCGGTGCACGTCGGCTTGCGTGTAGACATCGCGGGCAAATTCGAAGGTGCCCGGTCCGCGCAACTCATCGGCGTCCCGCCGCAACCGCGACATCGCCGCCTTGGCAAGGTTGCTACCGACGGTCACCCGCCTGACGCCCAGATCGCGAAGCCTTGGGACCGGCGGGGTGTTCGCGCCGGCCAGCACGTTCATCGGTCCCTCGATGGCGGCGGCCAGCCGACCGATCAGCGCGCCGTCGCTCACGAACGGCACGAACGCACAGCGGGCGCCGGCCCGCAGGTAGGCGTTGGCGCGACGGACCGTCTCGGAGAACACGTCCTCGGCGTCACCATGACGAAATCCGTCGGTGCGGGCATTGATGACCATCGGGATGCCCGCCGAATCGGCGACCGCGCGGGCCGCGCGGACCCGTTCCACCGCCACCGCGAACTCGACGAGATGTCCCGGGTTCCGCTTGTCGCTGTCCTCGATGTTCATTCCGACCGCGCCGGCCGCGAGGGTCCGGCGCGTCGTCTCCGCCACGTTCTCCGGCGCGGGACCGTAGCCCGCTTCCATGTCCGCCGACACCGGAACCGGCACGGCATTGGCGATGCGGCGCACCGCGCCGGCCATCTCCCGCAAGGAGATGTTCTCGCCGTCGCGATATCCGAGCGCGAACGCACAGCCGCCGCTGGTGGTCGCGACGGCGGCGAAACCCGCTTCCACCAGGACGCACGCACTGATCGCATCCCACGCATTGGGCAGGACGATAAGTTCATCGCCCTCGTGCATCGCCGCGAAGATCTCGGCACGCTTCTTCTGTTCGGACTTCCTCATCGTCTCTCCCCGGACGAATTCCCGGCAACACGATGCCGCTTGCACTCACCTTCCCGAGCTCGAAGACCTTCCGGTACCATCCCGGTCCCCGGCGGAGCTTGTCATCGGCCGCGTTGCCTCTCCCGCATGGAGTCCATCAGTGCTACCGGATGACGGGAGGATTGAAACCCGCCTCTACAGTCTCGCCAAGCTCGTCTCCATGCGGTCCATGGCCTCCTCGATGTTCTCGTAGGAATTGGAGTAGGCGAGCCGGATGTGTCCCGTGCCGTGCTCTCCGAAGGCGCTGCCCGGCACCGTGGCGATGTAAGCGTCCTCCAGGAGGTGTGCGGCCACCTCCTGGCACGAATGGCCGAGGCGCCGCACCGACGGGAAGGCGTAGAACGCGCCCTCGGGCACGGGGCAGTCGATGCCCTCCATGGCCTGGAGCCGGCGCAGGATCAGCTCCCGGCGGCGGGCGAACTCCCGCCGCATGTCGTGCACGCAGTCCTGCGGCCCCTCGTAGGCTGCCACCGCGCCGTACTGGGCGAAGGAGGTGGGGCACATCACCGTGTACTGGTGCACGCGAATCATGACCTCGATGAGTTCCCGCGGCGCGGCCACGTAGCCCAGGCGCCATCCGGTCATGGAGTAGCTCTTGGAGAAACCGTTCACCAGCAGCGTGCGTTCGCGCATGCCCGGCAGGCCGCCGATGCTGTGGTGCACCGCGCCGTCGTACACCATCTTCTCGTAGATCTCGTCGGCCAGCACCAGCAGGTCGCGCTCCTTCGCCAGGGCCGCCAGCGCCTCCAGGCGATCCCGGTCGAGCACGGCGCCGGTGGGGTTGTGCGGGCTCATGACCACCATCATGCGCGTGCGCGGCGTCAGCAGCCGGGCCACGTCCTCGGGGTCCATGCGGAAGTCCCTTTCCGCCCGTAGCGGCACGCTCACGGGCACGCCGCCGGCCAAGGTGATGCAGTGGAAGTAGTTGAGCCAGGAAGGGTCCGGCACCAGCACCTCGTCGCCCTCGTCGAGGAACGCCATCATGGCCAGGAACACCGCCTCGTTGGCGCCGATGGTGGCCGCGATCTCCCCGTTCTCATCGAACTCCAGGCCGTTCTCACTGCGCAGTTTGCCGGCGATGGCGCGACGGAGCTCCGGCACACCATAGTTGGAGGTGTAGTGGACCTTGCCCTCGTCCAGCGCCCGCCGGGCGGCGGCCTTGATGTGTTCCGGCGTGTCGAAATCAGGCCGGCCGATCTCCATGTGGATCACCGGCTTGCCTTGCCGCCCCAGTTCGTCGGCCCGCATCATCATCTTGCGGAGGCCCGAGTAGGGCACTGCCTTCATTCGCCGTGCTTCCCAATTCGCCATTGTGTGCCGAGTCAAATCAGGGCCGTGCCCCCGTTGTCCTTTCCGCGTATTTGTTCCGGCACGCTCGCGGCGGTGCCGGCGTTTCTGAAACCCGTCCCCGCACCTGCGCTTCAGGCCGCCCGGTCGTCGTCCCGGCCGTTCACCAGCAGCTCGATGCTCCTGCCGAAGACTACCTCGAAAAGACGGCCCTTCTCATCCATCTGCCAGCGCTCCAGCAGGCACGGGCCCATGGACTGGAGGTCGATGGTGACGGAACGCCGCTGGGTGCGCACCTTGAGATCGTTCACGGCGGACCGGTGCTCATGGTCCAGGGCGTCGGCCACGCGCAGGATGGCGGCGAGCTTGGCCACCCAGTCCCGCTCGGTTTCGGACAGGGCGCGGAACGGTTCGTGCTTCTGGACGTTGGGAAAGGCCTTGCGATGGTAGCGCGCGACGTTGGCGATGAGCTCCAACTGGCGCGCCGCCAGCCCCACGATGTCCGAGTTGCGGATGAGGTAGAAGGAGTGCTTGTGGTGCGCGGAAAGGCTCACGAAGTCGCCGATGTCGTGCAGCGTGGCGGCCACCCGCAGGAGCATGCGCGCCTCCGCGGGAAGGCCGTGCAGCGGCTTCAGTTGGTCGAAGAGCAGTTCCGCCAGATAACGCACCTGGCGCGCGTGGCCGAGATGGACGTGGTACTTCTGCCCGAGTGTCGCGGCCGCCTTGATGATCTCGGTTTCCTCCGAGGTGGTGTCCCAGGAGTGCTTGAAACGGTCGATGATCTCCACCAGCACACCGTCCTTGAGACCCACGTCCGGTGAGTAGACGCCGTGTGAGCCCAGCACCTTGCTCACCACCTCGCTCAGCACGATGGTGGCGGGCAGCACCACGTCGGCGCGGTCGGGCTTCATGCCGTACTTGTTCTGACGCTCCGCCACGCTCAGGCGCGACAGCTCCTTGAGCATGGTCTGAAGGCCGCGCAGCGGAATGAAACGCACGTCCTTCGGAATCCCCTCGGCCTCCCGCTTGGAAGGCGTGCCGATGAGGGCCGCCAGGTCTTCCACGTTGCCGCCGGTGCCGACGATGAGGTCGATCTCGTGCTCGTTGACCTCGTTCAGCGTGGCCTCCACCAACTGGTCCATATACGCGCGCAAGAGCAGCACCTGGAGATCGGAGACGCGCTCGCCGCGCAGGAAGGTCTCGTGCATCCGCACCGCGCCCAGGCGCAGGCTGTTGGAGTAGACGATGGAGCCGTGGTCGATGATGTCGAACTCGACGCTGCCGCCGCCGATGTCGATGACCAGCGCGGTCTTGTCGCGCACGTTGAGCTTGCGCGAGACCGCGAGCTGCACCAGGCGTGCCTCTTCCGCGCCGGTGATGCGCTCCAGATGGATGCCCGTGTGGTTGTACACCCGCTCCACCAGCACGTCGCCGTTGATGGCTTCGCGCGTGGCGCTGGTGGCGATGGCGCGGGTGGAACGCACCTTCCACTTGTCGATGGCGGCGCGGAAGTCGCCGAAGGCCTCCACCGCCTTCCCGATGAGTCCGTCGTTGAGGAAACCGGTGAGGAAGACCTCGTGCCCCAGGCGCACCGGCGCCCGCTGCTGGCACAGGGTCGTGATGGCCCCGTCCGGCTCCAGCCCGACGATCTTCATGCGCATGGCGTTCGAACCGACGTCGATGGCGGCGAAGGTCGCCGGTTCCGTTCCGTTCTTCGTCATCGGTGCAGATGGAGTTTCGTGGCCGGGGTTACCGGAGCATGCAGCAGCGCTTGTACTTGCGGCCGCTGCCGCAGGGACAGGGGTCGTTGCGGCCGGCGACGGGGCGCGCGGCGGCATCCGCTTCGCGCACCCGGCGCATGACGTTCTCCATGGGCTCGCCGGCCTGCCACAGGCCGGCCATGGTGCTCAGGTGCTCGCGGCTGTGGATGAAGAACTTCTTGTAGCCGGCGCACAGGTAGTTGAGGCCGTCCTCACCGTCCGGGGTCTTGATGAAGCGGTCCTTGGGGCAGCCGCCGTTGCACTGGGCGCGCACTTCGCACTCGCGGCAGTAGCGCGGCAGCGAGGTCCACTTGTCGCGGCCGAAGCGGCGCTGGGCGTCGCTGTCGACCATTTGCGCCACGGAGGTCTCGCGGATGTTGCCGACTCGGTACTCCGGGTCCACGTAGTGGTCGCACGAATAGAAGTCACCGTTGTGCTCCACCACCGGCACGTCGCCGCAGGTTTCCCGGAAGATGCACAAGGCGTGCTCGATGCCCAGGCCGGTGCGCGCCGCCTCGTCGAAGATCTGGATGGTGACGCGGCCCACGTCGTTGCGGATCCATTCGTCGAAGATGGCGCACAGGAACGTGCCGAAGGCTTCGGCGGGAACGCTGCGGGGACTGACCGCGCCGTCCTGCCCCATCGGTTCCACCAGCGGGATGAACTGCTGATGGTCCGCGCCGATGCTCTTGAAGTAGCGGTACACCGTGGCGGGATGGCCGACGTTGCCGGCGTGCACCACGCAGAGCACGTCGCAGGGCACGCGGTGCGCCTTGAGTTGCCTGTACGCCTGCACCACCTTCCGGTGGGTGGGCTGCTGTCCCTTGGTGACCCGGTACTCGTCGTGGAGCTTCTCGGGACCGTCGAGGCTCAACCCGATGGAGAAACCCTCCTCGGCGAAGAAGCGGCACCACTCGTCGTCCAGCAGGACCCCGTTGGTCTGCATGCCGTTGCGCACCTTGCGGCCCGGCGGGCAGTGCTTGCGCTGTAACGAGACGACCTCGCGGAAGTAGTCGAGACCCAGGATCGTGGGCTCCCCCCCGTGCCAGGCGAAGTCGACGACCGGGTCCGGCGAGGCCTGGATGTGCTGGGCGATGTACTCTTCCAGCACGCCGGACTCCATGCGGAACGACTTGGTCTCCGGGTAGAGGTCTTCCTTCTTGAGGTAGTAGCAGTAGACGCAGTCCAGATTGCAGATGGCCCCGGTGGGCTTGGCCATGACCTGGAAGCCGCGGGAGGCGGGCGGCGGAACGGGCTTGATCAGTTCGATGGCCATTGGGAACGCTCCCACGGGAGAACGGAGGGCACGGCATCCTTCCCCGTAACCGGGGGCACGGGCGACCGCGGGTCGACCCTACGGAATGCAACGGGCTGATGCAGGGGGCGACCCGCGGTCGCCCCCTGACGGTTTCGACCGCCGCTCAATTCATGCCGAAGAACTTCTTGGCGTTGTCCAGCATGATCTTCTGGCGCACCTCGGGCTTGAGCTGGATCTTCTCGAAGTCGTCGAGCCAGCGTTCCACGCCGATGGCCGGCCAGTCCGAGCCGAACATGGCCTTGTCCTGCAGGATCGAGTTCACCTGCTGCACCAGCTCGGCGGCGAAATACTTGGGCGACCAGCCCGAAAGGTCGATGTAGAAGTTGCTCTTGTGGCGCGCGATGGCCAGGCTCTCGGCCGTCCACGGCCACGACGGGTGCGCGCAGATGAGCTTCAGCTCGGGGAAGTCCGCGGCCACGTCGTCCAGGTGGATGGGCTGGGTGAACTTGAGCTTGTTGCCCATGCCGCCGGGGGTGCCGGCGCCGGCGCCGGCCATGCCGCTGTGGAACAGGATCGGCAGCTCGAGCTTCTGGCATTCCTCCCACAAGGGGTAGAAGCGGGTGTCGTTGGGGAAGAACTGCTGGCGGGCCGGGTTGATCTCGCCCACGCCGTGCAGGCCGAGGTCCTTGATGCGCTGGATCTCCTGCAGCGCCACCTTCTGCTGCCACGGATCGATGACACCGAAGCCCAGGAAAACGTCGGGATTCCGCTTCACACCGTCGGCCACGTGCTTGTTGGGGACCGGGGTCAATCCTGTGATGGTTTCGTCGGTGGTGTTCTGAATCACGGCCATCATGTTGCGCTCACGGTACTGGTCCGCCATCTCGTCGATGGACACGGGCTTGCGTTCGCGCTTGAAGTACTGGGCCATCTGCTTCGGGCGGTCGCCCTTGGAGCTGAGGGTCAGCTCGTCGCAAAGGTGCACGTGTACGTCGATGGCGATGGGGTCCGTAATCGGGTCCATACTGTCGGTCCTCCTTGAATTTGATCGAATGCCGACGGCAGCACGGAACTCGCTGCCGAATACGAACGGGCGGGCTTGAAGCCCGACCCTGTTAGCTAGCACGATCCGCGATGGCTGGCCAGCGCGGCCCGCTATTCGTCCCAAGGCGCCGCAGCGAGCGCGGCGCGGGTCTTGTCGAGCATCTGCCGCATGAACTCGGCGTTGCCGCCCTGATTCAACTCGTAGCGCACCCCGCTGACGATGGTGACGCCCTGTTCCTGGTCTTCCAGGACGGTGTGCAAGTCCACCTGGAACAGCGCGAAGGGGGTGTCTTCCAATTGTTCCCGCGTCCTCTTGGCGTTGCCCTTGAGGTAGTAGTTCAGGCCGTGGTCCGTGACCACCAGGGTCAGCGCGCCGGTGCGCACGAGGTTCCTCTCCGTGGTGCTGTTCTTGCCCACGGCCAGATGGATGCGCCCCGGGCTCTTGGCCACCAACTCGTAGTAGGAACCCATGGCCGGGTGGCACCAGCCGCTCTCGTCCACCGTGGCCATGATGAACACCTTGCCGGCTTCGACGGACTTGCCGCTCATCAGCGCGAAAAGCTCGTCCGGCATCTCCTTGCCCACCAGTCGTGACATGAACCCTTCCTCCTCGGATCCACGCGGCGGCGGACGCCGCGCCATCCCGTTCGGTCGCGTCAGCTCGTGGCCGCGCCCTCGCCCGGCACCAGCTCCTGCCTCTTGCCGAACCCCTGCTGGTTGTCGATGAAATAAAGCCGCTCCGGGGTCACCCGGTAGAACTTCACCTTGAGAAACGCCTTGTGGTAGATGCCGCTCGCCGGGTCCGTGAAGAGCTTGATGATGCCCGGATACTTGCGCGCGTACACCGCCAGGGCCTTGCCCTTGGCGATGACCGAATCCACCAGCTCGACGGTGCCCTCTAGCTGGATTCCCTTGATCTCGCGCCAGTCCTTGTAGTCCTCCTGGACGGTCACCGCCACCCGCGGGTTGCCGGCGAGGTTGGTGCAGTGGCGCGAGTCCGGCGCCGAGAAGAAGTAGAGTTGGAGTCCGTCGCTGGCATAGAACACCGTGGCGTTCCACGGCACGCCGTCGCGGCAGGTGCCGAGGGTCATGGTATTGTGGGTGCGGAGGTATTCCAGCACCTGTTCTTCGAGATCGGCCATGCGGATCTTCGCGCGGATGCGCACACGCCCCCCCGCGCGCGTCGGGCTACTCCTTGTCGCCCGGATAGCGGCTCAGGGACTCCTCGTCCCACCGGTGGAACATGTCGGTCTCGACGTCGAACTGGTCGAGGATCCGCGCCACGGTCTGGTTGATGACGTCGTCCAGGGTGTTGGGCCGGTGATAGAAGGCGGGCACGGGCGGGAAGATCACCGCGCCCATGCGCGTGAGCTGCGCCATGCTCTCCAGGTGCCCCAGGTGCAGCGGCGTCTCCCGCACCACCAGCACGAGCTTCTTCCGTTCCTTCAGGATGACGTCCGAGGCGCGCACCAGCAGGTCGCCGCCGACCGACATGACGATGCCGCCCATGGACTTCATGGAGCACGGCGCGATGACCATCCCCTCGGTGCGGAACGAGCCGCTGGCGATGCTCGCGCCGATGTTGTTGATGTCGTGCACCATGTCGGCCATGGCTTCCACTTCCTTGACCGTGTGCGGCGTCTCCACCTGGAGGGTCATCTTGGCCGCCTTGCTCATGACCAGGTGGGTCTCGATGTCCGGTATCATGTGCAGCACCTGGAGTATGCGGATTCCGTAGATGGACCCGGTGGCCCCTGACAGCCCGACGATGACACGACGCATGCGGACATACCTCCTGTAAAACGTACCTACTCGCCGAAAACCACGGTCAACTCGTCGCCGTCCCGCACCGAGCGGGTCCGCTTCAACGAGACCGCGGCGATGAGCTCCAGCTTGTCGGCGGGATAGTCCTTGACCTCGGGCACCACCGCGGCGACCCTTTCGCGCGGCCCGGCCGTGGATGCCCCGTCTTCGAGAAAGCCCTTGTAGAGGAAGGCATCGCAGAAACCCGGATCGGGTGACGGCAGCACGATCCTCGCTCCGTTCCGCCGCACCTCTTCCCAGAGTGACAGGTCGTCCCCGCTCGGCCGCAGGTTCAAGGTGCCGGGGTAGGGATCGAACCCGAGCCTGTCACGGACGGCCTGCCGCACCCAGTCGACGCCCAGGAACGCACCGGCGCGCCCCAGGTCCGAGAACACCACCCCTTTCACCCGAATGTCGCGGGAACGCGTGGACAGGGCGGAACCCTCTACTTCCGGGACAGGGACTGGGCCTTGCCGCCGCGCCGGACCTTGATGATCTCGCCCAGGATGCCCAGGGCGATCTCCTCGGGAGTCTCCGTCGCGATGTCCAGGCCGATGGGGGCGTACACCCGGGAGATGAGCTCTTCGGAGACCTGCTCCTCCTCCTTGAAGCGCTCGAAGCACGCCTTGATGCGCCGCTTGCTGCCGATCATGCCGATGTACTTGGCCGGCCGGTCCAGCAACTCGCGCAGGCACGGCTCGTCGTACTTGTGGCCGCGGGTGATGAGCACGACGTAGGTGGTGGGCGTGATGTCCAGGTCCTTCACGGTCTCGGCCATGTCCCCCACCACCACCTCGTCGGCCTCGGGAAACCTCTCGCGGTTGGCGAAGAGGATGCGGTCGTCGATGACCACCACGTGGTAGTCCATGAGCTTGGCCATCCTGACCAGCGGCACGGCGATGTGTCCGGCGCCCACGACGATGAGCTTGGGCGGCGACGGCATCACCTCGAAAAAGACGTCCGCCTGGCCGCCCGTGTCGGTCTCCAGCGAAAGCAGTCGGGAGCGCTCCTCCGCCAGCCGCTCGGCGGCTTCGCGCACGATCCTCTGCGCGAGTGCCGGATCGCCCACCGATCCCAGCACGATGCGCCCGTCGCGCACGAGGCACTTGGCGCCGCTGTCCAACCCGTCGACGCCGTCGGACTCCACCACGGTGATGAGCACCGCGCCGGCGCCCTCGCTCTTGACCTTGATCAGCTCTTCAACCAGTGCGTCCATGCATCCTTTACCTTGTCACGCGCCGGGCCGTCGTCCGGCGCGCGCGAAAGGCTTCCTCACGCGTTCTCCTCGTCCTGGTCCCCGTCCTTCCACCAGGGGTCGATGAAGACGTTCATGATGCCGCCGCACACCGCCGGGCTGTCGGACGAGATCTCGTCCAGCAGGTCCACGCGCACCGTGCGGGGCTTGCGCGTGCGCACCACCTCGATGGCCTCGCGGCGCACGTCCGCCTCACCGCAGCCGCCGCCGATGGTGCCGAGGATCTCACCCCAGGCCGTCACCACCATCTTGGCGCCCACCTCCCGCGGGGTCGATCCCTTGGTGGACACGATCGTGGCCACCGCCACCGTCTCGCCCTTGTCGAGGAATTCCTTGACGTCGTCGTAGATGTTCTCCATCGATGCCTCCCGGGTAGCGTCCTTCGACTTCGCTTCGCTACGCCACCAGCCGGCGCATGGTGTGGCCCAGGTGGACCAGGCTGTTGGCGTTGTGCGCCGACAGGAACAGGTCCAGGTACGGCAGCGCCGCCTGCATGCCCTTGCACAAGGGCTCGTAGTTTTCGCTGGCCAGCAGCGGGTTGAGCCAGATGATCTTGCCGCAGCGCCGCTTGAGGGCCTGCATCTGCCGTTCGAGCACGCCCACGTCGCCGCGGTCCCAGCCATCGCTGATGATCACCACCACGGTGCGGTGCGTCACCATGCTGACCGCGAAGTCGCGGTTGAATATCTCCAGCGAGCGCCCGATGTTGGTGCCGCCGGACCAGCCCAGCACGCTCTTGGAGATCTTCTCCAGGGCGTTGCCGATGTTCTTGGTGCGGATCAGGTGGGTGATGCGGCTCAGGGTGGTGCTGAAGACGAAGGTCTCCACGCCCCACAGCTCGTTCTGCAGTCCGTACATGAACTGGATCAGGAAGCGGCTGTAGCAGTCCATGGAGCCGCTCACGTCGCACAGCAGCACCACCCGGGTCTTCTTGATGCGGCGCTTCCGCGCCACCAGCTCCACCAGCTCGCCGCCGTACTTGATGTTGCGCCGCATGGTGCCGCGCGGATCGATCTCGGTGCCCCGGCGCGCGCGCTTCTTGCGCCGGCTCACCTGGGTGGCGATCTTCGAGGCAATCAGCAGGATCGCCTGGGTGACGGCGCGGCTCTCCTCGATGCCCATCTCGCTGAAGTCCTTCTCGTTCAACAACTCGTTGGGGCTGTAGGTGGGCACCAGCATCGGGTCCGCGTCCGGATCGCCCTCGTCGGCCGCGCCCTCCTCTTCGGCGATGGTCTCCTCCGTCGTGCCGCTGCTGTCGTCCGAGGGGTCGAGGGAGTCGTCGGGACTCTGGGCCGGCACCTCCATGGTCTCCATGGCGGGCTCGATCTCCATGTCGGCCTGCCAGAAGGCCTCGAACACCTGGTCGAACAGCTCGATGTCCTCGTGGTCGTGCAGCAGGTTGGCCGCCAGCGTCCGGTGGAAGTCCGGCCGGCTGCGGATGTCGATGAGCGGCATGCAGCGGTTGGCGTCGATGACCTGGCTCAACCCGAGGCGGAAGCCCAGGTCCTTGAGCACCCGGCCGAACACGAGCATGTTGGCCATGGTGCCCTGGCCGCGCAGACGCTTGTAGCGCTCCACCGCGCGGACGATCTCTTCCTGGTTGACTTCTCTTGCCATGTCGCGATCCGGGCGGGCAGCCGCGTTACCGGGCGCCCCCGCCCACCACGGTGGCCGGCTCCTTGAGGATGCGGTCCATGTCGAGCTTGTCGCCGGACAGCTCTTCCTCCAGGTGGTGCAGGTCCTCCCGGTATTTGAACACGCAGCCCACGGTCTCCTTCACGATCTCCGGGTCCAGCTCGCCGCGGTTCAGCAAAAGCAGCGCCGACGCCCAGTCCAGGGTCTCCGCCACCCCCGGCCGCTTGTAGAAGTTCATCTGCCGCACCTGCTGCATGAACGCGCAGATCTGCTCGGCCATGAGCGTCTGGATCTCGGGATGCTTGGTCATGATGATCTCGTACTCCTTCTCGAACGTGGGGTACTCGATCCAGTGGTACAGGCAGCGGCGCTTGAGGGCGTCGTGGATCTCGCGGGTGCGGTTGGAGGTCAGGAACACGTACGGCCGCCTGGCCGCCCGGATGGTGCCCACCTCGGGGATGCTGATCTGGAAGTCCGACAGCACTTCGAGGAGGAAGGCCTCGAACTCCATGTCGGCGCGATCGATCTCGTCGATGAGCAGCACCGGCGGCTCGGCGCCGTCGGTGCGGATGGCGTCCAGCAAGGGCCGGCTGATGAGGTACTCCTCGGAGAAGATCTCCGTCTCCACCGCCTCGCGGTTGCCCGTGCCGATCTCCTCCAGCTTGATGCGCAGCATCTGCTTCGGGTAGTTCCACTCGTAGAGCGCGGTGTTGGAGTCCAGCCCCTCGTAGCACTGGAGCCGGATGAGCCGGGTCTGGAGCACGTCCGCGAGCACCTTGGCGATCTCCGTCTTGCCCACGCCCGCCTCCCCTTCCAGCAGGATCGGCTTGCCCAGGCGCACCGACAGATAGACCACGGTGGCGAGGCTCCGGTCGCAAATGTATTTACGCTCCCGTAACGAGTCCCGGATCGAATCGACGGTAATGCTGTCCAGATTCATGCGTACCCCTTCTTTGCGGACGGCCCCGTGAGTTTGTGAGTGCTGCTTGTGCGTGGCGTCGGTCGCGAGGGCCGCGCGACGGCATTTCGTGCGTGGCGTTACTGGGCTACTTGTTCTCGGCGAGCTGCCGTTTCCATCCCAGGGTGCGCGCCTTGGCGCCGACGGCCTCGGCCTCGTCGATCATCCCCTTGCGCTGGTAGAAGATGGAAAGGCTCGTGTGCGCCAGCTCATCGTCGGGGCACGCCTCCACCAGGCGCTTGCCCACCTCGATGGCCTCGTCCAGCCGCTCCGTGTTGGCGTACACCATGGCCAGGGCGTGCAGCGCGTCGCCGTAATCCGGGTCCTCGGCCAATGCCTTCTCGTACGACTCGATGGCCTCGTCCACCCGGTCGTCGGCGTAAGCTTCCATGCCCTGGATGTAAAGGTCCTCTTTCGTCATGATCGACTTGGCCCCTCCGTCCCAAGCGAGCTGTCACGCGCTTTCGATCACCCCAGGTCGCATCTCCGTTCACTCTGAGCGTAGCGAAGCGGAGTCGAAGGGCCAATGGACCCATTGTGTATTACGAAATCGTGTGTTTCTCAACCGAACCGAGGCGCGGTGTTTCGCCCTTCAATCGCCGGGGTTCTCAAGCGCGCCGGTGGAGGTCTGATTCCCGAGAATACAGGTAGACGGGTACGTTGGCCCGCCCGCGATCACGACGACCTGGGCTCTCCATAGATCAAGCCGCGCAGATCCTGCGGCGAGCACGCTTCAAGCGCATCGGCCGTGCTCGGATCGCCCTCGCTCAGGTCGGGTAACCGGTATGGACGCGTGGATTCCGCTGCCGCGAGCACGCGGCGAAGGCCTTCCTCCACCACCACGCGTAGCGGGACCCCGGACTTCCTCGCGTGCTGTTTCGCGCGCGCCAGCAACTCGTCGTGAATGTCGGCGGTCATCTTCATATCGGCCATATTAGCAGCACCGGTCGCTACGCGTAACGGACAGCCGATTCCCGAGCGTTACGGCTTGCGGCCACCCGTTGCCCATGCGGGCATTCCCGTGCATATTCGTCCACATATCGGTGTAAATTATCACCCTGGAGGACCCTTCATGGCCGAAGCCGCAACACTGGACGAAATCAAGGACCGTATCCGCAAGCGCGTGGGCAACCGCAGCCCCTTCCATCTCATGGACCCGGCCGAGGCCGAAGGCGCCCTGGCGGAACTTACCGGCATGGAGGCCGACGCCTGGGCCCAGGCCTGGAGCAAACCCGGCGCGCGCTGGGAGAAAACCGCCAAGGAGGCCGAGGAAAAAGGCAACGCCGATGAAGCCAAGGCGGCCTACTTCCAGGCCGCCGCCTGGTACGGCGCCGCGCGCCATCCCTTCCCCAGCTCGCCCGGCAAGCAGGAGGCCTACCGCAAGACGATCGAGAACTACCTCGCCGCTTCCCGCTACTTCAATCCGCCGCTGGAGCGCATCGCCCTGCCCCTGCGCGACAAGGAGGTCATCGGCTACCTGCGCCTTCCCGCCAAGCGGCCCGCGCCGGTCATCATGCACTGGGGCGGCATCGACAACTGGAAGGAAGAGCGCCACAGCTTCGTGGAGTCCATGCTCGCCGAAGGCTGGGGCTGCTTCATCATGGACAGCCCCGGCACCGGCGAGTCCCCGGTGCTCGCCTCCGACACCGCCCACGAGGTCTACTCCACGGCCCTGGACCACCTCGTCGCGCGGCCCGACGTGGATACCGGCCGCATCGCTGCCCTCGGCGCCAGCTTCGGCGGCTACTGGTCCACCAAGCTCGCCCACGTGGAGCCCGAGCGCCTGCGCGCCGCGGTCAACTGGGGCGGCGGCATCCACGGCTTCTTCCAGCCCGACTGGCAGCAGAGGTCGCGCAACGCCTCCTCCTACCTCTTCGACCTCATCGAGGCCCGCGCCAACCTCTTCGGCAAGCGCACCTTCGAGGAACTCTGCGAGATCATGCCCATCCTCTCCCTCAAGGACCAAGGCCTCCTCGACAAGCCCTGCGCCCCCATGCTCCTGGTCAACGGCAAGGACGACCTCCAGGTCCCCATCGAGGACTTCTTCATGCTCCTGGAATGCGGCGACCCCAAGACCATGCGCCTGTTCCCCGGAGGGCACATGGGCGAGTCGCCGGACGTGTTCCCGACGATACTGAGATGGCTGCACCGGGAGTTGGATGGGGAGTGAGCGGGGAAGCGACGACGGGGAACTCATGGCGAACGTCATGAAGACGACCCGCTACTTCGACGAACAGGTGCGACGCAAGCGCCCCTACATTGACCCACAGTGGTGCCTTGACGTCATTGCCGCACCGCTCCGCTGTGAGACGCAACCGGACGGCCGAATGCGTTTCTGGGGCACCGTGACGCGCCCAGGGGAGATGACGTCCCGTGTTCTGAGAGTCGTGACGCTCGACGATGGTGAAACCATACATAACGCCTTCTTCGATCGCAGTTTTCGAAAGGAAGAACGATGAAGCTGCACTATTATCCCGAGACCGACAGCCTGTACGTCGAGTTCAAGGCAGTGCCAGGCACCGAGACACGCGAGATCGTTGGAGGCCTCAATGTCGATCTCGATGCTAACGGGGACGTCGTCGGCTTCGACATCGACAATGCGTCCACACGACTCGACCTCTCCACTTTGGAAACCGAAGCGTTGCCTGTGCGAACTTATCGAGCCGGGTGACAAGAGCCTGCGCGGCATGGGGCGCTAACATGATCGATCACGGCGTGGGTGTCACGACTGAAGAAACCTACGAGGTGAAGAGGATAGACTCGGATTACTTTCCGGACGATTGAACCATTGTCGCCTAACATTCGGCGGCTCACCCCCCTACCCCACCCTCTCCCGCGCTTCCATGATCTTGTGCACCACCGCCTCCACGTCCGCCTCGTCCACAAACGGCGACAGGATGTACGACTTCAGGGCGTAGATGGGCTCGCCGTAGGCGGTGCGGCGGTAGCAGTCGGTGGCGGAGATGACGACGCCGCGGCCGGCCATGGCTTCGGAGTGGACGTACTGGAAGACCTTGCGGTTGAAGTCGTTGTGGGCCAGCAGGCTGTCGCGGTAGGCGGGGTCCTCGAACTCCTGGCGCTTGATGGCGAAGGTGTCCACGCCGGGCGGATAGGCGCGGAACAGGCTCACGGTGCCGAAGTTGTCGCGGTTGAGGACGGTGCTGCCTTCATGCCCTTCGAGGTGTTCGCGCAGGAGCTGGGCCATCTCCACGATGTGGCCCAGCACCACCTGGAGGCCCTGGCGGCCGAACAGGCGGTAGTTGGCGATGGCGGCGAGGGGCCCGGTGCCGGCCCGGGAGGTTTCCAGCGTGTACATGCCGGGACGGTGCTCGCCGAAGTGGTAGAGGTAGGGCATCTGCGCCGGGTCGCGCGCCAGCCGCTGCAGGTCGGCGCGGTCCTTGGCCAGCACCAGGCTCGAGATGTACGGCGCGAAGCCGGTCTTGTGGAAGTCGACGCCCACGGAATCCGCGAGCGGCAGGTGGCGGATGCGGCGGCACGCGCCGGCCAGGGCGCGCAGGGTGCGCGGCCGGAAGCCCAGCGGGTTGGCCTCGAAGTCGTAGTCGTTGAACACCGCCCACGCCCAGCCGATGACCGCGTCGGCGTGGATGTGCGGGCGGTAGGCGAGCCGGAACTCGTCCACCAGCGTGTCCCGCAGCGCCGCGATGGCCTTGAGGTCGTCGAGGCCGAAGGAATCGGTGGTGCCCATGGTGGCGATGATGGCGGCGATCTTCCGGCCTTCCGACAAGGCGCTTCGGGCGGCCTCCTCCAGTTGAGGCACATCGATCTCGTTGTCCGGAGTCGTCGGCACCGTGATCAGGTTGCGCGTGCCCAGGCCGAGCCAGCCGGCGATGTTGGCCGCGCAGTAGTGGCCGGTGTCCGACACCAGGATCACGGCCTCCTGAGACACGCCGTTCTGGATGGTGTCGGGGCACGCCTTCTCCAGCCCCATCTTCACGCCGTAAAGGGAAGTCCCGGTGCCGCCGAAAGTGAACACGCCGCCGGCCCGCTCCGGGTCGTAGCCGATGAGCCCGGCGGTGATGCCCGCGGCCTCCACCTCGGCCAGCGCCACGAGCCGGCTGTACTCGTCCCAGGCGACGTTGGGGTTGTAAAGCGCGGCCAGCAGCACGCCGATGACGCTGGGGATGGTGGGCGGCGGAATCACGTTCTGCTGCGTGCGCGGGTGGCCGAAGACGGTCATGCCCCGCAGGTAGCCCACGAGGTCGGCGGTCACCGCTTCCACCGACGACGTCCCCTCCGGCAAGGTCGCCGTGCGCGCCGCCTCGAAGTCTCCCGCGGTCAGCTCGCCCAGGATGGGCAACTCACCCTTCAGCGCGTCCACCTGGTCGAGGGCGCGCATGATGGAGTGGATGAAGTAGGAGTCGTGGATGGGATCGGAAACCGGCTGGGGAAACGCCAGCCGCACCTTGTCCAGTATGTTGCGATAGGGTGTCGTCATGGAACAGCGTCCTTGGAATCGGTTATGGGTGGGTGCATTGTCCAAAGTCCAGTTTACAGCAAATCGATGAACTCGCTATAAACCGTCCCACGACAGGACGGCTTAATCAATGAACCCCGCCGCTTCGCGAGCGATCCGCGACGCGATGCAGCCCGGAAGGCAACGGGTTGCCGCGCTGCCGAAAGGAACCACGATGATCACCCTGTACAGCAAGGCCACCTCCAACGGCCGCAAAGCCTCCATCATGCTCGAGGAATCAGGCCTGGACTACACCGTCAGGCCCATGGATCTGGACAACCTGGAACAGAAGGAAGACTGGTACCTGGCCATCAACCCCAACGGCCGGATCCCGTGCATCGTGGACGACGACGGCCCCGGCGGCAAAGCCGTCACCGTGTTCGAGTCCGGCGCCATCCTCATCTATCTCGCCGAGAAGTCGGGGCGGCTCCTGCCCCAGGACCTCGCGGCGCGCATGGAAGTCCTGAACTGGCTCTTCTTCGCCTCCGGCCACATCACCCACACCGGTCTCGGCGTGCACTGGCAGATCCGCCGCCGCGACGCCGGCGAGGAGCACGCCTACCTCGGTGCCGCGCAGGAGGAGAACAACCGCGTTTACGGCGTCCTCAGCCGCGGGCTCGAAGGCCGCGACTACCTGGCGGGCGAGTACTCCGTCGCCGACATCTCCGCCTACCCCTGGATCTACCGCTGGCGGATGCAGGAGATCGATCTCGACCGCTATCCCAACGTGCGGGACTGGCTGGCCCGCGTCGGCGCCCGACCGGCGGTGCAGCGAGGGTTGCAGATCCCGCCACGGGATGACGGGCTATGAGTCCATGGCAGAGGCGACGATGAGGGCGTCTCAGAAATCTTCCGGTGCCCAGAAATCCATTTCGTACAGCTTCTGCCAGGGTATCAGGCTCCCGGTCGTTCGATGCTGAGGTTGATCGCCGCCATACGCAACGACCACGGAACAGGGACGGGATGGCGTCGCCAGATGCCGCTGGACACGACGGGTTCCTTGGAGCCAGCTCGACGATGGCGTCTCCGCGGACTTGGCTTCGACCAGCGTAACGCCGGACGCACGCTCGACGATGAGGTCGGCCTCGGCCCCGTTTCGATCCCGGTAGAACGACAAACCGCCCGTTTCACCTTGGTTGGTTCGATACTTGGCGATCTCCGAGACCACCCAGGTCTCGAAGATCGCGCCGCGGAGCGGATGCGCGCGAAGCTGTTCGGGCGTACGAATGCCCAACAGCCAGCAAACGAGGCCGGTGTCATGGAAGTGGAGCTTCGGCATCTTCACGAGCCGCTTGCGCAGGTTCGAATGAAACGCCGGCAGACGGAAAACAAGAAAGGTCGCCTCCAGGATGCCGAGCCATGCTTTCACGGTTGGCTGCGATACGCCGCAGTCTCCAGCCAGTGAAGAATGGTTGAGCAACTGCGCGCTACGACCGGCGCATAATTCAACGAAGCGCTGGAACGTCGCAAGGTCGCCTACATTGCTGACGGTTCTCACGTCACGTTCGATATAGGTGGCGACGTAGGAACGGAGCCATTCGGCCGGGTCCAGGTCGCGGTCGAAGATCCGCGGGAAACAGCCTGCGAGAAGCGCGGTTTCGAGACTGCGGGGATACCGGCTGAAACGCACGATCTCCCCGCGGCTCAACGGCAGCAAATGATACACGGCCGTCCTCCCGGCCAGGGATTGACTGACCGATTCCAGCAGGGAGAGGTTCTGGGAGCCCGTCAGAATCCAGCGGCCCGGTCGTGGGTCCGCGTCGATGAAGACCTGCAGGTATGCAAGGAGATCCGGGACGCGTTGTACCTCGTCAATGACGGCCCCCTCGGGAAACTGCCCCAAAAAGCCTCTGGGATCCTCCGTCGCGAACGCGCGTACGTCCGGAGCTTCCAGAGTCGCATAGGGAAGCCGCGGAAACAGCGAGGTGCACAGCGTGGTCTTCCCGCTTTGCCGAGGCCCAGTAAGCGTAATCGAGGGAAACTGAGAAGCTGCCCGCACCAGCCTCGGGGCGAGGTCTCGCTCAATCATGACCGCAAGGCTACCAGCAAAAAACGGCTAATTCAAGATTAAACTTTAACTTAGCTGCAAATGACTTCGGGACCAACGCCACGGATCGCCCGGCATGATCCGGCGCATGAACTCATCGAACATCGGCACCGTGAACGCCGTGTCTCCGTGGCTCGGACTCCAGATCATGCCTTTGTCGATCAACTGGCTGCGGGTGGGAGCCAAGGATGTCACGCGACGGTCCAATTCGGCGGCGATATCGCCGGAGCGATGTGGTCCGGGGCAAGTTTACCCCAGTTTATAAAGAAGCAATAAACTGGCTAAACTTGCTAAAAACCCGTGCTCCCCCCGCCCTACCCGAACAACCCCATCAACGCCTCCACCGCCGCCCTCGTATCCGACAAGTCGGGCAGCAATTCGTCGGGCTCGATCTTCCGGAGCTCCTCCAGGGGATGGTAGCGGCCCGTGGCCACCAGGAGGCATTTCATGCCGTTGGTCCGGGCGGCTTCGAGGTCCCGGGGCGTATCGCCGACGATGACGCAGTGGCGCGGCTCCACGGGGACGTTCAGGTGGTCGCTCCAGCGTTGCATGGCGATGCGGGGGAGGTCGTTACGGTTGGCGGAGTCACTGCCGAAGGCGCCGGGGCCGATGTGTTGGCCGACGCCGGCGGCCTGGAGCTTGAGGCGGCCGGTGACCTCCATGTTGCCGGTGACGACGCCGAGGCACAGGTCCGGCAACCGGCTCAGCTCACTCACCAGTTCGGGGACGCCGGGGAGCGCGCGCACCCGGGTGGGGCCTTCGGTGATGGCGCGCGTGTAGCAGTCCCTGAGGTTCGCACTGAAGGTGGCCCCATCCTCCGGGCGCCATTTCGCCTCGTGGCCGCCGGTGTCGAAGATCTCCTGCAGGATGATCGGATCGGTCTTGCCGTCGGGGCGGATGGTGCGGATGTCGCCGGGGACGCCGAAGGTCTTGAGGATGGCCTCGTTGAAGGCCACGTGGCCGTCCTGGGAACGCAACAGGGTGCCGTCGAGGTCGAAGAAAACGATTTTCGGTGTGTTGGCCATGACGGACTGGAAACTTATATGCTCGCGGCGCGTATGGAAAGGGACCACCGCGGGACCCGCCGGCTGATTGACAAACCTGCCCGTCCAGGTTACGAAGAAAAGCGCACAACTGGCGTGTACGTGGAGTTCACCACGGGGGAGTGCCAGTGTGGCGTCTCGCGAACGCGCTCATGAAGAGACGCGACACCTGACTTGATGGACGGCCGAACGCCTGGGTCTCTATGCCAGAGAGGTTCAGGCTTTTTTTTGTGCAAAACCCGTCTGGTCCGCCTCCCGCCGGTAACAATCGCCGGGAAAATGCCGAAGAGACAAGTGTCGAAGAGATACACGCCCGAGAGACGAATGCCCAAGAGACACCTCACGCATCGGATGTGACGCCATGATCAAGCAATACCTGTTGTCGCCGGGGCCGACGCCCATTCCCAACGAAGTGCAACTGGCCATGGCCCGGACCATGATCCACCACCGGACGCCGGAGTTCGCGGCCGTCCTCGAAGAGGCCCGCCAGGGGCTCAAGCCGCTGTTCGGCACCGCCAACGACGTGATCATCTTCGCTTCCTCGGGCACGGGCGCCATGGAGGCGGCCGTTGCCAACCTGTTCGCGCCCGGGGACAAGGTCGTCGTGGTCAACGGCGGCAAGTTCGGCGAGCGCTGGCTGCGCATCTGCCGCGCCTACGGTCTCGACATCGTGGAGATCCCGGTGGAATGGGGCACGGCCGTGGAGGTGAGCGCGGTGGAACGGGCGCTCCAGGCCAATCCGGACGCCAAGGGCGTATTGATCCAGGCCAGCGAGACCTCCACCACGACGCTCCACCCGGTGCGCGAGATCGCGGCGCTGACACGCGACGGCGGGCCGCTGCTGCTGGTGGACGGGGTCACCGCGGTGGGCGTGCTGTCCGTGCCCATGGACGAATGGGGCATCGACGTCCTGGTGACGGGCTCCCAGAAGGCGCTGATGCTGCCGCCGGGCCTCGCCTTCATCGGCCTGAGCGACCGCGCGTGGCAGCGCACCCGGGAGAGCGCGTCGCCGCGCTTCTACTTCGACCTGGAGAGCGAGCGCAAGGGACAGGCCAAGGGCTCCACCGCGTACACGCCGGCGGTCTCCTTGGTGTTCGGGCTGTGCGCCGCCCTGAAGCTCATGCGCGAGGAAGGTCTGGAGCGGGTCTACGCGCGCCACGACCGCATGGCCCGGGCCACCCGCGCGGCGGTGACCGCCATGGGGCTCAAGCTGCTCTCGCCGGACAACCCCAGTCCCGCGGCCACGGGGTTCTACGTGCCCGACGGCTCCGACGGAGACGCGCTGCTCGATTACCTGCGGGCGCGCATGGGGATCACCCTGGCGGAGGGACAGGACCACCTGTCGGGCAAGGTCATCCGCATCGCCCACGTAGGCCACATGGGGGCCTTCGACGTGATCGTGGCCATCAGCGCGCTGGAGATGGCGTTTCGGAAATTCGGCCTGCCGGTCACCCTCGGCAAGGGCGTGGCCGCGGCCCAGGAGATCCTCATGGAGGCGCTGAATTGATGGAAGAGCTTCGGGAGCAGGCGGACGAGACGCCTCTTTACGGGAACTTGATGAAGACGCCCATGGCGGCGGAAACGACCAGGAGTGACGGCGACATGATGAAGGTGCTGGTTTCGGACCCGCTGCCGGACGTGGGCCTGGAAGTGCTGAACCAGGCGGCGGACATCGACGTGGACGTACGCGTGGGGCTCAAACCCGACGAGTTGAGGGAGATCATCGGCGACTACGACGGATTGATCCTGCGCAGCGGCACCAAGGTGACCGCCGAGGTCATCGAGGCCGCCGAACGGCTCAAGATCATCGGCCGCGCGGGCGTGGGAGTGGAGAACATCGACGTGGACGCCGCCAGCCAGCGCGGCATCGTGGTGATGAACACCCCGGGCGGCAACAACGTCACCACCGGCGAGCACACCATCTCGCTGATGATGGCCCTGGCGCGGCACATTCCCCAGGCGGTGGCGTCGGTCAAGAGCGGCAAGTGGAGCCGCCAGGAGTTCACCGGCGTGGAGCTGTGCAACAAGACCCTGGGGGTCATCGGCCTGGGCAACGTCGGGCGCATCGTCGCCGAGCGCGCCCTGGGCCTGCGCATGAAGGTGCTGGGCTACGACCCCTTCATCCCGGCGGAAGCGGCGGCGCGCATGGGCGTGGAATCCGCGAGCCTGGACGACATCTACGCGCGCGCGGACTTCATTACGGTTCACGTGCCGCTCATCGACGAGACCCGCGGCCTCATCAACCGCGAGACCATCGCCCGGATGAAGGACGGCGTGCGCATCATCAACTGCGCGCGCGGCGGCATCGTGGACGAGAACGACCTGGCCGAGGCCATCAAGGAGGGCAAGGTGGCGGGGGCGGCGGTGGACGTGTACATGGACGAGCCGCCGGGGCCGGACCACCCGCTGGTGCAACTGGAGCAGGTGGTGACCACGCCGCACCTGGGCGCCTCCACCGACGAGGCCCAGCTCAACGTCTCCATCGCGGTGGCGGAGCAGGTGCGGGACTACCTCGTGGACGGCGTCGTCCGCTACGCCGTGAACGCCCCCAGCGTGAGCCAGGACCTGCTGCGGGAGCTGCAGCCCTACCTGACCCTGGGCGAGAAGCTCGGCAGCCTGCACGTGCAGTTGCTCGGCCGGTTCCCGGAGGAGATCCAGATCGAGGGCGGCGGCGACGTGGCCCAGTACGACATCGCCCCCATCGCCCTGGCGGTGCTGAAGGGCGTGCTGAGCTTCGCCCTGGGGGAACGGGTCAACTACGTGAACGCGCCGCTCATCGCGCAGGAGCGGGGCATCAAGGTGGTGCAGTCCAGGAGCGAGAGCGCCGAGGACTTCGCCAGCTACATCAAGGTGCGCGTCCGCACCCAGGGCGAGGAAGCGGAGATCGAGGGCGCGCTCTTCGGCACCAACAACCCCAGGATCGTGCGCATCAACGAGTTCTACTTCGAGGCGGTGCCCGAGGGCCACATCCTGGTGTCCTACAACCGCGACGTGCCCGGGGTGGTGGGCGCGCTGGGCTCGCTGCTGGGCGACAACGGCATCAACATCGCCGGGCTGGAGCTGGGACGGGAGCAGGCCGGCGGCCGCGCCATCTCCTTCATCCACGTGGACAACCCGGTGCCCAGGGAAGTGATGGACAAGTTCCGGGCGCTGCCCGAGGTCATCTCCTCGACGGCCGTGAAGCTGTGAAGGGCGGGACGTGGCGAACGTCGCGGTCATAGGCGCCCAGTGGGGAGACGAGGGCAAGGGCAAGATCGTCGATCTCCTGGCCCGGCGGTCGGACGTCGTGGTGCGCTTCCAGGGCGGCAACAACGCCGGCCACACCCTGGTGGTGAACGGCAAGAAGACCATCCTGCACGTGATCCCCTCGGGCGCGCTTCACGAGGACAAGGTCTGCGTCATCGGCAACGGCGTGGTGCTCGACGCGGAAGTGCTGCTGAACGAACTGCACGAGCTGCGGCGGCAGGGGCACCTCCGGGACGAGAGCCAGATCCGCATCAGCGAGCAGGCGCACCTGATCATGCCCTACCACAAGGCCATCGACGTGGCGCGGGAGCGGATGCGCGGCGAGGGCAAGATCGGCACCACCGGCCGGGGCATCGGACCCACCTACGAGGACAAGGCGGCGCGCGTGGGCATCCGCGTCGTCGACCTGCTGGAAGAGGACACCTTCCGTGCCAAGCTCGAGCACAACATCGCGGAGAAGAACGTCTACCTGAAGGCCATCCTCAACGAGGAAGCACTGGACTTCGACGACATCCACCGCGCCTACGACGGCTACCGGGACAAGCTGGCCCCTTACGTCACCGACACCGGAGTGCTGCTGGAGGAGTTTTTCCGCGAAGGCAAGAACGTGCTCTTCGAAGGCGCCCAGGGGACCCTGCTGGACCTCGACCACGGCACCTATCCCTACGTCACTTCGTCCAACACGGTCATCGGCGGCGTGTGCAGCGGCGCGGGCGTCGGACCGCGGCACATCCACGAGGTCATCGGCATCACCAAGGCCTACACCACCCGGGTGGGCGGCGGGCCGTTTCCCAGCGAGCTCACCGGCGCCGAGGGCGACAAGCTGCGCCAGGACGGCGACGAGTACGGCGCCACCACCGGGCGGCCGCGGCGGTGCGGCTGGTTCGACGCGGTGGCGGTGCGGCACGCGGTGCGCTTGAGCGGCCTCACCGGCCTCGCCCTGACCAAGCTGGACGTGCTCACGGGGTCGCCCCGGGTCCGCGTGTGCACGGCCTATCGGGCGGGAGGCAAGCTGCTGCGCCACTTTCCCGCGAGCCTCAAGGTGATGGAGACCCTGGAGCCCGTGTGGGAGGAATTCCCCGGTTGGCGGGAGCCCGTCACGGGCGCGCGCAGCGTCGCCGACCTGCCGGCCAACGCGCGACGCTACATGGAGCGGCTGGAAGAACTCGTCGAGACCGAGATCGTCATCGTGTCCGTGGGACCGGACCGCGACCAGACCATCCTCCTCAAGAACCCCTTCGACGCCCGCTGAACGGGCGCTTCAGCGCACCGTGCCCTTGCGCGGGTCCGAAGCCGCGGTGATGCCGCGCCCCTCCGCTCCGATGGCCTGCACGGTGCCCTGAAGACGGCCGCGCCGCACCGCGTGCCCCTTGCCCGCCAACAACGTCACCGCCTCGTCCCCCACTCCGTCCTCCACGACCACCGTGCATTGCGCATCCGGCACCGCGTGAATGCGCGGCGCGGCCACGGCCTCCGCCAAGGGCATGCGGAAGTCCACCACGTTGAGTATGGTCTGGAGCACCGCCCCGGCGGTCTGCGCCCCTCCCGATCCGCCGACGATCAGCTCCGGCCGGTCATCCCGCAGCAGGATCACGGGGGTCATGCCGTTCGCCGGCCGCGTGCGCGGCTTGAGCGCGTTGGGAGCGTTCCCGGAGGGTTCACCCGAGCCGGCGGCCAGCGAGAAGTCGCGCATCCGGTTGTTGAGGATGATGCCGGTCTCGCGCACCAGCACCTTGGCGCCGAAGGGGTTGCCGAGGGTCAGGCTCATGGAGACGGCATTGCCCTCCCCGTCGAGCACGCCGATGTGGTTGGTGGCGGCGCGGGCCCGCGACGGCGGCGGCGCGGCCGCCAGGGCCGCGGGCGCGGCGCGTTCCATGGAGATCTTCCGGCGCACCGCGGAGGCGCGCTCCGCGGAGGTGAAGCGCCGGACCGAAAGCTCACCGGCATCCGGGTCTCCCAGGGCCCTCAGCATCTCGTCCATGCCGGCCTTGGCGGTCTCGGCGATGAGGTGCAGGTAGGCTCCCGAGTTGTGGTGGAACCGCTCCGGCCCGTAGCCCTCCAGGACGTTCAGCAGGCCCACGAGAGCCACGCCCCCGAGGCTGGGCGGCGGCACGGTCAGGACCGTCCGGCCGCGGTAGCCGCCGATGACCGGTGGGCGCCACGCGGGCCGGTAGCTCTGGAGATCGTCCAGGTTCACGGCGCCGCCGTCGCGCTGAATGCGCGCTGCCACCGCCTGTCCGGCCGCCCCCTCGTAGAACGCCGCCGCCCCATCCCGGGCGATGCCCTTCAAGGTCTCCGCCAGCTCCGGCTGCCGGATCGTGGCGCCTACCTCGTAGGGAGCGCCGGAAGGCTTGAGGAAGATGCGCGCGAAGTTGGAGCGCCGCCGCAACGCCGCCAGGTTCGCGTGGATGGCCGCGCGAAAACGCGGCGTCACCGGCACTCCCTCGACGGCATGGCGGATGGCCGGGGCCAGCACCGTGTCCAACGGCAGGCTGCCGAAGCGATTCAGGGCTTCCACGAGCCCCGCCACGGTGCCCGGCACCGCTACCGCGAGCGCGCCCGTGTCGGGGGGTTGTCGGGCATCGTCGTTGCGGTACAACTCCGGGGTGGCCGCGGCGGGCGAGACTTCCGTGAAGTCCAGCGCGTGCACCCGTTTCTCCCCCACGCGGTAGTAAACCATGACACCGCCTCCGCCAAGGGCCGAGGACGGTGGATCGAGCACGGCCAGGGCGAACGCGGCGGCGACTCCGGCGTCCACCGCGTTGCCCCCCTGCTCCAGGATGCCCATGCCCGCCCGCACGGCGGCCGAGTGAGGCGCCACCACCACCCCGTCGAGGCGGGTCTGGGCCGGGGACGTCGAAGACCCCGAAAAGAAGAATACGAGGGAAACCGCGAGGACGAACGCCGCGGAAGCGGAACGGTTATCGAGTGCAAGGGTCGGGATGCCGGACATCTTCGATCTCATCCGGTCGAAAGCTCGTGCCTGTTTAGTCGTTCGGCCGCGGGTTTGCAAACGGAAATCTTTGCGGGCGACCCGGGTTGTGGTACCTTTGTCGAATGTCCCCGGAGCGAGCCTCCGGGATGCCCACACGGCACCCGCCGAAGCGGCCACGGGAGTTGGCGCTTTCGTCCACGGTCCGGGCAAGACCGGAGCCACATCGGAGAAACACTTGGCGCGCAAATACGTCTTGAAGAACATCGACACGGCGCCGCGGGACGCGGCGTCCGCCATCGCCTACGAGGACGAGCTCAACGAGGCGCAGTGCCAGGCGGCGATGTTCCTCGAGGGACCGCTCCTGGTCATCGCCGGCGCCGGCACCGGCAAGACCCGGACGCTGGTGTACCGGGTGGCGCGCCTCATCGAGCGCGGCATCGACCCGGGCTCCATCCTGCTGCTCACCTTCACCCGGCGCGCGGCCGAGGAGATGCTGCGGCGCGCCAGCCTGCTCACCGACTCCCGCTGCGAACGCGTCGCCGGCGGCACCTTCCACTCCTTCGGCAACATGGTGCTGCGGCAGTACGGCCAGCTCCTGGGCCTGGCGCCGGGCTTCACCATCATGGACCGCGGCGACAGCGAGGACGTGATCCAGCTCCTGCGCGCCCAGATGGGCCTCGACAAGCGCGACAAGCGCTTCCCGCGCAAGCAGACCATCGGGGAGATCCACAGCCTGGCGCGCAACACCCAGGTGCCGCTGACGGACCTGGTGCAGCGCGAGTACTCCCACCTGGCGGACTACCTGGAAGAGCTGGTCACCATCACCGAACGCTACCAGGCCTACAAGCGCGACAAGTCGCTGCTGGACTACGACGACCTGCTCACGTGCCTGAAGGACCTGCTGGACTCCCACGAGGACCTGCGCCGGCGCCTGTCCGACCGCTTCCGCTTCATCATGGTGGACGAGTTCCAGGACACCAACCGGCTCCAGTCGGACATCATCCGGCGGCTGGCGTCCACCCACGACAACGTCATGGCGGTGGGCGACGACGCCCAGAGCATCTATTCGTTCCGCGGCGCCAACTTCCGCAACATCATGGACTTCCCCAACCAGTTCCCGGGGGCCACCCTCATCCCGCTGGAAGAGAACTACCGCAGCACCCAGCCGATCCTGCGGCTCACCAACGAGATCATCACGCGCGCGGCCGAGCGCTACGAGAAGACGCTCTTCAGCCGCAAGAGCGAGGGCGAGGTGCCGCTGCTGGTGCAGGCGGAGAGCGAGCACACACAGTCGCGCTTCGTGTGCCAGCGCATCCTGGAACTGCGGGAGGAAGGGGTTCCGCTGTGGGACATGGCCGTGCTGTTCCGCTCGAGCTTCCACTCCTTCGACCTCGAGATCGAGCTGGCGCGGCACGACATCCCGTTCGTCAAGCGCGGCGGCTTCCAGTTCATGGAGACCGCCCACATCAAGGACGTACTGGCGCACCTCAGGGTCCTCAGCAACCCCAGCGACGCGGTGTCCTGGGGCCGGGTGCTGATGCTCCTGGAGGGCGTCGGCCCGCAGATGAGCCGCAAGCTCATCGACCGGATCCTGGCCCGGGAGAACCCCGCTCGCGGGCTGCTGGAGGTGGAGTCCCGCGGCCGCGCCGCCCAGGGACTCAAGACCCTGGCGCGGGTGCTCGACGAATGCACGGAGCGTACCCGCCCGGCGGACATGGCCCAGTACCTGATGCAGTACTACCTGCCCATCCTCAAGCGGAAGCACGCGGACGACTACCCCAAGCGGCTGCGCGACCTGGAGCACTTCCAGAGCCTCACCGAGCGCTACCAGAGCATCGAGCGGCTGTTGAGCGACATGGCCCTGGAACCGCCCTCCGCGAGCGTGGACGAGGCCCTTCCGGTGGACCCGGACGAAGGGCCGCTGGTGCTTTCGACGGTGCATTCCGCCAAGGGGCTGGAGTGGCATTCGGTGTTCATCATCTGGACGCTGGAGGGACGCTTCCCGTCCTACTACAACACCAACAGCCTGGAGGAACTCGAGGAAGAGCGGCGGCTTCTGTACGTGGCCGCCACCCGCGCCAAGGAGAACCTGTTCTTCTCCTACCCCGCACGGGTGTACGACCGGAACCTGGGAATGGTGTTCTCGCGTCCGTCCCAGTTCATCGACGGCATTTCCGAGGATTTGCTGGAGCCCATGTCGCTGGTCCATGAAGACTCCTGGTACAGTCAACTGTGACGCCGTGACCGGCGGCACCCGGCCGCCCGCCTGAACGCCATGCAGCGCTTTCTGGCCTGGCTCGCGGAGTGCGGGAAGCCCTTGTCGGCGGTGTCACCGGGAGCCCTGATGTCCATGCTGGCGCCCCTGGGGCGCGGTTGGTCCACCACTCTTTACGAGAAGGACACCCGCTACCACCACATCCGGGTGGAAGAGACGCGGGAGCGGCGCTACCTCTACTTCGACGGCACCTTGCAGAGCTCCATGAACCGCAAGGACCCCACCTCCCTGGAGCTGGTCTACTCGCGCTTCGCCTCGCTGGGCCTCGTACTTCGGCCCGACGCCGCCAAGGTGCTGTTCATCGGGCTCGGCGGCGGCTCCATGGCCAGGACGTTCCATGAGGCGTGTCCGGAGATGGAGATCGACAGCGTCGAGATCGACCCGGAGGTCATCGAGGTGGCGCGCGAGTTCTTCGACTTCCGCGAGGACCCGCGCCAGCGCGTGCACAGCGGCGACGGGCGCGCGTTCCTCGCGCACGCCGAGGAACGTTTCGACCTGATACTGCTGGACGCCTACTACGCCGACAACATGCCCTTCCACCTGATCACCCGGGAGTTCCTGGACACCGCGCGCGACAAGCTGAGCGCCGAGGGCACGCTGGTGATCAACCTCATCGGCGCCCTCCGCGGCCCCGAGAGCGGTTTCGTCCGGGCCGCCATCAAGACGCTGGAAGAGGCCTTCCCGCAGGTCTACACCTTCCCCACCTTCGGCAACCGCGTCCACGTGCTGAGCGAGATCCAGAACGTCGTGGTGCTGGCCAGCAAGGCCCCGAAGCGCATGAGCGTGAAGGAGATGGAGCGCCGGGCCACGGACCTCGGCCGGCACCTGTTCCCCGAGCCTCTCAGCAAGATTCGACGCTGCTACTACAAGGGTCCGCTGGAGCAGGACGACGTGGAGACCCTCGCCGATGAAGACGCGCCGCTGGATAATCGGGTTCGCCTGTAGCGTGTTGGTGCTGGCGGGGTGTGCCGCCGCGCGCCCGGAGCGCGGCGCCGTGCCGTTGCGCGTGGTGCGCGTCAAGGTCGTGGCCGACCCGGCGCTGCGGCGGGCGGACGCGGCGTGGCGCCATACCGCCCGGGAGTTGCTGCGGGCGGCCTCCGACTACTACGAGAGGGAATTCGGCATCCGGCTTGCGCTTCAGGCCGCCGAGGCGTGGTCCGTGCAAGGCGCCACGACGTCGTCGGTGGTGCTCATGCGCCGCCTCAAGCGCGCGTACCCACGGGCGGGCGGCGACTGGCCCTACGACGTCGTCATCGGCCTGACCCAACAGCCGCTCGACTTCTACCGCGGCGGGCGCGCGCGCGCCGACCGCTTCGGCAACTGCACCGAGGGCCTGGGCAACTACATCGTGAGCCACGTGGGCGAGGACTTCACCTACGACGACGGCGAGTTGAACCATGACGCGGCCGCGATCATCCACGAGATGGGGCACCTGTTCGGCGCCGTGCACACGGATGATCCCGACTCGATCATGCACGCGGATTTCGATCTGAGGAGCGGCTTCGACGCGCCCAACCGGGCCATCGTCATGAGGAACCGCCTGTGCCCGTTCGCGAGGCCGGGACGGGTCGGCGGAAAACCCCTTGCCGGACCGCACATCCCCGTTCGTCCTGAGCGTCGCGTGGCGAAGTCGCAGGACAACTCGTTCCTCGGACAGGCCCCGGGGACGGATCGCCCATGGTTCTCCGGAGGCAAGCCATGACGCCTCTCTGGGCACCCGCGGCGCAACAGGTTCGGAACTCCCACCTGTACCGGTTCCGTGAGCAACTGCGCGCCGCCCACGACATTCCGGACGATTCCTTTGCCGCGCTGCACCGCTGGAGCGTGTCGCGGCTGGAGGACTTCTGGGGGGCGGCGTGGCTGGATGCCACCGGACGGACGCCGCCCGGCCCGGTGCTGGCGGACGGGGCCATGCCCCCGGGCGGGCGCCTCGAACGCGAGGTGTGGTTCCCCGGCACCCGGTTCAACTTCGCCGCGCAACTTCTGCGGCATCGTGACGAGCGTGTCGCCGTCATCGAGGAGAACGAGCTCGGACATTGCCGCACGGTGACGTTCCGCGAGCTTCATGCGCTTGCCGGCCGTTGCCAGGCCGCCCTTCGGCGCTCCGGCGTCGGGCCTGGCGACCGGGTGGCGGGCTATCTGCCCAACGTGCTGGAGACCGTGGTGGCGATGCTGGCGACGGCCTCTCTGGGCGCGGTATGGACGGCCACCTCCGCGGACTTCGGGTTCCAGGGAGTGTTCGACCGTTTCAGCCAGATCCATCCGAAGGTGCTGATATCGGCGGACGGATACTCCTACAACGGCAAGCGCCACGACTGCATCGAGAAGACGCAGCGGCTGGTGGATGCCCTTCCCGGCCTGGAACGGTGGGTGGCGGTCCCGGGTGCGGGAGAGCGGCTGCCCCGAAACGCCACCGCGTGGGACTCGTTTCTCGAGGCGGAGCCCGCCGAACCGACGTTTGCCGATCTCCCCTTCGACCACCCGGTGTACATCCTCTACACGTCCGGCACCACGGGGCTGCCCAAGTGCATCGTGCATGGCGCGGGCGGCACCGCTCTCAAGCACCACGTGGAGCACAAGCTCCACACGGACGTCGGCCGCGACGACACGGTCTTCTTCTTCACCACCTGCGGCTGGATGATGTGGCACTGGCTGGTGAGCGGACTGGCCCAGGGCGCGGCGGTGGTCCTGTACGACGGCAGCCCCACCTACCCGGCCGAGGACCGGCTGTTCCGCCTCGCGGAGGACCACGGCATCACCGTGTTCGGCACGAGCCCGAAGCTTCTCGCCACCCTGGAGAAGAACGGCTTCCGCGCTTCGGGCCACTACCGGCTCGACGGCCTGCGCGCCGTACTTTCCACCGGGTCGCCGCTGGAGGCCTCCCAGTTCCACTACGTCCACGACGCCATCCAGCCGAACGCACAGGTGTGCTCGATCTCGGGAGGCACGGACATCATCGGCTGCTTCGTGCTCGGAAACCCCATCTCGCCGGTCTACCCGGGCCAGATCCAGGGACCCGCCCTGGGCGTGGACGTCGCGGTCTTCGACGAGCAGGGGCGTCCGGTGGCTGGCGAACAGGGGGAACTGGTGTGCCGGAAACCGTTCCCCTCCATGCCCCTGGGCTTCTGGAACGACCCCGGCGACGCCCGGTATCGCGAGACCTACTTCGACACTTACCCCGGGGTGTGGCGACACGGCGACTACCTGGAGGCCACGCCCGAGCGGGGATTCGTGATCCACGGCCGCAGCGACACGACGCTCAACCCGGCGGGAATCCGTTTCGGCACCGCGGAGATCTATCGCATCGTCGAACGGCTGCCCTTCGTCCAGGACAGCATCGTCGCCGGCTACCGGGACGAAGGGGAAGCCAGGGTCGCGTTGTTCGTCGTGCTGGACCGGCCCCTGGATACGGAGACGGCCGGCGCGATTCGCGCGGCCATCCGCGCCCAGGCCACGCCGCGCCACGTCCCCGCCATCGTGCAACGGATCAGCCAGGTGCCGGTGACACGGAACGGAAAGAAGGTGGAGAAGGCCGTCTCCGCCATACTCGACCATGAGCCGGTTCGGAACCGGGAAGCCTTGGCGAACCCCGAGGCCCTGGACGAAATCGAGGCCTGCATCCGCGGGTCGTGACGGCAGAAGGGCGCGCCGCCCCCGCCGCACGCGGGGAGCCTGACGCGCCGGAGGGATGAAGCATGGAAGCGATCAAGCGAGGCGAGCGCGTCAAGGACAAGGTGGTGCTGGTGGCGGGAGCCGGATCCATCGAGCCCGGATGGGGCAACGGCAAGGCGGCGGCGGTGCTCTACGCGCGCGAGGGAGCGAACGTGTTCGCGGTGGACTACCGCCTGGAGGCGGCGGAGGAAACCCGGGCCATCATCGAGTCCGAAGGGGGCACATGCGCGGCGTTCGCCGCGGACGTGACCTCGGAAACCGACGTCAAGGCCATGGTGGACGCCTGCGTGAGCACCTTCGGGCGCATCGACATCCTGCACAACAACGTCGGCGGCCAGGGGCCGGGCCGCTGGGTCCTGGACATCGAGCGCGACGACTGGGATGCCGTGCTGGCGCGCAACGTGACCTCGGTCCTGCTGACCTGCAAGGCGGCGATCCCCATCATGATCCGCCAGGGCGGCGGCGCCATCGTCAACATCTCGTCCATCGCCAGCATGCGCCACGTCAACGTACCCACCGCCTCTTATTCCGCGGCCAAGGGCGCGGTGAACCAGCTCACGCTGAACCTGGCGTTGCAGTACGCCGACAAGCACATACGGGCCAACTGCGTGCTGCCGGGCTACATCGACACGCCGTTCACCCGCCGGATCGTGGGCGGGAAACCGAGCTACGAGTACAAGGGTTTCACTTCGGCGGAGGAATACCGCAAGGCCCGTGACGGCATCGTCCCGCTGGGCCGCGGCGGCACCGCCTGGGACGTGGCCCAAGCCGCGCTTTTCCTGGCGTCGGACGACGCCGAGTACATCACCGGCGTGATGCTGCCGGTGGACGGCGGCGTCACCGCCACCTGTCCCGGGGTGTAGGGAGGATATCGCGCGTACCGGTGGGGTTCACAGGGTCCGCGCGAACCCGCCGAGGAACCGCAGGGTCCGCCGGCGGCTGGCCTCCGGGTCGCCGCCGGCGGGAATCACGCTGACCATGAGCTCGGCGGCGCCGAAGGAGAACAGCTCCCGCAAGCGCCTCTCCGCGTCCGCTTCGTCGCCGGATATCACCAGCGCCTTCAGCATCGGGGTGCTCCAGACGCGCTGGTCCGCTTCCGTGAAGCCCGCCAGACGGTACATCTCCACGTAGGGATCCCGCCGCATGTACGAGTCGAAACGCTCCCTTGCCACTGCCTCGACTTCGTCCCAGTCCTCGTGGACGCTGAGTCCCACGTGCGCGATGAGCGGAGGCACGGGCTGTCCCGCTTTCTCCGCGCCGGCGGCCATGGCCGGCAGGGCGAAGTCGCGCAGGTAGCCGCCGGGACACAACCAGCTTATGGCGCCGTCCGTGAGCCGGCCGGCCAACTCGAAGGACTTCGGCCGCACGGCCGAGATCAGGACCGGCACGTCCACGGGCTCGTTGTCCGCCGTCTGCGCGCGGTAGTAGCGCCCCTCGAAGTCCACCGCGCCCTCGCGCAGCACCCCCCGCACGATCCGCACGTACTCGGTCAGGTGCGCCAACGGACGCTCGAACGCGAACCCGTAGGTGCGTTCGATGGGCGCCTTGTTGCCCGGACCCACGCCCAGGCGGAACCGGCCCGGCGCGAGCTGTGCCATGGCCTCGCAGTACTCCACGAAGGAAAGAGGGTGGCGGGGCCAGGTCAGAACGATGGCGGTGCCCAACTGGATGGTGCGGGTGGACATGGCCGCCGCGGCCAGGATGCTCGGGGTGTCGCGGCGGATGTTGTTGTCGGCGGTCCTGGGGCCGCCGGTGGTCAGCCATGCGGCCTGGATGCCCAGGGTTTCGACCTCGCGGATCTCGTCCAGCACCTCCTGAACCTTGGCTCCCGGAATCTCGACTCCGACTCTTCGTTGTTCCATCATGCACCTCGCCGGCTTGACCGCGCGTGTAGAGGGCCGACCCTACCGCATTCCCGCCCGGGAGAAAACCTTCCATGGCCGCGTTGGCGTGCCGGCGAACGGATGCTTGATTGGACATTCCGACAAGCCTGCATTATGAGTCCGTAGAGTCCGTGGCGCTCGAAGAGCCCGACGTTGGGGCGTGAGACAAGGCGCCGTCCACACTGGTGAGGAGGTACGCCGATGAGCATGGAGGCAAACCGAAAGCGGTCCACCTACCAGGATTATCTGAAGACGCCCGACGATATCCGCTACCAGCTCATCGAAGGCGAGCTGATCCGCGAGCCGGCGCCCACCGTCCCGCACCAAAGCGTTGTAATGAACCTGTCCAACATCCTTTGGAACTTCGCCAAGAGCCGAGGCATGGGCAAGGTGCTCGCCGCGCCCACGGACGTCTATCTTTCCGAAACCAACGTGCTTCAGCCCGACATTCTGTTCATTTCCGGCGACCGCACCGGCATCATCACCGAACGGTGCATCCATGGCGCGCCGGATCTGGTGGTGGAGATCGTCTCGCCCTCCTCCGTACGCCGCGACCGAGGCGCCAAACGCGAGCTGTACGCCCGCTACGGCGTCGCCGAATACTGGCTCGTGGACCCGGTGGCCACGTCCATCGAGGTGCTGCGGCTGACGGACGGACACTTCACCCCTACCGGACGCTACAGCCACGCCGACGCGCTCACGACGCCGCTGCTGTCCGGTTTGACGGTTCATCTGAACGAGGTCTTCGCTTGAGCATGGCAGCGACCAGGTCCCACAGCGAAGCTGCCTGCACGGTGACGGGACGAAGCGCGAACGGCTGGTGTGAATGGAGGACCGCCAACGGCGTCCCTTTGGAATCGTTTGGACGCGAACCGTGAAACGGAGGCTGCGATGGAATCGAGAATGCGACCCCTGGAAGAACTGAAACCCGAGATCCTGCGCCGCGCCGGCGGCGCCAACCCCTTCGAATGGGTCAAGCCGGAGGACGCCGCGGAGGTGGTGGGATGGCTCGAATCCACCGAGGACGACCACTGGGCGGAGGCCTGGGGACGCATGGGCGCGCGTTACGAGGCGCTGGGAGAAGAGCAGGAGAAGAACGGGGAGCCCTGCGGCGAGTCCTACTACCTTGCCTACGACTACTATCGCATCGGCCGCTATCCAGTGGCCTCGACGCCGGGCAAGCAAGCCTGCTACGAGGCGTCGTTGCGGAACTTCCTCAAGGCCGCCCCGCACATGGACCCGCCGTTGGAACGGGTGGAGATTCCCTTCGAAGGCAAGTCGCTCATCTGCTACCTGCAGGTACCGCGCGGCGCGGACCGGCCGCCGGTGGTGCTCCACTGGGGCGGCGTGGACGGCTGGAAGGAGGACCGGCGGCGCCCCAGCGAGGCGTTTCACCGGCTGGGCTTGGCGACCATGACCATCGACATGCCCGGGGCGGGCGAGAACCCTCTCCTCGCGAACGACCTCAAGGCGGAACGCACCTTCTCCGCGGCCCTGGACTACCTGGAAACGCGGTCGGACGTGGACGGGTCGCGCATGGGCGCCATGGGCGGGAGCTTCGGCGGTTACTGGGCGGCCAAGGTCGCGCACGTGGAGGCGGAACGGCTCAAGGGCGTGGTGGACTGGGGCGGCGGCGTGCACCTGACCTTCCAGGAGGAGTGGCTGCGGCCGGCGCTCACGACACGCGCGGAACAGTATCTCATGGGGCCCGCCAGCCTGCTGGATGCGCGCGGTTACATCTTCCGCACCCGCGACCTCGACGAGATCCTGCGGCGGGCGCCGACGCTCTCGCTGGTCGCGCAGGGCCTCATCGACCAGCCGTGCGCGCCGCTGCTGCTCATCAACGGCAAGCTCGACGACCAGCATCCCATCGACGACTTCTACCTGCTGCTGGAGCACGGCGACCCCAAGGACGTGTTCATCATCCCGGACGGAGGACATATGGGCCGCGTGCCGGGCAAGTCCAACGAACCGGCGCTGAACGTGCTGGTGAAGTGGCTGCAGCGGAAACTCACGGCGTGAAGCCGCCGCGCGAGGCCCACGGTGCAAGTGCGGGGCCGGGAGTCCGGCGGGCGACCCGTAGGGGCGACCGCGGGTCGCCCCTACGGGTCATCGCGCCTTGCCGACGACAAAAATCCCCGCGCATCTTCGTCAACGTTTTCGCGAAACGCAACATTAACCGCCGAAGAACCCTTCCCTGACCGCCCACAGCCACAGGTGGGCGATCTTTTCGTTGTGCAACTCGGCGTAGCCCACGTGGCCGTAGCGGGGAATCAACACCACGTGACAGCCGCGGGCGGCGGCCGCGTATTTCGCGCCCATGAACATCTCGCGCTTGTCCTCCAGGCGCTCTCCGCGGATCCAGTGCCCCCGGTCGTTCTCCCCCACCACCAGCAGCACGCCGACGTCCTTGAGCCATTCCGGGTCGGGGTCCTGGAGTTGATCGTAGTACTCCTCCCGCGGCAACCCCGTCAGCTCCACGTAGCGGTCGAGAATCCCCACCGCCGCGTTGTGCTGGTTGTCGCACAGGCTGGTCTTCATCTGGGAACGCGTGGGGTTGGCCCACGCCATGTACTCCTCGGGGCCGCCCCAGGGCGTGAGGTCCTCCGGGTCCTCGTAACGCGCCGCGCGAAAGCTCTCGGGCGAACGCCGCGAGATCTGCTCCACGGGGACCTCGTTGTACTCCTCCGCGCCGGTGCGCTCGCGCCATTCCTTGCGCCAGCCGTCGGGGCCGCCGGAACCGAAGCCCAGCAGGCCGGCAATGCGGACGCGCCGCACGAAGCGGTGCAGGTGCGCGGCCATGGGCCCGCCGGTGGAATGACCGAAGGCGAGCACGTCCCGTCCCCGCAGGTGCGTGTCGGTGAGCAGCCCGGCGCCCTGCAGGATCGTGTTGAAGGTACACTTGAGGTTCCGGTCCAGGACCTCCTTCACGCGAAGCTCCCGGTCCAGCAGGTAGATCGGCATGCGCTCGGGCACGGGTTCGGTCCACACGCCGCCCGGCGGGTAGTGCCCCGGATAGGTCATGGCCAGGGTGACGAACCCCTGGGACGCCAGCACCCGCGCCAGTCCCGGACGGCCGTCCGGGGTCGTGTCCATGATGCGTTCGCTGCCCGCTCCCCCGTGGAAGACGACGACGGCCCGGCCGGGGTCCGCCTCCCGCTCCGGCGTGTAAAGCGTGCCGTGGATGTCCCAGGCGTAGCCGTTGCGCTCGTACCGCGCCGTCACCTCGCGGTTCGTGAACCCGGTCTCCGGGTAGGGCGCGGGCATGGCCAGCCAGCCTTCCCAGTCCATCCGGAGGAGAAGCTCGGGTGCTCCCAAGCCCGCTCGTAGTGCTTCAATGGTGCCGCTTCGCGTGTTCATGGGGTGCGGGGATACTACGGAAGTCATCAGGGGTCAACGAGTGTGTGCAGTTCCCCCGACGCGCGTTTCATAGTAGATTCCTCGACCGCGGCCCGGCCCGGAACGCGCCCCGCAAAGAAGTGGCATCATTTGCCGGTCTTTTTCGCCGTCGGCTGCGTTGCGTCGCCCCGGGCTTGACGCG
>CAZFIU010000020.1:0-71149 GCA_964519455.1 uncultured Syntrophobacterales bacterium
ATTCCCGCTTCCGCGGGAATGACTCATTGGAGTGTAGCGGGATTCCGTAACTACCAGAAATCATTGAATAAGTTTTTGTGTTCATATCAATGGCGATTCAGGGGTTGTGCCTCTCTTGAATGGTATCTCGACACAGCCTGGGAAGCGGGAATCCAGGGGTGGTGGTGTGGCGGGCCCATTGCCCGAGGCCCGCCCCGCCTGGATTCCCGCCGAAGCGGGAATGACGTAGTGGAGGGCCGGGAATGACGTTTCGGGGCGGCCCCGCCAACGCCAACTCCCGCTTGACCCCCCACCCCATCGGAGTATGATGGCCGCAGTCGACATCACAGGTGGGCATATTGTGCCAGGTCACAGAAGGAGGACGCACCATGGCTTCATTGCGTGACAGAGAGTCATTGGCCGCCGCCGTCTCACCGGAACCTGCATCTTCGGACTTCACCGGCGTGATCGACGGTACCTTGCAGCGGCGGACGCTGCTCAAGATGATGGCGGTGGGCGCGGGAGCGCTGGCATGGCCGGGGGGCATGGCGTACGGCCAGGGCGGCGAGAAGGTGCTCCGCATCGCCATGACCTTGTCGGACATCCCGGTCACCACGGGACAGGCCAGCGGCGGCGCCGAGGGCGGCCGGTTCATCAACCGGTCCATCTACGACGCGCTGCTGACGTGGGACCTGTCGCAGGCGGACAAACCCTCGGGACTGCTCCCCAACCTTGCCACGAGTTGGTCGGTGGATCCCAAGAACCGGAACCGCTGGACCTTCAAGCTGCGCAACGACGTCAAGTTCCACGACGGCAGCCAGTTCACGGCGCACGACGTCCTGTGGAACTTCGAGAAGTCGATGAACCCGAACGCGGCGCATTACGACCGGCTTCAGGCCCGGAACGCGGCCAACTGGCTGGTCAGCGTGAAGAGCGCCAAGGCGGTGGACGACTTCACCCTGGAAGTCACCACGAAGCGGCCCAACGGCACCCTGCTCTACGAGCTGGTGAACATCTTCTACTCCAGTCCGCGGCAGTGGGAGAAGCTCGGCGGCGACTGGACGAAGTTCGCCTTCGAGCCATCGGGCACGGGACCCTACCAGCTCGTGCAACTGGTTCCGCGCAACCGCGCCGAGCTGGTGCGCAACGCGAACTACTGGAACAAGTCCATGGTGCCACAGCACGACCGCATGGTCCTGCGCCCCATGCCGGACGCCAACACGCGGGTGTCGGCGCTGCTCTCCGGGCAGGTGGACCTGGTGGAGGCGCTGCCGCCGGACGCCGTCCCCACGGTGAAGGGGGCCGGCATGCAGGTGACCACCAACGTCTACCCGCACATCTGGCCGTACATGGTGAGCCATCTGAAGAGCTCGCCGTTCAGCGACATCCGCATCCGCAAGGCCGCCAACCTGGCCATCGATCGCGAAACCCTGACGAAGTTCCTGGGCGGCTTGGCCGTGCCGGCGCAGGGAATGGTGACCCCGGACCATCCGTGGTTCGGCAACCCCACCTTCAAGGTCAAGTACGACCCGGACGGCGCACGGAAGCTCATGGCGGAGGCGGGCTACAGCAAGAGCAACCCCGTCAAGGTCAACGTGACCATGTCCGCGGCGGGTTCCGGCCAGATGCAGCCGCTGCCCATGAACGAGTTCATCCAGGAGAACTTCCGCGACGTCGGCATCAACATGGCCCTCTCCACGGTGGACTGGGAAGCCTTGCGCTCGCGGCGCTTCGCGGGAGCCGAAGGGGACCTCAACAAGGGCGTCGACGCCATCAACTACAGTTGGTCGATCCAGTACCCGGTGTTCGGCCTCATCGGCCAGACCTATCACAGCGAGAACCGCGTCAAGGGTTACAACTGGGGCCACTTCTCCGACGCCAAGGCGGACCAGCTCGCGCGCAACGCGCTGGACGAGTTCGAGACGAAGGAACAGAACAAGCGTCTCGGCGAGCTGCACTCCTACCTGGTGGACAACGCGGTGTGGGTGTGGGTGGTGCATGACATGAATCCGCGCGGGCTGGCGGCCCACGTCAAGGGCTTCATCCAGGCGCAGAGCTGGTTCCAGGACTTCACGCGGATCCGTATCGAGAGGTAGTGGATGCGCCGTCCCGGACATCCGTGCATGGATCTGCCGGTCCTTCTGACCGCGCATTTCCGTGCACGGATCTCCGGGCCAGCACCCTAGCCCTGGACGCATAGCCGATGCTCTGGTATGTGCTGCGGCGGTTGGCGTACGTGCTGCCGATCCTGCTCGGCGTATCCATCGTCTGCTTTTCGCTGCTTCATCTTGCGCCCGGCGACCCGTTGACGGCGGTCATGCCGGAGTTCGCCTCCGACCAGGTCATCGAGCAGATCAAGCGCTCCTACGGCTTCGACAAGCCGGTGCCGGTGCAGTACCTGCTCTGGCTGTTCAACGTGCTGAGCGGCGACCTGGGACTGTCGCAGGTGGCCAACCGGCCGGTGCTGGACGAGATCGTCCCGGCCATGGTCAACACGTTCCAGCTCGCCGCCTTCGGCATCGGCCTGAGCCTCCTGGGCGGCATCGGGCTGGGTCTTCTGGCGGGCTACACCCGCCGGCTGGTCACCGACCGGGCCATCACCACCACGGCCATCATCGGCGTGTCGGTGCCGCACTACTGGGTGGGGCTGGTGCTCATCGCCATCCTCGCCGTGACCCTGGGACTTCTGCCGGCCATGGGCAAGGCGCCCCCGAGCCCGGGCTTCGGCCTGGACGACGTCCGCCACATGATCCTGCCGGGGGTCACCCTGGCGCTCATCCCCACGGGCATCATCGCCCGCAGCGTGCGCGCGACGGTCATCGACGTGCGCAAGCAGGAGTTCGTCCAGACCCTGCAGGCCAACGGGCTGCCGCCCCGGCGGACGTTCCTGCACGTCGTCAAGAACGCCTCCCCCACCGTGCTGGCCATCATCGGCATCCAGTTGGGCCACCTGGTGGGGGGCTCGATCCTGGTGGAGACGGTCTTTGCCTGGCCCGGCACCGGCTATCTCCTGAACAACGCCATCGCCTACCGCGACATTCCCGTGCTCCAGGGCACCATCCTGGTCCTGGCCACGTTCTTCGTGATGTTGAATTTCCTGGTGGACCTGGCACAGCCGTTTCTCGATCCGCGCATGACGCGGCAGTGAAGGGCGGACAAGGCATGAGCACACCCGCGGCCTATGCCGGCGAGGCGCCGGCCGCCACCGTCGAACCGCACCGGCGGGTGCAGCGCACCTACTGGCAGGCGGCGCGCCGGCGTCTGTTGCGGGACCCGGTGTCCATGAGCTGCCTGGGCATCCTGTCCGTGATCATCGCCGCGGCGGTCCTGGCGCCCTGGATCACGCCCCACGAGCCCTATACCTCCAGCATCGTCAACCGGCTGAAGCCGGTCCTGACCCCGGGGTTCATCCTCGGCACCGACGAGCTCGGCCGCGACATGTTCACCCGCCTGGTCTACGGCGGCCGCATCTCGCTCCTCATGGGCCTGCTGCCCATCTTCGTCGCCACCCTGGCGGGCAGCATCCTCGGCATCGTCGCGGGCTACTTCGGCGGCAAGACCAACATGGTGATCATGCGCGTGGCGGACGTCTTCTTCGCCTTCCCGTCGGTGCTGCTGGCGGTGGGCCTCGCCGGCGCCCTGGGGGCCGGGGTCTTCAACGTCCTGATATCCCTCTCGCTGGTCTTCATCCCGCCCATTACCCGGGTGGCGGAGGCGGCCACCACGCAGATCCGCGCCCAGGACTTCGTCGAGGCCGCCCGGGCCACCGGCGCGTCCGCGCCGCGGATCATCGTGGGCCACGTGCTCACCAACGTCGCCAGCCCCATCCTCACGTACGCGTCGAGCCTCATCGGCCTCTCCATCGTCCTGGCCTCGGGTCTGTCTTTCCTGGGCCTCGGCATATCCCCGCCCCTGGCGGACTGGGGGCTGATGCTGAACACGCTGCGCCAGTCCATCTTCCTCGCGCCGGTGAACGCGGTGCTGCCGGGCGCGATGATCCTGATCGCCTCGGTGTGCTTCAACCTCCTGAGCGACGGCCTCCGCGCCGCCATGGACGTCAAGCCGTGAACGCGACCCCGGCACCCGTGTACCCGCCCGGAACCGCGGCGGCGGATGCGGCCGGCGACGGCCGGTTGATCCTCGGCGTCAGCGCGCTGCGGAAGTATTTCCGGCTGAGAGGCGGCCCGGGAGGCGTGGGACCGGCGTATGTGCAGGCGGTGGACGGCATCAGCTTCACGGTGGCCAAGGGCGAGACCCTCGGCGTGGTGGGGGAGTCCGGCTGCGGCAAGTCCACCACCGCCCGGCTGCTCATGCGCCTGATCGAGCCGGATGACGGCGAGATCCTGCTGGACGGCCGCGACGTCGGCGGCCGCGACGGCATGTCCCTGCGCACGCTCCGGCACAACGTCCAGATGGTGTTCCAGGACAGCTACTCCTCGCTCAACCCGCGCCACACCATGGCCGAGGAGGTCGGCTTCGGCCTCACCGCCCAGGGCGTCAAGCGGGCGGAGGCGCGCCGGCGCGCCGACGAGGTCCTGGAGTTCGTGGGGCTCGAACCCGCCATCTTCGCGGACCGCTATCCCCACGAGCTGTCGGGCGGCCAGCGCCAGCGCGTCAACGTGGCGCGGGCCCTGGCGCTGAATCCCCGGCTGCTGCTTCTCGACGAGGCCGTATCGTCGCTGGACAAGTCGGTGGAGGCGCAGGTGCTGAACCTGCTCATCGAGATCAAGGAGCGACTGGGGCTCACCTACGTCTTCATCTCCCACGACCTGAACGTGGTGCGCTTCATCAGCGACCGGGTGCTGGTGATGTACCTCGGCAAGGTGGTGGAGATCGGCCCGGTGGAGAAGGTGTACGGCAACCCGGGGCATCCGTACACGCGGGCGCTCATCGCCTCGCGCCTGAGCATGGACCCGCGCCGGCGTCTGGAGGCGGCGCCGGTGGCGGGAGACCTCCCGAGCCCCATCAATCCGCCTTCCGGCTGCCGCTTCCGCACCCGGTGCCCCATCGCGGAGCCGGTCTGCGGTTCCCGCGAACCGGTGCTCGACCGCTTCGGCGCGGAACCGGCCCACCAAGCCGCGTGCCATGCGCTGGTGCCGGGCAGCGGCCACGGCCAGGCGCCGGACCGGGACGCCGGAAGCGCGCTCGAAACCGGGGGAGGCGCGCCGTGAGCGCCGCCGGCCTCACGCCCGCGGACGGCAACGCCGGCACGTTCCTGTCGGTCCGGGACCTCTCGGTGGAGTTCCTGAGCGAGGGCATGACGCTGCGCGCCATCAACGGCGTCGACTTCGACCTGCACCTGGGCGAGACCCTCTGTTTCCTGGGCGAATCCGGATCGGGCAAGACCGTGACCATGCGCGCCCTGGTGCAACTGTTGCCGCCCACGGCGCGGATCCGGGGAGAGGTCCTGCTGGACGGCATCGACGTCCTCTCGCTGGACGCGGACCGGCTGCGGGCCATTCGCGGCACCCAGGTCTCGATGATCTTCCAGGAGCCCATGACGGCGCTGGACCCGGTGTTCACCGTCGGCCACCAGATCGCCGAGGTGGTGGTGTGGCACGAAAGGGTCTCGTGGTCCGCCGGCCGCGCGCGGGCGCTGGAGATGCTGGAGCTGGTCCAGGTGCCCTCGGCGCGCCGGCGGCTCGACGCCTACCCGCACGAGCTGTCGGGCGGGCTGCGGCAACGGGTCATGATCGCCCTGGCGCTGTCCTGCCGGCCCAGGCTGCTGCTGGCGGACGAGCCCACCACCGCGCTGGACGCCACGGTGCAGATTCAGATCCTGCTGCTCTTGCGGGAGCTGCAGCGCGAGCTGGGCATGGCGACGATCTTCGTCACCCACGACCTGGGGGTGGCGTGCGAGATCTCCGACCGGGTGGCGGTGATGTATGCCGGGCGCTTCGTGGAGACCGGAGGCATGGCCGAGGTCATCGACGCGCCGCGGCATCCCTACACCATCGGGCTGCTCAACTCCACGGTCCACGCCGGCAGCGAGAGAGGCAAGCTGGCGCCGATACCGGGCGCGCCCCCCGACCTCCTGGACATGCCTCCGGGCTGCGCTTTCGCGCCCCGGTGCTCCAGGGTCGTGGCGGCGTGCGGCGAGCGGGTGCCGGACCTGGTGGAAATCGCGCCGGGCCGGTCGGCGCGGTGCCCGCGCACGGATGATCCAGGTATATGAGAGGATAGACAAACGGGAATCCAGGTGCGGTGGAGCGGGGAAACGCCGCCGGAGCGCCCCGCCACCACCCCTGGATTTCCGCCCCCGATCGGGGTCGAGGGCAAGCTTTCGCGGGAATGACTCCTTGGGGTGTAGCGGGGCAACCACGGGACATCGATTCAAGAACCGTGCAACGGAGGGACATCATGGCGAACAACGTTGAAGGACCGCTGTACTACGAACGCATGGGGCGCAAGGGGCCGGTCATGGCCTTCGTTCATCCCAACCCCATGGACCAGTCGTGCTGGATCTTCCAGATGGCGCACCTGTCGACCTGGTACCGGTGCATCAGCATCGATATTCCGGGGTACGGGCGCTCGCCCAAGGGAGCGGAGGGGCTCGGCATGGACGACATGGCCGCGGCGTGCTGGGAGGCCGTGGACGATGCACTGCCGGGGGAAACCGTTATCCTCGTGGGCTGCTCCACGGGTTCGGCCATCAGCCCCTTCATGTACCACCAGCGTCCCGACAAGACCGCCGCCATGATCCTGACGGGCACGGGCTACACTCCGGGCAAGGAGTTCGCGCAGCGGCGCATCGACGCCTACACCGCCCTGGGGGTCGACTATCGCTGGCGCTACACCTTCGAGGACCTGAGCCCGGCGTTCCGCGCCACGCCGCTGGCGCATTTCTTCGCCAACCTGTTCGCGGAGCGCAACAAGTTCGCCGACGTGGAGACCATCATCCACCAGTTCCGGGCGCTGCAGACGCAGGAGCCCGAGGGGCATCACGCGCGCATCGCCTGCCCGGTGATCATTCTCACCGGCAGCGAGGACGGCGCCCATCCCACCGCCTTCGCGCTGCAGGAGCGCATCCCCGGCTGCGAGCTGAAGGTGCTGCCCGGGGCCGGCCATGCGTGCCAGATCGAGCAGCCCTGGCTGTTCGACCGCTTCATGATCGAGTTCCTGGACAAGCACGGGCTCTTCCCGGGGGATCCCAAGCCACTGGCGGGAGCTTTTTGAAGCGCAACGACTCGGGGCGGCCGGGACTATCCCCACCCCGCCGGCGCGCCCCCGGCGGTTGACCGGGGCCGCCCCCTGCTCTTATTCTGGCGCACATGTTCCTGCTGCGACCCTGCCTGAGACGCGCCCACGCCCGCGCAGAGAAGCGCTGGGCGCGGGAGGTGGAGCGGTGCGTGACGGTGGACCATCTCCGCCAGGTGATGGAGAAGCGCGTGCCGCCCATCGTCCGGGAATACTACCGCGGCGGGGCCGACGACGAGATCACCCTCCGGGACAACGTCGAGGCCTTTCGGCGGGAACGGTTCAAGCCGAGGTCCGGTGTCCGGCTCGAGTCGGTGGCGATGCGCACCGAGATCCTCGGTCACGAGATCGCCCTGCCCGTCATCGCCGGACCCATCGGCAGCCCGCGAATGATCTGGCCCCGGGGAGAGGCCGTGGCGGCCAGGGCCGTGGGCGAAGCCGGCACCATCTGCACGCTCTCGACGCTCACGGGCACCGACCTGGAGGAGGTCCGGCGCGCCACTCGGGGACCTTGCTGGTTCCAGCTCTACCTCGTCGGCGGTGAGGAAGTGGCCGCGCGCGGCATCGCCAGGGCCAAGAGCGCCGGCTACTCCGCCATCGTCCTCACCATCGATACCGCGGTGCCCGGGAACCGGGCGCACCACGAGTGGATGGGCGCCTCGCGGGCCATCAACGGGACCGCCGGCCAGAAGCTCCGGTTCGCGCCGCAGATGCTGCGGCACCTCTCCTGGGTCAAGAGCTTCTACTCCGACGGCGGGATGATGCAGTTCCGCAACGTCATCCTGAAGGACGGCACCCCCATGCCGTACACCGACATCGGCACGCAACTCCGTGCCTCGGCCGTCACCTGGGAACACATCCCGTGGGTCCGCGAGCACTGGGGCGATGGGCCCATCGTCATCAAGGGCGTCCAGTGCGCCGAAGACGCCCGACTCGCCGTCGAGCACGGCGCCGACGCCATCGTGGTTTCCAACCACGGCGGCCGGCAACTGGACCGCGTCTACCCCACCCTTTACATGTTGAAGGAGATCGCGCCGGCGCTGAAGGGTTCCGGCGTGAAGATCCTGCTGGACGGCGGCATCCGATCGGGCGCCGACGTCGTCATCGCGCTTGCGCACGGGGCCCACGCCGTGCTCGCCGGGCGCGCCTACGTCTACGGTCTCGGCGCCGGCGGCCTCGCGGGTGTCCGCAGGGCGTTCTCGATCATGAGAAAGGAAATCGAGGACACCATGCGGCTCCTGGGCTGCAGTTCCATCCACGAACTGCGCGCGGACACTCACCTTCTTCCCCATCCCTTCGAATCCCACCCTTGAAGGCGACCCGGATCCGGCTCTCCGCTACCGGAGTTGTCCGGTTTCTCATCCGCGCAGCGAGTCTCCATTCAGCCGATTTCGTGAAGGTGTTGTCTATTCGTGTGTCACAATGATTTTTCGTCAATCAGCGTGCAGATGCGGTTCGCGAATCGCCAATACTCTACCGGCCGTCCGCGATGCGGCATTGGTGCTTGTAACAAAAATGTAACACAGTAACCTACGCTTCGTTATATGATCTCGAAATAAATTCTGGTAAATTCACTTTGTACTGCTTTTGGTCGACAACAGTTCATCAAAACCGGAGTTGACTTTATGGGTAGGCCAAAGGAATTCGACGAACACGAAGCGTTGATGAAGGCAATGCGCCTGTTCTGGGTGCACGGCTACAAGGCCACCTCGATCCAGGACCTTGTAGACGGCATGGGCATAGGCCGTGGCAGCCTCTACGGGACCTTCGGCGGCAAACGCTCACTCTTCATGCGCGCCCTGCGCCATTACGACAGGACGCGTGAAGAGCATCTGGCGCAGCTTGCCGAGGAAAAGGATCCCCGCAAAGCCATGTTGGCCACCTTCGAAGGAGTCGTAGACTCCGTGCTGTCCAACGGTGGACGCGACGGATGCTTCCTCGTCAACACCGCCCTGGAGCTGGCGGCGCACGATGCGGAGATCGCCTCGGTTGTCGCGAGTGCATTCGCGGATTCGGAGGGGTTCTTCCGCATGATGATCGAGCGCGGCCAAGCCTCCAGTGCGATCCCGAACAACGTGGACGCTCCCGCCACCGCACGGGCGCTGTTGACGCTGTTGCTGGGCTTGTTCGTGCTTTCGCGGAGCCGCCCCGAAACGGTATTGCTGCGGTCCGTCATCCAGCAGGCGGACGCGTTGATCGACGGCGACTGAACGGCACCCACGCCGTCGCGATGTCACGCCACCCCGGTTCCGGGGACCTTTTCCTTCGCTGGACGAGTGGTCGGTCTGCCTTGGTCACGACCGCGCCGTCGCACGCGTCGCTTCCTCCATCAGCTCCTCGGGCAAGTCGTCGAATGACGTGTAGTTGAGCGCATAGAGCCGCGCGTACAAGCCCTTGCGCGCGATCAGCTCGTGGTGCGTGCCGGTCTCCACGATGCGCCCTTCCTGAAGCACGATGATGCGGTCCACGTCGCGCACGGTGGCGAGCCGATGGGCGATGACGATGCCGGTGCGCCCTTCCAGGAGCGCGGTCAGACCTATCTGGATCTGCCGTTCGGTATAGGAATCGATGTTCGCGGTGGCTTCGTCCAGCACGAGCACCCGGGCGTCGGCCACCAGGGCGCGGGCGAAGCTCAGGAGCTGGCGCTGCCCCAGTGACAGGTTCCCGCCTCCCTGCTCCAGCATCGTGTCGTACCCGTCCGGCCAGCGCATGATGAAGTCATGGGCGCCGACGATCCGGGCCGCCCGCTCGACGTCCCGGTCCGTGGCGCCCGTGGTGCGAAAGCGGATGTTCTCCCGGATCGTGCCGGTGAACAGGAACGGATCCTGCAGCACCATGGCGATGTGTTTGCCCAGGGCCGCCGCCGCGTAATCGCGGACGTCGCGCCCGTCGAGCAGGATCGCCCCCTCCCAGACGTCGTAGAAACGGTGCAGCAGCGCCGTGGTGCTGGTCTTGCCCGAACCCGTGGGCCCTACCAGCGCCACGGTCTCTCCGGGCTCGATGGTGAAGTCGAGGTCCTTGAGCACCGGCTGGTTCTTCTCGTAGCCGAAGGTGACGCCGCGGAACTCGATGCGGCCCTCCACGTTCTCCGGCGCGATGGCGTCGGGCCGGTCGTTGATGGCCAGCGGGACGTCCAGCACCTCGAAGATGCGCTGGCCCGAGGCCATCGCCCGCTGCATCACGCTGTACTGGATCGTGAGGGAGCGGATCGGGTCGAAGAAGCGCTGCACGTAGAACAGGAAGGCGACCATCACGCCGATGTCCAGGGAATCGCCGAGCACCTGCGCGCCGCCCACCACGATGACCACGCCCCATGCCGCGCCCGTGAGGGTGTCGACGATGGGCACCATGACCTGGGCGTATTGCGCCGAACGCAGGTGCGCGTCCAGGTTCTCCGTGGCCTTCTCGTCGTAGAGCTCGAAGTTGACCGGCTCGCGCCGCATCCCCTGGACCGTGCGCACCGCGTGAATGCCCTCGGCCAGGGCGCCGTTGGCGATGGAGCTGGTCTCGCGCGCGCGGCGGAAGGCGGCGCGCGCCCGCGGAAGCCACACCAGCCGCACGAAGAACAGCACCGGCACCACGGACAGCGTCAGCAGCCCGAGCTGGAAGTCGAGCCACAGCATGATGGCGACGATGCCGAAGAGCAGCACGAGATCGCCCAGGGCGGTGATGGAGTTCTCCAGGAACTCCTGGAGGGAATAGACGTCGCCCTGCAGGCGCGACATCATGCGCCCCACCTCGGTCTTGTCCATGAAGGCCATGGCGACGTACTGGAGATGGACGAACATGGCGCGGCGCAGGTCGAAGATGACCTCCTCGCCGGTGCGGCTCACGATCCAGTCCTGGGCGAAACTGGCGCCGTAGTTGAGCAGGATCGCGGCAAAAAAGGCCAGCACGACCAGCGCCAGGACGGACGAGTCCCCGCCCGCGGGAACGATGGCGTGGTCGATGGCGTGGCGGATGATCAGGGGAATCGCCAACTGCGCTCCGGTGAAGAGCAGCAGCGCGGCGATGGCGGCATAGAGACGCCGCCGGTAGGGGTAGACGTAGGCAAAGAAGCGCCGGATGACGTGCCGGTCGAAAGCGGCGCCGAACATCTCCTCGTCGCGGCTGATCTGCGAACCCACCACGGCCCGGGGCGGACGACCCCGGCCGCCCCACTCGTCGGTTGCCGGCGTCACGCGCCGGCTCCCTTCCGCACCCCGGCTTCGGCCGCGAGATCGACGATGTCCTGGAGGGGGCCGTCGAGCGTCTGGAGCGCGAACAGCGCGGCGTACCGGCCGCGCAGGGCCACCAGCTCATCGTGCGTGCCGCGCTCCATGATCTTTCCGTTCTCCACGAAAAGGATCTCGTCGGCATGGCGCAGCGCCCCGAGACGGTGCGACACGATCAGCGTCGCGCAGTTGGCGGTGTGTTCCCCGAGCGCTTCCCGAATGTGCTGCTCGGTGCCGGCGTCGATGGCCGCCATGGAATCGTCGAGCACCAGCACCGCGGGACGCAGCATGGCGGTGCGCGCGATGGCCACCCGCTGCTTCTGGCCGCCGGAAAGCGACACGCCGCGCTCTCCCACCAACGTCTCGTAACGCTCCGGCAACTGGTCGATGAACCCGTCGATCCGGGCGGTGGCGGCGGAGCCCTGGATGGTCGCGTCATCCGCCCACGGATCGCCATAGGCAATGTTGTTCTCCAGCGACGACGTGAACAGGAACGGGTCCTGCTGCACCACGCGCACGGCCCGGCGCAGGGACTCGAGGGTGACGTCGCGGATGTCCTGGCCGTCCACGGTGATGCGCCCGCCGGTGACGTCGTAGTAGCGCGGCAGCAGGTGCGCGATGGTGGACTTGCCGCTGCCGGGCGGACCGACGATGCCCAGGGTCCTGCCCCGTTCCACCCGGAACGAGACCCCCTCCAGGATCGGCGGCGAACCCTCCCCCGGATAGGCAAAGGAGACGTCCTCGAACTCCAGGACTCCGCCGGTGACCTCCAGGGGCCTGGCGTCCTCCCGGTCCCGGATCGGCGCCTCGAGGTCCAGCACCGCGAACAGCCGTGAGCCGCAGGTGGAAGCGCGCGCGAACGCGTTCACCACCATGCCGAGCTGGCGCACCGGCTGCTGGAGAATGGTCATGAAGGTGAGGAACTCGGTCAGCGTGCCCACGGTCAGGTAGCCGTTGATCACGCGCGACCCGCCCACCCACAGCACCAGTCCCATGGCGGCGAAGAAGGCGAAGTTCATGACGGTGGTGGAGGAGACCCGCGTGCGGATGCGCCTTTCCGCCAGGGCCAGCGCGTGGTCCGAGGCGACCTGGTACTTGTCCAGCTCGTAAGGCTCGGCGCCGAAGGCGCGCACCACCCGGATGCCGGTGAGGTTCTCGTCCATGATGCGCCCCAGCACCCCCATCCGCTCCTGCAACGCGAACCACATCTCGCGCAGCCGCAGCCGGACGGTGATGGAGCGCCAAGCCACGAACGGCACGAAGCTGAGGCTCAAAAAACCGAGGAACAGATCGGTGGACAACAGCCGGTAGGCGCCCACGCCGACGAGCATCAGGAACAGCAGGACCCGCAGCACCCCCATGTTCATGAAGGACCGCACCCCTTCCAGGTCGAGCATGCCGCGGGTGATCAGCTCACCCGTATGCACGCGGTCGTGGAAGGAGAAGTTCAGGTACTGGAGCTTGTCGTAAAAGGCCATCCGGAGGCGGTAGGCGAGGTGGTGGCCCAGGGTCTCGCCGCAGTAGTTGTGGGTGAGGGTGAAGAGGCCGCGCAGGGTCGAGATCCCGAGCAGTATCAACGCGGTGCCGTAGAGGTAGTCGAGCGCCGCCTCGTTCGACACCGACCCGCTCTCCAGCAACCCGACAGCGCCGTCGACGGCGTCCCCGAGGTACTGGGGGATCATGAGCTGGAAGGCCGCCGCGATGACGGTGGCCACCGCTCCCAGGACGAGCCTCAGCCGCTGCTGGGCCGCGAGCTTGAAGATGCGCCACAGGACCGCGAGGTCGTCGGAGGCGTCGCGGTCCTTGTCGATGTCCATGCCGGCGTACGCGCGAGCGTACACCTTCTGTTCGGGCGGCGGATTCGCGCCGTTGGCGGAAGCCGCCCCGTTCGCCTGGGTGTCCATCGTGGCCATCTGTGAAGACGCGGCGCGCCCGCTTTCCTCCCCCGAAACCCCCGACGCTGCCGGTGTCCGGTCAAGCGTCGTTCAAGATAGTTCCTGCGCGTGCCCCGGTCAAACCGGGCGTTCCCGGAAAGCCTACAGCAACCGGTCCAGCACCATCATCACCACCGCGAGCACGACCACGCCCACGACCACCGTCTGGAGCCGCCGCGGCTCCAGACGCTTGCACAGGGCGGCGCCATAGTGGACCCCCCCGAACGACCCCACGGACATGAACGCGGCCGCGGCGAGGTCCACGTCCTGCGCGCCCTGTCCCCGGCCGATGAGGGCATAGAGCGTGGACATGACCGTCATCAGCAGCACCGCGACGAAGATCGACGTACCCACGTAACGCGACGTCTCCCGGTAGAAGAGCAGCAGCGACGGGATGATCAGGATGCCTCCCCCGACGGAGGTCATGCCCATCACCGCTCCGACGAGGAAGAGGCACGGGAACTTCACCACCGCGCCCCGCCGGGACGAAAGGAAACGCGTATCCAGCCGGTTGTAGTCGAAGAGCAGCGCCACCAGCGCGAAGCTGATGGACGCCATCACCATGTAGCTGACGATCTCCTGGAGCATCTCGACCCCGCTCGGAGAGAGCGAGACCCGGCTCCATTTCACCGCCAGGGCGCCCACCAGGACGCCGGGCACCGCCGCCAGAAAGAACCGGATGCCCACGTCGAGATTCAGCGTCCCTTGCCGGTAGTGCCGGATGCCGGCCCAGATCTTGGTGAGAACGCCGTAAAGACCGGCCGTCCCCACCGCCGCGATGGGCTCCAGCTTGACCACCAGCAGCAGGAACGGGACCGTCAGCACCCCGCCGCCAATGCCCGTCAGGCCGATGAGGAAGCCCAACACCACGCCGGAGAGGAGGAGCAGGACGACGTCGGAGGGGATGATCTCGGGCATGTTGGTTCTTGTCGCACGCCTCAGCGAAAACCACGGACCAATCCGCAGGGTTGATGTCGTCGGGAGCGGGATCGGGGGGTGGGATTCCCTACACTCTTAGCGCATGCACGTCGGTGGTGTCCAGGACAACCCGCCACGAACCACCATCCTCACAAGCCGCTCCCGTGAAGACGTAGTCCGTCTTTTCATTGCGCACGACGACTTCCCGGTCTCACTGGAACCTCCGTTCGTCCCGGACCCTTCGACGGGGCTCAAGACGAACGGCCATTGGAAAGCTCCCTCCGTTCGTCCCGAGCGCAGGGACGCGTCCGCCGACCGAAGTCGAAGCACGCTGTCCCGCTGCCATCGGCTTACTCGGTCAGGCTCCTGGCCTGCCGTGCCGGCCGCATGTTGACAGGCCCCACCGGCAAGGGTACGAACTGCGCAGAACGCGGGCCTGCCCATGGATTACGGAGTATTCGATCACCTCGACCGCGGCGACATGCCGCTGACGGACTACTACGAGGCGCGTCTCAGGCTCGTGGAGGCGTACGATCGGGAAGGGTTCTACGCCTACCACCTGGCGGAGCACCATTCGACGCCGCTGGGCATGGCGCCGTCGCCCAGCGTCTTCCTCGCCGCGGTGGCGCAGCGTACCCGGCGGCTCCGCTTCGGCCCCATGGTCTACGCGCTGCCCCTGTATCATCCCATCCGGCTGGTCGAGGAGATCTGCATGCTCGACCAGATGAGCGGCGGGCGGCTCGACATCGGCTTCGGACGCGGCGCCTCGCCCATCGAGCTGGCGGCCTACGGCCAGGACCCGAAGCAGGCCCAGCGCATCTACGCGGAGGGCGTCGACCTCATCCTCCAGGGACTCACGGGAAAGACCCTCGACTTCGCCGGAGAGTTTTTCACCTTCAGGGACGTGCCCATGGAACTGGAACCGCTGCAACGGCCCCACCCACCGCTGTGGTACGGCGTCCACTCCACGGAGAGCGCCGAGCGGGCCGCCCGGCGCCGGCTCAACATCGTGAGCCTGGACCCGGCGGAGCCGACCCGCACCTTCACCGACCGGTTCCGCGAGGTGTGGAACGAGGTCCACGGGAACGGCGCGCACCTGCCCAAGATCGGCTTGGGCCGCTTCATCGTGGTGGCCGACGACGACGAGACGGCCTTGCGCATCGCGCGGCGCGCCTACCCCGTCTGGCACCGGAGCTTCACCTACCTGTTCCGCCTCCGGGGCAGCTCCCCCACCCACCCGCGCCCGCCCGACTTCGACGGCGCCATCGCTTCCGGCCAAGGCATCGCCGGCGGCCCGGACACGGTGAAGACCTTGCTCCGCACGCAACTGCGAGGTGCCGGCGCCAACTACTTCATCGGCCAGTTCGCCTTCGGCGACATCTCCCTCGACGAAGCCCTCCGGTCCGTGGACCTCTTCACCGAACAAGTCGCGCCGGAGCTGGACTGACCGGGGCTGCCCGGGCCGGGCCACCGGAACCCTCCATCACATTCCTGTCGTTCCGTCCCCTCTGGGTCATTGATATGAAAATACAATCTTGTTGAGTGATTTCTGGTAGTTACGGAACCCCGCGCCCCCCCAACGAGTCATTCCCGCGGAAGCGGGAATCCAGGGGTGGGGGGTGTGGCGGCCTCATTGCCCGGCCCCACCCCGCCTGGATTCCCGCTTCCGCGGGAATGACTCGTTGGGGGGGCGGCGCCCATTTTCATCCCCCTTTGTGTCGGCTGCAAGCCGACATGGGTGATTCCCGCGAAAGCTCGCCCTCGACCCCGATCGGGGGCGGGAATGACCCGGCGGGACCGGAATGACGGAGGAGAAACGGGACCTCTTTCAGAAGAGACTTTCAGAAGAGAATCTCCCAGCACTCCTCCAGCGAAGCCACCCCCACGAGCTCCGGCTGTTGGACATGCGGCAACTGCCGGCAGTTCCCCTGGGGGAGGATGCACCTGCGAAAGCCGAGCTTGCCCGCTTCCGCCACCCGCGCCTCGGCCCGCGTCACCGTGCGGATCTCGCCGGCCAGACCGATTTCGCCGACGAAGACGGTATGCGGGTCCAATGGCCGGTCCAGCGCGCTCGACGCCACTCCCACCGCGATGCCCAGGTCCACCGCGGGTTCGGAAACGCTCACGCCGCCGGCGACGTTGATGAACACGTCCTTGTCGTAGAAGTTCATCCCCTTGCGTTTCTCCAGGATGGCGAGGATCAGCGCCAGCCGGTTGGCGTCAACGCCGATGCAGGTTCGCCTGGGCAGGGTCAGAAACGAGCGCGTCACCAGCGCCTGGATCTCGACCAGGATCGGGCGGGTCCCCTCCATGCTGGGAACCACCACCGAGCCGGACCCGCCCAAGGGGCGCTCGGAGAGAAAGATCTGCGAGGGGTTGGACACCTCGCGCAGCCCCGCCTCCTGCATCTCGAATACGCCGATCTCGTTGGTGGAGCCGAAGCGGTTCTTCACCGCGCGGAGGATGCGGAAGCTGTGGCCGCGCTCGCCCTCGAAGTAGAGCACCGTGTCCACCATGTGCTCCAGGACCCGCGGACCGGCGATGGCGCCGTCCTTGGTCACGTGACCCACCAGGAAGGTGCCGATTCCGCTCTTCTTGGCCAGGGAGATCAGCGTGCTCGAGCATTCCCGGACCTGGCCGATGCTTCCCGGCGCGGAAGGGATGGCGGAGGTGTGCACGGTCTGTATGGAGTCCACCACCAGCACCGCGGGCTTGACGGCCTTGACCTGTTCCAGGATGCGCTCCAACGAGGTCTCGCTCAGCACCAGCAGGTTGGAAGCGCCCAGGGCAATCCGCCGGGCGCGCATCTTGACCTGCTGCTCGGACTCCTCGCCCGACACGTAGAGGCAGGGAGGGCCGTCCTGGCTCAGGGCGGCCACCGCCTGGAGCAGCAGCGTCGACTTGCCGATGCCGGGGTCGCCGCCGATGAGCACCGCCGAGCCGTCCACGAGCCCGCCGCCGAGCACGCGGTCGAACTCCTCCACGCCCGTGCGCAGGCGCCGGTCCGTGTCCGCCGTCACCGCGTCGATGGGCGAAGGCGCGTGCGCCGGCCCGGCCTCGACGCCGCGCGCGCCGGGCTCCACCGTGACCGCTTCCTCCACCAGCGAGTTCCACTGCCCGCAGTCCGGACACCGCCCGAGCCACTTGGGCGACTGGAACCCGCAGTTCTGACACTCGTAGAGAACCCGCGCTCGCGCCATTTCGTTGCTCCCTCGGTCGCCTTGCCCTTCCCCACCCATGGATTCCCGCTTTCGCGGGAATGACTCATTGGGGTGTAGCGGGATTCCGTAACTACCAGACATCATTGAACAAGAATTTATTTTCATATCAATGACGTTCCGGGCGGCGCTGTTTCAAGTTCGAGTCGAGTTTTGGCACAGCCTGTTCCGCGGGAATGACGTGATCGGTACGCCGAGTTTCGACACGGCCTCCCCTGCCGCTGTTCATTATACAGTATCGAGCAGGTTCAACGCCTCCGTCGCCCGCCGCGCGGCACTGGCCCAGCGCATCACTGACCCAAGATGGACTGCCCGGCGCCAAGACTGTTAACATTCCCCGAGTAATGGCGTTCTACCTGCACATCGACATGGACTCGTTCTACGTGTCCGTGGAACGCGTCCTTGACCCGTCCCTGGAAGGCAAGCCCGTGATGGTGGGAGGGGCCGGCCGTGGGGTGGTGACGTCGGCTTCGTACGAGGCGCGCCAGTACGGGGTGCGCTCCGCCATGCCGGGTTTCCAGGCGCGCCGGCTCTGTCCCGACGGCATCTTCGTTCCCGGCCGGCGCGGGGTCTACAGCGAGTTCTCGCGGAAGGTGTTCGACCTGCTGCGCTCGTTCTCGCCGGACGTGCGCGCGTACTCCATCGACGAAGGGCTCGTCGACCTCACCGGCACGGAGAAGCTGATGGGCCATCCCGTGGGTACGGCCCACCGAATCATCGGACGCATCAAGCAGGAGCTGGGGCTGCCGTCCTCCGGCGGGCTCGCCGCGCACCCGACCCTGGCGAAGATCGCCGCCACCGCGGTGAAGCCCCGCGGCCTGCTCTACGTGCCGCCCGGCTCCGAGGAACGTTTCCTCGGACCGCTCGACGTGTCGGTCATTCCCGGGATCGGCCCCAAGACGCACCGCGAGCTGGTGAGCCGCGGCGTCGCCACGGTGGCCCAGCTTCTCGCCCACCCCGGGCTGGGCAAGCGCTACCTGAACCTGGAGCGGCAAGGCACCGGCCCGCACGCACACGAGCACTCGATCGGAAGCGAGACCACGCTGTCGCAGCCGCTGACGGAGCCCGCGGCCATGGAACAGGTGTTGGGCGGGCTGGTCGGCGAGGTGGCCGCGCGGCTGCGCCGCCAGGGCGGGCGTGCCCGGCGCATCACCGTGAAGATCCGCTATTCCGATTTCAAGACCATCACCCGGTCGCGCACCCTGAAGGCGCCCACCTGCTTCGACGTGGACATCTTCAAGGTGGCGCGTGAACTTCTCGCGAGGAACCTGTCGCCGGGCCGACCCGTGCGCCTCCTCGGGATCAGCACGAGCGGGATCACCACCGAAGGCTGGCAGGACTCGATCTTCGACTACCGGGAGCGCGCCTCCATGGACAATCTCTACAAGGGGATCGATAAACTGCAAGACAAGTACGGCAAGGGGGCAGTGACGCTGGGGGCGGGGAAGCGGCGCTCGGACTAGTGTTTTGCGAGGTTGTCCATCATTGATATGAAAATAAAACTTGTCCAATGATTTATGGTAGTTACGGAATCCTGCTACACCCCAAATCGTCATTCCCGCGGAAGCTTGCCCTCGACCCCGATCGGGGGCGGGAATCCAGGGGTGGAGAGGGGCCGATAGAGCGACCATGACCGACACATCACCACGACACCCGTTCCTCACCGCCTGCCGGCGCGGCAAGACCCCCTACACTCCGGTGTGGCTCATGCGCCAGGCCGGGCGTTACATGAAGGAGTACCGCGACGTAAGGGCCAAGGTCGGATTCCTGGAACTGTGCAAGACGCCCGACCTCGTCGCCGAAGTGACGGTGACGCCCGTGGAGCGCCTCAACGTGGACGCCGCCATCCTGTTCGCCGATATTCTGCTGCTGCTGGAGCCCATGGGCGTGGGGCTGGAATACGCCACCGGCGGGCCGGTGATCGAGCGGCCGGTGAGGACCGGCGCGGACGTCGACGCGCTACGGGACCCGGTCCCGGAAGAGTCCCTGGCCTACGTCTACGCCGCCGTCCGAAGCACCCGCGCCGCGCTGGCCGGACGCGTGCCCTTGATCGGCTTCTGCGGCGCCCCGTTCACGCTCGCCTCGTACCTGATCGAGGGCGGCGCCTCGCGCAACTACATCCACACCAAGCGCCTGTTCCAAACCGACCCCGGCGCATGGAGCGCGCTCATGGACCGGCTCGTGGATGCCACCGTTTCCTACGTCAACGGCCAGATCGAGGCCGGCATCGAGGCGCTCCAGGTCTTCGATAGCTGGGTGGGTTCCCTGGCGCCCGGGGACTACCGTGAATACGTCCTGCCGCACATGCGCCGGCTGATGGCGGCCGTCACCCCCGGCGTCCCGATCATCCACTTCGGCACCGCCACCAGCGGCCTGCTGGAGCTCATGCGCGAGGCCGGCAGTGACGTGATGGGCGTCGACTGGCGCGTGGACCTGGACGAGGCCTGGAGCCGCGTGGGCCACGACGTGGCCATCCAGGGCAACCTCGACCCGGTCGCCCTGTTCGGCCCCCCAACCGAGATCCGCCGCCGCGTCAAGGACATCCTCCAACGGGCCGGGGGCCGTGCCGGCCACATCTTCAACCTGGGGCACGGCATCCTCCCGGAGACTCCCGTGGACCACGTGAGGGCCATGGTGGACGCGGTGCACGAGCTCAGCGCGTAGAGCGAAACTGCAGTTGATTCAATTGATTTCACCGGCAAGTACAAGGTCTGACCCACGGATCCGCCAGGAATGAGCAAGCACGTCATCGTCATCGGCGGAGGCATCGCGGGTCTGGCCTCCGCCCATCGGCTGACCGAGCTGAGCCGCGCGGGAGGCCCGGAGGTGAAAGTCACCCTGCTGGAAGCCTCCGACCGCCTCGGCGGCGTCATCGCCACCGAGCAGACCGGCGACCTCCTTCTGGAACTCGGCCCCGACTCCTACATCACCGACAAGCCCGCCGCGTTGCGCCTCTGTGAGCGGCTGGGCCTCACCGACCGCCTCATAGCCCCGCAACACGCCGACGGGTTGAAGCTCTACACCGTCCACCGCGGCCGCCTGGAGCCGCTTCCCGAAGGCTTCCTGCTGATGGCCCCTACCCGCGTGGGCTCGGTGCTGCGCAGCCCGCTGTTCTCCTGGATCGGCAAGCTGCGCATGGCCCTGGAGCCCCTGGTCCCGCGCCGCTCGGATGACGGCGACGAGAGCCTCGCCTCATTCGTGCGCCGCCGGCTGGGCCGGGAAGTCCTGGAGCGTGTCGCGCAACCACTCATCGGCGGCATCCACGCTTCCGACCCGGAGCACCTCAGCCTCGCCGCCACCATGCCCCGCTTCCCGGAGATGGAGCGCAACCACGGCAGCGTCATCGTCGGGAGCCGTCAGGCGCAGAAGCGCCGCGCCCAGTCAGCCAGCGAAACCGGCGCCCGCTGGAGCCTGTTCGTCAGCATCGACGGGGGCATGGAAGTACTCGTGCGGAGCCTTGAGGAGGCACTCGACCCCGGCGTGGTGCGACTTGGCGAGGAGGTCCGGGAGCTGGCCTGGAACGCGGATGCCCGCCGCTGGCGCGTCGCCACCGGGCGCACCGGGTCGGCCCTAGGTTCCGGTGAGTTGGAGGCCGACGCGGTCATCTGCACCCTGCCGGCACACGTGGCGGGGGATGCCCTGACAACACTGGACCCCGAGTTGGCCAGGGAACTCAAGGCGATCCCCTTCTCGTCCACCGCCACCGTCAACCTAGCCTACCGCCGCAGCGACATCGCCCACCCACTGGACGGCTACGGCTTCGTGGTCCCCCACGTGGAAGACCGGAAGATCATGGCCTGCACGTTCAGCAGCGTGAAGTACGCCGGACGGGCTCCGGAGGACGTCGCCCTGCTGCGCTGCTTCGTCGGCGGCGCCTTGCAGCCCCATCTGCTCGACCAGCCCGACGAGTCAATGGAAGCGCAGGTGCACGATGACCTGCGCGCCCTCCTGGGCATTGCCGGCGAACCGATCCTCCACCGCACCACCCGCTACCCCGACTCCATGCCGCAGTACAACGTCGGTCACCTGGAGCGCGTGCAGAGAATCCAGAGCAGCCTCAAGCGCTTCCCCACCCTCGCCCTGGCCGGCAAGAGTTACCGGGGGGTCAGCATCGCCGACTGTGTCGCAGGCGGCGAAACGGCGGCGGAGACGGTCGTGGAAATGCTCGCACACGGGAGGTAGTTACGAGACTCCCGCCGACGTTCCGCGGACAAGGCGCGACCATGGCCTTGTCTTGGTCATTCCAGGCCGTGTCAAGCCTATGAGGCAGAGACCCCTCGAAACGTCATCCCCGCGGAAGCGGCTATGTCAAAACTCCACCTGGATTGAGAATAGCACCGACATCTCATGCCGTCATTCCCGCGTAACAGGGTGTGTCAAACGGCCATGGCCTGCGGCAAGCCACCCCGTAGGATGAAACAGAAGGGGTTGGAGCAAGGAGCTACCGAAGCAGTTGGCATCGTGGCAAAACTCCCAAGGCACCCACGTCACAGAACGTCATTCCCGCGAAAGCGGGAATCCAGGGGCGGGGGAGCGGCACTACAGCGGCGTTTCCCCGCCTCGCCACCCCTGGATTCCCGCTTCCGCGGGAATGACGTTTCTGGGGGTTATTGCCTCGCCAAGATGGCGTTTGACACAGTCTGTTCCGCGGGAATGACGTTTCGGGAGGCGGTGCTGTTTCCAGCTTGAGTGGGGTCTTGACACAGCCTGTTTCGGCAATGGAACCATTGCCAAAAATTCTATTGCCAAACCCGCGGGTTCCAGCCGGACAGAGGGCTGCCGCGACGTGACTGCTGATCGGGATGAAGTCCGCGGGAATCAGCCGCCGCCGATCCTCTGCCGGCTGAGCGTCGGCTCATAGAGCATCTGTATCACCACCCCGTCCGGATCCGCGCAGTAGAACGAGGCGCTGCCGTCGCGGTGGCGCTTGAAGGGTTTGATGATGATGACGTCTCTGGCGCGGAACTCGGCTTCCAGTTCCTGGACGCGGTCGATGTCGGAGACGATGAAGCCCAGGTGATCGAGGGAGGAGGTGGCGGCAGCGGGGGTCCGGCCTTCGGGGGTCTCGTGGAGGGCGAGGTTGTCGGGGCCGGAACTGAGGTAGGCGTTCCGGGCGTCGGGTTGCCATACGACCTCCATGCCGAGGATGTCCTCGTAGAAGGCTTTGGAGCGCTCGACGTCCCTGACGTTGAGGGCGATGTGGCGCATTCCCATGAGGCCGCTGAGCGCCTTGGGCATGGTTTCGTCCTTGCTGGGGTTGGTACGAGGCCGGCGCGTGGCCGGCCCTCGCTTGTGGAACAGGATTGGACGGCGCCTTAGCCGCCGAGGGCGTCCTGGATGGCGCGAGCGGTGTTGAGCCGGGCCAGGTGGGCACGGAACTCGCCGGACGCATGGATGTCGTCCAGGGCGTCGACGCCGTCGGCCACCCCGGCCGCGGCCGCGGTGATGTTGTCGGCGGTCAGCGCCTTGCCCCTGAGCTGGTCCTCTACCGCGCCGGCGCGGAAGGGCGTGCCGGCGAGGCCGGTGACGCCGATGCCTATGTCGGTGCAGGTGTCGCCGTCAGTCCGGAGGCAGACCGCGATGCCGACGATGGCGAAGCCCGAGGCCTTCTGCTTGACCTTGCGATAGGCGGCGCGGGTGCCCGCGGCGGCCACGGGCACGCTCACGCCCGTCAGGATCTCGGAAGCTTCGATGGCGGTGGTGAGGGGGCCGAGGAAGAAGTCCCCGGCGGCCACCGAGCGCGAGCCGCTGCTACTCGTGAGGGTCAACTCCGCACCCATGGCCAGCAGCGCCGCGGGCCAGTCCGCGGCCGGGTCGCCGTGGACCACGCTGCCGCCTATGGTGCCGCGGTTGCGCACCTGGGGGTCGCCGATGCTGCCGGCCACCTTTGCCAGCAACGCGCAGTTGTCCTTCACCTCGCTGGAGGTCTCCACCTGGTGGTGAGTCACCAGGGCACCGATGCGGAGCGTGCCGCCGTCCACCTGGATCCGTCGCAGGGAGTCCAGCCGCTTGAGGTCGATGACGACCCCGGGCTGAGCCAGCCTCAGCTTCATCATCGGCAGCAGGCTGTGTCCGCCGGCCATCACCTTGCCGTTGTCGCCGGCCTCCGCCAAGCTGGCGGCCGCGGCCTCGAGGCTGTCGGGAACGATGTAATCGAAGGCTGCTGGAATCATGATCGGGTCTCGCTATCTTCTTGTTTCGTAGTGGTCACTTGTTACCGCCCTGGCACAGGCGCCAGATCTTCTCGGGCTTGAGCGGCATGTCGATGTGCTTGACGCCGAACGGAGCGAGCGCGTCCACCACCGCGTTGACGATGGAGGGCGTGGAGCCGATGGTGCCGGCCTCGCCCACTCCCTTCACCCCCATGGGGTTCACCGGCGACGGCGTCTCCGTGCGGTCGAACTCCAGTTGCGGCAGGTCCTCGGCCCGGGCCACGGCGTAGTCCATGAGGCTGCCGGTGACGAGCTGGCCGTCCTCGTCGTAGACCACCTCTTCGAGGAGCGCCTGCCCGAGGCCCTGGGCGATGCCGCCCTGGACCTGGCCGTCCACGATCATCGGGTTGATGACCTTGCCGCAGTCGTCCACCGCCACGTACTTCTTGATCTCGATCTCGCCGCTCTGGGTGTCCACCTCCACCACGCAGATGTGCGTACCGAAGGGGAACGTGAAGTTCGACGGCTCGAACACCGAAGTGGCCTGGAGCCCCGGCTCCATGCCCGCCGGCAGCTTGGTGGCCACGTGCGCCTGCAGGGCGACTTCCTGGATGGTGATGCCCTTGTCGGGCACGCCCTTGACCGTGAACTTGCCGTCCTCGAACTCCAGGTCGTCGGTGCTGCACTCCAGCACGTTGGCGGCGATGGCCTCGGCCTTCTCGCGGACCTGCTGGGTCGCCATGTACACCGCGGTGCCGCCCACGGAGATGCCGCGGCTGCCGAAGGTGCCGATGCCGTTGGGCACCACCGCCGTGTCGCCGTGCAGCACGGCCACGTCCTCGATGGGGACGCCGAGATCGTCGGAGACGATCTGCGCGAAGGTGGTCTCCTCGCCCTGGCCGTGGGGCGAGACGCCCGTCAGCACGGTGGCCTTGCCGGTGAAGTCCATGCGCACGGTGCCGCTCTCCCAACCGCCAGCCGGCAAAGCCGCGGAGGGACCCATGGCGCATATCTCGACGTAGGTGGAGAAGCCGATGCCGAGGTAACGACCTTGCTCCCGGAGCCGCTTCTGCTCGGCGCGCAGGTCCTGGTAGCCCACCATCTCCAGCGCCCGGTCGAGCGCCGCCTGGTAGTTGCCGCTGTCGTAGGCGAGGCCGGTGGCCACTTGCAGCGGGAAGTCGGAGGGCTGGGCGAAGTTCTTGCGGCGCAGCTCCACCGGGTCCATGTCCAGCTCGCGCGCGATCAGGTCCAGGGTGCGCTCGATCACCAGCGTGGCTTCGGGCCTGCCGGCGCCGCGGTAGGCGTCGGTGGCCACCTTGTTGGTGAAGCCGCCGGTGGAAGTGAACTTCAGGGTCGGGATCTTGTAGGAGCCGCTGATCATCAGGCCGGTGAGCGGCGGCATTCCCGGCGTGAGAAGCTGGTGATAGGCGCCGGTGTCCAGCAGGCTGTCGTAGGTGACGCCCAGGATGGTGCCGTCCTTCTTCACCGCGGCTTCCACGGTGCCCACCTGTCCGCGGCCGTGGATCGTCGCCTGCATGTTCTCGCGGCGCCCTTCGATCCACTTCACCGTGCCCTTGAGCTTCATGGCCAAGTGGGCCAGCAGGCCCTCCTCCCGGTAGACGTTGAGCTTGCAGCCGAAACCGCCGCCCACCTCCGGGGCGATGATGCGGATGCGGTGTTCCGGGAAGTTCAGCATGAGCGCCAGCATGGCCCGCAGGAGATGCGGGATCTGGGTCGAGCTCCACACCGTCAGCTCGTCCTCGCCCGGGAAATATCGCGCCACCACGCCGCGGGTCTCCACCGGGATCGGCGCCAGCCGCTGGTGGATGAACTTCTGCTTGACGATGACGTCCGCGTCGGCGCGGGCCTTGTCCATGTCCCCGGTGCCGCACTCGAAGGTGAAGGCCTGGTTGCTGTCCCACTGGGAGTGGACCAGCGGCGAACCCGGTTGCAGCGCCTTCTCCAGGTCGGAGACCGCCGGCAGGGGCTCGTAGTCCACCTCGATGAGGTCCAGGGCATCCCGGGCCGTGTACGAGTCCCCGGCCACCGCCACCGCCACCGGCTCGCCCACGTAACGCACTTCGTCCCGGGCCAGCACCGGGTGCGGCGGCGTGCGCAGGGTCGGGTTGGCGGCCGCGCAGGGCACGGAGCCGACGCTGTCGCCGATGTCCGCCCCGGTGACGACGGTGACGACGCCGGACAACGCGCGGGCCGCATCCGTATTGATGCCCTTGATGCGGGCGTGGGCGTGGGGGCTCCGCAGGATGGCGGCGTGCATCACGTCGGCCATGCGGAGGTCGTCCACGTAGTGCGACAGCCCCTGCACCAGGCGGGGGTCTTCACGCCGCTTTACCTTGGTTCCAACAAGCTTGCTTACCGGCATGGCTTACGTCCCAGCTTTCATTTGTTCGGCGGCTTGCTTCACCGCGTCGACGATATGCTTGTACCCGGTGCACCGGCAGATGTTGCCCTCCAGCCCGTGGCGGATCTCCTCCTCCGACGGGCTCGGGTTCTCCTGCAGGAGCTGCCGCGTGGCCATGATCATGCCCGGCGTGCAGAAGCCGCACTGGAGCCCGTGACAGTCCCAGAAGGCCTCCTGTATCGGATGCAGCCCGTCGTCGGTGGCGAGCGACTCGATGGTCTCGACCTCGCATCCGTCCGCCTGCACGGCCAGCAGGGTGCAGGACTTCACCGCCGCGCCGTCCACCATCACCGTGCAGGCGCCACACAGGCTCGTCTCGCAACCGACGTGGGTCCCCGTAAGACCCAGCGCGTCCCGCAGATAGTGCACCAGCAACAGGCGCGGCTGGACTTCATCCGTCCGGCTGACGCCGTTGACTCGAACCTGAATCGTGGTTGTGTTGCTCATGGTCCTCCGTCCTCGATGGCGAGAGACTATACTACCCGGCTCAACGGCCGGTCAACAGGGTTTTGCGGCAATTCGGGAAAGCCGTCGGGCAAGGAGGGTCATTGACGGACAGGGAGCGGCGTGCAAGTTCCGTGCAACATCATCCTTGACGTTTTGCCGCCGTGTGTGACAGATTCCACGCGTTCCGCGGCCATTGCAAACCTCCATCCACGTCTTTAGGGGGCAGGCGGCCAAGAACCAAGCTTGGGAGGGGCAAGTATGAGAATATTCATCACCGGAGCCGGCATGCTCGGATGTCACACGGCCAGGGAGCTGGTGCAGGCGGGGCACTCGGTGCACATCTACGACCTGAACCCCGACCCCGCTTACGTCGCGGCCATCGCCGGGAAGCGGCGCGTGACCACGGTGCGCGGCGACCTCCTGGACCTGCCCAACCTGATGCGGGCGCTGGCGCAGGCCAAGCCGGACGTGCTGGTGCACACCGCCGGGCTCATCGGAGGCCAGGTGGAAAGCCCGCCCTACCGCGGCTTCCACACCAACACCGTCGGTTCGGTGAACGTGTTCGAGGCCTGCCAGCTCGTCGGCATCAAGCGGCTGGTGCACGTCAGCACCTTCGGGGTCTACGACTGGGCCAACATCCGCAAGGGGCCGGTGACGGAGGACGCCCCGCGCTGGGGCAACCGCTTCTACCCCTCCACCAAGGTCGCCAACGAGGTCATGCTGGACGCCTACGAAAACTACTACGACATGGAGTGCGTGCGCATCCGCCCCAGCGGCGTGTACGGCCCCGGCCACTACCGCGGCGGCTCCGGCGGCGGCATCGCCATGAACGACCTGGTGCGCGCGTGCTTGGGTGAGGGGCCCGTGGTGCTCGAGAAGCGGCACGTGGGACCCAACGACTTCATCTACGCCGCCGACGTGGGCCGCGGCATCGCCCTGGCCTGCACCGCCAAAGACGCCCCCGGCAAGGCCTTCAACATCGCCGTGGGAACGAACTACGGCGCCAAGGACTTCGTCAAGGCGCTGCGCAAGCTCTTGCCGGGGCGGGCCATCGAGCTGGCCGAAGGCGCGGACCAGGGGACGGGACGCCCGCGCGTGGACATTTCAGCCTCCGGGAGCATCCTCGGCTACGAGCCGGAATACACGCTGGAGAGGGGGCTCGCGGACTACATGGAGGTGGTGCGGCGCCACGGCTTCTGGCACTGAGGCCGTGGCGAGGATGCCTACGCCGGCTTGCCCGCGCGGGCCGCGAAGTCTTGGAGGATGCCGTCGACGTCGATGCCCAGCTCGCGTCCCTCGCGGATGACACCCTCCTTCTGGCTGCTCCAGCTCTGCACGAACATGTTCTCCAGGAACTCGCGGTTGGCGGGGTCCTCGGCGAAGCGCGCGAGCTTTTCCATGACCATGTCCTCGTGCCCTTCCTCGTCGTCGACGATGTCCTTGGCGAGCTGCCGCACGGTGGAGTCGGGCGTGGTGTCGCGCATGTGTTCCATGAACACCACGGCGGACTTCTCCGCGATGTTGCAGAGACGGAACGCGCGTATGTCGCCGGTGAGGAACTGGCCGAAGTAGCCGTCGTACGCCGCCACGGGAACGTCGTCCGCGGCGCCCCGGCTGTCGAGGTAGTCCTTGATGAGCGCGTGGTGCTTGTACTCGTCCGCCGCCTGCTCCGCCACGTGGGCGCGCTCGTGGGGCTCCAGCTCATCGTACTGCAACAGCGCCTTGGTGAACGCCACCGCGTGGGCCAGCTCCTTTTTCGCCTGCCGCTGCATCAGCGCCACGAACTCCGGCGAACTCGGGGGCAGTTCGGCCAGCGCCTTGCGGATGGCGATGACGGGCCCCTCCAGCTCATCGTGGTAGCGGCTCCACAGCGATTCGACGAATTCTCTTCCGGTCATGACGTGACTCCTCCGCGTCGGGGTTGAGTCAGACTACCTGCCGGGTTCTCGCGGTGTCAATTGGTGCTGTCCTGGCGAGGCAGGGGAACACGCCGTTCTACCCCTCTCCACCCCTGGATTCCCGCTTCCCAGGCTGTGTCGACACTCCAAACGAACACGGAATGGCACGGCTGCCCCGAACCGTCATTCCCGCGAAAGCGGGAATCCAGGGGTTGGGAGAGGCCAAACGGACGTATTCCCCGCCGCACCACCCCTGGATTCCCGCTTTCGCGGGAATGACGGTTCGGGGGGGTGGGTAGCATGTCCTTTCCGAGCGGAGTTTTGACACGGCCTCTTCCGGGGGAATGACGATTCCGGGGGGCCGTGCCCTTTCCTGTTCAAGTGGGGTCTCGGCACGGCCTGTTCCGCGGGCGTGACGGAGAGGGAGGGGAACGACGGAAGCGGGCCTATCCGGCTCTTTGCCATGCGTGTACGTACTGCTACAAGAAGAGCCACGAGGCACGTGGCAGCGGCGCGGCAATCGGCACCGCGACGCGACTCGGAAAGGAGACTCGACATGGCGGACGATGCTCACAAGGCTTTCGAGAGTGTCTCGCTCGGGGCCATGAACAAGGCCTACGAGATCATCGCCGACCGCGATCCGGAGTACGCGCGGCACTTGGCGGGGCTGTTCGTGGACGGGACCTTCGGGCGCGAGGGCGCCCTGGACCGGAAGACCAAGGAGCTGATCATGGTGGGCATCACCTGCGCCCTGAACCGGCCTCGAGGGGTGCGCATCCACTCCGAGCGGGCGCTCGAGCTCGGTGCGACGCCGCGGCAGGTGCTGGAGGCGGTGGAGGTGGCGGCGATACCGGGGGGCATGCCCGGACTGTGGCTCGGGGCCGAGACGCTGGAAGCGATCGTGCGCGAGAAGGGCCTGGAATTCAAATGAGCCCGGCCCACGGCCCGCTCCACGGGGTGCGGGTGCTGGATCTGACGCGGGTCCTGGCGGGCCCTTACTGCACCATGTTCCTGGGCGACCTGGGAGCGGAGGTCGTCAAGATCGAGCAGCCGGGCGTGGGCGACGACACGCGAAGCTGGGGGCCGCCCTTCCAGGGAGGCGAGAGCGCCTACTTCCTGTGCGTCAACCGCAACAAGCGCAGCGTGACCCTGGACCTCCGGACCCCGGACGGCATCGCGCTGCTGCGCCGGCTGGCGCTGCGGGCGGACGTGCTGATGGAGAACTTCCGGCCGGGCACCCTCGCCGGCTGGGGCCTGTCCGAAACCGGGATCCGGCGGGAGAACCCGCGGCTGATCTACGCGGCGCTCTCGGCTTTCGGCGCCAGCGGCCCCCTGAAGGACCGGCCCGGCTACGACCTGGCCATGCAGGCCTGGGGCGGCCTCATGAGCATCACCGGCCCGGCCGGGGGCGAGCCCTCCAAGGTGGGCGTCGCCATCATCGACGTCGTCGCCGGCCTGATGCTGGGGCAATCCATCGCCGCGGCCCTCTACGCACGCGAGCAGACCGGAGAAGGACAACGGATCGATACCTCCCTCATGGAGGCGGAGGTGGCGAGCCTCATCAACGCCGGGAGCAACTACCTCGTCACCGGCCGGGTGCCCGGACGCTGGGGTAACGCCCACCCCAACATCGTCCCCTACCAGAGCTTCCCGACGGCGGACGGCCACCTGGTGGTGGCCATGGCCAACGAGGCCATCTGGGCGCGGTTCTGCCAGGCAGCGGGCCGGCCGGAGCTGGCGGAGGACCCCCGTTTCGACACCAATGCGCACCGCGTGGAGAACCGGGATGCCCTCATCGAACTCCTGAACGGCCTGTTCCGCGCGCGGCCGCGCGAAGAATGGATCGAGCTCCTGAACGACGCGGGCGTGCCGTGCTCGCCGGTGCAGGACATCCACGAAGTGTTCGAGTCCCCGCAGGTTCAGGCCACTGGCATGCTGCGGGAGGTCGACCATCCGACCGCCGGCAAGGTGCGCATGGCCGGGTTGCCGGTGAAGTTCTCGGGCACGCCGGCGTCCATCCGGCTGGCGCCGCCGCTCCTGGGAGAGCACAACGAGCAAGTGCTCAAGGAATGGCTTGAGTTGGGCGACGCGGAGCTCGCCGAGGTCCGGGACCGGGGAACCCTCGGTTAGCGGCACCCGCCGCGGATGGAGTCGAGGACAACGCCATGCGACAGGGAATGACCTTCGAGGAGTACCGCCCGGGCGACGTTTTCCGCACCGCCCGGCGCACGGTGACGGAAACCGACGTGGTCCAGTTCGTGAACCTGGTGGGTCTCATGGAACCGCTGTTCATCGATGCCGAGTACATGCGCGACGAGACCGAGTACGGCGGGCGCATCGCCCCCGGCAGCCTGACCTTTGCCATGGCCGAGGGGTTGACCACTCAGACGGGGATGCTGCACGGGACGGGCCTGGCCTTCGTCGGGCTCGAAGGCATGCGGCTGTTCCGGCCGGTGAAGGTGGGCGACACGATCGCGGTGGAGATCGAGGTGCTCGACGGCCGCGAGACCAAGTCGCGCAACGCGGGCATCGTCCGGTGCCGGCACGCGGTCACCAACCAGCGCGGCGAGACGGTGATGGACTATACCGTGAAACGGCTCATCCGCGGACGGGATTCGTGACGCCCTGGTCTGTCGGATGGCGCTTCGCCTGTCCTACCTGCCGGCTCAACAGGTGACCGCCGGAGGCCGGGGACGCCGAAGGACCGATACGGCGCCGCCTATTGCCCGCGGGCCTCGCCGTCGGCCCCATCCGGGAACAGCGCCTTGCGCAGTTGCACGATGAACTTGGGGTCCAGCTCGAACAGCCCCTTGACGGTCTTTTCGATGGCCGCGCCGTCCACGGGGCGGACCTCCAGACCCAGCCTGTTGGCCCCCGCCACAAACGCCGGGTCGGCCATGGTGGCGGCAAACGCCTCGCGCAGCCTGGCCACTTGCTCGTCCGGAGTCCCGGGAGGAAGCGTATACGCCCGCGCCAGCTTCGCCGGGTCGTGGACGCCGTACATGAGCAGCAGGCGGGCGTTCTCGGACTTGGCCAGCTCCACCGCGTTGGGAACGGACGGCAGTTCCGGATGCGGCTCGGCCATGGCCTGGAGCACCACCCGCGCTTCCCCCGCGGCAAGCATCCTGGCCCATGTCTTCTTGACCGACTGCCAGTGCCAGCACCCGCCCGCCACCTCCTGCCTGCCGGCGGCCAGCCGGAGATTCTCGAGACCGTTGTAGCCGGGGATGAGCTTGACCGGCAGGCCCAGGGCCGCGGCGACGACGCGGGACATGTTGGTGGCGGCCTCGTTGCGCCCGATGCCGCCCAACTTGACGGGCCTCTTGTCGCCCGCCCAAGCGCTCAGGTCCGCGATGCCGCTCGCCTTCGTGAGGACGCAGACCGGGTGCAGGGGCGCGACCGCGCCCACCCACCCGAAGCGCCGCGTGTCGATCTTCACGTCCGTTCGACCGAATATCTGTTTGTGGATGAGGTCGCCCGCCCAGTGGCCCACAGTGCGGCCGTCGGGCTTGGCTTCGCGGTAGAGATACTCCGCCGCCACGCGGCCGCCACCTCCGGCCAGGTTGCGCACCGCCACCTTGGGGCGTTCCGGCAGATGCCGGCCGATGTGGCTTGCCAGAACGCGCGTATAGCTGTCGAAGACGCTGCCGGCACCGGCGCCCACCACGAACGTCAGGGGGCCGTCATCGGCCCCGGCCGTTCCGATGGAAAACGGCGGCAATGCCAGCAACAGAACGGCTGCGAGAAGACCTCTGGAGAGAGTCGCCACCACGGCTCCGGGGTCGTTGCGGTCCCTTGCTTGCGGCGCGAGGAGTACGGACGCGAGCGTGGTCGCGTGTGGGTCACGCCCCGTTGAGCCGCGGCATGACCTCCTTGTGGAACAGGTTCAGCGAGTCGATCACCTTGTCGTGGGCCAGGTTGCCGATGTGGAACATGCCCATGAAGTGGTCGGCGCCGATCTGGCTCATCTGTTGGTTCACCTGCGCCGCCACCGTGTCCGGGCTGCCGGCGATGACGAACCCGGTGTCGATGAGCTGCTCCCAGGTCATGGGGTGGAAGTTGACCCGCTGCTCGTTCCCCGGGCGGAAGTAGCTGCCGGACCGGGCGCTGACCATGGCCGCCTTGACCTTCTGCTGATCGACGGCGACGTCCGTCTTGGCCTCGTTGAAGCCACGGTTCCACAGGGTGAAGAAGTAGCGCAGCGGCGGCTCCGCCACGGCACGAGCCTGCTCGTCGGTCTCGGCCACGTGGATGTGGCGGCAGAGGATGAACCGGTCCGGGCCGCATTCCCAGCCGCCGTCCCCGGCCACCTTGCGGTAATAGTTGAAGGTGTCCTCGATCTGGTCCGTGGTCTGGTACACCTGCGCGATGGGGATCTGGCGCGCGCAGCACCATTCGATGGACTCGGCGCTGCGCGCCGCCACCCATATGGGCGGATGCGGCTGCTGCACCGGGCGCGGCCAGATGGCGCAGTTCTCGAACCGGAAGAAGTCGCCCTCGTAGCTCCACACCGGCTCGGTCCACGCCCTCATGATGACGTCGAAGGCCTCGCCGAAGCGCCCGCGGGACTCCTGCGGCTTGACGTTGTACCACAGGTACTCCGACGGGATGCCGCGCACGAAGCCCGCGATCAGGCGGCCTTCGGAGAGGCAGTCGATCATGGCGTACTCTTCGGCCACCCGCACCGGGTGCTGGCGCAGCGGCAGGATGTTGCCGAGTACGCCGATCTTCATGCGGCTGGTCTTCTGGCTCAGCGCCGCGGCGATGAGGTTCGGCGACGGCATGGTGCCGTAGGCGCTGTAGTGGTGCTCGTTGAAGACCACCCCTTCGAAGCCCAACTCCTCGCAGTAGGCCATCTCTTCCAGGTGTTCCCTGTAGTTGCGCGAGCCCACCGGCGGATCGAAGTAGCTACTGGGCACCGGCGTCCCCGGAACGTCTTCGGGGACTTCCGGATACGCCAGCAGGTCGAAGTTGTAGACTTTCATGAAGGTCGATCTCCTTTGCGGGCGGCCCTGGAGCCAAGTGTTGGTCCATCCGGGCCGGAACAACAAACTAGTCCCATCCCACGCTCACTGTCAATCACGGCCCCGCGACGGCGACTTCACGGGCAACGCCCCAAGTCGTCATTCCCGCGAAAGCTTGCCCTCGACTCTACGCCGTGAACATCTCGATGAGCATTCCCGGCGGGAACGGCAGGCTCAGCGCGTACTCGAAGACGGCGTAGAACCCCGCCCACGCCAGCAGCGTGAGGATGATGCTGATGGGCCATTTCTCGCCGGCTCCCACCTTGAGGAAGAGGAACGTGCACAGCGGAACCGTGATGGGGAAGCCGAGCAGCCAGATGGACGCGAAGAAGCCGAGAATCCAGCCCACGATGGTGAGGGTTCGGCTTACGACCACGCGATCGGCTCCCTCGGGCCGCGCCGCCTCCTTCCGCTGCTTCAGCAAGCCCATGACGTCGATCTCGAGCTGGGCCAGAGACAGCAGGATTCCCGGAATGCCGATGACCCAGGGGAACAGGCTGGCGCGATAACCCCAGTCCCGGGCCTCCCAGACGCCCCAGGCGAAACCCGCCACGAGCACACCCGTGAAGACGACGTTCCACACGGTGAAGGGCTTGGGACCCTCCGCCACGGGTTCCGCCTCGGGCACCGGGACCGGCGCGGGCGTGGCGCCGACGGCCTGCTGCCTGGCATAGCGGCGCCGCTGGTAGATCGGATAGAGGATTCCCGCCAGGATGATCGCCCCGATGGTCAGCACGCCGGGGAAGCCCACCCACACCCAGCCGTAGTTGTCGGTGGCCAGGAACAGGTTCTTCTCCGCCAGCGAGCCCAGCACCAGGCCCAGCAGGAGCGGCGGGCGCGGCCAGTCGAGTTGCACCATGACCCAGCCCAGGAGCCCGAAGGCCAGCACCACGATGAGGTCCTCGAAGGCGTTGTTCTGGGCGAAGCCCCCCAGGTAGATGAGCACCAGCAGGAACGGCAGCACCAGGCTGCCGCGCACCTCGGTGATGCGCGCAAGCTGCTTGAGAAAGATGAAGCACACGGAGACCGTGATGAGGTTCGACACCACCACGATCCACACGAACGAGAACGTGAGGTCGAGGTGGCCCCCACGGCTGGCGGGCTCCAGCATCGGCGGTCCCGGCACGAGCCCCTGGATGATGAACGCGCCCAGGAGGATGGCCATGGTGACGCTGCCGGGCACGCCGAAGGCGATGGTGGGCACCAGCGCGCCGCCCAGGTTCGAGTTGTTGGCCGCGCCCGGTCCCAGCACCCCTTCCACCGCCCCCTTGCCGAAGCGCTCCTTGTCGGGGGTGCTCTGCACCGCGTGGGCGTAGGCGACCCACTGGGAGACGGCGCCGCCCATGCCCGGGATGATGCCGATGTAGGTGCCGATGGCACTGCAGCGCAGCACCAGGCCCCAGTGGCGGAAGGTGTCCTTGACTCCCTCCATGACGCCGCCGAGCTTCTCCACCTTCTCTTCCGCGATGCTGGACCCCTTGACCCAGAGCTCGATCACCTCCGGGATGGCGAACAGGCCGAGGGTGACCGGCACCAGCTTGATGCCGTCCCACAGGTAGAGCTTGTCGAAGGTGAAGCGCTCGATGCCGGAGATGGGATCGAGCCCCACGGTGGCGAGCATGAGCCCCAGGGCCGCGGCGGTAAGCCCTCGGACCACCGCCTCGCCGCTCAACGCGGCAAGGAAGGTCACCCCCAGGAGCGCCAGCATGAAGAACTCGGGGGAACCGATGGCCAACACCAGCGGCCGCACGATGGGAATGGCCAGGGCCAGGGCGAAGGCGCCGAAGACGGCGCCCACCAGCGAACTCATGAGCGAGGCGCCGAGGGCGCGCCCGGCCTCGCCCTTCTTGGCCATGGGATGGCCGTCCACGATGGTGGACGCGGTAATGGCCTCGCCGGGTATGCCGAACAGGATGGAGGTGATGTCGCCCGTCGTGGCGGTGACCGCCGACATCCCCAAGAGGAAGGCGAAGGCCTCCACCGCCTCCATCTTGAAGATGAAGGGCAGCATCAGCGCCAGCGTCACCGGCCCGCCGAGCCCCGGCAGGATGCCCACGGCGAAACCGATGACGATGCCCAGCATCATCAACGTAAAGGTGGTCGCCGTAAAGACTTGGGCCAGACCCGCGCCAAAGGCCTGAAGCATTTCACCCATGGTTCATGACTTTCCGTGAGAAGAGGACAAACCGAGCCTGGGAACATCCCCGAGGACCGGCTCGGATCGATCAAAGGATGGCCGGGAATACCCGAAGCAGGTCAAGGTCGATGTACGCCGCGCACGGACGGCGCTACCGTCCCCTCTTCCGTGCGCGCGACCCGTACACGGCGGGCCGTCTCCCGGCGCGCGTGCGCTGCCGGGAGACGGACGCCGTCACGGAAGTTCAGCTACTTCTTGGGAAGCAGAACTTCCTTCAGCAGGGACACCGTGGCAGCGTCCATGTCGTACAGTCCCGCCATCTTCTTCGCCACCGAGGGGCCGTCCTGCGGGTTCAACTCCACCTTCGACTTGCCGGCGTCGGCTTTCAGCTCGGGGTCGTTCAAGGTAGCCATGAACGCATTCTGGAGCGTCTTGACCCGGTCGGCCGGCACTCCGGGCGGCAGGCTGTAAGGCCGGGAAAGGGCGCGATAGACGTCGGCCGCCACCTGCAGCAGCTTCTTGCCGGTGTCGTCCTTGGCCAACTCGGTCGCCACGGCCACGTCCTGGAGCTCCGGGTGCTTGTCGGGACCCACCTGGAGCACGGGCCTGACGTTGCCGCTCTCGATGCCCTGCCTCCAGGTCGGCTTGATGGACTGCCACGCCCAGCAGCCGCCGTCGATCTCGCCCTTCTCCGCCGACACCCGGATGATCGCGGTACCGCCGTAACCCTCGATGATCTGCATCGGCAGACCCGTCGCGGCCTTGATCAGCTTGGGCACGTCGTCGGTGGTGGAGCCCGGAGCGGTGGCGCCGATCTTGATGGGCCGCTTGGACTTCATCCAGTCGTCGATGTTGGCGATGCCGCTGGCCTTGGTGAGCGCGCAGGTGTTGTCGTCGGTGACCGGGGCGCCCAGCCAGTTGAACTTGCGTCCGTCGAACTTGATCCCCTTCTTGCCGAGGACGTGCTGCAGCACCAGCGGGCCGATCCAGTTGCCGATGGTGAGGCCGTCGGGCTTGGCCCTGTTGTAGATGTAGTTGGCGGCGATCATGCTGCCGGCGCCGGTCCGGTTCTGGACCACCGTCCTCGGATTGCCGGGCACGTGCTTGCCGAAATGGCGCGCGATGAGCCGGGTGTAGGTGTCGAACCCCCCGCCCGGGGAGAATCCGACCACGAAACGAATGGTCTTGCCCTTGAAGAAGTCGTCCGCGCCCAGAGAGAGGGACGGCACCAACACAAGGACAAGCGCCGAGAGCATCAAGATTCGGAGTAACCGATTGACCATGACGAGCCTCCTACGCTTTGTCTTCGGCGTCTCGCCGGGGCACCCTTCATCAACGGTGTGGACGGTCCGCGTGACCGCTTCCAGCCCGTTGATTCATGATCCCGCGCGGTGAAACCCCGCAACGATATTAAACTTACGTTTTCTCGCACAAATCACCGGCAAAGGGAAGCGCGCGCAGAGTACCGTGAGTCCGTACGGCCATGTGGAGTCGTGGGCGGCCGCGCGGGCCCGCGCTTCCGCGTCGACGGCGATTTGCTCTCCGAGACGGAATATGGAAACATCTGTCCGAGGCGCTTCCCAACGCCGACGACGAGCGCGTCCTGAGCGAAATCTCCAAGGACGCGGACCCGGTTCTTCGGATGAACCGGCGGTCTGCCTCGTCTACTCCGTCTTCGAGCGAGGAGAACCCGTGAACCGATTCTGCCTGGTGTGTCAGAACGTCGACTGCAAGAGCCGCGGCTCCGAGGAGATCATGAAGGATCTCCAGGAGCGCGTGGCGGCCAAGGGGCTGGAGGACGTGGAAGTGCGTTCCTACATGTGCTTCGGCGCCTGTCAGGAAGGCCCCAACATGGTCCTCTACCCCGACAGGTTCTGGTACGCCGGCGTCAAGAGCGAGGATCTGGACGACATCGTCGAGCACATGGCCGGCGGTCCGGCGGTGGACCGGCTCGACAAGATCGACCCCTCCCTCAAGGAACTCATCTACCAGTTGCTGGACACCGGAGTGTTTTGACGGTCATGGAAGGCATCCTGTTCCCGCGCGGCGTGCCCGAGGGGCTCGAAGGGCTGAAGGCCTATCGCGCCCGCGGCGGCTATCAGGCCGTGGAGCGGCTGACCGAGATGTCTCCCGAGGACGTCGTCGCCAAGGTGGAGGCTTCGGGCCTGCGCGGCCGCGGCGGCGCCGGATTCCCCACCGGACGGAAGCTCGCCCTCACCCTCGAATGCCCCGAGACGCCCCACTACGTCGTGATGAACGGCGGCGAGGACGAACCCGGCAGCAAGAAGGACCGCGTGCTGATGGAGAACGTCCCCCATCTCATCCTCGACGGGATCATTCTCGCGGCGTACGCGGTGCGGGCCGAAAAGGCCTACCTCTACATCAATCACGGCTACGAGGCGGCCACCCGCGCGATCGAGGGGGCCATCGCGGAAGCCAGGCAAGCGGGGTTCTGCGGCGCGGACGTCGCCGGTTCCGGGTTCAGCCTCGAAATCGTCATGGTGGCCGCGCCGTCGAACTACGTCGCCGGCGAGGACACGGCGGCCCTGGAGTTCATCGAAGGAAAGGAGCCGCTGCCGCGGCAGAAACCGCCCTTCCCGGTCACCGAGGGCCTGTTCGGCAAGCCCAGCCTGGTCAACAACGTCGAGACCCTGGCCAACATCGCACCCATCGTGAACAAAGGGCCGGAGTCCTTCCGTTCCTTCGGCACCGCGGACAGCACGGGCACCATGGTGTTCTCGCTGGGGGACGAAATGGAGCGGCCCGGCGTCTACGAGTTGCCTCTCGGGACCCCGCTGCGCCGCCTCGTGGAGGAATGCGGCGGAGGCTTGAAGAGCGGCAAGGCCATCAAGGCCATCCTTCCCGGCGGCCCGTCATCGGGTTTCCTGCTGCCCGAGAGCCTCGACCTGCCCCTCGACCACGACTCCCTGCGCGAAGCGGGCTCTTCCATCGGCTGCGGCGTCGTCAAGGTCCTCACGGAGGACGATTCCGTGCTGGAGGAGGTGGTGCGCATCGCGGACTTCTTCGCACGGGAGTCCTGCGGCCAGTGCCCCGCCTGCCGCATGGAAACCAACATGCTGGCGGCGCTGCTCAAGAAGGTTCAGGCGGGCGAGGGGAACGATGCGCTGGTGGAGCAGTTCGGGAAGGTGATCGCCTTCAACAAGGGCAAGGGGTTCTGCAGCCTGATCAACATGCCGGGGCCGCCCATAGAGAGCGCCGTCCGCCTCTTCCCGGATGAGTTCCGCGGCGCGTAACGGGCGCCGTTGCCGGCCGGCCGCCGGCGCCCTGTCACCGGCGTCTTGTCACAGGTTGAGGTTCTTCTTCGGCACGTTGTAGACCACGCCGTCCGCGTCCCGCACGAGACACAGGTCGTTGCTCCACTCCTCCACCACCTCCAGCTCGTCTCCCGGCGAGAACGTGGTTTCCTCGATGGATGAGTTCTTGTTCGCCTGATACTTGAACGTAAATCCTTCCTTGACCGTGGCCATCCGAGGCCCCTCCCTTCGCTGTGGTTCGAATGTCGCTTCCCGGGTCCGTCAGGCGTGGGCGGGGTTGAAACCGCTCCCGCGACTTGCCGCGCTATCGCGCCCCGCCGGTTCCCCGCCAACTGCCGCGGCGGGTGGGGTGGCGCAACGCGTCGACGAGACTCGCCAGGAATACCTTCCTCGGCACCTCCCGCGCGCCGAGGCTCAACATGTGGGAAGTTGTAACTTGGGCGTCGATGAAATGGAAGCCCCAGCCGGCGAGCCGCTCCACCAGCCCGGCCAGGGCCACCTTGGATGCGTCCGCCGCGCGGTGGAACATGGACTCGCCGAAGAACCCGCGCCCGAGGGCGACGCCGTAGATGCCGCCCACCAATTCGCCGCCGCGCCGGCACTCCGCCGAATGGGCCAGACCCGCGTCGTGCAGCCGGACGTAGGCGCGTTCCATCTCCGGTGTGATCCAGGTGCCGTCCTGGCCGTCCCGGTCCACGGACGCGCACGCCCGGATCACCCCGCGGAAGTCCGTATCGAAGGTCACGTCGAACCTCCCCTGGTTGAGCACCCGCCGCAACCGCCTCGACACATGGAAGTCGTCGAGGTCGAGGACGCACCTCGGGTCCGGCGACCACCACAGGATGGGCTGACCCTCCCCGTACCAGGGGAAGATGCCCATGGAGTACGCCAACAGGAGCCGCGCGCCGCCGAGGTCGCCTCCCACCGCCAGAAGCCCGCTGGGCTCCGCCTCGTTCGGGTCGGGAAAGACGAGTTCCCGGCTCAGGCGATAGACAGGCATGGAGGAACCATGATGAATCCCCGCCGGGGATGCAAGTCACGTTGTCGTACCCTTGACTCTACTTGTCGCGGATGACAAGGTTTCCTTGTTTCCTTACTACGAGGTGGATCAGTGTCGGAGGTACATCAATGCTCGCAAAGCTGACATCCAAGAACCAGCTTACGCTGCCGAAGGCAGTCGTGTCCGACCTGAAGGGCTACGAGTATTTCGACGTGACCAAGGAGAAGGGCCGCATCATCCTGACCCCCGTGCGCCTGACCCGCGTCGAGGCCGTACGCGCAAAGCTGGCCGAACTCGGCGTGGACGAGAATGATGTGGCCAAGGCCGTGACATGGGCACGTCGGCCTGAATGAGCGCGGTCCGCTTGGTGTTGGACACAAATGGCATCCCAATTCACCGCTTGGGTATAACCCATTGATTTTACTGAGTCTTTCTTTGTCAGTGTCCGGCCAACCACCTTTACCGTAAGCAAATCGCAAGCGTATTGAATACTATACCCGCGTATCTCCAGCGCACACTCGTCTAGTTTCTCCGAAGTCGTCTCTTCGGGCACATGGTCCGGGCGGTGCGCTTGATCTGCCCATGCTTTTGACCAGCGTGCGATGACGTGCCTGAGTTGGGGGGTCTTCGTCCGTCACGTTCGCCTCACCACCCACAACACCTTGCCGAGGATGTGGACATCATGGGCAACGGGTGAGTAAGGAGCGTACGCAGCGTTGGCGGAGATCAACCTGACCCGGGGCAACTCGTCCCCATCGACCGTATCGCCAGGCACCGTCTCGACGTGCTTGATCACGACGCCGATGCCGTCCCAAAGGACAAACACCTCGCCCGTGCTCGGTCGTCGGCGCGAGATGTCGACCATAATCCGGTCGCCGTCTCGCATCTCCGGCTCCATGGAGTTGCCCCGGATCCGTAGGATGCGCAGGTTCTCAGGATCCGCGCCGGCCTCGTATCGAATCATGTTCTCAGGCCAGTGCCAGCGGGCAGTCTCCGAGACAAACTCGTCAGCGAGTGCGCCTGAGCCAGCCGAAACCTCCGCGGTGATTTCCGGTATGGCGACGACGGGCTCGCGGGGGAGTCCGGTGGGCAACCGGGGGCGCCTTGGCTGCCGGGGTTTGCGTTTGGGCACGCCTTGGTGGCGGAGTTCCGTAGGATCGCAGTGTCAATGGCAACCGAAAACTGCTCATTTTGGCAATCGAAAACTGCACACTTCCGAGAAGGGCGCCGGTGCGGGGCTGACGCTCTTCGGTTGGTTTCGGTCGGGCGAGAGGGGTTGGATGCCCCGCCGAACCACCCGAAGGTGAGGTGGTCCCGGAAAAACGGACAGGTTGCTAAGGTGTATTCCACCGACTGAAGGAGGGATACGTGATGAGCACACGGCGACGGTTCAGCGGGGACTTCAAGGCGAAGGTGGCCATGGAAGCACTGGGCGGGGACAAGACGATACAGGAGATCGCCACGCGGCACAAGATTCACCCGAACCAGGTGAGCACCCGGAAGCAACGAGCAGTGGAGGGGATGAAGGAGGTGTTCTCGAAGGGGGCGGAGCGTGCGCGCGGGGACCACGAGGCAGAACTCCGGGATCTGCACGCGAAGATCGGGGAACTGACGGTGGAGCGGGATTTTGGCCAAAGGGCTCAAGTGGTGAGCCGGGAGGAGCGCCGGGGGATGATCGAACCCGGCCATCCCAAGCTCAGCTTGAGCCGTCAATGCCGGCTGCTTCGAGTGAGTCGATCCTCTGTGTACCACAGGCCCAAGGGCGAGAGCGCAGAGAATCTGGCGTTGATGCGCCGGATCGACAAGCTGTTCCTGGAGTGCCCCTTCTATGGCAGCCGCCAGATGGTCCGTCAACTGTGGCGTCAAGGCGTCTGTGTGGGTCGTCACCGGGTGCGGCGTCTGATGCGCCTGATGGGGCTACAGGCCATCTACCAAGCGCCGCGGACCACTCGCCCGCACCCCGAGCACCGGGTCTACCCGTATCTTCTCAAGGGATTGGCCGTCGAGCGGCCCAATCACGTGTGGTGCGCGGATTTGACGAACATCCCCGTTCAGAAGGGCTTCCTGTACCTGGTGGCGGTCATGGACTGGGCCACCCGCCGGGTGCTCTCCTGGAGGCTGTCGAACACCCTCGATGCACGCTTCTGCACAGACGCCCTCTCAGAAGCCCTCCAACGCTACGGTCGCCCCGAGATCTTCGACTCAGACCAGGGCAGCCAGTTCACCAGCCTGGAGTTCACCTCCGTGCTCAAACAGGCCGGTGTCGCCATCTCCATGGACGGCCGGGGCCGGTGCATGGACAACATCTTCATCGAGCGCCTGTGGCGCTCCCTCAAGTACGAGGCCGTCTACCTCCACGAAATCACGGACGGCTTCGCGGCCCAGCGGCTGATTTCTCGCTGGTTCGCCTTTTATGACCGGGCGCAACCTCACTCTGCCTTGGCGGGCTCTACGCCTGCTGAGGCCTATGAAAAGGAATGCTGACGCAGACGACGCCGGCCCAGCACCGCAGCTCGCCTGCCTCTCTGCCGGTTCTACCGGAAGAGCAGGACGTGTTAAACAGGACCCGGGCGGCATGATCGATGACTTCGGAATACACCTTATTTCTGCCGCCAAACTGTCCTACGAACCGGGACCACCTCACCTGTCTGGCAGCGCCAGGAGGGTTTGTGTCAAAATCGGTGCACGTCCCTTGTCCAGACGACAAGTCAAATGGCTAGCGCAAAAGCGCCTATGGAGACAGGCATGATCAATACCATCATAGTTCCAACGGACGGTTCCGATCACGCCAACAAGGCCATCGAGATGGCGGGCGAGATCGCCGTGAAATTCGGCGCGCGCGTCGTGCACGCTCTGCTGTAACATGCCACGGCCCCGGATCTGAAGGCGATATGCCGGGACATTGGCATCGAAGGGGATGTCGTGAAGGAGATCGACGAGCTCGCGGCGATGGTCGAGCGGGTCACCGCATCGGGTTACCCGCAGGGCCCCATTCCGGTGTCGGCCGGGACGCTGCGCAAGGTCGGCGAAGGGATCGCCGAGAAAGCCCGCGAGACACTGTCGGCGAAGGGCGTCCAGGACGTGACGACCCAGGTGGTGGACCGTGATACGGCAAGCAACATGATCGCCGCGGCCGGGCATGAGAAGGCCGAACTGGTGGTCATGGGCCGCCGGGGTCTTGGCAACGTCGCCGGCCTCGTGATGGGAAGCGTGTCGCACAAGGTAGCGCACCTCGCCGAGTGCGCGTGTCTCACGGTCAAGTGACGGGTGACGGAGGCGCGTCGGAGAGGACTCCCGGCTCCCGGGCACATGGTCGGCGTGGATGTCGGCGGCACACAGGCGTGTTCCACGTTATCTGCGCCCTTCGCGACGAACTCTGGCTAGTGCGCGAGTCCGGGAGAGCTGCCGGCCAGCAACGTTACATGAAATCGGGCATACCGTTCATGGGCGTGCGCCTACCCATAGTGCGGAAGACCGCACAGGCCGTCTTCGACCGTTTCCCGCCCACTGATGCGGCCGAGTGGCGGGCCACGATTCTCGCACTGTGGCGCGAAGCGACGTACCGCGAACAGCGCTATGCAGCGGTGGAACTCGCGGTTCACCGCCCCTTCTCGTGCTGGTTGAACATGGAAACCGTGCCACTACTCGATGAGCTCATTGTCAAAGGCGCCTGGTGGGATTACGTCGACCGGATCGCGCCCGCCGGGCTCGGGCACGTTCTTTCCGCCGAACCGAAACCCATGGGCGCGTTGATGCGCGGCTGGGCGGGGGACGAGAACATCTGGTGTCGCCGCGCCGCGCTCCTGTGTCAACTCGGCTTCAAGGAAGACACCGATCCGGCGCTGTTATTTGACAGTGTTAAGCGTTGATGCGTCAAATCATACGTCGTAAAGGTCACCAAAGTCCGTCGGCGAAGCGCGGCCTTGCGGCGGAGCGTCACGGGCCGTGACTGATGACCCGGGAGCCGACCTGTACGGGCGCGCAGTCCCGGCGACGAAGTCGTCGGCGAGGGCTCACAGAAATGGGAGTTAAACAGCATGCGGCCATTTCGGAGATCCGGCCACCCCTGTTCCATGACATGACTATCCAGAAACGGTGACCACGTCGGCAAATTGGGCCGCCCTATCCCCAAACGGAGGCAAACCATGAGTCACTCGTTAAGCGTCGTAGCAGGTGGTTTGGTAGCGGTCTTATTGTTCGGCGCGGTAGCCGAGGCTGAGTTTCCAGAGAGGAAGTCCATCGAGATGATCGTCCCGTTCTCGCCGGGCGGGGGCGCCGACAGTATAGCCCGGGTAATTGCCGGCAGCATGACGAAGTATCTACCCAAGGACGTTAATTAAGACCATCGTGAGAAACTTTCCCGGAGCTGGCGGGGAAATCGGCATCAGGAGGTTTTACCGCGCCAAGCCCGACGGATACACGATCGGGCAGTTCAACGGCGACACGTTGGCCAGGTTCTTCGGGAGAACTAAGAAGATCGATGTTGACTTCGAAAAGTTGACGTGGTTGGCTCAGGTAGGCGAGGTCGGCTATGCGTTACTGCTGCGCAAAGGTTCTAAGTTCAAGACGCTGAAGGATCTGCAACAGGCGAAGCGGATAACCCGGGAAATCCCGTTCAGCGTGGGCGGGTGGATACATGGCCTCATCACCGCCCATGAGTTGGGAATTCCTTTCGAAATCGTATCCGGGTACCCCAACACCAATGAAACACTCGCGGGATTTCTGCGCGACGAATACGACGTGTTGCTTTATCCAGTCCACCATCGTTCGGTGGCACCGTACTTTGAGAACGGGGAAATCCGTCCCCTGCTGAACCTTGCACCGGTCCGACCGGCCTACGCGCCAAACGTTCCCACTGCGAAGGCTGCCGGGTACAACTTTACGTTGGTTTCTTCCCGATACATCGCGGCCCCTCCGGGAACTCCAGCCAAGCCCGCCAAGTTCCTGGAAAAGGCGCTACTCAATGCAATGAACGACAAGACGTACAAAGACCACGTCAAAGCATCTAGCGCCATCGTCATCGGTGCGGGCGATGCCAACCGCGCCAAAAAGGACGTCGCCTACCGCGTGGCGCTGCTTCGGAAGTACCAGAAGTACATCGGCCAGAGCGCCTCGGATGGCAGGGGGTTCTTCCCCGACTTTTGTCGTAAGTGTAAATGCTGTGCGGAGGCGACCAGGGCCGCATTGCAGTGACGCGGTCTTTCTGCGGGGATGACCATAACCCGATGCCAAACGCGAAACCTGTTCCCCTCATCTTGCCGTTCTCGGTAGGATGTCTATTACTACTCATTGTCTTGTTGGTTGTAGCATTCGGCGACGATCCCACCCCGTTACAGTACACGATATACAGAATCGTCATCGCTATCGGAGGTGCTGCGTTCGCCGTGGCGCTCACTGGGGGCTTGAAGTGACTATTCCTTTACTCGAAAAGGGATATATTAAGGCCACTGCAGCTTTTGCTGCCTTCGTGATTTTGTATTTCGTTTCGCCTGCGAGTTTGGTCGTAGGTGAACCCGAAATTGAAGCTCGGCGCCTGATTGACGACTACAAACATGCAAATGTCGTTAATGCCCGGAAAGAACTTGGATCTAATTGGGACTTGGAGGAGGACGGTGGTAAACTGCTGGCGAAGACGCCGACAAGTCCGAGTCAGGAGGAATTAGAAAAGGTTCGTGACTTCATTCGAAAGTCGTTTGACGCGGGAATTAAGCGTGAAGCTTTTCGTACGCTGACGGATGTTCGTAGTCAGATATTTGATTGCGTGGATCCTAGGAGTTGCGACTAGGAGATCTTGTGCCAGGAATTATTCACAGAAATACAAGGTTTTCGAAATTTGTTTTGCGACAGGATTATCCAAATTACAGAACAGCTCGAGAACCGCCTGTGGGATCGGTACAAGGAGTTCACCGAGGATCAGCCACGGACGCAACATCATCTCCAAAGTCCTTGAGAACGGTGACGATGTCCGCACTCAACGGAAAGTCAAACCATGAATCACCTTCTGCTACTAAGGTCCATGTCATCGGTCTTCTCCTCTTGACCTGGGCTCGCCTTTTCTCTCTCACCTCTAGGGGTAAGCGTCAGGAGCAGGTCCGTCAGATGAATGACGTCTCAATTATCGGAGGCCGCTGTCGATTCCTCCTCTTCCGTGTCCACCCCATCTTCATTCGGCGTCTTCTCTATACCACGAAGAAAACCGGATGCCAGTCTATTGTACACCTCTGCAGCCAGAAGGCTTTCAAATAGGGCGGAGATTCCCACGCCGAACAGCGCAGACAGAATTACTAGGAGACCGTCCTTGAACCTTTCCCGTTCGGGGAACTCCACGGAAAACTCTATTGAAGAAGCGACCGATGTATTCATGGATGGCCGCCCCGGAGTCGGAGAAAACTCATGACGAAAAATATTGGGCTTTCTTGGATCCTCGAGTACCGCATCGAGATCCCTTGCTGTAGCCCGTACCTCTCTTCCAAGTATCGAAAGAAATGACACGATACCGTCTCTACTCGCGACGTTGTCAACAAAAAATATCGTAAATATCTCACCTTCAGAGTACGATGTGAGTGCTACAGAATCCAGGATTTTAAACGATAACCATACCGAATCACCTCTTTGGACGTCCTTCAAGTGGACATCGAAATGTGTTCGCAACTCCCCATCCGGGGCTCGGTACTGCCGCTCTTTTGTCCTTAGTTCCCTTTGAGCCGCCGATGACCGTCGGGCTCCAGAAGCTTGTCCCGTTGGTGGCGCCACGGCAGAAATCAACTCGATCTCATGAGACGAACTTACTTGGAGTTCGGTGCACGAATTCGATTTTTGCTGTGGGAACTCTGCAACTATGTCCAACCTCGCATTATCAACTGACAATATTTTAAATTCTACTTGAAGCTCGTTGACGAGGACGCAATCCGGGGTGATCTGAACCTGTTGGACTCTAGGTGATCCAGACAGTTTGTGGTGGAAGAAAACTCCCAGAGACCACAGTATCCCGACCGAAGTAGTGAGAACCATCGTGAGACCGATCGCGACGGTCAGCTTCAAGCGATTCATGATTGATGCGTCCTCTGCGCCTTCCGGTCCAACGACGTGACGCGGAAGTCTCGTTATGTAACCGCATCGACTTCGCGGCCTGATGACACTCCGGTGACTTCGACTCCAGGGAAAACCGATCGTGCTTCCGCAACAACTTCCGGCGGCACAATCAGCCGACTTATCATGTTCACTAACTCCTGTGGATTAGGGCAGGAGAGCGTCAGCGCCTTGTCTACGCGTCGAAAGGCTTCCGTACCGATGTCCAGTTGATGACCCCAAAACCGCTCGTCAATCTCTAGCAGTGTTCGGCTCCGCTTGTCCTCCAGCGTCTGGCCACGAGGGATGCCATTGACGTCATATCCGGCTGCGACGCGCCACTCTCGTTGTCTATAGTAGCCAAGTCTCTCGTCCACGTGGTCGTCGTCGGTAGGATAGAAGAGCGACTGGAGTATCGACGTTACCCCCGTCATCGCATGAAATGGGGCATTCCTGAAGCCTACGAAATCTAACAGATTTCGTATTGCGCTCCAGGGAACTTGCGACTCCTGGACGATGCCTCCCGACTGGTCGGTGTTACCTAGGTTAAACATGGCATTCTCGTCCAATCTTGTCGCTCCGGGGTATGTCTTTTGAATGAAGGCAGGGTCTCTATGCTGGCCGAGAAAGTGCAGCTGCTTCAACGTGTAATCGATATGGCCGAGGTGGCTTACCACAAATAGTCCGATTAGCGCCAAATGATCGTGCTCCGACAACGCTTGAGGCATGTAGATCACCGGCAAAGCCCCTATCCGCCGGAGGGTCTCGATCTCGAATTCAAGCGCGAACGAACCGAACCTCCGGGAGTGTTCGTCTACCTCCGGTCTCGATAGCTCCGTAAAACAAATCCGTTGCTGCAACAGTCTAATTGGCGACGGGCTGCCGAGACTGCCCCCTGCCGGCGCGTGCCACTCGACAATTTCTGGTGCCAAAATCAAACCCAACTGGGCCATGGACTGCAGAATCGCCAGCCCCCGTCCAACAGTTTCGTCGCGCGTCTCGTTCGCGTGAGGCCTCGGAAAGCTATGATAAAAATATCGTTTATCAGACTTAGGCAACAGGCCGTCCATCTCTGGCCGTGTCTCCATGCCGACCCCCGTAATCACGCCGACCAAGCAAGCTGAGATCGAACCTGAAAGACCATGGACGCTTTCCAGCTACCGAACCGCGCCGAGTTTACCGGAGACGGATCTGTGTGAGTCAGGCCACCATGGTCGAATCTTCGCACTGCTGATAGTACATCTCTTCGAGTTCAGGCGGTGGCACATAGCCGATTCCCTCCAGGAGTCGGCGGTTGAACTAGGCGACCCATTCGAGGGTTGCGAACTCGACCGCTTCGAGGTGACGCCAAGGGCCGCGCTGACGAATCACCTCGGTCTTGTACAAGCTGGACTCGGCCAGGGCATTCTCGTAGGAATCCCCGATGCGGCTCACCGACGGCTCGATCCCGGCCTCAACCATGCGCTCGGTGTAACGGATCGACAGCTACGGTCGCTGCGATGCACCAGAGCGCCCTCAGGGCCCTCGGCGCGGTCATAGAGGGCCCGCTCGAGAGCGTTCAGGGCAAGCTCGGTGTGCAGCGACTTCGAGACGCGCCGAGCCACGACCCGCCGCACAAAGGCACCGACAACAAAGGCAACGTAGACGAAGCCACGCCATGTCGCAACGTAGGCTAGGTTCCCCACCCACTGAGGTGGTCCAGGTTTGTAGGACAGGGAGGCCGCTGAGTCTAGGTGTGTTCGTAGGTAATGGATCGTGTCGCCAGGGTCCTGGTTTGCAGGTGCTGCGGTCTTCGCCGGCATTGATGCACGGAGAGTTGTCCGAGCCTGTAAGGAATTTTGTGTTTGTGAGCCATACGATAGACCTTTGAGAGGAGGGACGTATTGGCAAGGAAGGAAGACGACGGGATTTCGCGGCAGCTTATGGATGAGCTGATCGCGAAGCGAGGGGTCCGCGGGGCGGCTGATTTCGAGTCGTTGGCGACGGAGTTGAAGAAGGCGTTGGCGGAGCGGATGCTGGGGGCGGAGATGGACGTGCATTTGGGTGAGGGGTCGGAGCGGGAGGACGGCAACCACCGCAACGGCACGAGCCGCAAGACGGTGGACACGGGCAGCGAGCGGATCGTGCTGGATATACCGAGGGATCGCCAGGGACGGTTCGACCCGGTGCTGATCGGGAAGTACCAGCGGCGGTTTCCGGGCTTCGACGAGAAGATCATCGCGATGTACGCGCGCGGGCTGAGCACGCGGGACATCCAGGCGCACATCGAGGAGCTATACGGGATCGAGGTGTCGCCGGCGCTGGTATCGGCGGTGACCGATGCGGTGCTGGAGGAGGTGACGGCCTGGCAGAACCGGCCGCTGGAGCCGGTGTACGCGGTGGTGTACTTCGATGCGCTACGGGTGAAGATCCGCGACGAGGGCTTGGTGCGCAACCGGGCGGTGTATCTGGCCATGGGGATCACCTGCGGCGGCGACAAGGACGTGCTGGGGCTGTGGATCGAGCAGAGCGAGGGGGCCAAGTTCTGGCTTCGGATCATGAACGAGCTCAAGGCCCGCGGCGCCCAGGACGTGCTGATCGCGGTGGTGGACGGGCTGAAGGGCTTTCCCGACGCAATCACCACCGTATTCCCCGAGTGCGTGGTACAGACCTGCGTGGTTCACCTCATCCGTCACTCGCTGCAGTTTGCCTCGTGGAAGGACAGAAAGCCGCTGGCGAAGGCCCTCAAGGCCATTTACGGGGCGCCCTCGGCCGAGGCCGCCGCCGCGGAGCTGGACCGCTTCGAGGCCGGCCCCTGGGGTCAGCAGTACGCCGCCGTGGTGCAAAGTTGGCGCCGGCGCTGGGAGGAAGTGATCCCATTCTTCGCCTTCTCCCCCCAGGTGCGCAAAATTCTCTACGCCACGAATGCTATCGAGAGTTTACACAGCCAGGTCCGCAAGGCGATCCGGAACAAGGGCCATTTCCCGAGCGACCAGGCGGCCACGAAGCTCATTTACCTGGCACTGAGGAACATCACGGCCAAGTGGCGAAAACCCCCGAAAGAATGGCATGCTGCAAAGCTCCAGTTCGCCATCCAGTTCGGCGATCGATTCGTGCTGGCTGCTTAGACAATGGAGGACGGCTCACACACAAAATTCTGTACAGCACCAGTTGTCCTCGTCGCCAGTCAGTACAATCAACCAGATGTGTTGAGTATAGGCCGCAACGCCAAGGCGTGCCGCTCCGCGCACTTTCGTGCGCCCCGAGTTCTTCTCTGACATTGACTTTGCGGTCGACTAGGCGCCGGTCCAAGCGTATAGATACGCCCGTGGGAAACACATCGCCAAGTATTCCCTTTTGTTGACTGCCAACCAGCCAGAAGTCAGCCTTTGGGCGCCGGTGCGCTTTCGGGCTTGCTGCGCGGGAGCAGCGTTATTCCATATCAGCTGCAATACTCTCTGCGACCCTGGCGGCCGACATCTTCACCGACTCTCGCGCAAGGTGGGCGTAGCGGGCCGTGGTCTGCACCTTCCGGTGACCGAGGAGCTTTCCGATCATCGTCAGGCTTTCCCCCAGCGCCAGCGCCCTCGAAGCGAAGCTGTGTCGGAGGTCGTGGATCCGCACGTTTTCGAGGCCGGCCCGTGCCCGAACCACAAGCCACCGGCTGTTCAGGCCGCTCAAGCGCCTTCCGGGGCGGGGTCCTGCAATCACCCACGGGTTGTCCGGAAACGGGGGCAGGGTGGCTAGCACCTTCCTCGCCGCCGGCGACAGCGCGACGGACCGCGCTCCGGTCTTCGCGTCCCGCAGGCTCAACTCCCCCGCATCCAGGTCCACGTCTTCCCACCGGAGCGTCAGGATCTCGTTGCGCCTGCACCCGGTCAGCATCAGCAGCCGGAACGCCGCGACCGCACTCGCCGAAACCTTGCCCTCGGCCTCCAGCTCGCTGAGCACCCTTCCCAGTCGGCGGAACTCCCCCTCTGACAGAAACCGCTCGCAACTCCGGTCCGGGTACTTCTCCACGAACCTGCACGGGTTCCCTCCCTCCGGCGCCACGCCCCATGCCTCCGCCATGTAGAAGAGGCGGGAGAGCGTCTCCACGACACGGTTGGCCATGGCAGGCGTCTTGTGGAGACGGTAATGCAGAGTCGCCACCTGGTCGCGACTAATCCCTTCCAGGGGTACGGAGCCGAGGGCCGGCAGAAGCATCTTGTCGAGGACATAGCGGTACCCGCTGGCCGTCGCCGGCTTGCAGCGCACGGCCACGTGCTCCCTCATGTACCGCTCCGCCACCTCCGCTAGTGTGAGCCCGGCCGCGGTTGCCGACATGGAGCCGTTTCTCTCCGGGTCCTGCCCACCCTTGATGCTCGCGATCACCATCACCGCCTTGCGCCGGGCCTGCTCCGCGGACACCAGTCCGTGCCGCCCTATGGTGACCCGCCTCGACTTCCCCCCGGACCGTGTCTGCACGACGTAGACCTTTGCTCCGGAGGGATAGACCCTCACCCCGAAGCCCGAAAGCTCTCGGTCCCAGAACACCGCCTCCCGTTCTTCTATGGGGAGCCCTTCGACCGTGCGCCTGGAGATCGTTCCGCTGTTCAACCTCGCCATTGTCGGTTCCTTTAACTGTCCCAATCCGGCAGGATGTCCGCGCCGATGCTCTCCGCCACCTTGGCGGTCGATGCCCGGACCGAGTCCCGTGCCAGATGAGCGTAGCGCGCCGTGGTCTGCACCTTCCGGTGCCCCAGCAACTCCCCGATCATCGACAGGCTCTCCCCGAGCGCCAGCGCCCTCGAGGCGAAGCTGTGACGCAGGTCGTGCAGGCGAACCCCATCGAGACCGGCCCGCTTGCGCACGCGGTCCCAAGAGTCGTTGATGTTGTGCTGGCGGTCGCCCTTCTTCCTCCCCGGAAACACCCACGGATTGCCCGGAACCGGCGAGAGGCCCGCCAGCACGCTGGCCGCCGGCGGAGGCAGCGGCGCCACCCGCGCCCCGGTCTTGCTGTCCGCCAACCGCATCTCTCCTGCCTCGAAATCCAGGTCCTCCCACCGTAGTCCCAGGATCTCGTTCCGCCGGCACCCGGTCAGCACGAGGAGCCGGATCGCTGCGGCTGCATGGACTGACGCCAGCCGCTCAGCCGGAGCCACATCAAGCGCACGGCTGAGCCGGTAGAGCTCCTCGGGGGTCAGGAACCGCTCGTGGTGCTTCTCCACCTTGTAGCGGCGCACCAACCTGCAGGGGTTCGTGCCTGACGGACGCCATCCCCACGCATCGGCCAGGTTGAACATCTTGACAAGGATGTCCACCGCCCGGTTCGCCACCGTGGGCATGTCCCTTAGACCGTACTGAAACTCCATGACGTGCTTGCGCTCGACTTCCGAGACCAGAAGCTTTCCGAGCCCCGGCACGATGTGCTTGCGGAGCATGAGGCCGTAGTGTGATACGGTCGCAGGCTTACAGTGCATGGCCACGTACTCGCGCTGGTAGCGTTCCGCCAGGTCAGCGACCGTCGGGGCGGCGGCCGGCTCTTCCAAGGGTTCGGCCTCACCGGCCTTGATGCGGGCGATGATCCGGACGGCTTCCTTGCGGGCCTGGTCGGCGGAAAGCTTGCCGTGGCGGCCCACGGTGACGCGCTTGGAGCGCCCGAAGACGCGAGTCTGCACCACGTAGACCTTGGCGCCCGACGGGTAGACGCGGATACCGAAGCCGGGAAGGTCGCGGTCCCAGAACACGGCGTCCTTGTCATCCACCGAGAGACGGTCGATAATGCGTTTGGAGAGGCTAAGGTACTCGGGTTTGGCCATGTCGAGACCTCCTGAGAAAAGAAACCCGCGGGCCGCATCAGAAGTGTGGACCGTAAGCGTAGCGAAAGCGACTGGGGTCAAAGACAGAGGGGATTAAAGCGCATCGGTGGCGACAATGCAAGCCTTGGGATGAGTGGGGATCAAGGAATAACTAGCAGGAATACAAGCATTTATGATACTTCTGTGGCCTCTCGCGCACGTGGGGCGGAGAATCTAAGACGATGTTTACTTTTTTGGACCCCAACGTCCTGCTGTCGGCCCTGCTGTTTTCCAGCGGGTCCCTGGCTTGGCTGCGCCGCGCGTGGCAGTCGGAGACCATTCTCCCCTTGGTGAGCCAGGCAACGGCCCTCGAACTGATCCGGGTGCTTTCGTACCCGAAGTTCCGGCTGAGCGACGAGGAACGTGAAGACATGTTGGCGGACTACCTGCCATGGTGCGAGACCGTCATCGTCTCCGACCCGCCGGATGTGCCGCCCTGTCGCGACCCCTTTGACCGGCCTTTCCTCGAACTCGCGTTGACAGGGAAGGCCGACGCATCTGTGACGGGTGACGAAGACCTGCTCGCCTTGGCGCAGGAGTTCCCGGTGCCCATCCTTACCCCGGCCGTGGCCAAACGCCGCTTCGGTCCTGGACCGTAAAGGGTCCGTTGCCGCTCACCGGCTCCGGAACAAACACGTTGACGAATCGTGCCGGTCCGGGGCACAATCGCGCCATGGCGTTCCGTGTGGCGGAACGTTCCGTGTGGCAGAAACGGGGAACCTCCATGTTCAAGAGAATCGACCACGTAGCGCTCCATGTCGCGGATCTGGACCGTGCCATCGCCTTCTACGAGGACAACTTCGGATTCCGGAAGTACTTCCAGCATCAGGCCAACGCGGGGATGCAGATCGCGTACCTCAAGCTCGGCGACACCGTGCTGGAGTTGACGCACAAGAGCGACGGCTCCATGGCCGGCTTCCACTTCTGCCTGGAGACGGACAGCTTCGATGAAACGGTGGCCGATTTGCAGCGGCGCGGCGTGCCGCTGCTGCGCGCCCCCCACGGAACGGCGGCGCGGGAGCCGCGCGAGGAAGGCTGGCGCCGGGTCGTCTTCGGCGGCCCCGACGGCGAGCAGATCGAACTGCGCGGCTAGGAGTCAACGCGGGATCATGGCAGACCAGGAAGCTCAGACCATTCGGCTGGATTGCCCTTGTTGCGGCGCGACGCTGATCGTCGATCCGTCGCTGGCGGTGGTGCTGCGGCACGAGGCGCCGCCGCCACAGCACAAGGCGCCGGACCTCAAGGACGCCGGGCGCATGCTTCGTGAAGAAGCGACACAGCGCGACCAGAAGTACCGTCACATCCTCGACGCGGAAAAGGACAAGGGCAAGGTGCTCGACCGCAAGTTCCAGGAGCTTTTCAAGAAAGCCAAGGACGAGCCCATCGAGAAACCCCTCAAGGACATCGACCTGGATTAGCCTCGACGCCCGCCCCGGCCATGCGGCGACGCCATGGACCGCCGCCGTCCCTGTCCTCCGTCACCACGGCCTGACGGCCGTCGCCTCGTAGCCGTACACCAGCTCCAGCAACTGTTTGACCATCCGCGCCGTCGCGCCCCAGATGTCCCAGTCCTCGTACTGAAAGTGGTAGATGGGCTCCGAGCGCCGGGACAGGCGCGAGTCGAGGGTGAGCGCGTCCTGCCGCAGCAGCGCGGCCACCGGCACCGAAAACACGGCGGCGGTTTCCCGCGGGTCGGGGTGGAACTCGTAGGGGTGGGGAATGAGACCCACGAACGGGGTCACCAGGAAGTTGTACCCGGCCACCACCTGGTCGAGCTGGCCGACGATGCGCACGTGATCGGGGTCGATGCCGATCTCTTCCCGGCTCTCCCGAAGCGCCGCGGCCAGCGCGCCGTCGTCTTCCGGGTCGAGGCTGCCGCCCGGGAACGCCACCTGCCCGCTGTGTGAGCTGAGGTTCGCTGACCGCAGGGTGAGGATCAGGTGATCGCCGTCCGCGCGCTCCTGGATCGGCGCCAACACCGCGGCGGGCCGGAAGTCGTCTCCGGCGACGGCCCTGGGAGTCCGGGTCCTGAGGTTCTGAAATCTGTCGGAGTGCGCGTTCACGGACTTCCGGCTACTCCTCCCGCTTCAGCGACTCCGGGAAGTAGCGCGACGGGACCCACACCTTCGCGTCGAAGTTGGTGCAACCGAGAATTCGCAGCTCGCGCATGATGCGGATGTAGTCCGGCGACTCGATGAAGCCCTGCCACGCCTGGAGGGAGTCGAACTCGACCAGGATGGCCACCTGGGGGCTGACCTCCAGCGGGTTGCGCAGGTTGCGGATCTCCCGGACTCCGGGCGCCGCCAGGGTCATCGGCAGCCAGTCGTTCTTGGCCTTGTTGCTGTAGATGGTGAGGTTGGCCTTCTGGTCGGGCAGGTCCCACTGGACGATGTAATATACCATGCGTGTTCCTTGCCTGTTCCTTACATGAGGGTGCGGACGAGCCCGCCGTCGATCAGGATGGCGGTGCCGGTGATGTAGCTGGCGCGGTCGGAGCCGAGAAAGACCACCAGGTCGGCCACTTCCTCGGACTGCCCGAAACGCTTCACGGGGATCTCCTCCCGGCTCTGCTGCTGCACCTGCTCCAGCGGCAGGTTGAGGCGCTTGGACCGGGCCACGTTGAGGCTGTGATGGCGCTCGGTGTCGATGCGGCCCGGCAACACCGTGTTGACGAGGATGTTGTCCGGCCCCAGCTCACGCGACAGCGTCCGCGCCCAGCCCACGACGCCCGTGCGGAACGTGTTGGACAGGATCAGGCCCGCGATGGGCTCCTTGACGCCGTAGGAGGTGATGTTGATGATGCGGCCCGCCCCCACCTTCTTCATGTGCGGCACGGCCTCGCGGGTGAGCCGGACCGTGCCCATGAGGCTCAGGTTGTAGGCGGCCAGCCAGTCGTCCTCGCTCAGGGCGTCGAAGGTCCCGAACGGAGGGCCGCCGGCGTTGTTCACGATCACGTCCACGCGCCCGAAGGCCGCGACGCTCTTTTCCACGTAGTCGCGGATGTCGTCGTAGCTGGACATGTCCGCCACCGTGGCCAGGACCTCGCCGCCGGTGGAACTGCGGATCTCCTCCGCGCCCCGTTCCAGGGCCTCGCCGCCACGGGCACACATGCTCACCCTGGCCCCTTCCCGGGCGAAGCCCTCGGCGATGGCGCGCCCCATCCCCTGGCTCGCGCCCGCCACCAACGCCACCTTGCCTGTCAAACCCAGATCCATCCAGAACTCCTTGTGGTGTACGGCGCATCCACCGGGTCGCGCGGCCAGCGCCCCGACCCGGAGACACCCGCCCTCACTTCTGCGTCCAGTAAATGTTGTCGTCGAACTCGGTATCCAGCCGCATCAGGTAAAGCGCCAGCATCCCGTGGGCGCCCAGCGGGCGCAACTGCCGCGGGTCACGGGTCTTGAGGGCGGCGACCTCCTCGTCGCTCAGGTCGTAGCCGGACAAGGCCGTGTCGAGGTCGGACCTGGCCTGGTCCACGGCGCCGGGCTTCATCTTCAGGTCGAACAGGAACCGGTTCAGGTGATATCGGCTCATGGGGTGCTCTCGGGTGCGTTGTGGTCGCGGATTCGGCCGGGTGACGGGCGTCGGCGCGTCAGAGCTTCCAACTGGCGAAGCCCCATCCGGTGGCGACGTGGTCGGGCATGTAGAAAGTCTCGGCGGCCGGTGCGTCGCTCACGGCTCCCACCGTGACCATCCAGTTCAGGAACTCGGTGTTCCCGGACTGGCGCAGTTGCTCCAGGGTCAGGTCCGCCAGCGCGGCGCCCCGGCCCGCGCGCATCTGCTCCAGCAATCCTTCATCGAAGCTGGTGTCGATCTCGCCGATTCGCGGCGACCCCGGGAAGTGCGACAGCCCGCCCGTGGCGAGCATGGCCACCCGTTCGGGCGCGGCGTCGGCCACTTCCCGGATCAGCCTTCCCAGCGCGTAGCACCGCGCCGGCGTGGGCAGCGGGTCGATCCAGGTGTTGACGAAAATCGGCAGGATCGGGATCTCCGGCTCGCGCAGCAGGAAATGCAGCGGCACGAGCTGGGTGTGCTGCAGTTCGATGTCCTCGCCGAAGGACAGGTCGAGACCCGCGTCCACCCCGGCCTTCAGGATGGCGCGGCCGAGATCGGCGTGGTTGCGGTAGTGGAAGCGGTGGCGGGTGAATTGCCCGCGCACCTCGTCCGCCAGCGTCACGAAGAACGTCGGTATGTTGTTGAAGAAGAAGTTCACGAACTGGTCGTTGGCGACCACGATCAGCACGTCGGGCCGGGCGGCTTCGAGGTCGGCGCGAAGCACGGAAAAGGCGTGCTCGGCGTCCTGCCGCAGCTTCCGCTGCGCCTCCAGGGAAGGCTTGTTCCCCGCCGCCTGCGGCGCCATGCGGTAGTGGAGCGTCATGAACTCTTCCCACTCCGCGCCCGGTTCCAGCAGGATGTTGGGGGCGTGGCTTGCGGCCACGGCGGCGACGAATGGCATCTTGAACGGGTTCCCTTCTGAATGGGTGGCCAATGATGGTATAATCCGGTCCAACAAATTTCAACCAGCCGATGCCCGCGCGGGTTCGTGGGACTCAGCCTCCACAACGGGGACAAATTCATGCGGAAATGGTTCTGGTGCGCTCTCGTGGTCTTCGGACTCGCGGCTTTCGCCGCTCCTTCAAAGGGGGAGCCGTGGGAGCCCGCCACCGCGGTCTTCGAATACCGCGAGCCCGGCGCCGGCGACACCGCGGACGGGGACGCCGGCGAGAGTCCCGCCTCCACGATCATCGGGCACGGCACGACCTACATCGCCGAACACAAGGACACCCTGCTCGACGTCGCCCGCCGGAACCACCTGGGCTACACGGAGCTGATGCTGGCCAACTCCGGCACGGACCCGTGGCTGCCCGGCAAGGGCACGCCGGTCACGATCCCGTCCCAATGGATCCTGCCCGACGCCCCGCGCGAGGGCATCGTCCTCAACATCCCCGAGATGAGGCTGTACTACTACCTGCCGGACTCCAAGGTCATGACCTTCCCGCTGGGGGTGGGCGTCGAGGGCCAGCACACGCCGGCGGGGAAGTACCTCATCCGGCAGAAGCGCGAAAACCCTACATGGTACGTGCCGGTTTCCATCCAGGAGGAGCGCGGGCCGGATCAACCCAAGGTGGTCCCGCCGGGACCCGACAACCCGCTGGGGAAGTACTGGATGCGCCTGTCCCACACCAGCTACGGCATCCACGGCACCAACCACCCCTGGGCCATCGGCCGCCGGGTGACCCACGGGTGCATCCGCCTCTACCCGGAGGACATCGCCTACCTGTATTCGCTGGTTCCGGAGGGGACGCCGGCGCGCGTGGTCTACCAGCACGCCAAGGTGGGCGTCCGGGACGGAAAGGCCTACTTCCAGGTCCACCGCTACGGCCGCGCCACCGACAGCGAGCTCATGGCCGTCCTCATCGGGCAGATCGCCAAGCTCAAGCTCGCCGTGGACCTGCGCAAGCTGCGTGAACTCCTGGTGGACCTGCCCGACGGCGCCCTGATCCCCCTGCCGCCGCGGGAAACGGAACCCCTGATGGCGGATACCGCCGCGGGAACCGCCTCCTGAAGCACCCCGTGGGGCGGAATCACGTCCGGTACTTCTCGTCCAGGGCGTATTTCTCCTCGAGTCCCACGATGTCGTGGAAGTCGTCGAACGGCAGCAGCCCGTCCATGAGTGCCTCGGCGGTGCCCTTTTCCCGGAGGTTGGCGTAGTAGTTCTGCAGCGCCATGGCCGCCGAGTAGAGCGGACCCACCGGCCACACGATCAGCGTGAAGCCCAGCTCCCGCAACTCCGCCGGCGTCATGAGCGGCGTGACCCCGCGTTCGATCATGTTGGCCACCAGCGGCCCGGGGATGTGGCGGGCGATCTCGCTCATCTCCTCGCGGGTCTCCGGCGCCTCGATGAAGACCGCGTCGGCGCCGTTCTCCTTGAACGCGAGACCCCGCCGGATGGCCTCATCGAGCCCGAGGGCCTGACGCGCGTCGGTCCGGGCCACGATGAAGATGTCGCCGTCCGCGCGCGCCGCCACCGCGGCGTTGAGCTTCTTCAGGTACTCGTCCAGCGGCACCACCTGCTTGCCGCGCATGTGGCCGCAACGCTTGGGCCACACCTGGTCCTCCAGGAACATGCCCGCGGCCCCCGCCCGCATCAACTCGTTCACGGTGCGCACCACGTTGACGGCGTTGCCGTAACCCGTGTCCGAGTCCACGATCACCGGCGTCCGCACCGCCCCGCAGATCCGGTAGATGGTGTTCAGCATCTCGGTCTGCGTGAGGATGCCGAAGTCCGGCTCCCCCAGGAACGTGGCCGAGATGCCGTAACCCGTGGTGAAGATCACGTCGAACCCGGCGCGCTCGGCGATGCGCGCGCTCAGCGCATCGTAGACGCCGGGCATGACCAGGGTTCCCTGCCGGTCGAGAGCTTCCTTGACTCTGCTCATTTGGGCCTCCAAGGAGTTTGTGGACGGATGACGGCGCCGGGAAGCCGGCCGGAAGCAACAACGTCGGCGTCGCGGGCTATTCCGCCGGAATCTCCACGATCACGTCGCCGAGCACCTTGGCGACGCAGCCCAGGCGGTCGGCGTCATCGGATTCGAGCATGGACAGCGTGAGCTCTTCGTTGTCGTCCATGGGGCTCAGGTTGTTCTGGCCCGCCAGGATCTTGACCTTGTCGGTGCCGCAGATGGCCTCGGTGCAGTCGTGGCGCAGCTTGACGCCGTTGCGGATCGCGGCCACGAGGATGGTGGTGCCGTCGTCGACCTCGAAGCTCTGTCCCAGGGGCATGAAAGTGACTTTGGGCATGGCGGGTTTGTAGGAGACGGCCGGAGGGATGTCAAGTTTCGCCCTCAGTTAGAGGTCCACCACCATTCCATCCTCGGCGGTCCGGATGGGCAGCGACCGGCGCCGCGCCAGCATCTCCTCTCCCATGTGCGTCAGGATCAGCCGCTTGCACTCCAGGCGGTCCCGGTGGGCTGCGACCTGGACGTAGCTCATGTGCGACGTCGACGGATCGTCGTAGAAGCAGCATTCGCAGATGAACAGGTCGGCGCCGCGGCTGTGCGTGACGAACTGGTCCGTCCAGCTCGAATCGCCGGAAAAGAGCACGGTTCGGCCCGCCGCCGTCACCCGGAGTCCCAGGGACACGGCGTCGGTCTGGTGCGGCACCCGAAAGGCCAGCACCTCGGCGCCGGCCACGGCGGTGACGGTGTCGGGATGAAGCTCGGTGAAGACCGCGAAGGGCAGTTCCTTCTCGCCGTACATGAGCCTCATGAGGGCGCGCACGCGTTCTTCGGTGCCCGGGGGCCCCGCCACCTCCAGCGGACGTGTGCGGGGTCTGTCGTAGAGGTAGTGGATGAAGAAGAAGGGCATCCCACCGAAGTGGTCGCCGTGCAGGTGGCTCAGGATGACCGCGTCGAGATTGGCGGGGTCCAGGCCGGCGCGCCTGAGGGCCGGGAGGGTCGAGGGGCCGCAGTCCAGGAGATACAGGTGCGACCGATCCTCCAGGAGGTACGCGGTCTGGTTCCGGCCGCCGCTGCCGAAGGCGTCCCCGGACCCGAGAAAGTGGACTTTCACAGTGGCAACACTACCAGCGCCCCGCCGACCTTGGCAATGAGCGGCGGGTCTGCCACATTCCCAAAAGATTCTGGTGGACGCACCCTTCGACCAGCTCGACGCCGCCGTAGCGGGGCGCAATCGAAGGCGCCGATGCCGGCGGTTCCATGAACATCGTTCTCGGCCCCTATCACCCGCACCTGGAAGACGCCCTCGCCACCGAGGTCCGCACCCTGCACGCGCGCGACCGGCTCGCCCCGCTCTTGCTGGTGGTGCCCTCGGAGACGTTGCGCCGGCGGGTCAAGACCCTGCTCGCCCATGAGCACCGCCTCCATCTCCTGAACACCCACATCCTCACCTTCTCCCGACTCACCCTGAACCTGTTTCACGAGGCCCACGGACCGGAAACGCCGACCCTGCGCGACGCGACCTTCATGGAAGAGGCCCTGAAACGCGTGCTCCCGGACCACGGGCGGTTCGCGCGCATCGCCGACAACGAGGGCGGCTGCGCCGCGCTGTGGCAAAGCCTGCGCGACCTCAAGGACGCCATGGTGGATCCGGAGCCGGCGCTGGACGCGTTGCGGGAAGGCCATTTCGCCGGCCGGGACCGTGACGCGCTGCACGATCTCTTCGCGTTGCACCGGGAGGTGACGCGACGCTTCCCGGAGTGGCGGGCGCGGGATCACCAGGACCTCGACGGCCTGGCGGCGCGCGAGGCTCCGCTGTCGCGCTGGCTCGGGGGGTTCGAGCGCATCTGCTACTACGGCTTCTACGATTTGACCCAGACGCAGTTGGAACTCTTCCGGAACATCGCCGCCAACCATCCCGTGACACTGTTCTACCCCCTTGCCCAGGGATGTCCGGAATGGTCTTTCGCCCAGGACTTCTTCGACCGCTACCTGCGCGGCCTCGCCGGCGCGGACGAGGTCGTGAACCTGCGGGACGGCGACAGCGGCAACGTTGCGGCGCCCGGCGGACCGGAACGGCACAAGCCGGGCCGCGGGGAACGAGACGCGCGCGCCATCGCGGGAGACGGCCTTCGAAAGCCGGGAACTCCGCCCGGCCCGGCGCCCCGCGGCGAGGTCCTGAGTTGCGCCAACCCGCGGGACGAGGTCCTCACCGTGGCCAAGCACCTGCTCCGCCTCGCGGAGGAGGAAGGGCTCGATTTCCGGCACGCGGGAGTGGTGGCGCGCACCCTAGAGCCATACCTGCCGTGGATCCGCGAGATCTTCCCCGCGCACGGCATCCCGTTCCACACGCCGGCGCGGGAGCCACTCCGGCGCTCCCAGCGGGTCCGGGCCGTGCTGGCGCTGCTGGACCTTCCGGTCCGGGACTACCCGCGCGCCGCGGTCATCGACCTGCTGGCGTCCCATCACTTCAACTTCGCCGGCGTCCTCGACAGGCCGGTGGAACCCCGTCCCGAGCTTTGGGACGTCGCCACGCGCTCCCTGGGCATCGGCCGCGGCATGGGCGAGTGGCGGCGCCTGGAGCGTTACCGCGATACGAGCCTCGAACTGAACCTGGTGGATGAAGAGGAGGAAGGCCGGCACCTCCGCGTCGACCCGCGACAACTCCGCGCGCTGCTGGACGCGGTCGAAGCCCTGCACGCCGATCTGGGCGCCCTGCCACGGGAAGGCGCGTGGTCCGATCTCGCGGCCCGCTGGAACGCGCTCATCGAACGCTTCCTGGTCACGGGCACGGATGAAGGCGGGGCCGAGGTGACCCGTGCCATCGACGACGCTTTCGCGGGGCTGGCGGCCCTGGACGCCGTCGGCGGGAGGGTGTCGCTGCCGGATTTCGTCGCGGCTCTGCGCAAGGCCCTGGACCGGGCCTCGGTGCCGCTGACGGGAATGCCCGTGCCGGGCGTGCAGGTGCTGGATGCGGGGGCAGCCCGGGGCATCCCCTTCCGTGCCCTCTTCCTCGTGGGCATGAACGAAGGGGTATTCCCCCGCACCATCCGGGAGGACCCGTTCCTGCCCGACCGTGCCCGGCGCACGCTGGAAACCGTGCTGGGCTACAAGACTTCCTCGAAGCTGGCGGGCTACGACGAGGAGAAGCTGCTGTTCGCCCTGCTGCGGGACGCGGCCGGCGAGCGTCTCTGTTGCACGTGGGCCCGGGCCGATGCGGGCGGGCGGGCGCTGGCGCCGTCCTGGTACCTCCGCGCGGTGGCTCCCGCCACGGACACGGAGGGCGGCGGCACGGAGTCCCGATCCATTCCCAAGAGCGTCCTCGGCAAGCGCGGCACACCGCCCTTCGACAATCCCCGGTGGCTCCTGCCCGAGGAGTTGGCGGTGCGCCGGGCACTCAGCGGCGAGGACCCGCGCCCGCTTGCGCGCCTCGCCGGCGCGTCCATGGAGAACCTCGACAGGAGCCTGGCGGCCATCCGCGCCCTCGACGACGGCGCCGGTGTCCCGGGACCGTTCGACGGCGTCACCGGGCCGCTGCCGGAAGCCTGGGACCGGCTCCTGGAACGCCGGATCTCGCCGACGACGCTCGAAGCCTACGGTCGCTGCCCCTTCCAGTACTTCGCCGGCCGCGTGCTCCGCCTGGAACGGCTGGAGCGGCCCGAGTGGACCGCGCCGATCGAGGCGCTGGAGCAGGGACAGATCTGTCACGAGATCCTGCAGGCGTTCTACGGCGACGTGGACCGCGCCCTTGGGGACGGCTGGCGCGAGTGGCTCGACAGCGCCGCCGCCCGGGTCCTGTCCGCCTTCGAGGAACGCAGCCCCACGGGCTACCCGGCAGTGTGGGAGGCAGCCAAGGAAGAGCTGCTGGCCATGCTGCGGGAGGTGGCGCGGGCGGACCGGCAGGAACTGGCGGCCTCGGGCTTCCACCCCGTGGGATTGGAAATGGACCTCACCGCGCAACTCGATGCGGACTGGCCGGAAGACCTGCGCGGGCTCCCGCTTCAGGGCCGGCTCGACCGTGTCGATCGCGATGCGCGGGGCGGCCGGTTCCGGGTCATCGACTACAAGTATAAAAGCGGCAGGGCACCCGGAGCGGTGGACAATAATCCCGTGCTCGCCGCGCTCCAGGGGCGCAGGTTGCAACTGCCAATCTACCTGCTGCTGGCCGCCGGCGACGAAATCGGCCCGGAAGCGGTCGACGCGGGCGCCATCGACGCGGCCTGGTACTTCCTGGCGCCGCGCTGGGAGAACGGGCCGTTGGTGACGAAGGAGCTTTCGGGACAGTCGTGGCGCGAGCCCGTGGGCGCGAAGATTCGCGACACGGTCTCGCACCTGCTCAGGAGCATGCGGAACGGCGAGTTCCCCTTGGTGCAAGGCGACTACTGCCGCTTCTGCCAGGTAAGGGAAATCTGCCGCAAGGACCACTTCCCGTCGGCCTCGCGCGCCGCCCGACATCCCGCGGCGGAGGCGCTGGCGCGCATCCGGCAGATGAAGCTCACGGGGGAGACCGGAACCTCATGACGACTCTGCCCGCGGACCATAGGGAACGCCGGCTTGCCACCACCACCTTCGAGCGCAACGTGGTGGTGACCGCGGGCGCCGGCACCGGCAAGACGAGCCTGCTGGTGGAGCGATGCGTCAACCTGCTGATGCGCCGGGAGCCCGCGCCAGTGCGCGTGACCGAGCTCGTGGCCCTGACCTTCACCAACAAGGCGGCCAACGAGATGAAGGCGCGCCTGCGCGACCGCCTGGAAGCGCTGGCCGGGACAGGAGCGTCCTCGCCGCGGCCGGTGGAAGACGCCGGGACGGAGGACGCCGGGACGGAAGAGATCCACGCCCTGTGCGAACGTTACGGTCTCACGCCGGACGACGTCCGCGGCCGCGCCGACATGGCGCTGGCGGACCTGGAGCGGGCCCAGATCGGCACGATCCACGGCTTCGCCGCTTCGCTGCTCCGGCTCTACCCGCTGGAAACCGGGCTCGACCCCGGGTTCCGCGAAGGTGACGAACGGCTTCTGCGGAGACACTTCGACACATCCTGGGGGCTGTGGCTCGACGGCGAGCTGTCGAGCACCGGGCCGAGGACCAGGGAGTGGAAACAGGTCCTCGCGCGCTTCCCCCTTGAACAGATCGGGGAGCTGGCGCGGGGCCTGTGCGCGGAGAACGTGGATCTGGAGAGAATCCGGCGTGCCGGCGCACCCGGTGACTCCGCCGGCGTTCTGGATGAGTGGCTGGACGATCTGGATGAAACCGTAACGGATCTCATCGGACGCCACCCCGAACAGCGGAAGATCGAGCAGGCGGTGGCGGTGGCGGGGGAGGTGATCCGGTCGATGCGCACGGCTCCCGCGGAAGCCGTTGCCATCGATCCCGACGACTTGAACCTTCTGCAATGGAAACCATCCCCCGTGAAGGGGTGGAACGAGGACGATCTCGAACGCGCTCGCGCCGTCTTGAAGGCCGCCGGCGCACTGGCTCGAGTCGACCACGGGCAGGTGGACCGGCTCTGCGCCCTGCTGACGCCCTTTGCCCGGGAGTGCCGCGCGGACTTCACCCGCAAGGGCTTGGTGACCTTCGACGGCCTGCTGGTGCGCGCCCGCGACCTGCTGCGCGACCATCCGCGCACCCGCGAGGAGTTGAAGGACCGCTACAAGGCCATCCTGGTGGACGAGTTCCAGGACACGGACCCGCTCCAGTACGAGATCCTGCTGTGGCTGTGCGAGGAGCGGTCCCAACATGCGGCGACCTGGCGCGACATCCCCCTGGCCCCGGACAAGCTCTTCGTGGTGGGGGACCCCAAGCAATCCGTCTACGGGTTTCGCGGCGCCGACATCGAAGCCTACCTGAAGGTCATCCAGGAAGTGATCGTAGCCCAGGGAGGGGTCCGCTACCCGCTCACGGCCAACTTCCGCAGCGACGCCCGCATCCTGGACGTGGTGAACGGCGTCTTCCGGAACCTGATCCGGGAAGAACCCGGGCTTCAGCCGGAGTACATCCCGCTCCAACCCGGTCTCGAGAGCGTAGCGGAGGCGACCTCCGTTCACCCCGAGCCCTTCGGTCAAGCTCGGGACAGGCCCTTCGACAAGGCTCACGACAGGCTCGACCGACAGGCCCAGGACAAGCTCGGCGGAGCGCCGGCCGAACAGCGTCGCAGAGACCCATCAGCCGGGTCGGGCTCAAGGCCGGTGCGGCTGCGCCGGGTAACCGCGGCGGACCGCAAGCCGAATGCCGAAGGCGCGCGCCGGCTGGAGGCGGAGTCCCTGGCCCGCTGGCTCGACGAGGAGGTCCTGGGCCGCGCCTCCTTCCACGATCGAGACGGCAACCTCGTGCGCGCGCAACCCGGCCACGTAGCCTTCCTCCTGCGCGCTCTGACCAACGTGCAGGTCTACCTGGACGCGCTGCGCCGGCGCGGCATCGGCTACGTGGTGGAAGGCGAGCGCGACTTCTACGCCACACAGGAAGTCGTCGACACCGTCAACCTGCTGCGGGCCATCGACAACCCGCATGATCGCCTGGCCCTGGTGGGAGTTCTGCGCTCGCCCCTGGGGGGCCACAACGACGTCGATATCTACGAGTTGAGCCGGAAGAGTCTCCTCGGCTATCGCGCGGCCGCCGACCACCGCTGGGTGGACCTTCCCCGGACGACCCTGGATCTCTATCGGCGCCTCGACCGCCTGCACCGCGAGGTGCGTTTCCTGGAGGCCGGGCAAGCGGTAGAGCGGGTCTTCCAGGAATTGCCCCTGTCCGTCCTGGCGGCGAGCACGGGGGCGGGCCAGCAGGCCGTGGCCAACCTGGAGAAGATCCGGCTCGTGGCCGAGGAGACCAGCGCCGCAGGCAGCGGCACCCTGAAGGACGTGGTGGCCGAGCTGGAACGCCGGGTCCTGGAGCGGGAAAACGAGCCCGAGAGCCCGCTGGAGGAAGAGACCCTGGACGCCGTGAGGATCATGAGCATCCACCGCGCCAAGGGTTTGGAGTTTCCCATGGTGGTGCTGGCGGACGCCATGGGCGGCACCGGCGGCAACCGCTCCCCGGAGGCCGAAGTGCGGCGGGACTGGGCCACGGGCTTGACGGGCTTGCGCATCGGCGAGCTGTCGGACCTCGCCGGCGTGTATCTCGATGCGAAGCGGCGTCAGAGGGAGGCGTATGAGCGCAGCCGGCTGCTCTACGTGGCCATGACCCGGCCGCGGGAGCGGCTGGTCATTTCCTTCGCTGAAAGGGAGCGGGCGTCAAGGGCTCCGAGCGACAGCCTGCTGGCCATGCTGGACTTGGCGACGGACGTGAACCTCGCCCAGGCCCGGCCTGGAGTCGTTCCCTGCGACCTGGGGGAGTTGGAAGTCGAAGTGGTGGAGGAGGACGCGGCGGCCGGGAAACGCGACAGCCGACAGCCGGCGCCGCCGGATACGGATGACTGGACGTGGTACGAAGACCTGTGGCGCCGGCGCCGGGAGGACTGCGAAGCCCGCCGCCAGACCCCGCTGTTCCTTACTCCCACCCGCCTCAAGGCCGCCGGCGAGGCGGCGGAAGCGGACATGGCGCAGCCCCGCGCCGGAGGCACACCCGATGGCGACGGCATCGGGCGCGACACCGCGCTCGTTCTCGGGACGCTGGCCCACAGGGTGCTGGAGCACTGGGACTTCCGGACGGAGCAAGTCGAAGAAGACCTTGACGAAGCCGTCGCCCGGCATGCGCCCGCCCTGCCCGCGGCCGAGAAGCGGATCGTCATCCGGGAGCTGAAGCAGATATGGACCACCCTGACCGCTTCCACGGTCTACGACGAGCTTGGGTCCGCGCGCATCCTGGGACGCGAGATGCCCTTCGTCATTCCCTGGAACGGGCAGGTCATGGAAGGCGTCATCGACCTGGTCTACGAGCAGGACGGGCGGCTCTACGTGGCAGACTACAAGACCGACCAGGTTGCCGACGAGGACATCGGCCCGATCATGAACGACTACCGCCACCAGGCGGAAATCTACACCGAAGCCGTGCGGCGCGGCCTGGACCGGGAGGTGGCCGCGTTCCGGCTGATCCTGCTGCGGCTGGGCCGGGCCGTGGACGTGCCGCCGGCACCGGCGGCGGAGACCCGCGCGCCATGAGGAGCCGGCCGCACATCACCTGGGGTGGGAACATCATCAAGGCCGCCCTGGTAGGGACCCGTACGCCATGAGGAGCGAACCCCACATCACCGCGGCGGGCATGCTCGCCCGGCTCGGGGTCAAGCCCGCCGCCATGGGGAAGGTGGCCCTGGTGCCAGGCCCGCGCGAACGGGCGGCGCGGCTGCGGCTCGCCCTAGACAACCCGCGCAAGACCCTCGCCTTCCAGGACTACGAGATGCACACCGGCACGTTGGCCGGGCGCCGCGTCACCGTGGGCAACGGCGGTCGGTACTCCGCGGACACCGCGATCACCACCGAGCTGCTGTGCGCCGCCGGCGTGGAAACCCTGGTGCGGGTGGGGAGCTGCGGCTCGCTGCAGGGAGGCGTCAAGCTGGGCGACGTCGTCATCGCCACGGGGGCCGTGCGCGGGGACGGCGCCAGTCCCCGCTACGTCGGCGACGACTTCGACACCTTGTCCCACCCGCGCGTGGAGGACGCGCTGACGCGCGCAGCCAAGAGTCTCGGCGTGCCGGTCCACCACGGCCGCGTGTTCACCACCGACGCGTTGTTCCGGGAAACGCCGGAACTGCTGGCCGACCTGGAGCAACAAGGCATCACCGCCATCGACATGGTGACCGCCGCTTTCCTCACCGTGGCCCAGGTCAAGGGCGCCAGGGCCGGCGCCGTCCTCGCGGTTTCCGACGAGTGCGTCACCGGCAAGCTCGGCTTCCACGGCCCGCCGGCCCGCGAGGCCGAGAAGCACGCCATGGAGATCGCCCTCAAGGCGGTGGAATGGCTCTGACCCGGCGCGCCGGCGCAGGGTTTCTTGTCGTCGGCAAGGCACGATGCCCTGGTAGGGGCGACCCGCGGTCGCCCCGACCCGCGGTCGCCCCAGTGGCGGACACCACGCGAGGAAGACCCCGGGTCAAGCCCGGGTGACGTAACCCCGCCGGGGGCGAAAACGACCCGCGAATCATCCCGCTTGTTTGCGGGACGCGACACGGGTGACCCGGCAGCGGGAGAGAATCCATGGCACAGCGTTCGAGAAGCTCGCGGGCCGAGATCATCCATTGGGGCGAGAAGCTCTTCGAGCGCCGCCTGGTAAGCGGATGGGGCGGCAACCTCAGTTGCCGTTACGGCCGGGAGCGCTGTCTGGTGACGGCGAGCGGAGCCGCCCTGGGATTCCTGAAGGCGGCGGATATCGTCGAGGTCGACGCCCGCGGCAAAACCGTCCGCGCAGACCGGCAACCCTCCAGCGAAACCCCGCTCCACCTGGCCGTCTACGCGGCCACCGGCGCCCGCGCGGTGGTACACGTGCATCCCCCCGAGATCGTCGCCGGTTGCAGAGACATCGAGGAATTCGTACCGTTGAGCTTCGAAGAGGAGTACACTCTGGGCCGCGTGCCCGTCATCGCCCACGAAGGCCCGACCGTCGCCGACCCGGAACCGGTGGCGGAGGCCCTGCGCCACCACCCGGTGGTGATCCTGCGGGGCCACGGCACGGTGTCCCGCGGCCGCGACCTCATGGAGGCGTTCCTCGTCACCGATCTCCTGGCGGAAGCCGTGCGCTGCCGGCGCATGATGGCGGACGACGCGTAACAGGCCGTACCCTGCTCCGGACGGTCGCGTTCCCGAAAGGAGGAAAGACCATGAGACCGTATCTCCGCTCCCTGCTCCGTGTCGCCCTCGCGGCGGGCATCGCCCTGTTCACCGTTGCCGCCACCGCGGCCTCGGCCGAGGACTTCTACAAGGGCAAGACCATCCGCATCATCGTGGGCTCCGCGCCGGGCGGGGGTTTCGACACCTACGCGCGCCTGGTGGCCCGGCACATCGGCAAGCACATACCCGGGGCGCCGCGGACCCTGGTGACCAGCATGACCGGTGCCGGCAACCTCATCGCCGCCAACTACATGTACAACAAGGCCAAGCCCGACGGCCTCACCATCGGCCACTGGGTGGGGACCCTGGTGCTGCAGCAGGTGCTGGGGAACAAGCGGGTGCAGTTCGACGCCCGGAAGTTCGAGTGGATCACCGTCCCCAAGCCCAGCTACACCGCGTGCATCGTGGCCAAGGACAGCGGCATCGCCAACGTCGAACAGTGGCTCGCCGCCGAGAAGCCTCTGAAGCTCGGCGGCATGGGGCCGGGAAGCTCCATCTCGGACATCCCCAGGCTGGTGGGAGCCATCACCCCGGTTCCGTATCAGTTGATCGAAGGCTATGGCGGCGCCGCCAGGATCCGCCTGGCCATCGAGAAGCGCGAGGTCTTCGGCGGCTGCTGGAGTCCCGACGTCATCCTCTCGTTCTGGCCCAGGCAGATCCCCGGAGAGTTGAACTTCGTCGTGCAGGTCGGCGTCGGGCGGCACCCCAGGCTCGCCGGCGTGCCCAACATCGTCGAGTTGGCCAAGACCGAGGAACAGCGCCAGTTGGCCAACGTCGTCGGGCGCAACGCCCACGAGATCCTGAGGGCCTTCTCGCTGCCGCCGGGCACGCCGAAGGACCGCGTGGAGCTCCTGCGCAAGGCCTTCGCCGCCACCTTCAACGACCCCGAGCTGATGGCCGAGGCCAAGAAGGCCAATCTCATCATTGACCCGATTCCCGGCACACGGGTCGTGGAGGCGGTGAACGAGTTCTTCCAGCTCGATCCCGAGCTGATGGTCAAACTGAAGGACATCCTGGTGCCGAAGCGGTAGGGACGGCGCGCCGCCGGCAGAGGGAAATGATCGTCGAGGTCCACTGTCATCCGTTCGGGCCGCCATCCTACCGCGACCTGCGCGACAAGATCCGCAGCGTCCCGGACCTGATCGGCTTCCGGCGCAACCATCCCGAGCTGTACCGGGCCCGGGACACCGAGCCGCTGGTGGACTACGTGGACGAGTTGATCGCCGACATGGACCGGTATGGGGTGGACAAGGCGCTGATCATGACAACGGGTGGCTGCGACAGTCCCGCCGAGAAGGACGAGAAGACCGCGGCGGCCGTGGCCCGGTACCCGGACCGGCTGTACGGGCTGGCGAGCCTCGGGGAAGACTACTCGGGCAACGGCGTCTGGGAGAACGCGCCGGCGTTGCGGGCGGCGGCGCCCGATCAGATCGCGGACCGCATCGAGCGGCTGGGGTTCAAGGGCATCGGCGAATCCCACGGCGGCCCCTTCACGACGGAGACGCATCCGGTGAGGATCGCCGACGACCTGCGCCCCATTATGGAGACCCTGGCCGCCTACCGGGTGCCGCTGCTCATCGCCACCGGCTGGACCCAGTTCCCCGGGCGCATGTACTACGCCGACCCCATCTACGTGGACGAGATCGCCGGACGCTACCCCGACGCCCCCATCGTCCTCACCAAGATGGGACGGGCCATCCAGCACTACTTCGAGTCGGCGCTGATCGTTGCCATGCGCAACCCCAACGTGTATTTCGATACGACTTCCACGACGGCCGAACACCTGCGCCGGGCCGTGGAAACCATCGGCGCCGACCGCATCATGTTCGGCACCGACTGGTCGCCCACGTGGAGATGCGTCGAGGTGCCCGAGCCGCTCTACCCGGCCAGGCTCAAGGTGGTCCGGGAATCGGGCATATCGGAGGAGGATGCGGAGTGGGTGCTGTGGAAGACGGCGGTGGAACTGTACAGGTTGTGAGACCCCTGGAACCGTCACTCCCGTGTCCGAGCACAGTCTTGTCACAGCCTGTTTCGCGGCAATCACCCATGCCGGCTTTCGGCCGACACACAGGGGGATGAAATGGAGACTTCGCCCCCCCAATGCGTCATTCCCGCGGAAGCGGGAATCCGCCCCTCAATACCGTCATTCCCGCGGAAGCGGGAATCCAGGCGGGGTGGGGCTTGGGGCAATGGGGCCGCCACACCACCACCCCTGGATTCCCGCTTCCGCGGGAATG
>CAZFIU010000021.1:0-24404 GCA_964519455.1 uncultured Syntrophobacterales bacterium
TAGGCGAACCTGTCGGCCACGGAGCTGCCCAGGCCGGGCAGGAAGCCCACCCACGCACCGATGGCCGAAGACCGCAACATCAGACACCAGTGCCGGAAGACGTCCTTGATGCCCTCGAAGAAACCGCTGCCCAACTCTTCGCTCTCGGCGATGCTGGTCTTGCGGCTCGCCAGGTCGATGATCTCCGGGATGCCGAACAGGCCCAGGGCGACGATGATGAGGCTGATGCCGTCCCAGAGGTAGTCGTAGTCGAAGTCGAACCGCGGCATCCCCGACTTGGCGTCCATGCCCACGGTGGCCACGAGGACGCCGATGATGCCGGCGATGATGCCCTTCACCGGGGCGTTGCCGCTCAGCACCGCCACCATGGTGAGGCCCCACAGGGTCAGGACGAAGAACTCCGGCGAGCCGAAGGTCAGCACCAGCGGACGCAGGATCGGCAGCGAGGCCACCAGCACCAGGGCGCCGACGAACCCGCCCAACAGCGACGCCGCGAAGGACGCGCTCAGCGCCCGCGCGGCCTGCCCCTGCTTGGCGAGCGGGTAGCCGTCGAGGATGGTGGCCTGGGAGCCGGAGCTCCCGGGAATGGAGATGAGGATGGAGGGGAATGCACTGGCGGTGTTGCCCACGGCGTCCAGACCCACCAGCAGCGCGATGACCGGATAGGGGTCATCCATGGTCATCACGAACGGCAGCATGATCGCCAGCGTGGTGGGGCCGCCGATTCCCGGCAGGAACCCCACGGCGCTTCCGATCAGCACTCCCAGGGCCATCATGCCCAGGGAGTGCCAAGTCAGGATGCCGAGCAGGCCGTCGAATGCGGCTTCGAGCATCCCTTGCTACTTCTTCTTCTTGCCCGTGGGCAGGCCGTGCTCCTTGCGGATGTTGAACAGGAAGTCCTTGACCTCCTGGGTGGCGTCGGTGGCTTCCAGCACGAGCTTTGCGGTGGCCGCGCCGTCACGGGTGCGCCATGCCTCGCCGAAGAACTTGGTGGCCTCGGCCTGGAACTTGGCGTCCTGCACCATCCTGCCCCAGGCGTCGCGCAGGATCTTCACGACGTTCGCCGGCGTGCCCTTGGGCACGGACAGGAACTTGTCCACGTCGGAGGGCTTGGTCCAGACGTTGTAGGCGCGCCACGCGACGCCGGAAGGCTTCTTGTCGCCCAGCATCTCCTCGAAGGTGGGAACGTCGGGAAAATCCTTGCGGCGCTTGTCGGTCAGCAGCACCAGCGGGTCCACCACGCCGTCCTTCTGGAGGTCGCGGATGAGCTTGGCGTTGGCGGTGCCCCACATCTCGATTTCGCCCTGGCGCAGCGCCAGCACCATCTCGCCCGTGCCGGCATAGCCGAAGATCCAGCGGTTGTTCCAATCCAGGTACTTGGCTCCCCACACGGTCATGGCCACCCAGGTGCGGATGCCGTCGGAGTCACCCACCACCACGGGCTTCGCCTTGGGGTCGGTGAGGCGGGCGCGCGCGTCCTTGCGCACCATGAGGATGCTGCCGCCGCGCATGATGGAGCCGATGTAGTTGTACTCCCGCGGGTTGTACTTGACCCGCTTGCCGCCGCGCACGTAGGTGCTCAGCGCCGAGGAGGAGTCCTGCGACATGGTGAGTCCGTCCGCCTTGGCGCGGCGCGTGAAGTAGTTGTTGGCGACCGTGCCGCCGCCTCCGGGCATGTTGCGCACGATGGTGTCCGGATTGCCGGGTATGAACTTGGGCAGGTAGCGGGAGACCAGCCTGGCCGTGGTGTCCGTGCCGCCGCCGGGGCTCGAAGAGACCAGAACGGTGATGGTCTTCCCTGCGTAGTAGTCCGCCGCCGGCGCGGCGGCCGCCAGCAGCGTGATAGCGGCGAGCACCGTGACGATGGCGGTAGCGCGAGTGCGTGTCATGGTCGAGTCCTCCTTGGTCGAACCGCGTTACGTGGTAAACGGGCTTAGTTATTAGTTTGCCGGGAGCGTGTCAAACCCGGACCAAGCCGTGTCGGAACTCGTGGGGCAATGACGTCTCGAATACGTCATTCCCGCGGAACACGGTGTGTCAAACTCCCTGGACTGGGCCGCCCCGAATCGTCATTGATGTGAACATAAAAACTTGTTCAATGATATCTGGTAGTTACGGAATCCCACTACACCCCAACGAGTCATTCCCGCGGAAGCGGGAATCCAGGCGGGGTGGGCCGGGCAATGAGGCCGCCACACCCCCACCCCTGGATTCCCGCTTCCGCGGGAATGACTCGTTGGGGGTCGGCGCCCCATTTTCATCCCGCTTTGTGTCGGCTGCAAGCCGACATGGGTAATTCCCGCTTCCGCGGCAATCACGGTTCGTGGGCTTGGTGCATTCGTGTCGGAGCAGAGTTTCGACACAGTCCGGGGCGGCGGCACGCGGGCCGTCGCCGCGGGCGGCGTTGCGCGGGGCGGATGGGCCTTACATCCCCACGGCCGACGTCTCCAGGCTCTCCTCCCGGTGCAGCCCGAAGGCTTCCAGCACCGGGGCGTCGTGCATGCAGAACAGGATCGCTTCCTCGGCCGCGGAACGGTTCAGGTGCTCGTGCCAGCTCCACAGCGGCACGATGAAGCTGTCGCCCTGGTCCCATTCCAGCGTTTCCCCGTTGATGACGGTGGCGCCGCTGCCGCGGAACGCGTGGTAGATGCCGGTGCTGTTGTGGCGGTGCGCGCGGGTGCGCTCGCCCGGGCGCAGCATCTGCGCGCGGCATGCCAGCGTCGGCAGGGTGCTGCCGCCCGTGAGCGGGTTCACGTAGTCGAGGGCCACGCCGTCATGGGGGTCGCCGGCGGTCTTGGCCAGCGCCCGCAACGAGCGGTAGGTGTCCTCCCAGCGGTAGTGGAGGGGTGCGCGCGCGGCCCGTGCGCCGGAACGCACCGGACGGGTCATGCCGAAGAGGGAGGCCTCCTGGTCGCTCCCGTGGGTGGCCTGCTTCTCCTCGGAATAGGGCTCGTAGGAGATCACCTGGAGCGACTGGATCAGCGGCACGTCGAGGCCGTCGAGCCACACCATGGGCTCGCTGCCCTCGTGGCCGTGGTCGTGCCACGTGCCCTGGGGCGTGAGGATGAGGTCCCCTTCGGCCATCATGAGCTTCTCGCCGTTGACCACGGTGTAGGCGCCCTCGCCCCGGACGATGAAGCGGAGGGCCGCCATGCTGTGGCGGTGGGCCGGCGCCACCTCGCCGGGCTGGATCATCTGACAGGCCAGCAGCATGGTGTGGCTGGTCATCTCGATGTGGCGCATGCCCGGGTTCACGAGCCGGATGGTGCGGCGCTCGGTGCGTCCCTTCTCGATGCCGATGCGGTCGCGGGCCTGGAGCAGGCTCTGGTAGACGTCGTCCCACTTCCACAGGTGCGGCACCACCTTGGTCCTGGGGTCGGGCGTGCGCTCCTGGCGGTCGAGCTTCCACAAGCCCGAGAGCCAGCGCTCGGCGAGAAAATCGTCCAGCTCGGTCAGGTCCTGCGTCGCGGTGGTCATGGTTGTCGTTCCTCTGAGTTCGATGGTCTGCGCCTCCCGCCCGACCGTTCCCCGAGCGGAGCGCCGGTGGAGTGTCTTCAGCGCAACGCGTAGCCCATCTCGTAGTGGATGTAGATGCCGTCGAAGAAGAACCAGCGCATCCTGGCGCTTTCCCGCGCGTAGTGGACGGCGAGGTCCTGCAATTCGGGTGTGGTGCAGTAGCGGTCGAGGATCTCGAAGCCGCGGCCGCCGTGTTCCGTGTCCACCTCGGCGTGCAGCCAGAAGTGCTCGATGGCGGCTTCGTCGAAGTGGTAGACGTCGCGCAGGGCCGGCAGCACCTTGCTGTAGAGCATCGGCGACTGGGACTCGGTGCCGATGTTGGTGGCGGCCACGCTGCAGATGAAGGACTCGTCCCGGCACACGCGGTTGAACCAGGTCGCCCAGGCTTCGGTGGTGGGCAGGCCGCGGCCGCTCCTGGCGGCCTCCGCGTCGCCGCCGTTGGCGGTGCAGAAGCGCAGGATGATGTCCAGGTGCGGCCGCTCGGGGTCGCTCTCCTCCAGGTAATTGCCCAGCAAGAGCCGTTGCACCGCCAGCGGCGTGTTGGCCGCCTTGTACAGCTCGCCGCGGTAGATGTTGCTGATCCAGTGGTACTGCTCGATGGCCCAGCCCATCATGGCGTTGTGGCTGAGCTCGCCCGCGGCCCACTTCTCGGTCAGCGGATGGTTCGCGCAGTGCCGCTCCAGCACCGCGGCTTCGAGCCTCTCTCTCAAGGAACCGGTGTTTGCCATGTCTCACTCCGTCGCGGTCGCACGCCTAAGAAGGCCTTGCCGGAGCAGGTCCCGCGGGAGCCGTCGGCGCGTCCCGACCGGCGCGGCGGCCCATATCACCACGCCCCCCGGCGGGCTGTCAAGCGCGCCCCGGCGCCGGGAGCGTTGGCGGTCAGCCCTTCGGCGGCAGCCGGTCCCGCTTCACCACCACGCGCTGGTGGCGGCCCTCGCCGATCTTCTCGCGTTCGTTGTGCGCCTCCACCGTGAAGCTCAGGCGGCGTCCTTCCACGCCGATGAGCTTGGCGCTGGTGCGGACGGTCTCGCCCATGCCGGTCCCGGCGATGTGCGATATCTCCACCCGCACTCCCAACGACACCTCGTCGTCGTCCAGGTACGGGCGTAGCGTCTCCACGCACGCACGCTCCATGTGTCCGACCATGGCCGGCGTCGAATACACCAGGATGCCTTCGTCGGCGATGTGCGCCGCCGCCATCTCCCGGTTCGTCTCGATTACCCACTCGCCTTCGAGTCCTTCCACGATTCCGTCCTTCACGCGTCCTCCATCGGTGCCATCGTTCCCGTTCCCCACTATGGTCCATATCGGCTATACTGGGAAATGCTCGCGGGCCGTCGTGAGGCTGTCATGGAAAAGGTCGTTCATAAATTCACCTCCTTCGCCGAGGAAGAAGAAGCCGAATACGCTTACTACAGGAACCTGTCAGGGACCCAGCGGCTCCAGCTTCTCCTGGAACTCGTCATGCCCGAGAACCCCGATGCGGGAACTATCGAACGATCTGCGCGAGTTCGTCCACTTGTTGAACGCCAAGAAGGTTAAATACGTGCTCGTCGGGGCATGGGCCATGGCGTTTCACGCCCGGCCTCGATATACGGGTGACGTGGACTTCTTCGTGGAGCCCAGTGCAGAGAACGCCGGCAGGTTGATGGAGGTTATCAACGAGTTCGGCTTCGTTGGCATCGAGGCGGCTGACTTTCTTCAATCGGATTGCGTGGTTCAATTGGGCCGGGCGCCCAACCGCGTCGACCTTCTCACCGGGATCAGCGGAGTCAGCTTCCAGGAAGCCTGGAGTGGGCGTGTAACGACCAACTTGTCCGGTGTCGATGTGACCGTCATCGGGCGTGAGCACCTGATCCGAAACAAGCGCGCCGCCAATCGTGCCAAGGACCGCGCGGACCTGGAGTCGCTTCAGCGTACCGGGCGATAGTCGCATCCTGCTATCGAAGAGGCGTGAGGTGAGATCGAAAGGGAGGCGTGCTGAATCATGAATGCGGCATTGCAGGGGACCATGGCGCTGGATCTGAGCGGGCACGTGGCCGGGCCGTTCTGCGGCAGTCTGCTGGGGGACCTGGGGTGCGACGTCATCAAGGTGGAGCTGCCCGACGGGGGTGATACGCACCGCGGACGGAATCCGCTGTACGAGGGCTACGGGCCGAGCTTCCGGGCGCTCAACCGCAACAAGCGGAGCCTCACCCTGGACCTGCGCAAGCCCCGGGGCAAGGAAGTCCTGCTCAAGCTGTTGGAGAAGGCGGACGTCCTGCTGGAGAACTTCAGGCCGGAGACGCGCTCGAGGCTGGGGCTCGACTACGAGCGGCTCTCCAAGCTGAATCCCCGGCTGGTCCACTGCTCCATCACCGGCTACGGGCAGGAGGGGCCGTACCGCGACAAGCCGGGCTTCGACACCATCGGACAGGCCCTGAGCGGCATGCTGAGCCTCATGACCGACTTCGACCAGCCCAAGGTGGTGGGGGTGTCGGTCACCGACCATTCCACTGGAATCTTTGCGTGCTACGGTATTCTCGCGGCGCTGTTGGCGCGTCACCACACGGGCCGCGGCCAGTTCGTGGACGCGTCGCTCCTGCGCATCAGCATGGCGTTCATCGAGTCGCACATGGCCGACTACCTGAACGGCGGCGAGGCCATCACCCGGGAGAACTTCCCGCGCGGGCGCATCTACTGCTTCATCCCCAGCGACAGGAAGCCGCTGGTGATCCACCTCTCCGGGCACCAGAAGGCCTGGGAGGGACTGGTGAGCGCGGTGGGCCGCCGGGACCTGCTGGACGACCCCCGTTTCGCCACCCGCAACGACCGCTGGCACCACCACTACGACATCGTCCCGATCCTGCAGGCGGAGTTCGAGAAACAGCCGCGGGACCACTGGCTCGAGGCCCTCGACGCGGTGAGCGTGCCCAACGCCCCCATCTACAAGATCGACGAAGTGCTGGACGACCCGCAGGTGAAGGAGATGGGGCTGCCGCAGGAGATCCGCCACCCGAAGATGGGCGCGAGCAACCTCATCGGCAACGCCATCCAACTGTCCGACACCCCCATGCGCTTTCACCGGCCGGCGCCGCTGCTGGGCGAGAACACCGAGGAGATATTGCGCGACCTGGGCTACGACGAGGAGGCGCTGGCGCAACTGCGCGAGAGCGGCGTGACCTGAGGCCGAGATGCCTGCGACGCCACGGGACGCCTACCACGCCACGGGACGTCATTCCCGCTTTCGAGGCTGTGTCAAAACTCCACAACGAATAGGGAATGGCACGGCCGCCCCGAAACGTCATTCCCGCGAAAGTTTACCCCCGACCCCGATCGGGGGCGGGAATCCAGGGGTGGAGAGGGGCCAAACGGATGCAGGTTCCGTTGTTTGTCGACCGGGAGGAGTCCATGACCAGCAAGGAGTTCGTTCGGGAGTTGCGGAACAAGGTCCGGGCGTTCTGCGCCACCCTCGACGACCGGCCGCCGGCCTACAGCTACGTTCCCCTGACCACCGACGAGGAGCGCGTCCGGGTCATGAAGAGCCGGCTGTGGAACGAGCTCCGGGCCGCGGACCTCTTCGGCGGCTGGCTCAAGACCACGCCCGAGCTCGAGGTCAAGACCATGATGGCGCGCTCCGCCCACGAGGAGATGACGCACGCCGGGCTCCTCATGGGACGCATCCGGGACCTGGGCGCCGATCCTTTCGACTACCGTGCGCTGCCCGCGCAGATGTCCATGTTCAACGCCCTGGAAGCGCTTCCCGACACCTGCCAGCGGATGGCGGGCTTCTCCATGGCCGGGGAAGGGGTGGCCAACTATCTTATCGAGAAATGCCTTGCCGCGCCGTCGGTCCCCGACTGGATCAAGGCCCCGTACAAGCGCATCCTGGCCGACGAGGAGGGGCACGGCACCGGTCCCGAGGCCGTCCTGGAGCGCTACGCGGTCACGCCGGAGATCCAGGACGCCACGCGCCGGGCCGTGGCCATGCGCCTGGTGCTGATGCGCGAGTATCTCGCGAGCCTGGACCGCTGGGCCACGGCCGAGGCCGAGTGGTAGGGCGCCGCGCGTGGCGCGGGTGAAGTCGGCGTCCTTCGTCCGGAGCGTGGCGAAGTCGAGGGACGCCATTCTTGACGCCGGACCGGCGGTGGTGTAGAGCCTGTGTCAAAAGGGCGGACGTGCGCGAATAGTTCACAAGGGGGTAGAACAAGATGGCAGACAACGGCACACTCGCGGGCTGCGAAGTCATTATTTCCTCGGACTCCCACGTCATGGAGCCGTCGGAAGCTCTGGTGGAACGGGCGCCCGCCTCGTACAAGGACCAGGTCCCGCGCTTTCCCCAACTCAAGGTGGGGGAGAGCTTCCAGACACAGCCGGGGGGATCGGATCCCAACCAGCGCATCACCGAGATGGAGACCGACGGCGTGAGCGCGGAGGTGCTCTTCCCGACCTACCTGCTGCCGCACTTCGCCATGGACGACGCCAAGCTCCAGGAGGTGTCGTTCCGCGCCTACAACGACTGGGTCATGGACTACTGCTCGGTGGCGCCCAACCGGCTCGTGGGCGTGGCCGCCATCTCCATGTACGACGTCGACCACGCCGTCAAGGAGCTCGAGCGCGCCGCCAAGGCGGGGCTCAAGGGCTCGCTCATCTGGCAGGCACCGCACGCGGATCTGCCGTTCCGCTCCGACCACTACGAGAAGTTCTGGGCGGCGTCCGCGGACCTCGAACTGCCGGTGCACCTGCACATCCTCACGGGCCACGGCTACCACAAGCAGACGGTGTTCGGTAACAAGCGCATCGGCGTGGAGCCGTATCGCGGCAGCGTCAACCTGAAGCTCCAGGAGATCATCAACGCGGTCTTCGACTTCATCTTCTACGGCATCATGGAACGCCATCCCAAGCTCAAGTTCGTGTGCGTCGAGAACGAGATCGGCTGGATGCCGTTCATGTTGCAGCAGTGGGACTACTACTGGAACCGGTTCAAGGGGGAGAACCCCATCTCCATCACCAAGAACCCCAGCGAGTACTTCCTCGGCCAGTTCTACGGCACGTTCTTCCGCGATACCGTCGCCGGGCACAACTTCGAGTGGTGGGGTCAGGACAACTGCATGTGGTCCAACGACTACCCGCACGCCAACTCCACCTGGCCGGAGTCGAAGCGCTACATCGACCGCGACCTCGGCCACCTGCCGGCGGACATCCGGAAGAAGCTGGTCTACACCAACGTCCGGGACCTCTACCAGCTCGACATTCCTCATCCCGCACAGTAACGCGAAAGCCGCCCTCACCGAGGGCGGCCTTGCTTATCCATCGGGGAGACGGAGCGCGCCGCGGCCGGCAGGCCGCGCGCGCACGCTCCCCGCAAAGAAAGGGACAAGCTCATGGCCAAGAACGGTTTCAAGGTATTCGACAGCGACATGCATATCATGGAACCCCCGGACCTGTGGCCTCGGTACTTGCCGCCGGAGTTTCAGGCGCAGGCTCCGCTGGGGCGGATCTCCAAGAACGTTCGGGACCTGAAGCTGAATTTCCCGGACAAGGGGGCTGAAGCGCGCCGCACCGGTGATGAATTGCCCGCGGGCCGGAATTACGAGAAGAACCAGAACACCTACCGCGACCACTCCGAAAGGGGCTGGACCGGCGAGGTGCAGCTCGAGGCCATGGACGTGGAGGGCATCGACGCCGCGGTGCTGTTCCCGACCCGGGGCCTCCACGTGCTCGACTATCCGGGCCACGAGCGGCGCTTCGCCGCGGCTCTGGCGCGGGCCTACAACGACTGGCTCCACGACTTTTGCAGCGCCGATCCGAACCGGCTGTTCGGCGCCGGCATGATCTCGGTCTTCGACATCAACGACGCGGTGGAGGAGGCGCGCCGGGTAGTGGGCGAGTACGGCTTCCGCACGGTCTTCCTGAGGTCCAACATCGTCACCGGCAAACCGCTGCACGACCCGTACTACGAGCCCCTGTGGGATACCCTGGAGGAGTTGGCCCTTCCCATCGGGTTCCACGAAGCCTCCACCTCCCGCGCGGCCCAGGCCGGCGAGCAGTTCGAGCCCAACTTCGGTCTGAGGCGCGTCTATTCCCAGCCCTTCGAGCAGATGATGGGGCTCGGGAGCTTCGTGGGCGGCGGCGTGCTCGCGCGTCATCCCAAGCTCCGGGCGGCATTCCTGGAAGCCAACTGCTCGTGGCTGCCGTGGCTCCTCTGGCGCTTCGACGAGGGTTTCGAGCGGGAAGGCGACGTCTACATGGCCGACCTGGATCGGAAACCCAGCGACTACTTCAAGGAGCAATGCTGGATTTCCATCGAGCCCGACGAGACCCCGGCGCGTTTCACCATCGAGGAGTTCGGCTGCGACCAACTCGTCTTCTCCAGCGACTATCCCCACGGCGACTCCAGGTATCCCCATGCCGTGGAAGGGTTCCTGGAGCTCGAACTGCCCGACGAGGCGAAGCGCAAGATCCTGTGGGACAACTGTGCGCGGTTTTATGGTTTCGACTAGACACCACACCGATCGAGTCGAACAAACGCACTACCCGATCCGAAGGAGGGCGCCATGGCGAAACCCCAAGAGGCGGCACAGGCGGAATGCATCCAGGGCGTGGTCAACTACCTCAAGCAGGACACCGAGTCCCCCGCGAGCTACGGCGGCCTGAGCCAGAAAGAGGCGGACCAGAAGCGCAGGGGCAACTACGAGCGCCATACGGTCGCGATCCACAACGCGCGGCCGTTGGCCGGCGAGCTTTCGCTGGAGCGCGAGGGTTTCGTGCTGGTGCGCCACGACACGCGAATGAACGACTTCTATGACGAGGACGAGTTGCGCGCGGTCTACTACAAGGAGACCGAGGAGCTGGTGAAGAAGACCTCCGGGGCGAAACGCGTGGTGGTGTTCGACCACACGCTACGGTCGGGCGACGAGGCCACGCGGGAAGCGAAGCAGGTGGGCGGTCCGGTGCGCGGCGCCCACAACGACTACACCGACTGGTCGGGTCCGCAGCGGGTGCGCGACATCCTGCCGGACGAAGCCGAGGAGCTGCTCAAGGGGCGTTTCGCCGTGGTGCAGACCTGGCGCCCCATCAACCGGCCGGTGATACGGGACCCGCTGGCCATCTGCGACGCGCGCAGCACCGGCATGGAGGGCGCCATCCCCACGGCGCGCATCTACCCGGACCGGCGCGGCGAGACGCTGCACTACACCTTCAATCCGGACCACTACTGGTACTACTTCCCGCACATGGAGCGGCACGAGGCGGTGGTGTTCAAGACCTTCGAGTCCGAGAAGGACGGGCGCGCCCGCTGGACCCTGCACTCGGCCTTCGACGACCCCGACACGCCGAACGACGCGCCGCCCCGCGAGAGCATCGAGATGCGCACCCTGGCGTTCTTCTAGTGCCGCGTCCCGTAGATCAGTGGCCCGAGTGGCGCGGGGTCCGGTCGTTGTAGGGGCGACCCGCGATCGCCCCCAAAGCGCGATGACCTGTAGGGGCGACCCGCGGTCGCCCCCGGTTTGCAGGAGAACCACATGAGCAACTTCGACGTCGTGGAAACCACCATCGAGGCCGTGCACAAGGCCTACGAGTCGGGGCAGTTGACCCCGCGCGAGCTGGTGCAGGCGTACATCGACCGCATCGAGGCGTACGACAGGAACGGCCCGGCGTTGAACTGCATCATCACGGTCAACCCCAACGCCCTGGAGGAGGCCGACCGGCTCGGCGCCGCGCCCCCGAGCGGCCCGCTCCACGGCATTCCCATCATCTTCAAGGACCAGGGGGACGCCAAGGGCATGCCCACCACCCTGGGCAGCGTCCTGTTCAAGGACTACTACCCCGACCGCGACTGCTTCGTGGTGGAGCAGCTCAAGAAGGCCGGCGCCATCATCCTGGCCAAGGCCACCCTGGGCGAACTGGGCGGCGGCGACACCCACGGATCGCTGTTCGGCTCCAGCCGCAATCCCTACGACATCGAGCGCACGGTGGGCGGCTCCTCCGGCGGTTCCGGCGGCGCCGTGGCCGCCAACTTCTCCACCGTGGCCGTGGGACAGGAGGGCTACGCCTCCATCCGCCGGCCCTCCACCTGGAACTGCGTGGCGGGCATGCGCCCCACGCCCGGGCTGGTGAGCCGGGGCGGCGTCTACGACGGCTGGCCCGACATGACCGGCTCCCTGGGTCCCATGGCGCGCACGGTCACGGACATGGCCAAGCTGCTCGACGTGATGGTGGGCTACGACCCCGAGGACCCCGTCACGGCCCGCGGCGTCGGCCACGTCCCTTCGAGCTACACCGATTCCCTCGACGCCAAGGGACTCGGCGGCGCGCGCCTGGGGATCCTGCGCGAGCCCATGGGATACACCTCCGAGCCCGACACCGACGATTTCCGCCAGATCACCGAGCTGTTCGACAAGGCGGTGGCGGACCTCGAGGCCGCCGGAGCCGAGGTGGTGGACCCGGTTGAGATCCCGCAGCTCAACGAGCTGCTGGCACAGCGTTCATGGAACCCCAACAACGCCGACGAGGCGTTCAGGCTGTACTACGGCCGCAGCGCCAAGCGGCCCTTCGAATCGCGCCAGGAGGCCATGGCGTCGCCCGAGTTCGCCAAGGTCCACTACAACGCCCAGAACCGCTGGAAGGCGCCGCTCGACGCCGACAAGCACTACCAGTACCTGCTGGCGCGCGAGAAGCTCATGGGCAACCTGTTGAAGGTCATGGCCGACCACCGGCTCGACGCCATCGTGCACAAGTCGGTGGAACACCAGCCCACCGTCATCCGCGACGGCATCCAGCCGCCCTGGGTCAACATGCGGGGAGTGCCCCACGTCAACACGTTCCTGATCTTCGTCTCGTCGGTGGTGGTGCCCGGAGGCTTCACCCGTGACGGCCTCCCGGGAGGGATCACTTTCCTCGGGCGGCCCTACGACGACGCGCGCATGATCCGGTTCGCCTACGCCTACGAGCAGGCGACGCACCACCGCAAGGCACCGGCAACCACGCCGGCGCTGTGAGTCGTGTCGGAGAGGATAGAGCATGCCCCGCATACCGGAGCTGACCGAACGGGAGGCCATACCGGAGGACCAGCGCCGCCACTATGACTCCATCATGGCGAGCCGGAAGCGCATCGGCGCGCCCTACGCCAACCTGCTCCATTGCCCGGACCTGGCGGCGCGCACCGCGCACCTGGTCGGGTACTCGCTCTTCACCTCGGACTTCCCCCGGAAGGAGAAGGAACTGGTGATCTGCACGGTGGCCCGCGAGATGGACTGCGTGTACGAGTGGGCCGCCCACTCCGGCCACGCCCTGGACGCGGGGGTGCGCGAGGAGGCGGTGGCGGCCATCCGTGACGGCAAGGCGCCCGAAGGGCTGAACGAGGACGAGGCGCCGTTCGTGCGATACGTGCAGGAACTGCTGCGGCCGCCGCACCGCGTCACCGAAGCCACCTTCGCGGCACTGCGGGAGCGGCTGGGAGACCAGCGGCTGGCGGAGCTGACCGGCATCGTCGGCGGCTACGTCGGCCTTGCGTGCTCGCTCAACGCGTTCGCCGTCGGCGCGCCCGAGGGCATGCCGGTGCTGCCCACGGAGTGAGCGCCATGGCCAAGGCTTTGCGCGAGCCCGTGCTCGACGCCGCGGTCGCAAGCGGCATCCCGGTGCTGGGCCTGGCCGGTTACCTGGCCGGCGTTCCCGGCGCGCTGGAGCCCTTGGCCGCCGAATTGCGCCACGCCCTGGAGCGGGTGGGCTTCTTCTACATCCACGGACACGGGGTGCCGCAGCGTCTCATCGACGCCGTGTTCACCGAATGCGCGCGCTTCCACGCCCAACCGCCGGACCGGAAGGCGGCGGTCCGCGGCAACGAGCACAACGTGGGTTACATGCCGCTCAACGGCTACGTCTCGCGCAGCTCGCGCGTGGAGAAGGCCACGCGTCCCAACTTCGTCGAAGCGTTCTTCCTCAAACGCGACCTGCCGCTGGATCACCCGGACGTGGTGGCGGGGGTGCGCTACCGCTGCGCCAACCCGTGGCCGGACGCGCGGGTCCTGCCGGGCTTCCGCGAGACGGTGGTGGCCTACCTCGACGCCATGGAGGGTCTGTGCAAGCGCATGCTGCCGGTCTACGCCGCGGCGCTGGAGCTGCCGCCGGACTACTTCGACGAGGCGTTCCGCGAGCCCCAGTACACGCTGCGGCTGTCCCACTACCCGCCCGCGGAGCAGGGCGACGTCGAACAGTACGGCCTCGCGCCCCACACCGACTCGAGCTTCCTCACCATGCTGCCGCAGTCGGAGCTCCCGGGCCTGGCCATCGGCATGCCCTCCGGCGAGTGGGTGGAGGCGCCCGTCGCGCCCGGCACCTTCCTGGTGAACTCGGGCGACATGCTGCGCCGCTGGACCAACCACCGGTTCCTGTCCACGCCGCACCGGGTGGTGAACCGCAATGCCGGGCGCGACCGCTACGCCATCCCGTTCTTCTTCGACGCCACCCACGACCATCCCATGGCGTGCCTGCCCACGTGCCAGGGCCCGGACAACCCACCCCGGTATGAACCCATCACCTACGGCGAGTACATGCGTTGGTTCGCGCGCCAGTACGATCACGTGCGCGACCGTGACGGCCAGGAGCCGGCCGATCCCGGCGTGCCCACGGTCAGGTAAGTCGGGACGGAAACGAAGAGGGTCGCGGCAATGGCGTCAATGTTGAGATACCATGTCAATTTGACAACACCCTCTGTGGATAAGGCCTGTGAATAGTGCCCGGACGCGCGGAAAACCGCCCTATCCATCCGCGATCCAGCGGATTGCCCAATATCCGGGCAGCGGTTTCTTGGGCAATTTCAGGCAGTTGCGGAGATAGGGCATCACGGGCTTCCCGGTCGCGGTCGCGGCCCGGCGCGCGAGGCGCGCGGGGGATCCCCGGTAAGTGATTGATTTCCAACGGACATGAGCGAAAACGACAACCTCGAGGCGTTGCTCCGGCCGCGGTCGGTGGCGGTTGTGGGCGCATCCCCCAAGGGAAGCACCGGTGGACGGATCCTGGGCAACGTGCTCGCGTCGGGCTTCCGGGGCGCGGTCTATCCCGTGAATCCCAACTACGACGAGATCCGCGGCAAGGCGTGCTACGCGTCGCTGGACGCGCTGCCGCAGACGCCGGACTGCGTGGTGGTGGCGTTGCCGGTCACGCGGGTGCTCGGCGTCATCGAGGAAGCGGTGGGCGCGGGCGTGCCCTCGGGCATCGTCGTGGCCGAGGGCTTCGCGGACGGCAACACTCCGGCGGGGCGGAAGCGCCAGGAGGAACTGCAACGTCTGGCGGCCGCCGGAGGCATGGCCGTGACGGGACCCTGCTGCATGGGGGTGGCGAGCCTCAAGTACGGCTTCGCCAACTCCTACTTCTCCATCCCCGAGGACGCCGTGCCCGGCGGCGTCTCGCTCATCTCCCAGAGCGGCGGCCTGACCAACGCCGTCACCGAGCTGGGAGCGAGCCGGAACATCGGCTTCAACTACATCATCTCCAGCGGCAACGAGGCCGTGGTGGAGATGGCCGACTACATCGAGTACCTCGCCGACGATCCGGAGACGCAGGTCATCGCCTGCCTCATGGAAGGGGCCAAGGACGGCGCCAGGCTGCGGCGGGTACTGGCGGCCGCCACCCGGAAGAAGCCCGTGGTGGTGTTGAAGCTCGGCCGCACCGAGCCCGGCCGGCGCGCCACCGTCGCCCACACCGGCACCCTGGCGGGGCGCCAGGAGGCCTACACGGCCCTGTTCCGCGAGACCGGGGTGGCCCCGGTGGAGACCATCGACGAGCTGGTGGAGACCGCCGGCCTGTTCCTCCACGCGCGCCTGCCCGCGGGCGACAAGGTCGTGTTCCTCACCATCTCCGGCGGCGCCACCGCGCTCATCAGCGACGTGAACGCCGCCGCGGGACTCCAGGTTCCGTCCTTGTCCGCGGCCCTCAACGGAAGGCTCCAGGAGATCCTCGGAGTGGAGGACCGCCCCTTCGGCAACCCCATAGACACCGTCGGGATGCCGCGCATCGAGCGCGGAGACAACCTCACGACGGTGCTCGACACGCTGCTGGATGACGACGGCGTCGACCTGGTGGGCATGGCACTGAGCGCCAAGCGCACCACCGGGCCGGGCCAGCAGAAGCTCCTCGACCAGGCGGTGGCGTGCGCGAAGAAGACGGCCAAGCCGCTGTTCGTGCTGTCCCTGGCGTCCAACAGCCTCACCGGCGACTACCGGACGTTCTCCGCCGACACCGGCGTGCCCATCCTGGAGGACGTGGCCGGCGGCATGAAGGCGGTGCGGCGGCTGGTGGACTACGCGGCGTTCCGCCGCCGCGGGAAGGTTCCGCGAACGCCGGCGACCGCGGTGGACTTCCAGGCGCCGGAGCGCGGCGGCGCGCTCACCGAATACGAGAGCAAGCAGATTCTGGCCGCTACCGGCATCGCCATGACCCGGGAGGTGCTCGCCGAGAGCCCCGAGCAGGCGCTGGACGTCGCCGCGCGCCTCGGTCTTCCGGTGGCGCTCAAGGTCCAGTCCCCGGACGTGCCCCACAAGTCGGACGCCGGCGGGGTCCACCTGGGAGCAGCGAGCGTGGAGGAGGCGGAGGCGGCCTATCTCCGCGTGATCCGGAACGTCAAGGCGGCCCACCCGGCGTCGCGCATCGACGGCGTGCTGGTGCAGGAGATGGTGACCGACGGCCTGGAGGTCATCGTCGGCATGGTGCACGACGCGCAGTTCGGTCCGCTGGTGATGCTCGGTCTGGGCGGTGTCTACGTCGAGGTGTTCAAGGACGCCGCCTTCCGGCTCGCGCCGGTGGACGAGGAGGACGTGCGCGAGATGATCGCGGAACTGCGCGGCGCCGCCCTGTTCCGCGGCATACGCGGCGCCAAGCCGCGGGACGTGGACGCGCTGGTGCAGTGCGTGGTGCGCTTCGGCGACTTCGTGGCCCACAACGCCGGCCGCTTCACCGCCGTGGAGATGAACCCCGTGATGGTGCGCCCCGAGGGGAGCGGGTTGGCGGTGGCGGACGCCCTGATCACGCTGTTCGCCGAAACGGGTTAGGCAGGCCGCCCGCCGGCCGCATCCAACGTCCGGGTAGGGGCGACCCGCGGTCGCCCCCAGAATTGGGAGAGTCGATGAGCTACGACAACATTCTCTATGACGTGACCGATCACGTGGCCACCATCACCATCAACCGTCCCGAATCCATGAACGCCATCAGCTACAAGGCGCGGGACGAGCTGCACGACGCATGCGGCCGGGTATCCGCCGACGCCGACGTCTGGGCGTGCATCATCACCGGGGCGGGCGAGCGCGCCTTCTCCACGGGGCTCGACTTGAAGGAGCGGGCGCGGGAGGTGGACGACTCCACGTTCTTCGACAAGCGCCGGGCGCGCCACCGGGCGGGCAATCAGGGGCAGAACATGGTGGTGGCGGCGATGGAAAAGCCCACCATCGCCGCCATCCGGGGCTACGCCGTGGGCGGCGGCCTGGAGTTGGCGCTGGCCTGCGACATCCGCGTCGCAGCCGAGGACGCCAAGCTCGGCATGTTCGAGGTGCGCCGCGGCCGGCTCGGCGGAGGCGGCGGCACCCAGCGCCTGCCGCGGCTCGTGGGCATGGCCAAGGCGCTGGAGCTGTCGCTCACCGGCGAGGCCGTGGACGCCCACGAGGCGTTCCGCATCGGCCTGGTGAACAAGGTGGCGCCGGTGGACAGCTACATGGACGTGGCGCGCGAGATCGCCCGCAAGATCTGCCTGGGCGCGCCGCTGTCGGTCATCGCCATCAAGGAGGCCATCACCAAGGGCATGCAGCTTCCCCTGGAGCAGGGCCTCAAGCTCGAGAGCGAGCTGGGTCTGGCGCTTTCCACCACCGAGGACCAGAAGGAAGGCTCCCGCGCCTTCGCCGAGAAGCGGCCGGCGGCGTGGAAGGGGCGGTAGACGGGAATCCAGGCAGGCAGGGCGGGAACACGGGAGGAACCATGAGCACGAACCTTAGCGGCAAGTACGCCATCGTCGGCGTGGGTCAGAGCCCCCTGGGCAAGGTGCCCGAGATGGGGCCCATCGGCCTGTTCGCGGTGGCGGCCAAGAACGCCATCGAGGACGCGGGCCTCAAGAAGGAGGACGTGGACGGCCTCATCACCCGTGGGCCGGACGACGTCTACTGCCACCATCAGAAGGTCGGGGAGGCCCTGGGACTCAACGTCACCTACAGCACCTCCACCGCCAACGGCGGCGCCAGCCAGACCATGGCCGTGGCCATGGCGTGCATGGCCATCGAGGCCGGGGTCTGCAACACCGTGGTGGTGGGTTACGGCCGCGACACCTGGTCGCGCACGCACCGCACCGCCGAGGCCAAGCAGGCGGTGGCCTCCCGGCCCCGCACCTATTCCGAGTTCGGCTCGGAGTTCGGCCAGTTCGGCGCGCCGGTGAACTACGCCGTCGCCGCCCGGCGTCACATGGAGCGCTTCGGCACCACCAAGGCGCAGCTCGGCGCCATCGCGGTGGCATTCCGCAACCACGCCCGCAAGAACCCCCACGCGTTCATGCAGAAGCCGTTGACCCTGGAGGAGTACCTGAGCGCGCGGCTCATCGTCGATCCGCTGTGCCTGTACGACTGCAGCGTCTTCATCGACGGCGCCGGCGCGGTGGTGGTGACCAGCGCGGAACGCGCCCGGGACCTGCGGCAGCCGCCGGCCTATGTCCTGGGCTTCGGCTTCGGCAACCGCCTGAGCGGCTGGTACGCCGGCGACAACATGATCACCACCGGCGCCAGGGAGGCGGGGGAAGCGGCCTACAAGATGGCGGGCATCGGCCCCAAGGACGTGGACACCGCCCAGATCTACGACTGCTTCACCCACATGGTGCTCTTGCAGCTCGAGGACTACGGCTTCTGCGCCAAGGGCGAGGGCGGCCCGTTCGTGGGCTCCGGGGCGCTGGAGGCCGACGGCGTGCTGCCCACCAACACCTCCGGCGGCCAGCTTTCCGAAGGGCACATCGAGGGCATGCTCCAGGTGCTGGAAGGCGCCCGCCAGGTGCGCCGCGAGCACACCCCCGAGCGGCAGGTGAAGGACTGCAACATCGCCCTGGTGAGCGGCCACGGCGGCAACACCGTGTGCCAGTCGGCGCTGATCCTGGGGAGGGAAGCGGGATGAGCGAGTACAACAAGCCGCTGCCGCCCCCGTCGGTGGAGTCCGAGCCCTTCTGGGACGGCTGCAAGCGCCACGAGTTGCTGGTGCCGCGCTGCGACGCCTGCTCCAACCACTGGTTCCCGCCCACCGCCACCTGCCCCGAGTGCTGGAGCACGGAGTGGACCTGGGCCCGGGTGAGCGGCAAGGGAAAGATCTACTCCTTCGGCGTCTACCACCGGGCCTATCACAAGGGCTTCGCGGAGGAGCTTCCCTACGCCCTGGTGGTGGTGGAGCTGGATGAGGGACCGCGGCTCACCACCAACGTCGTGGGCTGCGACCCCGGCGAGCTGAGTTGCGACATGCCGGTGGAAGTGGTGTTCGACGACGTCACCGAGGACCGGACCCTGTACAAGTTCAAGCCGGCGAACGACGGTTAGGAAAACGTGACCGGCGCCATCTCACCCACCCTGTCTGGAGGTACGCCATGCTGCACAGCACTGAACGCATTCTCGTCACCCACACCGGCAGCCTGCCGCGCCCGCGCCAGCTCATCGAGATGATGCTGGCGGAGAACGAGGGCAAGCCCGTGGCTCCGGCGGAGTACGAGGACAAGCTCCGGGGCGCTGTCCACGACATCGTGCGCTTCCAGATGGACCTGGGCGTCGACGTCGTGGACGACGGCGAACTCAGCAAGCGCGGGTTCGCGGTCTACGCGCACACGCGGCTTGACGGCCTCAGCGCCACCGGCCGGGTGCGGGTCTCGCCCTGGGACAACTCCAGGGAATCGCAGGCGTTTCCGGAACACTACGGCTACTACAGCCCGGTGCCGGGGGCCAAGCCCAACCCCAGCAACATGCAGATGGCCTGCACCGGCCCCATCGCCTACAAGGCCCAGGAGAGATTGACGCAGGACCTGGCGAACCTCAGGGCCGCGGTGGACGAAGCCGGGCCGGTAGAGGCCTTCGTGCCCGCCATCTCCCCTTGCGACGTGGCCGGCAACATCGAGAACGAGTACTACAAGACCGAGGAAGAGTTCCTGTTCGCCATCGCCGACGCCCAGCGGGTGGAGTACCAGGCCATCGTCGACGCCGGCTTCCTGCTCCAGGTCGACGACCCGCTGCTGATCAACTACTACGTCAAGAACCCGGACCTGAGCGTGGCTCAGTGCCGCGTCTGGGCCGAAGGGCAAATCGAGGCCATCAACCACGCCCTTCGCGACATCCCCGAGGACCGGGTGCGCTACCACACCTGCTACGGCATCAACATGGGGCCCCGGATCCACGACATGGAGATGAAGGACTACCTCGACCTCGTGCTGACGATCCGCGCCGGCGCCTTTTCCTTCGAGGCCTCCAACCCGCGCCACGAGCACGAGTGGAAGATCTGGGAGGACGTCAAGTTGCCCGACGGCAAGCTCATCATCCCCGGTGTCATCACCCAGTCGTCGGTGGTGGTGGAGCACCCCGAGCTTATCTCCCAGCGCCTCGAACGCTTCGCCGGCATCGTCGGCCGCGAGAACGTCATCGCCGGCAGCGACTGCGGCTTCGGCACCCAGGCCCTGGAGGTCCCGGAGATCCACCCCGACATCGTCTGGGCCAAGTTCCGGGCCATGTCCGAGGGCGCACGGTTGGCGAGCGAGCGGCTGTGGGGATGATGCCTCCCGCCACCGCCCCCTTTGGCACCTGGAAGAGCCCCATCACGGCCCGCATGATGACCGAGGGGGCCGTGGGAATCGGTGGCCTGAAGGCGGACGGGGAGTGTCTCTACTGGCTTGAGTCCCGACCCTCGGAAGCTGGACGGACGGTCCTCGTGCGCCGGAGCGCGAACGGCGCCGTAACGGATCTCACGCCCGCCCCCTTCAACGTGCGCACCCGCGCCCACGAGTACGGCGGCGGCGCCCTCGGCGTGCGCAACGGCGTGGTGGTTTTCGCCAACTTCGCCGATCAACGCGTGTACCGACTGGACGACGGCTCCGGCCCCCGTCCCATCACCCCCGAGGGCCCCCTCCGCTACGCCGACTTCGACCTGGACACGGCAGGCCGTCGGGCGGTCTGCGTGCGCGAAGACCATCGGAACGACGGGGAGCCCGTGAACGCCCTGGTGGCCCTGGATCCGGAAAGCAACGGTACCGAGGGCCGCGTCGTGGTGTCCGGGGCCGACTTCTACGCCGCGCCGCGCCTTTCTCCGGACGGCCGGCAACTCGCCTGGCTCTCCTGGGATCACCCCAACATGCCTTGGGACGGCACCTTCTTGTGGCTCGCCGACATCGCGGCGGACGGCGCCCTGACGCATGCGCGCCGGGTCGCCGGCGGCGCCGACGTCTCGGTTTTCCAACCGGAGTGGTCGCCGGACGGGACGCTCCACTTCGTCGACGATTCCACCGGCTGGTGGAACCTGTACCGCTGGCGCCACGGCACGCGGGAACCCTTGTGTCCCCGGCAGGCGGAGTTCGGCCTGCCCCTGTGGCAGTTCGGGATGCGGAGTTTCGGTTTTCTGGCCGACGGCCGCCTGGTCTGCCGCGTGATCGAGGGCGGGGCGGGACGCCTTGCCGTCGTCACCGAAGCCCGCCTGGAGACTCTGCCGACGCCGTTCTCGCATCCCGGGCTGCCTCAATCCCTGGGCGGCCGCCTCGTTTTGACCGGGGCCACCCGTTCGGAGGCCGCCCGGCTCAGCCTGTGGGACCCGGACACGGGTGTCGAAGAGGTGCTGAAACGGGCAACGGAGACCAGCGTCGATACGGGCTATGTTTCGGAAGCGGAAGCCATCGAGTTCCCCACCGCCGGGGGGTTGTCGGCCCACGCGTTCTACTACCCGCCTCGCAACCAGCACTATGCTGCCCCGGCCGGGGAGCTGCCGCCCCTGATCGTGCGCTCCCACGGCGGCCCCACGGGAGCCACCAGCGACGCGTTCACGCCGGCCATCCAGTACTGGACCAGCCGCGGCTTCGCCGTCGTGGACGTAAACTACGGCGGCAGCACCGGCTTCGGACGCGCCTATCGGGAGCGCCTGCACGGGCGGTGGGGCGTCGTCGATGTGGACGACTGCGTCAACGCTGCCCGATTCCTCGCCGACTCGGGCCGGGTGGACCCGGATCGCCTGATCATCCGGGGCGGCAGCGCCGGCGGTTACACGACGCTGGCCGCGCTCGCCTTCCGCGACACCTTCCGGGCCGGCGCCAGCCTCTACGGAATCGGCGATCTCATGGCCCTGGCCCGGGATACCCACAAGTTCGAGAGCCGCTACCTGGATCGCCTGATCGGTCCCCTGCCGGATTCGGAATCCGTCTACAGGGAACGTTCTCCTGTCCATCATTTGGATGAATTCGATTGCCCGATCATTTTCTTTCAAGGGCTTGACGACAAGGTGGTGCCGCCCAATCAGGCCGAAGCCATGGTAGACGCGTTGGACGCCAAGGGTTTGCCGGTCGCCTATCTGGCCTTCGAAGGTGAGGGCCACGGCTTCCGCAAGGCGGAAACCATCGTCCGCGCCCTGGAGGCGGAGCTCCACTTCTACGGCCGCGTCTTCGGCTTCACCCCCGCCGACGACATCGAGCGGGTGCCGATCCGCAATCTCTGAAGGATGTCGTATGCGGGACCTTTTTGCCGCAACTCTTGTAACGGGATCCCGGGCTGAGCATAAGACCTTAGTTGGATAGAAATCTCGGTTTTCCTTCCTTATCCTTTCAAAAGTCCGTATTCCCGGGCCGGAAGGATCGATAATGCCCGAAATGTCCGCCAAGAGGTCGCTTGACCGGATGCCCGAGGTGTTCGTGTCCGACAGGTCGATGACTCGCGAGGTGTCGCGACCAGCCATTCCTCGGTGAGCTTTTCCTTCCGCCCGACACAAACTCTCATACTCTCATACATCACCCCACCGCAGTAAGCCGTTGACAACCCGAATCCCCCTTCGGTAAGGTCTCGCAGGTTAATCTGCCGTTTCATGGAGGGCCTCATGGGAAAGCTTGAGATGCTCGATCCGAGGGCTGACGTTCTCTTGGAGAACCATCCGCCGGTTCCCGGTCTGGACGATCTGGCCGGGAAGGTCGTGGGGATCATCGACAACGGCCAGGCCAACTCGAGCCCGATGTTCGAGGAACTGGCGCGGTTGATCGAGGAACAGACGGGGGTGGCCGAGGTGCTGCTGCGCAAGAAGCCCAGCCACATGAATGCGGCGCCCGGGGAACTGATCGAGGAGATGCTGAGCCGGTGCGACGCGGTCGTCACCGGCCTGGGTGCTTGAGGGTCGTGCACGTCGTGGAGTGTCCACGACGCCATCGAGATCCAGAAGCGCGGCACCCCCACGGTGACCCTGTGCCAGACCATCTTCATGGAGCTGGGGCGCAAGGAAGCGGTGTTCTTCGGCATGCCGCGACTGCCGCTGGTGCAGATCCCGCACCACCCGAGCGGCGGCGCGCGGCCGGGTGAGCACGCCGAGGACGCGCGGATCGCCATCGGCCCGGTGCGGGAAACCCTGACGGACGCCGAGGCCGGCGAGCCCGCACGAACCGGCGCCGCGGGAGCCGAGGCCCAGGCGGCGAAATAGCGCACGGGGCAGACTTCCCACACCACACGGACCCTGCACCCATGGCCACCGACCCCTCACAGCAGAAGCTCGTCTCCGAAGTCATCGAAGTGGAGGACTCGCTGGAGGCGGCCAACGACTGGTTCCTGGACCGCCAGCTCAGCGACGGCCTGCCCATCGTGCCGCCCACCCGCGAACGCGTGGAGCGCATGCTCGCGGGCACGCACCGCGACCCTCAGGAGGTCCTCGGGCAGGTTCCGCCCAAGTGGGCACCGGCCACCGTCGAGAAGATCGCCGTCAACGCCGTCATGGCGGGGTGCCTGCCGGAGTACCTGCCGGTGGTCCTCGCCGCGGTGGAGGGGATCATGGAGCCGCGCTTCAACCTCTACGGGGTCCAGGCCACCACCGGGTACGCGGGTCCGGCGCTGCTGGTGAACGGGCCGGTGCGGAACGAGCTGGGCATCAACTGCGACGCGGGCGCCTTCGGCCCCGGGCACCGCGCCAACGCCACCATCGGCCGCGCCATCCGCCTGGTCCTCATCACCATCGGCGGCGGTTACCCCGGCGATACGGACCGCGCCACCTTCGGCTGGCCGGGCAAGTACACCTTCTGCTTCGGCGAGAACGAGGAGAAGAGCCCCTGGGAGCCCTACCATGTGAGCCGGGGCTACAAGGCGGAGCAGAGCACGTTGACGGTGTGCGGCATCAACGGCTTCATTCCCATGCACACCGCCGGCAGCACCGGACAGGAGGCACTGTCGTCGCTGGCCGAGGTCATCGCCATGCACCACGGCGGCAGCCACCTGGACGTGGGCAGCTTCGGCGGCGGCACGCCGCTGGTGGCCCTGTGCAGCGAGGACGCCGAGATCCTGGCGCGGGACGGCATCACGCGCGCGGACGTGCGCGAATACCTGTGGGAACATTCCACCATCACCTTCGCCAGCATCCCGGACCGGCGCAAGGGGACCAAGAACGACGAAGAGCTCCTGCGGGAGTCCCCCAACGTCACCCCGGACGGGATCGTGCACCTGGCGACGCGGCCCGACGACATCATGGTGATCGTCACCGGCGGCAAGCACCGCCACTGCGTGCTGCTGCCCATGTGGACGGGGCGGAACACCCTGGCGGTGACCAAGCCGGTTCGGGCGGCATGAGGATGCGTCCCGCTCTCACCGTGATTCCCGCGAAACAGGCTGTGACTAAACTCGCCACGCAGAGACGTCACGAATCGTCATTGATATGAAAATAGACTCTTGTTCAATGATTCCTGGTAGTTA
>CAZFIU010000021.1:24414-68307 GCA_964519455.1 uncultured Syntrophobacterales bacterium
ACCCCTGGATTCCCGCTTTCGCGGGAATGACGATTCGAGGGTCCTTGCCTCATGTGTTTTTCACAGGCTGTTTCGCGGGGATGATGGAGAGGACATCGGGGTTGAAGCACTAGTTGATTAACGACGAAGGAGCGTCCATGGATTTCAACCTGCAGCAAGACTCACCGGAGATGACCGAGTTCCGGAAGGAAGTCCGGGCCTGGATGGAAGAGAACATGAAGGGCTCGGAGCACCTGCGCTGGTCGGCCTCCTGGTCCACCCGGGAAGACGAAGAGGAGTATGGTTTCCGTCGCGGGCTGGGGGAGAAGCTGGGCAAGAAGGGCTGGCTGTTCCCGATGTTCCCGGTGGAGTACGGCGGCGCCGGCCTCACCGTGGACCACCAGTTCGTGCTGGAGACCGAGCTGGCCCGCTACGGCCTGAACCTCACCCACATTTTCTACACCCTGGCCCGCATCGTGGCGCCGGTGGCGCTCCACTGGGGGACCGAGGAGCAGAAGCGGGAATTCCTGCCGCCCATCACCCGGGGTGAGATCGTGGTATGGCAGGTGCTGACGGAGCCCCAGAGCGGCAGCGACGTGGCCAACTGCCAGACCCGGGCCATCCGCGACGGCGACGACTACATCGTCACCGGCCAGAAGGTCATGGTGGGACACCACCTGCCGCCGGACGTGCTGTGGACGCTGGTGTGCACCGACCCCGACGGCAAGCGCCACGAGAACCTGAGCTGGCTGCACATCCCCGCCAACCTGCCGGGCATCACCATCCAGCACATGCACCTGATGATGGGCATCAAGAACGCGGTGTTCTTCGACGGCGTGCGGGTGCCCGCCAAGTATCTCATCGGCGGCGAGAACAACGGCTGGAAGGTGGCGCACACGCACCTGGAGCTGGAGCATGGCGGCGACGGCCGGGTGGGCACCGACCCGGTGGTGGACCGGGTGGTGGAGTACTGCCGCAACCACGAGGTGGGCGGCCGGCCGCTCATCGAAGACCCGCACGTGCGCGATATCATCGGCGACATGATCCTGGAGATCAACACGGTCAACCGCATGAACCGGCGCATCTTCTGGCACCGTTTCGTCAAGGAGCCGCACGCCTACGGCGGCGCCCAGTTCCGTTACTACCAGCGCATGGTGCGGCTCAGGAACGGCGAGCGGCTGCAGAAGATCATGGGCGCCGACGCGCTGATCCCGGACCACGGCGTGCACGAGGTGCTGGACTTCGAGTACGTCATTCGCAGCGGTCCGGGCCAGCTTCACGGCGGCGGCACTCTCGACACCGACCGGCTTATCTTCGCGCGGCGCGCCGGCATCGGCCGCCAGACCAGGGAGAAGGCGCCGGATACGGTGTAGGGACGCGGTCCTAGTTTGGAAACCGGATCAACTCCACACCTTAACTGGCTGAATTCAGGCAAGAATCGGACTTTGGTGGAATCATGGATTTGAGACTCAACGAAGACCAGGAAATGTTCAAGAAGGTGGCCGCGGACTTTGTGCAGGCGGAAGCGCCCACCACCATGCTGACCCAGCAGTTCCTCAAGAAAGAGACCTTCCTGCCCGACCTCTACGCCAAGATCGCCGGGCTGGGCTGGCTCGGCATGCTCGTGCCCGAGCAGTACGGCGGCGCCGGTCTGTCCTACCTCGACTGCGGCGTGGTGTTCGAGGAACTCGGGCGGGCGCCGGTGCCGGGACCGGTGTTCTCGTCCGGCGTGCTGGCGGCCCGGATCGTCCTCGACGGCGGCTCCGACGCGCAGAAGCAGGAGCTGCTGCCGGCCATCTGCGGCGGCGACGCCGTCGTCATCCCGGCCATTGGCGACCACGGCGCCCACTGGGGGCCGGAGACGGTGGCCACCACGTGCTCGCAGTCCGGCGAGACCCTGACCCTGCAGGGCACCAAGCGCCACGTCTACGACGCCGACGGCGCCACGGCTCTCCTGTGCGCGGTCCGTGGCGGCGACGGTGCCGTGTCGGTCGTGCTGGTGGACCGGAACGCCCCGGGCGTGACGGTGACCCCCCACAACGGGTTCATGGTGTCGGTGAGCGAGGTTTCCTTCGACGGCGTCCAGGTTCCGGCCGGCAACCTCATCGGCGCCGCCGGCGCCGGGTGGGAGCTGCTGGACAAGGCCGCGGAGAAGGCCATTCCGATCCTGTGCGCCTACAAGGTGGGGGCGTGCCAGGAGATCTACGAGTTCACGGTCCGGTACACCAACGAGCGCCGCGCCTTCGGCCAGCTCATCGGCCGTTTCCAGCGGGTCCAGGACCACTGCGTGGAGCTTTCGATCCACATGGACCGGGCGCGGATGGCCACCTACGAGACCCTGTGGGAGCTCGACGAGGGAATGCCCGCGGAAGCCGGCATTCATGAGTCCAAGGCCGCCGCCAGCGAGGGTTACCACCAGGCGTGCAGCTATTCGCACATGGTCCACGCCGGACCGGGGACGGACTACCTGCACCCGCTGATGGTGCACAGCGTCCTTGCGCACACGCTGTACCAGTATCTCGGCACGCCGGACTATCACAAGCGCCGGATGGTCGACGCACTCTATCCGAGTACGTAAGGAGTTTCGGGGGGTGGGCTCGCGTCCACCCGCGTTCAGCAACGGAAGAAAGCCAGTTAGTATGGGTTGTTAGTGGCCATAGCTCAAGCGACAGGTCACGATCCGTGGGAGATACGGAGAAAGGAATCCGCCATGAGACACATGCGCTTTGCCGTCGCGGTCCTGTTTGTCCTCCTGGTCCTGTTCGTCGCGGGCAACGTTGCCGCGCAGGACGTGAACTTCAAGGGCAAGACCATCAACCTCATCGTCGGCACCGGGGCCGGCGGCGGCTACGACATCATCGCCCGGCTGTTCGCCAAGGTGGCCCCCAAGCACTTGCCGGGCAGTCCCCGGTTCATCGTACGCAACGTTCCCGGCGGCGCCGGCCTCAAGGGAACCCAGTACATCAACCGCCAGAAGCCGGACGGCCTCACGGTGGGTCCGCATTTCACCAGCCTGGTCATGAAGGAGCTGGCAGGGGTGGACGTGCCGGGCTTCGACGTCAAGGAACTCATCATCCTGGGCGCGCCCACGCTGGTGGACGACAGCTACACCATCTGCGCCGACCGCAACGTGGTCAAATCCTGGGAGGACATGCTCAAGATGGGACGGCCGTTGCGGATGGCGTCCCAGCGGCCCGGCATCGGCCGCGTCCCCATGGGCGCCGAGTTCGTACAGCTCGTGGGCGGTCCCATGAAGCTCATCTACGGCTACAAGTCCACCGCCGAGGAGCTGGCCGCCTTCGCCCGAGGCGAGACCGAGGTGGTGACCTGCCTGGAGCGCCGCCTGCCGCGCATGTACCCGGAGCTGGTCGAGAAGAAGCGGCTGTTGCCGATCTTCTGGTGGAACGCGCCGCCCAGCGAAGGATGGCTGAAGCGGCTGGAATCCGAGGTGCCGCGCAACATCCTCAAGCTGCCCGGTCTCAAGATCAGCGAGTCCCAGAAGTTGGCGTTCAACACGGCCGTGAACATTCACCAGTCCCTGAGGGCCTTCATGCTTCCGCCCAGGACACCGCAGCCCATCGTGGATACCTGGCGCAAGGCGTTCAAGGCCACCATCGAGGACCCGGAGTTCGTGAAGATCGCCACCGTCGCCGGCTACGACGTGGGCTACGGTTCTCCGGAGCACTACGAGAAACAGCTCGCCACCATCAAGGACCTGCCCGCGGACGGCGCGCTGTTCTTTCAGAAGCTGATGGGCGAGAAGCGCTAGACGTTTCCGGGTCATCGCGTCGCATTGACGGCAGGGGCGACCGCGGGTCGCCCCTACATGGTCCCACCGTCGCAGGGATGCCCGCGGTCGCCCGTACATGGTCCCACCGTCGTAGGGATGCCCGTGGTCGCCCCTACATGGTCCCACCGTCACAGGGATGCCCGCGGTCGCCCGTACATGGTCCCACCGTCGTAGGGGCGACCCGCGGTCGCCCCTGCCCGGGGCCACCGCGGCGTAGGCGGGCAGGGTTCCGGAAAAGGATACCGGAACCCTCGGCCTTCGCCGGGAGCCTTCATGCTCGAAGCTTCCGTTGACGCTTTCTTTCACCTGTTTTCGCCGGGGCCGCTCCTGGCGATGCTCCTGGTGCTGCCGGTGGCGCTGTTCTCCGGGCTCATGCCGGGAGGCGGCCTGCCGGTGTCCGTGGTGGTCCTGAGCCTCGCGGTCCACCTGGACCCGTGGATCGCCATCACCATCGTGGTGTTCCACATGGCGGCCAGCGACATCACCGAGCCCATCCCCGCCATCCTTTTCGGCGTTCCCGGCGCCCGCTCGGCCCAGGCGACCGTGCTGGACGGCTATCCCATGGCCCAGCAGGGCCTGGCCGGCGTTGCCCTGGGCGCGAGCTACACCACCACCATCGTGGGCGGAGTCATCGGCGCCGTCGCGCTCTTGCTGGCGCTGCCGGTGAGCCGGCAGCTCCTGGAGTGGTTCGGCTCGGCGGAGTTCTTCCTGTTGACGCTCATGGGGGTGCTGGCCGTGGCGGTGGTGAGCGCCGGGGCCTTCGTCAAGGGCATCCTCACCGCGGCCTTCGGCATCGCCATCGCCATGGTGGGCTACGCGGACCTGGGCGGCAACGTGCGCGCCGCCATGGGGTTCGACTTCTACCTGTGGGACGGCTTCGGGCTCGTACCGGTGGTGGTGGGCCTGTTCGCCCTGCCGGAGGCCATCGCACTGGTGGTGGGGGACACCACCATCGCCCGGGCGCGGCTGGATACGCTCCTGCGGGAGGCCAAGGCCGACGTGTGGCGCGGCATGTGGCAGGCCTGGAACCACAAGTGGCTGATGGCGCGCTCGTCGCTCATCGGCGTGTTCGTGGGCATCATGCCCGGGGTCGGCGGCAGCGCCGCCCACTGGATCGCCTACGCCCAGGCGCGCCAGACCGAGCCCGGCGCCACCGAGACCTTCGGCAAGGGCGACGTCCGCGGGGTGATCGCTTCCGACGCCGCCAACAACTCGGTGGACGGCGGGGTGCTCATCCCCACGGTGGTCTTCGGCATTCCCGGCAGCGGCGGCATGGCCATCGTCCTCGCCATCCTCATCCTCACCGGCATCACTCCCGGCCCGCTCATGCTCACGCGCCACCTCGACCTCACCGTGAGCATGGTCTACACCATCGCCTTCGCCAATCTCGTGGTGGTGCCCATCATGCTGGCGTTCGCCCCGACCCTGTGCCGCATCGCGGTGATCCCGCCCAACATCCTGGCGCCCATCGTGGTGGGGATCGTTTCGCTGGCGGCGCTGGCGGCGAGCGGGTCCCTGGGCGATCTGGGAGCGGTGCTGGCCTTCGGCCTGCTGGGCGTCTTCATGAAGCGCTACGGCTGGCCGCGGCCGCCGATCCTCATCGCCGTGGCGCTGGCGGACATCCTGGAGCGCTTCCTGTGGATCTCGGTGAGCAACTACGGCTGGGGCATGCTCCTGCGGCCGCAGTTCCTGGTCATCCTGGCGTTCATGGTGGCGGTGACCCTGTTCAGCCTGCGGGCGCAACGCGGCGCGCGGCAGGCCATGATGGCCATGACCGAGGGGGAGGAGTCCGGGCAGACGGCGGCGGAGCAGGCGACGGCGGAGGGCACGCCGGGGCAGGGAGGCGTCACGGTCGCGGGCGCCGACGCGGCCGTAGCCGGGGAGGGTCCGGACGATGCGGCGGTACGGGACGCCGTGGCGGAACCACCCGCGCCCGGCGACAGGGACAGGGACGGGCACGGCCCGCCCAGGCGCCGCTTCACCCTGGAGGTCGCCGGAGAGGCCGTGCTCCTGCTCGCGGTGGGCGCGTTCTTCCTCTACATGTTCATCGATTCGTTCGGTTACCCGGAAGGCGCCGACCTGATGCCGAGGCTCGCGGTGCTGGTGGGGACGCCGTTCTGGCTCATCCGGGCGTGGACGCTGCTGAGGGGCACCCCGGAGAAGCGCATCGAGGAAGGCGACATCATGGACACGGGCTTCATCCTGGGGGACGACCCCAAGACCGAAGGCCAGCGGTTCGTGCGCATCTTCGGCTTCACCGCGATCATGTACGTGGCCATCTGGCTCATCGGCGTGCACGTGGCCCTGCCGGGCATGCTCTTCCTCTATCTTGTGTACTACGGCAAGGCCGGCTGGCTGGGCTCCGCGGGCATCGCCCTCGCGTTCCTGGCGCTGATCGTCGGCTTCTACGACTTCGCCCTCCACATCGTCTGGCCCGAGGCGCCCTTCGGCCTCTGGCCGACGGGATAGGGCCGGCCATCCACAGACCCACCCGACGCATTCCCGTCCACCCTCCGTCATTCCCGCGAAAGCGGGAATCCAGGCGGGGCGAGGCGGGGAATACGCCCGTTCAGCCCCTCTCCACCCCTGGATTCCCGCTTTCGCGGGAGTGACGATTTCGAAGGTCATTGCCTCGCTCGGATGGCGTTTGACACAGCCTGTTTCGCGAGAATGACGGAGGGTGGCGCAAACCCCCTGCCTCTACAACTTCAGCAGCCTCCGCGCGTTCCCCTCCAGAATCGCCAGTTTGTGCTCGTCCGGGCAGTCCAGCGCCTCCACCTTCTCCACCGCGTTCCAGTCGCCCAGCGGATAGGGGTAGTCCGTCCCCACCATCAGGTGTTCCCACCCCAGCAGGCTCTTGAGGTACTCCAGCGTGTCCACGCGGTACACCAACGCGTCGGAGTACAGGTTCTTCAGGTACGCGCTTGGCTTGTTCTCGGCCTCGGCGTCCGCCGCTCCCGGCCGCACCCCGAAGCCCTGGTCGAAACGCCCCAGGTGGTAGGGGAAGAAACCGCCGCCGTGCAGGGTGCACAGCTTCAGATCCGGAAAGCGGTCGAACACGCCGCTGTAGGTCATGAACCCCAGCGACAGGGCGGTGTCCGCGGGGTTGCCGCAGATGAGGAACAACCCGTAGGTGCCCATGCGCTCCAGCCCGGCGATGTCCTCGGGGTGCATCACGATGAGCGCGTCCAGCTCCTGCGCCTTGCCCCAGAAGGCGTCGAACTCGCGGCTCCGGTAGTACTCGCCGTTGACGTTGGTGCCGATGTAGGCCCCGGCCAGCTTGTGTTCCAGGATGCCGCGTTCCAGCACCCTGGCGGCGCGCTTGGGGTCCTGCAGCGGCACCGCCGCCAGCGCGGTGAAGCGGTCCCGATGGCGTGTCCTCAACTCCATCAGCCCTTCGTTGTAGAGGTTGCACCAGGCTTCTCCCTGTTCCGGATTGAGCCGGTAGCCCAGGCATGCGGTATGGGGCTCCAGGGTGGCCAGGGCGATCTTGCCCTTGTCCATGTTCTCCAGCCGCTTCTCCACGTCCATGAGCGGCGGCGGCACCACGAAGCTCGGCCCGCCGCCGATGGTGACGGTGTTGAGCCCCTCCGGGGTCCGGCCCACCTCCGTGCCCACGGCGTCGCCGTGGGCCTTCAACTCCTCTATCAGGCCCGGCGGCATGTAGTGGTGGTGAATGTCGATGGCACAGGTATGCACAGGTTCTTTCCTCCTTGACCAGGGTTTCCAAGGCATCGGGATGCTCAACTATCACAGAGGTTCGAGACGGGATCAAACTGGCGAGGCCATACGGCTTTCCGTCCGAGTGTCGTGAGGTACGGTGCGTCCGGTGGGAGAAAATGCTCGTAGGCATCCGCCGTGGCGGCGTGGTAAAGTACCCGGTGCCGAGCAACCGCAATCGGCGTTGCGGTATATGGACGCGCCATCCCCTGCACCATGACGAAGAAGTACCCGAATACGCCATATTGGCCCTACTCACCTACACCCGGTGAAGACGCTCCTGCCGTGGAGCCAAGCTGTTTCGTGGATCGCGAGGTCGTCATCACCGAGAAGCTGGGTGGAGAGGACATCTATGCAGTGCATAGCATCGAGTATGGACCGGTTGCCGAAGACAGAACATTTTATGCCTTTGCGCTTCGGAACGAAGGCGATGAGTTCGCGGCCTTCACAGATCTCGAGCGGTATGCCCGGCACCGGGCCATTCCTGTAGTCCCTGTTCTCTTCCGGGGGCGCTTTCCGTCCGTTGACGCGATCCGGAGGTTCATCGTGGCGGCCCATGCCGAGCCGTCGGCGTTGGGTGGCGAGCGCGAAGGGGTGGTGTTGCGGGTGGAGGAAGGGTTCGCCGTGAGGGACTTCGCCAAGAGTGTATGCAAGAGCGTGCGCGCCGGTCATGTGCAGACGACGACGCATTGGCGGCGAAACTGGCGGCCCTGTCCGACCATCCCGGCGGTGGGTTGAAAGGAAACAGGCATGTTGACTCGGTTCGGTATCAGCCACTTCAAGAGCTACGACGACCAAGCGGTCCTCGCGTTCGGGCGTGCATCGCCCCTGACGGTGCTCATAGGCGCCAATGCCTCCGGAAAGAGCAACCTGATAGAAGGACTCCGGCTACTCTCCGCCATCGCCGGTGGCGCCCGGCTCGATACGATACGTCCCGGTCAGGATGGCAGCAGCCTCCGGGGCAATCTATCGGGCCTTGGATTCGGCGGCAGACGGTCTTTTTCGTTCGATTGCCACACTGATTTCCAGGAGTACGATCGCTACGGGGTCACGTTGGAACTGCGCGATGGAGACAGACTCCATATTCAGGACGAGCGAATTGCAGGCGATCACAAAGTCCCACTCCTTGCGGTAGTGGCTCCGGCCAGCGGCGTCACGAGCGACATCGAGGTCGCCTATGACAACTTCGCACGTGGAGGAAAAAAGCCGCGAGTCCGTTGTACCGATCAGATGTCGATACTCGCCCAACTCCAGAGTCCGGCGCATTTTCCGGCCGCCCACAAAAAAGCCCAGACGAGAGTCTCCGAATTCACCCGCAGCTACCAGAGGCTGCTCAAGAACATCACGTTTCTGGACCCGCGGCCCAAGGAGATGCGCGGCTATAGTTTCTTCAACGAAGACTCACTGTCAGAGGACGGAAACAATCTCTCGGGCGTGCTGTACAATCTCACCCGCACGACCGAAATGAAGGCCCGGGTGCTCGATTTTGTTCGGGACTTGCCGGAGCAGGACATTGACGACATTGACTTCATCGAAACACCTCGCAACGAGGTGATGGTGGCGCTGAAGGAGACCTTCGGCGGCCGTGCGACGCAATACGACGCTTCGCAGTTGTCGGACGGCACCCTGCGGATACTTGCGGTGGCGGGTGCCGTAATGTCAGCGCCGGAGCATGGCATGGTGGTCGTGGAAGAGATCGACAACGGCGTTCACCCGAGCCGTGTCGAGGTACTCCTTGAACGCATTGCCCAAGTCGCGAAAGACCGGCGGTTGCAGGTACTGATCTCGACCCACAATCCCGCGTTGTTGGACGCGCTCCCCAAGTCTGCCATCCCTCAGGTTGTGTTCTGTTACAGGGACGAGAATTCCGGATCGAGTCGACTGATCCGGCTGGAAGACATCCCGGACTATCCCAAGCTGGTGATACAGGGTCCGCTGGGCCGGCTGCTGACCACTCGTGCGCTCGACGGTTTCGTGAAACATCGGCCGTCTGCCGACGAACAGAAGCAGCGGGCTCTAGATTGGGTTGAAGAGCATCTAGGCGACGTGTGAAGGCGCAAGGATGGCGAACATAGTCCTTGTCGACACGTCGATTCTCCTGAACATACTCGGTGTGCCGCACATGAGCGACCAACGGGTTGAAGTCAAGGAACAATTGGAAGACTACATCCGCAGGGGCGATCATCTGTTTCTTCCGATTGCCACGGTGCTCGAGACCGGCAACCACATCGCTCAGAATGGCGATGGAAACCAGAAGCGCCGATGTGCTCTGAGGTTCGCGGATACGGTGAGGGAGGCCGTTGAGAATGCCAATCCTTGGGTACTAGTACCGCTTCCTGACACCAAGGACTTGGTCGCGTGGTTGGATGACTTCCCTGATTCGGCGATGCGCGGCCTCGGTATAGGCGATCACTCGATCATCAAATCATGGGAACGGTTTCGCGACCAGTTCCCGGGCCTTGCTGTTTCGGTGTGGTCCCTCGACGAGGATCTTCAGGGGTATCAATGATACCTTGAAGCCCTTTGCCTGTAGCTCGGCGGAGGTCGGTTACATCGACGAATTGGGTGTGTTAGTTTCAGATCGTGGTTTCGGTTCGGCCACGTCCAGTCAGGTTATGGAGGAGGTAAGGTCATCATGAGTCGCAAGATCAGGGTTACCAGTGAAGGAACGGTGTGGACGCTGCCCTGGGACGTGGGCGTGGAGAAGGGTTTCATGGCGGCGGAGGGCATCGACGCGGAAGTCGTGACGCCGGACTCACAGCTCCAGCCCGCGGACGTGTTCGAGCGCCCCATCGCTTCGGACTACGAGTGCGGCGACCTGGAGGGCTACAACAAGTGCGAGTGGGGCGTCATCAAGCGCGCGGCCGACGGCGAGCGCGACGGCTGGATCCTCGGACGCCGCGAGAGCGTCGCCACCATGGCGATCATCGTGCGGGGCGACTCCCCCTATCACCGGCTCGACGACCTCGCGGACGTGCCCATCTCCATCCAGGACCAGACGGGCTCCCACTACATGACCTACAAGATGCTGGAGGGCCACTGCGACAAGGACAGGGTGAAGTTGCGGCACGACGGCGGACCGGGCATCCGTACCCGCCTGCTGCTGGACGGCGAGGTGGAGGCCGCGACGCTCATGGAGCCCTTCATCAGCCTGGCCGAGAAACGCGGCTGCCGTGTGCTGGCCGAGTCCAAGTACTGGGGCCTCCTGTTCGTCAACAGCGACGACGCCGAAGACACCCGTGAAGCCATCTTCCGCGCGCTGCGGCGCTGCGTGGATGAGATCAACTCGGATCTCGAGAAGCACGCCAGGCTGCTGCTGCGCGACATCCCCGAAGACCTTGTCGGCGATTTCAAGTTCGAGGACCTGAACCTCAACCGGCTGGATTACGTTTACCCCGAGGACTACACCGAGGAAGAGTTCAACCGGGCGCGCAACTGGATGGCCGGCTACGGCCTCAAGCCCGACTCCCAGGCCAGCTACGCGGACCTGGTCAAGCTGTAAGCGGGACCGGAAACGCGAAGCAGCAGAGGGCCCCCATGAACGTGAGGGGCCTTCTTTTTTGACAGGAACGCCCAGGGGCTGCCTGAGCCCGAGGGGCGCCATGGGCACGAACATCGACGAAGCCCTGAACACGCCATTCCCGCGAAAGCTTGCGCTTGACCCCGATCGGGGGCGGGAACCCAGGCGAGGCGGGGCATGACCGCCACCCCGAGGAAGCAAACCCTGACCAGCATCGGCGACAAGCTGCACGTCTTCCGCGTCCTTCGCTACCGCGCCTTCCGCTTGTACTGGCTCGGCCACGCCACCGCCGTGGCCGGCCACCAGATACTGATCCTGGCGCACGGCTGGCTCGCGTGGGAGCTGACCCGGTCCGAGTACGTTCTGGGGGCGTTGGGGCTGGTCGCCGCCGCGCCGGCGATAGCGCTGACGCTCTTCGGCGGCGCCGCCGCCGACAAGTTGGAGCTCCGGCGCTTCCTCATCCTGCTCCAGTTCGTCACCGCGCTGCTGATGTTCGCGCTGGCCACGCTGGTTGCCACGGAGTTGGTGCGCGTCTGGCACCTGTTCGTGGTGGTCGCCATCCACGGCGGCATACAGGCGTTCGACCATCCCGCCCGTCAAGCCCTCTTCCCGCACCTCCTGGAGCGTTCGCACCTGATGAACGCGGTAAGCCTCAACTCCATGATCTGGCCCGGCACCCGCATCTTCGGGCCCGCCCTGGCCGGGTTCATCATCGACTACGTCGGGTGGTACACCGGCGCGCCCCTGGTCGGGGCGGGGGCCGCCTACTACGTAGCCGCCGCGACCTACCTGGCCTACGGCCTGTTGCTCCTTCCGGTCCAGGTGCCGGTCATCGAGCGCACCCGGGGAGGCAGTTTCATCCGCACGCTTCTGGGTGGTCTCTCGTTCGTCTTGACCCGCAATCTCTTCCGCTCGCTCATCGGCTTGAACTACCTGGACATCTTCTTCCTGGCGTCCCACACCGCCCTTCTGCCGGTCTTCGCCGACGTGGTGTTCCATGGCGACGGCACGACCCTGGGCAACCTGTACGTGGCCAGCGGCATCGGCGCCTTGGTCGGAGCCCTGATCGGCGCCAACCTGGGCTACTTCCCCAGGCGCGGTTGGCTGGTTCTCCTGGGCGGGGGAATCCACGCCTTCTTCCTCACGCTGTTCGGGTTCTCCGGCGTGTATCCGCTGGCATTGGGCGTGCTGTTGATGGCTGGAGTCGGCCTCTCCATCTTCATGATAAGCACCCAGACCTCGGTGCAGACCCGCGTCCCCGACGAGTACCGCGGCCGGGTCATGGCCATCTGGGGCATGAACTACAGCGTCGTGCTGCCCCTGGGACAACTCCAGATGGGCGCCGTGGCCGGCCTTTCGCGGGACCACCTGTCGTCGTTCTTGGGCCGGCTCGCCGGCGCCCCCTCCGCCGTCATCCTCAACGGCGCCGCCATGCTGGCCGTGGTGGCGTTCACCGCGGCCGCCAGCCGCCGGGTGCGGGAGCTTACGCCGGAGGGGCCGGCGGAGGATTGAGAGAGGGTAGCCGGTCTGAGTTTGCCTGTTCAAGCACTGCATAGTAGAAATAAAGAAATTCCAACTTTCCAAATGAGGGATGCTATGTCGTTGGTCACCGTTAAGCCGAAGTTCCAGGTCACTATACCCGCCAAGCTCCGCAGGGGGATGAATCTCCGAGAGGGCGATGTCATGGAGGCCACGGTCATGGGCAACGGGATTTTGCTGCGTCCCATGGAGGTCGTCGACCGAGCAAGCGTCGCCGCTCGTTTCTCGGCGGCGGAGCAAGCCGCTGACGACATTGGCCGCACCGAGGACGAGATCATGGAAGAGATCTAGCCGACATTGCCGAATCTCGCCGTGAACGCGAGTGAACATGGCGGTTGACGGATTACCTCCAAGGTGGATGTGACGTCGCCACGGTGTTCCGATAGACCATCCGCCGCGTGGTAGGAAGGAGGCCTCTGATTGAGCATGCAGTACTTGAACAGCCGTTTGGACGCACCCTCGGTGACAGAGTGCCGACTCAGGTGCGAAGAAGTACCGTTTCCCCGCCACGGGGAGCGTCCCGTCGCCTACGCAGATCGCGTTGGAGAATGGTACGTTGCACTTAAATCGGATCGGCAGCGGAAGGACCAGGGACTGTTTCTAACGCCGATCCTGGTGGCGGATTTCATGGGTCAGCAGATTGCTGCGGAAGGGCGGATGTTACGGATTCTTGACCCCGCCGCAGGTGCGGGGGTTCTCTGTTGCGCGGCCGTGGAGGCGCTGATGTCCCGCCCATCGCCACCGGACGAGATTGACCTAGTCGCATATGAGGTCGACCCTGACCTCATTGCGCCCCTCCAAGCAACGCTCGACTATCTGGCGACTTGGTGCCTGGAACGCTTTCACGTGCGGGTTGGTGTCCACCTAGAAGCTACTGACTTCATACTGGCGAATGCCCAAGCCCTGCCTCCGCATGGGTTCTTCCTTCCGCGACAGGAAGTCAAGGGTTTCGATCTCATCATCGCCAACCCGCCCTACTTCAAGATAGGGAAAGGGGATACACGCGCCGTCGCCGTCGCCGCTGTGGTTCATGGCCAGCCTAACATTTACGCACTCTTTATGGCGGTTGGCGCATCCTTGCTGCGAAAAGGCGGAGATTTCATCTTTCTTACGCCACGCAGTTTCGCGTCTGGTCACTACTTCCGCCGATTCCGGGCCTCGTTTTTCAACATGATTCAGCCAAGCAGGATTCATGTATTTCGTTCCCGGCGAGAAGTGTTTCGTCGGGACGCTGTGCTTCACGAAAACGTGATTATCACTGGCGTCCGCCAGGACAATTGGTACGAAGATCCGGCCGCCCGCGTGACGATTTCGTCGAGTTGGGGGGTCGTCGACATCAAGCAACCGGACGTTCACGAAGTTGCTGCCAGGACGGCGCTCGATTCCGCTTCCATCGACAAGAACCTACGAATGCCTGTCTGTGACGGCGACAATGAAGCTTTGTCGTTGGTGGACTCATGGCCAAGCAGCTTGGCCGAATTGGGTTTGAACATCTCAACCGGACCGGTGGTGCCGTTTCGCGCTACGGACCTGATCGCTCGGGAAGGTGAGGTTCCCGCGACCCACGTACCCCTCTTGTGGATGAATCACGTACGTGCAATGCGGGCCACTTGGCCGCTAGAAAGGCACAAACCCGAGTACATTGTACGCAGGGGCGCTGAGCCTTCGCTCGTTCCGAATAAAAACTACGTGCTAGTTCGCCGTTTCAGTTCCAAGGAGGAGCCACGCAGGCTGATTGCCGCCCCCTGGACTGCCGCCGAATTCGCCATCCCAGAACTCGGTTTGGAAAACCATCTCAACTACATCCATTGCCCGGGCGGTACGCTCTCGGAGGACGAAGCGTTGGGCTTAGCAGCCCTGTACAATAGTCGTCTGCTTGACACATGGTTCCGAGCAATAAATGGTAACACCCAAGTAAGCGCATCGGAGTTACGGACCATGCCTTTACCGGCCCGTGATGTGATTATCGCCCTCGGTCGGCGCGTGAAGCATCTTGACGGTGCGATTGCGCAAGTGGACGAACTGGTCGCCAGTACGGTCGCGCGGCCCGGTTGATGGACGCGGACGTCTGTGAATATCGAGGCGTCTCCTCGGCGTTGTGAAAGGTAATTGCAAATGAGTCGCCACCTGACAACTCAAGACGTAAGTTGGTTTCTGGACTTGAAGGAGAAGGACCAGCTAAATCTGGATCCACCCTACCAACGGCGCAGCGTTTGGTCGCCACGCGATAAACGCTTCTTTATCGACACAATACTCAATAATTATCCAGCCCCCCCGATCTTTCTCCATAAGACTATCGACGCGAATGGTCGCTCCACATTCCACGTAGTGGATGGGAAACAACGGCTGCAGACCATCATTGAGTTTACCGACAATCGGGTCCGCATTCCTGATGACTTTGGTGATGTTAACCTACAATCCAAACGATGGCGCGACTTGGATAGACCCTCAAAGGACCGGCTTTGGAACTATGTACTCATCGTAGAAATGCTTAATGACGTCAGTGACGCCCCGATTAGAAACATTTTCGATCGGATCAATCGCAATTCGCGCAAATTGACACCCCAGGAGATGCGACATGCGAAGTACGATGGATGGTTCATCAACTTCGTTGAGACAGAGGCAGAGAAGGCGGAATGGAGAAAGTTTGGAGTGGTGACCCCCGCTAGGATCAAGCGGATGGCCGATGTTCAGTTCATGTCTGAACTGTTTGCCATTATTCTTGAAGGCCAAATGCGAGGATTTGATCAAAATGCGCTTGACGCTCTGTTCGCTAACTACGAGGATATTGATGAGGCACCAATGCTGGTCGAGGATGACTTTGTCAATAGGGTAGAATCGGCGAAAGGAAAGATCGCCGAGTTATTGCGATTGCAGCCCGACTTGATTGATTATTTGAAGGTTCAGAGCCACTTTTACACGCTATGGGCATACATCTGCCTTGAACAGGAACGGTATCCGGGCAACGACAAATTTGCGGCTCGCTATAAGGGGTTCCTTGATGTCGTGTCGCAGCTGCTTGTTTCCCCTCCGGAAGAAGCAGAGCAGGTAATCGAGGGTGAACAGGCCGCCGAACTATTTGGGCGGCAAGCCATCCTATCTTACGCCCGCAACGTGCGGGGTGCGAGCACGGACCAGAGGCCGCGGGATAGACGCTACGAAGGACTATGTACTGCGATTCATGGGCAAGGGGATCCGGCCCGTGAAGATCGTTAAGGCTTTGCGCGACGTCCACGACGCGTGTTCTCCTGACTATGAATTTTTGGCGGAGGAGGTCGAAGGCTTACTTAAGGCTAAGGTGGAGTCAAGGAAATGGTTCTTCTATTCCCGCGTGAAGAGCTTGGAGAGCTTCGCCCTCAAGGTGGAGTCCGGTAGAGTACCCGACCCCAAGAGGCTGGAGGATTTCTTCGCGTGCACTATCGTTGTGGTCAATGCGGTGGAGATCGTGGAAGCGGAGAGACTCGTTCTTGACCATTTCGACCTGTCCTACAGAAGGCCGCGTACCGATGACTTAACAAACAAGGCGTCGTCGAGCTTTGCATTTGATGACTTGCGGCTATATGTAACGAGGCGGATGCCGATGAGTGGATGGCGCGCAGATCTCGATGGACTTCTGTTCGAGGTACAGATAAAGACGATTCTTCAAGATGCCTGGAGCCGCGCGACCCACGATCTCATATACAAGACCAATACCATCAGTTGGCCCTTGGAACGAATTGCGTACCAAGTAAAGGCTATGCTGGAACATGCCGAGGTGGCAATTGCGGAAGCAGACCTCCTCGCAAATGCCGCTGGGGTATCGAAACGGGACCGACAAACTATGTCAATAGGCCAGCTCATTGACAAACTGCGGAACATTTGGGGGGACGAAAGGCTCCCGGAGGACGTCAAACGGCTTGCGGAGACACTTCGCGAGCTATTGCGCGCGGCGGATATTGAAATTGATTGTTTCGATGAGATCATCGAAGCGGAGCAAAGGCGAGTGGGTCTGCTGCCACAGGATCTGTCCCCTTACGCTTTTACGGTGCAAGCGGTCGCGAATTTCGATGTTGAAGGGTTCCGGCGAAAATTCAACCGCAGTCATATTCGGCTGTCGGTGTTGGTGCACGCGGATATGGATCTTCCCAATTGGATGCTCAACGCACACCCGCGTATTGTGCGGACGTAACCGCGGTTCCACCACCATCCTACATTGCCACAGGGAGCGGTTGTAGGGAGGCGGGTCACGACATTGGTACGCGCTGGGACTCCCCGGACTCGAGCCTCATCGTGGACGGGTTCATGAGGCGGGGCGTACTGTTACCGGTCGTGGAGCATAGAGGGCTTCCGAGCGTAGTAACCCTGAGGGAGGTCTAGCTTGAGCGATGAGGCTTCATAATTTTGCGCGGGTCGGTGGTTCATCACGATGGTACGTTATCGGTGTCGACATCGGCGGCACGTTCACTGACTGTGTCATCCTGGACGCCGACGGCAAGCTGAGCATCGGCAAGGCGCTGTCCACGCCGCACGACTTCGCCGCGGGCGTGGTCGATTCGCTCGAGAACGGCGCGGCCAATCTGGGCCTGCGCTCCGTGGAGGACCTTCTCGGCGCCACGCGCCTCTTCTTCCACGCCTGCACGGTCTCGGACAACACGCTCATCACGCGCACCGGGGCCAGGACCGGGATGGTGGTGACGGAGGGGTTTCCGGACACGTTCCTGATGATGCGGGGCAACGTGACCCACGGTCTCACGGAGACCGAGGCCTCGCACGTGGCTGGGCTGGAGAAGCCGGAACCGCTGGTGCCGCGGACGCTGACGGAAGAGGTGCCCGGACGCATCGACTACAAGGGGTCCATCCTCATCGAGACCGACGCCGGCCGGATCGAGGCGGCGGTGGAGCGGCTGGTGGCCAAGGGAGTGGAGTCGGTGGCGGTGTGCCTGCTGTGGTCCATCGCCAACGACGCGCACGAAAAGGCGGTGGCCGAGGCGGTGCGGCGCTTGCATCCCGAAGTCCACGTAAGCTGCTCTAGTGAAGTGGCGCCGTTCCTGGGCGAATACGAACGCACCGCCACCACGGTCTTCAGCGCCTACATCGGCCCCAGGATCGCATCCTACCTGCGCAACCTTCAGCGGAACCTTGCCGGCAGGGGGCTCCGGAAGGAACCCCTGGTGATGCAGGCCTACGGCGGCATGCTCGGCATCGAGGAGACCTCCCGGAAGGCCATCGGCACGCTGGAGTCCGGTCCGGCCGCGGGAGTGGTGGGCAGCAAGTTCGTCGGCGATCTCATCGGCGAGCCCAACGTGCTGGCCGTGGACATGGGCGGCACCACCTTCAAGGTCAGCCTGGTGCGCAAAGGGAACATCGAACGGGACTACCAGCCGGTGTTCGAGCGCTACAGCATCCTGGCGCCCAAGATCTGGGTGGCGTCCATCGGCGCGGGCGGGGGCAGCATCGCCTGGATCGACGAGAAGGCCGGCCTGCTCAAGGTCGGCCCGCGGGGAGCCGGCGCCGCGCCGGGCCCGGTGGCCTACGGCCTTGGCGGGAGCGAGCCCACGGTGTGCGACGCGGACGTGGCGTTGGGCTACCTCAACCCGAAGTACTTCCTCGGGGGGCGGCTTGCCCTCGACAAGGACGCGGCGGTGGCCGCCATCGAGGAGCGCGTGGCGAAACCGTTGGGCATGACCGCCGTGGAGGCCGCCGGCGGGGTCTTTCGCATCATCAACGCGCACATGAGCGATCTCATCCGCCGTTGCACGGTGGAACGCGGCTACGATCCGCGCGAGTTCACCATGGTGGCCATCGGCGGCTCGGCGCCGGTGCACGTGGCGCGGTGCGCCGCCCAGCTCGGGGTGCGCAAGGTGGTCATTCCCCTGACCGCCTCGGTGCACGCGGCCACGGGGCTGATCTCCTCGGACGTCACCTACGAGTACGGCATGTCGGACCACGTGGTGGCGCCGTTGGATCCGGTCCGCCTGGGCGCCGGCTTCGACCGGTTGTGCGGCCGTGCCGCGACCGACCTGGCGCGCGCGGGCTTTCGGGAAGACGACACCGACCTTCTCCGGAGTGTGGACATGCGCTACCGCTACCAACTCAACGAAATCAACGTGCCGTTGCCCGGGTCGGGGCCGATCACGGAAGCCGACCTGGAGGGACTCTACGAGCGCTTCGACGAGCTGTACGAACAGTCCTTCGGAAAAGGCGCCGGCTACCCGGAAGCGGGCAAGGAGATGCTGGCGCTGCGAGTGACGGCCGTCGGGAGGCTGGCGAAGCCGGCGGTTCACGCGAGCCCCGCGGACGCGGCGGACGTGAGCGTTGCCCGCAAGGAGACGCGGCCGGTGTACTTCGAGGAACGCGGGGACTTCGCGCCCACCGACATCTACGACTTCCATGGGCTTTCGCCCGGCGCACGGATCGACGGCCCGGCGATCATCGAGACCCCGGTCACCACCATCGTGGTGAACCCCAACGACCACGCGATCATGGACGAGTTCCGCAACGTCGTGCTCCATGTCGCCTAGCGGCGTCCTGTCTCGCCTTTGGCGTAACCTGTCCGTGCGGGTAGACCGGGAGGCAACCATGAACACAACCCGAAACGGCGGCGTCGATCCCATCACCATGGAGATCCTGTCGCACCGGCTGCACCAGATCGCGCGGGAGATGGGCATCACGCTCGAACGGGTGGGCGGCACGGTCAATACCACGCAACAGCACGACTACATGGCTTCGCTCTACAACGCGGACGGTGATGTGTTGGCCGCGGGCGAGTCGTTGGGCCAGCACGTGGCCTGCGCCGGCTTCGCCGTGAAGAAGATCATCGAGCGGTTCGAACATGGCGAGGGCATCGACCCGGACGACATCTTCCTGCTGAACGACCCCTACCAGGCGGCCATCCACCAGTCCGACGTCTACATCATCTCGCCCATCCACTACGAGGGCCGGCGCATCGCCTGGAGCGCCACGTTCGTCCACGTCATGGACATCGGCGCCATGTCTCCGGGCGGCAACTCCCCGGGCGCGACGGACATCTGCCACGAGGGCGTGCGCGTGCCGGGCCTCAAGCTGGTGGAGCGCGGCAAGCTTCGCACCGATGTGTTCGACACCATCCTCAACATGACGCGGCAGCCGGTGATGGTGGGCCTGGACCTCAAGTGCGAGATCGCCGCCAACAACATCGCCAAGGCCCGGGTGCGGGAGATCGCCGAGCAGTACGGGCCGGACCTCCTGGCGGAGGTGTCGGCGGAGATGATCCGCTACACCGAATCGGTGCTGCGCGAACGCATCCGCGAGTTCGCCGACGGCTCCTGGAGCGAGACCGCGCTCATCCAGGGCGACGACACCTGGAAGCTGCACCTGACATTGAACAAGCGCGACGACCGCCTGATCTTCGATTTCACCGGCAGCGATCCGCAGGCCAGGACCGGCATCAACCTGCCGTACCACGCGACCTTCGGGACCTGCTTTGCCGCGGTCGTCGAGACCATCGGGTTCGATATCCCCCGGAACCATGGCGCCTTCGCCCCCATCGACGTAATCGCGCCGCCGGGGACGGTGGCCAACGCCCAGTACCCCGCGCCGGTGTCCCTGAACACCACCTCGGGCGCGGCCACGTGCCGTTACCTGGCTCCCGCGGTGCTGATGCAGATGCTGGCCACCAGCGAGAGCTGGCGCCACGAGGTGATGGCGTCCAACGCGGGCCACCGCTTCGCCCGCCACGCCGGCGTCAACCAGTACGGCCGGTATTACGTGTCGAGCCTTTCCGAAGGGGCCATCGACGGGTACGGCGCGCGCGCCGGCAAGGACGGAGTGGATTCCGGCGGGCGCGGCTGGCACTCGTGCCAGAACGTCGAGTGGGTGGAACAGAACTTTCCCATCCTGTACCTCTTCCGGCGCCACCTGAAGGACGGCGCCGGGGCCGGACGCTTTCGGGGCGGGGTCGGAGCGGAAACCGCCCTTACGGTGTACGACGCTCCGGAGGACAAGGTCCGCGGCGTGGCGCTGGGTGTGTCGGGCCTTCGGAACTCCGGCCAGGGGGTCTTCGGCGGCCTTTCCGCGGCCCCGAGCCTGCTGGTCCTGAAGGAAGGGACGCGCGTCTGGAACACGGTTCGGGAGAACCGGCACCCGGTGGACGTGGAGGCCATGGGCGGCACCTCGGAGATGCTGCCGTACTGCGACTTCGACCTGCGCGCCGACGACGTGCTCTACATGCGCATGGCCAGCGGGGGAGGCTACGGCGACCCGCTGGACCGGGACCCGGAAGCGGTGCGGCTGGACGTGGCCAACGGCGTTGTCTCGCTGGAGGTGGCGCGGGACATCTACGGCGTCGCCTTCCGGGAAACCGAGTTGAAGGTGGACGGCCCCGCTACGGAGGCGTTGCGCGCGAGCATCCGGGAACAGCGTTAGGAGTGCCATAGGGCCAAGGGACAGCCGCCCGCGCGACGTCCGTTGTCGAACGCGTTGCCGGTGCCGTCCGGGAGGAAGAAAGCCGCATGAGAAGACCGTTGCGAGAGAACCTCGACGTGGATACGGAGTCCGGCGTTGCCCAGGTCGTGTGCGCGCGTTGCGGCTTCGTGTTCGGTGCCGAAGAGGACTGGAAGAGCGGCAGCTATCGCAAGGTGTCGCCTCCGACAGCGGCCGGGCCGCTCATGAAGGACCTGGAGGGTCAGTTCCTGCTTCAGCAGCTTTTCTGCCCGCAATGCAAGACCCTGCTGGACTCCGAGATTGTAGAGGCAGAGAAGTGAGGGCGCCATGGAGTACGGGTCGGAGCGCCGCTGGGGCGCGTCATGTTCGAGGCGAGGCCGTCACTGGATGGTGGCCGGCGGCGCCTTGACAGCCGAGGCCAGGTAGCGGTATGGCTGGCGCAAGCTCACAAAGACTGTCGAAGGGACCTGACCATGGCGCGACACTACCGTTGCATCTCGGCCGACTCGCACCTGGACATCCGGCCGGACCGCTGGACCGACAGGGTGCCGGAACGCTGGCGCGAGCGCGCGCCGAGGACGGTGACCCTGGCCAACGGCGACGAGGGCATCATCGTCGAGAACCGCCCGCCCCGTAGCCCCGGCGCCACCACCATCACCGGCATCCCGTACGAGCAGCACGGCCTGCAGAAGTACTGGTTCGAGGGACCGGGCACGGGGGCGCCGGAGCAGCGCCTGTGGGAGCAGGACCAGGACGGGGTCGACGCCGAGGTGCTCTTCACCCACGGCTCCTACCCCATGTTCTGGCGGGGCATTGCCGACGACGATGCCTACAAGTCGGTGATCCGGGCCTACAACGAGTGGCTCGCCGAGGAGTACTGCGCCTACAGCCCCAACCGGCTCATCGCCATGGGGGTGCTGCCGGACACGGGCGTGGACGACGCCGTGGCGGAAATGGAGTACTGCGCCAAGGCCGGTCTCAAGGGCGTGAACCTCCACCGCTTCCCCGCCGGCCACTCCTACGTCACGCCCGACGACGACCGCTTCTGGGAGGCCGCGGTGGACCTCGGGATGCCCGTCGCGTCGCACACCTTCGGCGGCACCACCCGGCTGGGCAACAAGGGGCCGATCTTCATCTACCCCGATGGCGGCGGCCCCAAGTCCGAGCGCGACCCGGTGACGCTGCTGTTCCGCTTCGCCGGCGAACAGCCCATCGCGCCCCTGCAGATGGCTATGGCCGGGATTTTCGACCGGCTGCCGGATCTGCGGGTCTACTGGGCCGAGAGCCAGTGCGGCTGGCTCCCCTACAGCTTCGACCAGATCGACGACAACTACGAACGCAATCGCTACTGGGGCGAGCGCGACTATGGCATCAAGCCCACCGCCCGGCGTCCCAGCGAGTACCTGCGCGACAACTGCCTGTGGGGTTTCATGCGCGACCCCTGGGGCGTCAAGTGCCGCGGGGAGATCGGCGTGAACACCCTGTTGTGGGGCAGCGACTTCGCCCACGCCACCGGCAACTGGCCCCACTCCCGGGACGTCATCGACGAAACCTTCGTCGATGTGAGCGAAGAGGATCGTTACGCCATGCTGGCGGGCAACGCCATCGAGTTCTTCCGGCTCGATGCCGCCATCGACCTGGAAAAGGAGCCCGGAGCCATGCTGGCGGGTACGGGGACCGGCGCATAGCGAAGTCGGCGCCCTTCGGCTTCGCGGATCGATGCGAGTTTTCCTGGCTAGGAGCCTGCCCCGCGGAGACTGGTTGAATTGTCACGCCCCCGAATGTCATTCTCGCGAAAGCGGCCGTGTCAAAACTCATGAGGCAACTACGTAACAGAACGTCATTCCCGCTTTCGCGGGAATGACTCTTCGGGGGACCGTTGCCTCGGAAGTTTTGATACAGCCTGGAAAGCGGGAATGACGAATACGGGGCCCAGGCGGTCGTCGCCTCAAACCCCGAGCACCAAGCCTCGGTAACAGGAGGGCCATCCCATGCATCCATTTCTCGCGATCTCAACGACCGTCTTTCTGTTCTTCGGGGCGTTGTCCGGCATGGCAGGCGCGTCGGCCCTCGACGACCTGGTGGCCAAGGCCAAGGCATCCAACCACGTCATCACGATGACCTTGGAGGGGGTGCCGCCGGAGATCATCCGGGCCAAGGAGGCGGCCTTCGAGAAGCGCTTCGGCTTCAACCTGCGCCTGGAATCGGAGCCCGGACACCACCGCAAGGCGCCGGTGAAGATCATGCAGGCGGCCAAGACCGGGCGCGGCGTGGTCGACATGTGGGACGGCGGACTGCCGCTGGTGCTGCGCATGTTCAAGGCCGGCCACACCCGGCAGCCGCCATGGGAGGCCGTGTACGAGGGGTGGCCCCTGGCGCGCAAGCTCCAGGCCACGGTTCCGGCCATCAAGAGCGCCGGCGGCGCATCGTTGCGCGACCACTGTCTGCATCACCAGATGGGGACCTGGACCATCGTGTACAATACCCGGCGGGTGAAGCCCGAAGAACTGAAGGGGATCCGTTTCGAGGACCTGACCGACGAGAAGTGGCGCAACCGGGTGGTGTGGGACGTGCGCGCGCTCGGTCTCTACGTGCTGCCGTTCGCCCCCGGCTGGAACGAGGACCGGCTGCGGGTGTACGCGCACAACCTCGGGGCCAACGGCGTGCGGCTGGTCTCCGGCGGCACTTCGGGGGTGTTGCAGGCGCTCATTCAGGGCGAGGGCGACATCGGCGTCGCGTCCATGGTCCAGATCGTGCAGCAGAAGACGCTGGGGGCGCCCCTGGACATGACCTTCGCGGGCATGGTGCTGGGCAACCTCACGGTGTCCTGCCTGATCCAGCCCGGCGTCAACGACCCCGACATGGCGGCGCTCTACTGGGGCTGGAACCACTTCGACGGCAACTACACCGAGGCCGCCATCACCGGCGGCGGGGTGTTCCGCATGTACGACGAGGAGGCGGACCGGCTGCCGCTGGTGAAACTGGCGCGCCAGCACGGCATCAAGTCGGCGGAACAGGTTGCCGGACCCAAGACCGAAGAGCAGGCGAAGCTTGCCGGCAAGTACCGCAAGACCGCCATCAACGCGCTGAAGGCCGGCATCGCCAGCAAGAAGAAGATCACGGAATAGGGCGCTCCGGCGTCCGAAGACCGGCGGTTGCGGCTCGGACGGGTGGCAAACCTGTCCCGAGCGCGCCGTCCCGCTTCGGAGGCCGATCGACGCCCGTCCCGTGTAAGCAGCCATGGGAAGCCACCCAGGCGCGCATTCGCAGCCGGCGCCGTTCCGGCTGCGCCGGTTCCGGCAGCCCGGCGCCCTGTCCGTGCTCGCGGTGCTGGTGGTGCTGGTCATCGTGCCGCTGTTCTTCATGGTGCTGGCGAGCTTCCGTCCCGAGGGGTTGCTGCCCCTGGACCCCGGCCCGTTCACCGTCTCTTCCTACCTCGAAGCCTTCACCGGCGCCGACTTCAGGCCCATCATCCGCGACACGCTGCTGTATGCCGGCCTGGGCGTGCTGTTCGCGCTGCCCATCGCGTTCGTATTCGCCTTCCTCACCGAGCGCACGGACATGCCGTTGCGCAACTCCATGTACGTGCTCATGTTCGTTCCCATGAGCACGCCGGTGTTCGCCACCGCGCTGGGCTGGGTGCTGCTGCTGGGACCCCGGGGCGGCACCATCAACGTGTACCTGCGCGCGCTCTTCGGCATCGACTCGGGCGAGGGGCCGTTCAACATCTTCAGCATGACCGGGCTGGTCTTCGTCCACGTGCTCGGCATCATTCCGACCATGTGGCTTTTCCTCACCGCGGTGCTGCGGCAAATGGACCCGGCCCTGGAAGAAGCCGCGCTGGCTTCCGGCGCCTCGCGCTGGCAGGTGCTGCGCACCGTGACCGCGCCGCTCATGCGCCCGGGGGTGGCCGCGGTGGGAATCTATTTCTTCGTCACCGGCCTCGAGTCGCTGGAGCTGCCGCTGGCCCTGGGACCCACGGCCGGGATCGAGCTGTTGTCCACCAAGATCTTCTTCAGCCTGCTGCCGTCCGCGGACCTGGGCGTCAACTACGGCATTCCGGCGGCGTTCGGCATGCTCGGACTGGCCATGGGGGTGCTGGGGAGCCTCATCTACATCCGCCTGGTGCGCCAGACCTCCCAGTTCGCCGTGATCACCGGCAAGGGCTACCGCCCCCGGCTCATTCCGCTGGGGCGGTGGAAGTACGTTGCCCTGGGCGCCGTGGCGCTTTTCATCCTGATGAAGGTGGTGCTGCCGTTCGCCATACTCTTGTACGCGAGCTTCCTGCGCTTCTACGTGCCGCCGGTGCTGGAGTTCGCGGAGGACATGCGCTGGACGTTGCTCCACTACACGCGGCTCCTGGACTACCGCTTCTTCGGCAGCTACTTCGTCAACACCCTGATCGTCGCGGTGGAGTCCGCGACCCTGACCATGCTGCTGGTGAGCTTCATCGGCTGGCTCGTGGTGCGCCGTCCTTCCAGGCTTACCGACCTCATCAACGTGGTGGCGTTCATGCCCCTGGCCATCCCGGGAGTCATCTCCACCCTGGCGCTCTTCCTCATGTTCGTGGGCACGCCGCTCTACGGTACCCTCATCCTCCTGACGCTGGCGTTCGTGGCGCGCTACCTGGCCTTCGGCACCCGGCTCATGCACTCCGCCATGCTCCAGCTCCACCAGGAGCTGGAAGAAGCGTCACAAGCGAGCGGCGCCAACAGCCTGCAGACCTTCCTCCGCATCACGCTGCGGCTCCTCATCCCCGCGTTCCTGAGCGGTTGGCTGTGGGTGCTGGTGCACGCCGCCAAGGACTTCTCCGTGGCGCTGCTGCTGGCCTCCGCCGGCAGCGTGCTGGTGGCGAACATCGTTTACGAGGCGTTCATCGGCGGGCACTTCAACGAGTCCGCGGCCATGCTGGTGGTGCTGATCACCTTCAACCTGGTCTTCGTCGTCGCCGGCAGGAAGGTGATCGGGCAGTCCATCGCGCAGTGACCTTGTCTACGCGGACATTCGGGTCCGACTCAGGCATTCGGGCACTCCCATACCGTCCAATGTCGTCTGGATCGCGGCGCTGGCCGTTCAGCACGACCTGCCGGTGCTGAGCAACGACAGACATCTTGACGCCGTCGACGGGCTCCGGCGGATCGCCTTCTGAACGGAAAGGCCGTTCTCGGGTCGGGCGTAGGGCAGGGTGGCAGTCCTCTGCTCCTCCTACCAGTGGGCGCTCGCCGTGAGCCACACGCCGTGGTCGGGCTTGTCGTTGGCGGGGTCGCGCCGCGTCGCCTCCACTCTGGTCTCGAAGGCGAGAGTGCCGGCGTCGGTACCTTTTCGCCGCCATCCGATCCCGATGCCGACCTCGTGGTCGGGGCCATCACCGCCGGCGAGCTGGTCGAGCCGTCTCGCCTCCGCGCCGAGATCGAAGGCGGTTTCTCCGGGCGCGGTCCGCGTCAGGCGCCAGCCCAGTCTCACGTCGCGTTCCGCCCGCGAAAGCCCGAGGCCGAGTTCCGGCACGGCGGTCCAGCGTTCGCCGAAGACGCCCAGCCCGTAGGCGAGACGGGCGTCCAGGCGCCGCCGGCGAAGCCCGTCATCGGCCTCCTCCGCCCCCAGCCCGGCCAGCGTGGGGCGCGTTATCAGCCCCGCCGCCCCGCCCGCCGACGGTCCCCCCAGGGTCTGCGTGAGCTGCAGCGAAATCCCCCGCTCGGTGTCCGGCGCGGGGTCGAAGGAAAGCGTGCCCGAGACGCCGCTCTCACGCACGCCGTCGGCCTCGTGGGTCAGCAGGCCGCGCGCGCGGAGCTCCGCCGAGAGCCCGCGCGCGGGGTCCCACAACGCGAGGCCCGCTCCGACATCCGCGCCGAACCCGGTCTCCGCGTCGCCGCCGTCGTGCCGGACCCCGACCTCGAGGCTCGGCGTCAGCAGCGCATCGCGGCCGAGGGGGATCGGCCGGGAGCCCTCCAGGGCGAGCCGCAGACGCGTGACCTTGGCCTCCGACGCCCGGAGTCCCGGCACCCGCCCCGTGCTCGTGCGCACGGCCATCGCGTCCGACTTCGCCGCCAGCGTCGGCCCCGCGCCGCCGCCCTCCAGCAATACGCCACGCACGCCGGCGGCCCCCATCATCAAGTCCATGTCCGGCCGCATGGCGGCCTGTCCCTCCGGCGTGAGCGCCAGCGTCCCCGCGCCATAGCCCGCCATGCCCCACACCGACAGACGGTCGGACAAAGTGTAGCGCCCATACGGGAACACCCCCGTGAGCGTCGAGGAGACTGCGCCGTCGCCCGCGGGAGAACGGTAGCCGCCATCGCCGCGTGAGTGAGAGACCATCACCCCGCCAAGCAGCGCATCGGCCGAGAAATCCGCACCCGCCATCGCGCTCACCACCTCGCCGTCGAGCGAGAGGTCACCCTCGCGCCCGTCGAAGCGCGTCACCGCGCCGCGGCCCCAGAACGAGGCGGACCCGGACCCCGCCGTCCCCCCGGTCAACTGGAAGGAAGTCCCCGCCAGCACCTCCGTGCCGCTGCGCGTGCGCGACTCCAAGGCCGCGGCCTCCTTCCCGCGGTCCTTGCCGCCGAGCCAGCCGGCCAGCGCTTCGAATCCTTCGCGCGCGTCGCTCCGCGCCTCACCCGGGGCCTCCTCGCCCTCGGGCGCGGCACCCGCAACGCCGGGGAGGCTCGCGCCCCCGACGCTCCCCGAGAATCCCGGCGCGCGGGACGCCGCCATCCGCGCCTCGACCGCCTCCAGCGCCTGCTCGCCCACCGTGCGCCCGAAACGCGCGAGCCACGCTTGCGGCATCGGGTCGGTGTTGGTGATGGTCCCCGTCGCGGTACCGTCCGAAATCCGCACATACGCCGACGGCGTCGGGTTCGAGAGCGTCAGCGTCACCGTCTCTCCACCGTCTTCGTGGGGGTCGTTGAGCACCGGCACGGAGACCGTCCGCGAAGTCTTGAGCAGCCCGAAGGTGAGCGTGCCCGAGGTTGCGGTGTAGTCCGACCCCTCGGTCGCCGTCCCGTCCGAGGTCGCGTACTGTACGGTCGTTGCGCCGAAGCGCGTCCGGCTCAGCGTCACCACGAAGTCGAGCGTCGCGCCCTGGGCCTCTTCCACCGTCGCATCGGCCACCGAGAGCGTGGCGGGACCCTTGATGGTCTGCCTCAGGTAGCTGTCGAGCTTCGCACCGTCGGCCAGTCTGCACACCCCGGGGGTGCCCGCACAGTCGACGGTGGCGTTGAGCGCAATCGTGACGTCGCCGTCTCCGGTGGGCTTCACCCGAAGGTTCCAGTGCATGTGGCGCTCCGCGCCTTGTGTCCTGCGCCAGGCGTTCTCGATCGTCCCACCGGTCACCGTGAAGAGGTCGTCTCGCACGGTCTCGTAGCCGAGGTGCCCGGGGTCGTGGCTCAAGTGGAACTCGAATTCCATGTTCGTCGAGCCGTCGTGCTCGGTCGGAACCCGGCCTGCGAACGCTGCGGTGAAGGGCGGCAACGGCTCCGTCTCTTGTTCGGGGCCCGGGATTGTCACGATCACCTCTGCCGCGAGCGGCTGTCCCCCGATGCACACGGCGTTCGCCTCGTTGCAGGCCCGGTTTGGAAGCGTGATGACGACATCGGCGTTTCCGCTTGGCTGCGCGGACACCTCCCAGCCGCTGTTGTCTTGCGCGGTGAGTCGCCGCGCGCCGGTGACGGTGCCGCTAGTCACGTCAAGCAGCGCCCCGCCCACCGTGGTGTAGCTCAGGTCCTCCGGCTCTTGGGAGAAATGCAACTGGAACTTGATGGGGCTCGATCCGTCGTGGTCGCTCGGCACAGAGTCGAACCGCGCAGTCGGCGGGTCCGGCTCCGCACTCTGCCCGCCCCCCCTGCCGGGCACGCTCAGCCGCAGGGTGCGCGTGGGGTAGGTCCTCCAGTCCAGACCGGTGTCGAGCCAGTAGTATCTGGCGTTCGGATATGTCCCGTCCCGGGCGCTAAACGCAAACGTCCGGTCGCAGACGTGCAACTGGGCCGACTCTGATACAGACAAGGGGCGATTCAACCTGAAGGTCAGCCGCCCCTCATTGGTATTGTCAGGACGACTGTCATGCCGGACCCAAGCACCGACGACCTCATGGTCCCTGCTGCCGATCCTGATCGTCCTCGCTCCGCTAAGGCTCCCGTATTTTCTTCCGTCGATCGTGATCCAGCCACGCCAATAATGGTGCGCAACGGGTATCGTTGCGACGTTGACCGTACCCGACCAGATTTGCCGCCGGCCCGCAAGATCCGGCGCGGCGCAGATCCCGTCGATGACGCCCGCGGAGGGATAGGCATCGCTGTTACGCGACTCCGTATAGCCGGCGCCGTCGGCGAAGGAGGCCCTCACCTTGACCTTCTTGCCACGGTCGGCGGTGGCGAGCGTGTAGGTGTTCGAGGCCGCGCCCGGGATGTCGGTCTCGTTCGAGCCGTCGACGCGGATCCACTGGTAGGTCAGCGTGCCCTGCCTGCCGTCGGTGGCGTCGCCGACGTCGCCCATCGCGGCGGTGAGGGTCTCGCCCTCCCGCGCCGTGCCGCTGATCGTCGGCTGGCCCATGGAAGTAGAATTGTCGCCGTCGACCCGGAGCATGAACGAAACGCCGTTCCTCATATCGCTGAAGCTCCAGGTACGCCCTGGCAACCGCCACTGGCCGGTATTCGCGATGCTCGCGCCGGCGGCCGCGTTCGCATCCTCGCCGTCGCTCCTTGTCTGGTGCCAACGCACGCCCGAACCGCCCTCGCCAACCACCCAATACTCGGTCGAGGCGGCGAGCGTCACGGTGCCGGACGCGGTGAAGTCGTAGATCTTTACGGTATTCGCATCCAGGCGCGAAGGGCCGGTCAGCCTCGCCACTTCCGTGCCGTTTGCCGAGTCGCGGAAGATCTTCACGGTGGGGGCGCTTGGCGACCCGTCCGTCTTGAGCATGAGGCCGATGCCGGTCAGCCTGTAGCCGCCGGCGTGGCTGCCGGTGGTGAACGCCTGGGCCATGTCCATCGAGTTGAATGGGGAGGCCCTGCTGCTCCGCGTCTGCCCGACGTTGCTGACCAGGCTGGACGGCCTGGGCGCGACCGCTCCGCTCGCGGGCCAGGCGTCGCTCGTTCGCGATTCCGGGTGGTCGTCGTCGTCGTCGAAGGAGACCCTCACCTTGATCTGCTTGTCCCCGTCGGCGGCGACGAGCCTGTAGGTGCTGGCGGTCGCGCCCCGGATCTCGGTCTCTCTGGCGCCGTCGACCCGGATCCACTGGTAGGTGAAGGCGTTCGGCACGCCCTCGGGGTCGGCGATGGTGCCCTTCGCGGCGGTCAGGGTATGCTCGACCTGCGCCGTGCCGCTGATCGTGGGCTTGCCGGTGGCGGCGAAGTTGGTTGTGGGGGCCGGGGCAGTATCGGTCTTGGTCCTGGTGATGTAGACGGTACGGGTCGACTCCGAGGACCAGGTGAAGCCGGAGTTCGCCCACTCCAGCAAGTTGCCGTGATCGGACGATATCGAATTCGCGGCACTGAAGGCGAATTCGTCGTCGCACACGTGCATCTTCAACTTCGGTAATTCGTCTCGCGGGAGGAACGGTTTAGCGAGTTGCAGGTACAACGTCTGGCCGCTGTAGACCTCAATTTCCAGCACCGTGTACGAAGCGGACTCTCCGATTTTGAAGCTCGTGTTTGCGCTGTCGGTCAGGCTTCCCTTCGAATCCAGGCTGGAGTAACCGTACGGACTCCCGGCTCCGCCGAGATCGGCCACGTTGATCGTGTTCACCCACAGGATCGTCCGGTCCGTGAGCGTCGGCGCGCCGCAGGCGGTGCCGGTGCCCCCCGCCGCCGCGACGGTCCCGCTGGAGGGCCAGGGGTCGCTCTCGACCGATTCCGTGTTCCCCCCGTTGTCGGTGAACGAGATCTTCGCCTTCACCGTCTTCCCCTGGTCGGCGGCAACCAGGGTGTAGCTGCTCGAGTCCGCCCCGGAGATGTCGGTCGCGGTGCCGCCGTCGACCCGGATCCACTGCCAGGTGAAGGCGTCGGCGCCTTCCGGCAGGCCGTCGGGGTCGGCCACGGTGCCCTGCGTGGCGTACAGGCCCTCACCCACACGCGCCGTGCCGCCCACCGTCGGCTTGCCCTGGGCGGGGGAGTTGGAGCCGGAGGTGCCGGCGTTATCGGGAAACTCGCTGACCCTGACCGTGCCGTTGATCCGGAGCATGAACGGCTGCCGGATAATTTCGACGAAGTATCCGGTGCTCGTTGCCCACCGCCACTGGCCGGAAGACGAGATTCTCCAGCCCGCGGCCGGGGTGGGGTCCTCGTCATCGACCGGTGTCTTGCTCCACCTGAGCCCGCGATGCCCGCCCTCGACAACCACCCAGTAACTGGTCGACGGCAACAGCGTCAACGGCGTGGAGGGCGTGAACCTGTAGGTCTTCGTCCTGCGTGCGTCCAGCGCCGAGGGACCGGCGAGCGTCGCGACCCGCGTGCCGTGTGGCGACCCGCGGAAGAGCTTCACCGTGGGGGTGGTGGTCTGCGACCCTTCCGTTTTGAGCCTGAGGTCGAGGCCGGTCAGCGCGTAGCCGTGGGCGTTGCCGCCGGTGGTGAACGACTGGGCGAGATCGATGTTCTCGAGCCAGGTAGCGCCGTGTTGACTTTGCCCGAGGTTGCTGACCAGACTCCGCGCCAGCGTGATTTCGTCGGCGATGGTGGCCGAGGGCCAGACGTCGCTGGTTCGCGATTCGCGGGAGCCGAAGTTGTCGATGAAGGACAGCGTCACCTTGACCTTCTTCGCGCGGTCCGCGGCGGCGAGGGTGTAGGTCCGCCCGGTCGCACCCCGGATGTTGGTCTCCCTCCCGCCGTCGACCCGGATCCACTGATAGGAGCGCGTGTCCGATATGCCGTCCGGGTCGGCGATGCTGCCCAGGGTGGCGGTGAGCGTCTTGCCGACGCGGAAGTTGCCCGCGATGGTGGGCTTGCCCGTGGCGGGGGAGTTGACGCGGATGGCGCCCTCCGCGGGAAAGGCCTCGCTCGTGCGTGACTCCAGGGTCCCGTAGTCGTCGTTGAACGAGAGCGTCACCTTGACCTTCTTCCCCACGTCGGCGGCGACCGGGATGTAGTCGGACGAGGTCGCGTTCGGGATGTCGGCCTCCCTCCCGCCGTCGACCCGGATCCACTGGTACGTGAACGTCGGGCTGGTGAGACCGTCGGTATCGTCGATGGTGCCCTTCTCCGCGCTCAGGGTCGCGCCCTGGCGGGCGAATCCCGAGATGACGGGTGCGCCGGTGGCGGCGGTGTTGGGGCGGGCTTCGACGGTCCCGCCCGACGGATAGGCGTCGCTCGTTCGCGCCTCCGCGTTACCTGTCTTGTCGGTGAACGACACCCTCACCCTGACCTGCTTGCCTTCGTCGGCGAGGCCGAGGGTGTAGGTGGACGAGGTCGCGTTCGGGATGTCGGTCTCATCGCCTCCGTCGACCCGGACCCACTGGTACGTGAACGTGTCCGGCACGCCGTCGATATCGGCGATGGAGCCTTTCGCGGCGGTCAGGACCTCGCCGCCGCGCGCGGTGCCCGAGATGGTGGGCGTGCCGGTCGCGGCCGTGTTGCTCCGGTTGCTCCCCCGCACCGCGATTTTCAGCGCCCTGTCTACCGAGCCGGTGTGCCAGCCCCCTCCGGAAAACCAGTAAAACCGATCCTTGATCGACCAGTTTGACCTTCCGGTCTGGTCTCCCGACAACGTGGCGAGGGGATAGACGCTGGTTCCCGACCGCCTTATCACCACGACGTAGTTCGTGCCCGGGGCAAGGGGGACGCCCGAGTGCGTGAACACGACGTCGCCGCTTGCGAACATGCTCGGCGCGGTGAAATCCGTGCAGTCGGTATTCGGGTGTTCATGCCCGGTGCCGTCCTCGCCACAGAGCTCGACCTCGAACGAGTTCGAGTTCCCCGAGCCGACGACGATGGAGGTCACGGTGTAGCCTCCGCGGCGGTCGCCTGTGTGGAATAGCTGTGCTACGTCAACGGACTGCACGCCAGAGCCGGCGTCGGTGGTATTCGAGAGGTTGCTCGTGAGCGACGGTGGGCGTGCGGAGTCTCCGCTGACGGTGAGGGTGAGGGGGTTCGGTCTCGGATTGAAGCTGCCGCTCACCAAACCGATGTTCACCTTCGTCTCTAACGGTGTGCTCGTTCCGATCCTCAGGGTCAGTACGTACGACGATGCCGACGCGTTGAGATTGTATGCCGCGTAGAAGTTGCCGCCCGCGGTGAATTCGTTGGAAGTACCTGAATTCGTGACGCTGAGGCAAAAGTAATTATCCACTCCGGTGCAACCCGAGGTCCCAAACTTGAAGCGGTCCGTTGCGCGCGACGTGGTGAAGATCCCGAACTTCTCGCCCGTCGGGAGGTCGTCCACTTCCGCGCGGGTGAGGGTGTAGGTGTAGGTTTGTCCCGGTTTGACGTACTGCTCTCCGGCGAGCGTCCACTCCGCTCCGCCGCCGGATGGCATTACGGTGATTACCGCGGCCTGTGCGTCACCCGGGGCGGCGAACGCGAAGGCGAGCACCGCCGCGGTCAGAATCGCTCCCCGCTTCACCCCGCGCCGGAGCCGAAGGCAAAGCGAGCGCACCCTCACCCATTCTCCCTGTCGGCTCATCCGTATCCCTTCTCTCATGGCGTCCGTCGCTCCCTGGTCAAAAAAAGCCCCGAGAAGTCGTTCGGGGCCTCGTCGCACCGCCTCCAGGCAGGACCAATCAACCCAACCGGCTGAACTACCTCAATTCTCTTTTTCTGACAATGATAAAAAGGGTTCCAAAGTCCACTTTTTTGTCTTTATGGTGTGTTTGTACACTGTCTTCCGCAATCGAGCGTCGCGGGCAACGGCAAATTTCTCATTGATGGGAATCGGAACTGGTAATGCAGGCCCGTGAAGGCATGTCAGCCTCGATGTTGCAAAAAAAGGTTTGTGAAGAGCGATCAGCCCCCACTCCACCCTGCCTGGATTCCCGCTTTCCAGGCTGTGTCAAAACAACATTCAAGAGAGGCAATAACCCCCTGAATCGTCATTCCCGCGAACGCGGGAATCCAGGAGTGGTGGAGCGGGGAAACGCCGCTGTAGAGCCCCGCCACCACCCCTGGATTCCCGCTTTCGCGGGAATGACGGATTGGTGTTTAGTCGCCAGGAAGCAGAGTTCTGACACAGCCTGTTTCGCGGGAATGACGATTCATAAGATTCTGCTCCGCCGCCTAACCCTCACCTACAGTGACGTTCCCCAACAATCCCCTCCGTCCTTCCAAACCCATCCCGCTTGCCTCCCGGCCTCTCCATGCTTCCAGCTTCTGCAACATCGAGGTCAGGACAAGGAGGGAGGGGAAGTGCACAGGCCGGCCGGCGAGGGAGTGGTGTGCGGGGCTGGTCCAGTATCCGGTGTTCCGGGTGGTGTCCCGGGTGATCAGGCAGCGGCCGCCGCGAACGCCGTGTTGGTCCTTGCGCGGCGATGGCCTATAGTGTCCGGATGATAGGCACACCGCTCTCCATCCTCGACCTGTCGCCCATCGTCGAGGGCGGCGACGCCCGCCAGGCGTTGCTCAACACCATCGACCTGGCAAGCCACGCCGACGCATGGGGCTACAGGCGCTACTGGCTGGCGGAGCATCACAACATGGCCGGTATCGCCAGTGCGGCGACGGCCGTGGTGGTCGGCCAAGTGGCCCAGGCCACGGCAACCATGCGGGTCGGCGCCGGCGGGGTCATGCTGGCCAACCATGCGCCCCTCGTCATCGCCGAACAGTTCGGTACCCTGGCGGCGCTCTTTTCGGGCCGGATCGATCTGGGCGTGGGTCGCGCGCCCGGCACCGACCGTCTCACCGAGCGTGCCCTGCGCCGCACCCTGGCCGGCAACATCGATGACTTCCCCCAAGACGTGCTGGAGCTGCAGCATTACTTCAAGGAACCGGCGCCGGACCAGTTCGTGCGCGCGGTGCCCGGCGCCGGCCTGAAGGTGCCGATCTGGATCCTGGGCTCCAGCCTTTACGGCGCCCAGCTCGCCGCCGCCCTCGGGCTCCCCTATGCCTTTGCCTCGCACTTCGCGCCCGCGGCCCTGATGCAGGCCATCGCCGTGTACCGCCAGCGCTTCGAGCCGTCGGCGCAACTGGACAAGCCCTATGTCATGGTGGGGATGACCGTCGTCGCCGCCGATACCGACGAAGAGGCCCGCTTCCTCAGGACCTCGATCCAGCAGTCCTTCGTCTACCGGCGCCGCGGCATGCGCGGCGAGTTGCCGCCGCCGGTGGCCGGTTTTGAAGATCAGGTGGCCCCGCACGAGCGCGCGATGCTGGAGGAGGCTCAGTCCTGCTCCGCCGTCGGCGCGCCCGATACGGTCGAACGGGAGATCGCCGCCTTCGTCGAGCGCACGGGCGCCGACGAGGTCATGATCACCGCGAACATTCACGAGCACGCCAAGCGGCTCCGGTCCTTCGAACTGGTGGCCGGGATGATGGGCGGCAAAGCGGAGCTTCGGCCAAGCGCCGCGCGTTGATCGGAGGCTGCGCGGCGGCCGGGCGGGGCCGTTCGCCGGCGCTCCGTCCGGGCGCACGGAGTAACCGCCGGCGCTATTGCGGCACCGGGCCCGGCGTGCTCGTGCCGCGGCGGGTGGCCAGTTCGGCGTAGCAGTAGGCCAGGGCCAGGGCGCGGTAGGGCCGCCAGCGTTCGGCGAAGGCGCGCATCTCCTCCTCGGTGGCCTTGCCGGTCCTGCCCAACAGGCCCTGGGCGACGTACTTGACCACTCCCAGGTCCCCGGCGGGGAACGTATCCGGCCGCGCCAGTCCGCGCATCAGCGCGATCTCGGCCGACCAGCGGCCGATTCCCTTGATGGCCGTCAGGCGCTCCACCACCTGTTCATCGGACAACGCCGTCACGTCCCCAAGCGACGCATCGGCGGCGAAGGCCTCGCCCAGGCGGATCAGCGTGCCCGCCTTGGCGTTGCTGAGCCGGAACGCACGCATGGCTTCCAGGGTCTGGGCTGCGAACCGGCGCGGTTCGGGAAACGCGTGGTAGGTGCGCCCCCGCCGGCGCCACTTCCGGCCGAAGCTCCGCACCAGTGCATTCTTGATGGAGTAGGCGAACGTGAGGTTGACCTGCTGCGACAGCACGGCGGTGACCAGCGCCTCGAACAGCGTCGGGCTGGCGGTGACGCGCAGCCCGCGGAAGCGGGGCACCATCGGCGCCAGCAGCGGGTCCTTGCGCGCCATGCGGTAGAACGGCCGAAGGTCCAGGTCGGTGCACAGGATGTGGCGGAGTTGCGTCTCGAAGCTCGCGCGCTCGAGCGGCGCCCTGGACGGACTGTCCAGCACCACGGTCAGGCGCGGACTGGCCGCCGTGCCGGCGTGGGTCACCGTGGCCAGGGCGAGTTGCCGGCCGGCCGCCAGCAGGCGCCGGTATTGTCCGTCTTCCACGAGGTCGACGTTCTCGCCGGCGAAGCGCATGAAGCGCGCCACCGTGAAGTCGAACGAGTACGGCGTCCGCGGGATGATCTCGAAGGAGTGGGTCACGGCCGGAACAGCCGCGGCGGCGGAGGCTATTCGCGCTCCTCGCGATCGAGCCCGGTCATCTCCAGCATCGGCCGGTCGGTCACCGAGAAGAGGATCGCGGGCTCGGTCTCGGAGGCGTTGCGGAAGTGGTGCCAGCGCCACGGGGGCAGGGTGAAGGCGTCGTTGACCTCCCATTCGAGCTCCAAGGGCTCGTCGCGGTCGACCACGGTGACTCCCTGGCCCTGGACGGCGTGGTAGTGGGTGGTGCCGGTGTGGCGGTGCCGGCGGGTGGTCTGGCCGGGCAGCAGCATCTGGATGTGGCAGGTCATGGTCAGGAACGTGTGGCCGCCGGTGACCGGGTTCTTGTATTCCAGGAGGACGCCGTCGTGGGGGTCGCCGCCGCCGCCGTCCGCCACCGTGTTCAGCGCCTCCAGGGTCTCGTCCCACTTGTAGTGGTAGGGCACGCCGGCGGCGCCCTCGTAGCGTACCTCCGGCTCCCGGATGGGTCCGAAGAGCCGGCGCGACGCGCCTTCCTTGCGGGTCAGGGGCTGCTGGACCCCTTCCGACCACTCCTCGCGAAAACGGTAGGCGTCCAGGAAGTTGACGATGCCGACGTCGAGGGCGTCGATCCAGATGATGGGCTCCTTGGAGTCGTTCACGTGGTCGTGCCACACCCAGTTGGGCTGGATCAGCAGGTCCCCCGGCTCCATGGTCATGGGCTCGCCGTTGGAGGTGGTGTAGGCGCCGCCGCCTTGCACCACGAACCGGAGCGCCGTGTTGGTGTGGCGGTGGGCGGGGGCGGCCTCGCCGGGCATGACGATCTGGTAGCCCATGATGATGGTGCGGCTCCCGGTCTCCAGGCCGACGTTGCGGCGGAAGGCCTCCGCGCCGATGCTGATCACGTCGGCGGCCTGCATCAGCGCGGGTTGGACGTCGTCCCAGCGCCACAGCCTGGGCTCGACGTCGTGATGATCGCGCTGGCGCTGCCAGTAGCCCACGAGTCCGAGGTCCGCGAACCTCGCGTGCAACTCGTCACGCCGCTTCTGCTGATCGGGTGCGACCTTCGCCATGTTCGTGTTCCTTCCTGGTCCGTTCGTGGTGCCGGCGACCCGGCGCCTCAGGCCGCGGCTTCCGCGCGCAGCGGGTAGGTCTCGCACAGCTTGCGCCACCGCTGGGCGATGGCCTTGGCCTCGGCCCGGGTCTCGTCCGTGGTCACCCGGAAGGGCGGCCTGCCGGGACCGGCGTAGCAGTAGCCGGCCTCGTTGATGGAGATCTTGCTCTCCACCGGATCGGTGAGGCTCGGGTCCTTTCCGCCCACCCGGGCCATGGCCATGCAGATCTCCCGGACCTCGTCCCAGCGGCCCTCGCGGCCGGCCTGGTAGCCGCGGATGACCGGCGAGGGACCCATCCACGCGTTGATGGACCAGCATCCGGCGGCCCCCATCATCATGTAGGGGTACATCTGGTTCTGGTTGGTCATGACGCTGATCTTGCCCTGGACGATGTCCATGAGCTGCATGAACTGCATGGGGGTGCGGTGGCTGTCCTTCATGCCGACGATGTTGGGCCGGCTCACCAGCTCCTTGAACGCCGGCACCGGAATGTGAATGTGGTGGTTGCGCGGGTTGTGGTAGATGAAGATGCCCAGCTCGGGGTGCTCGTCCGCCAGGTCGAAGTAGAACTGCACGGCGTTGGGCACGCTCGACTTGAAGTAGAACGGCACGCCCACGAGCACGGCGTCGGCCCCGGCCCTGGCGGCGTAGTCCATCTTGAGCAGCACTTCGCGCGTGTTCAGGCTGGTGCAGCCGATGACCACGGGAATGCGCTTGTTCACCGTGGCGACGGTGGCGTCGGTGAGGGTGGTGAACTCATCCCACAGCAGGGTGTGGCACTCGCCGAAGGTGCCGGTGGTGGTGAGCACGTTGATGCCGTGGCGCACGGCCTGGTCGACGCTGCGCTCCAGCTCCGGTACGTTGATCGTGTCCTTCGCGCGCGGCGAGTTGGCGTCGTCGGTGGTGAAGGACGGCATCATGGCCATCACGCCGTGGATGTCGCTGGCTTGGATCATGGCTTCTCCCTTCTTGGGGCAGGCGGGGGTTGCGAGCGGATCACCGGCGCAGACCGGGGCGCGAACCGGCTCCCTCGGTGGCCACGCTATCAACTCGCGGTTGGGCTGTCAATGCGAGACCGAGGGCCGAGGAGGGCCGCGGACGGCCGCGTTGACAGCATTCCGCGGCCGGATGTATACGTTTTGAAGCCTCGGATGCTCACGCAACTCACTCTCGCAGGGAGGTTCTTCTCATGGCTTCAATGATCCCCAGACAGGCCGCCATCGCGGTCAACGACCTCGTGGACAACTGCGCCGACGTTCAGCCGGGCATGCAGGTGCTTATACTCGCCGTGCACGACGGCAACTACGGCGGCCTCAACCTCGTGGACGAGGACGCGGTGGCGTGGGTGCAGGCGGCGGTGCAGCAACGCGGCGCAGACCCCTACGTGCTGTGGACCGACACGCCCGTGCGCCCCACCGTGCTCTGGGGCGACGGCGCCGACCCGGGCAAGGCCTGGCGGGTGCCCAAGGTGGTGCGCAACGCCATCCAGGGGGCCGACGTGCTCATCAGCTACGGCGTCGACTTCACCTACGAGGAAGAGCTGCGGGAGATCCCGGAGATACTGGAGGAGCGCAACATCCCGCTGGCGCGCAACATGGCGACCACGGGGCCGCTGCTCGCCAGCAACTGGGGGCTCACGCCGTACGAGCTGGTCTCCGAGATCCGCATCCGGACCGCGGCCCTGGTGACGCCCGGCGCCAAGTGGGTCATGGAGCATCCCAACGGCTCCTACATCGAGGGTATCGTCGAGAAGCCCCTTGGGGCGGAGCACTACGCGGACTACCGCACGGTGGGCCTGTACCGCCCGTTCCCCGAGGGGGTCTTCCCCTCCATCCGCTCCAGCGCGGCCGAGGGCCTCGGCATCATCAACGAGATCGGCGTCATCTGGGGCCGGCACATCGGCGTGCCCTGTCCCTTCAAGGAACCGGTGCGCGTGCACATCGAAGGCGGGTACATGCGCAAGTTCGAGGGCGGAGAGGAAGCGGACACCTTGACTCGCTTCTACAAGTTCATGTCCAAGTACCTGGGGGAGAAGGCCTACGAGGTGCGCGGCTTCCACGGCGGCGTGCACCCGTCCGCCATCCTGGAGCCGCACCAGTGCCCGAACACGCCCTACCGGCACTTCGTCGAGCACCACCACTGGAGCAGCTTCCACTTCCACATGGGCAACAGCCGCACCACCAAGAGCTTCCCGTACCTCATGCACATCTCCGGCGAGATGCGCGGCGGCACCCTCAGGGTAGGGGACAACTACATCTACAAGGACGGTCGCCCGGCCGCGGCCGACCACCCGAAGGTGCGCGAGATCGCCGCGAAGTACCCCGACCGGCCGGGCCTGGAACCGGAACGCTGGCTGCAGACGCCGCGGTGACGATTCGAGGGGTCTCGCGGGAATGACTAAACAGGGCGTGGCGCCTTTGCGGCAACAACACGTTGGAACCTGACGCGGAGGATCGTTCATGGCGCGGCAGTATCGTTACATCTCGGCGGACAGCCACTTCGAATCGCCCCCGGACATGTGGACGCAACGGGTTCCGGCCAGGTATCGGGACCGGGCGCCGCGGCGCATCAAGCTGTCCAACGGCATGGACGCCATCGTCGAGGAAGGCAAGCCCATCGAGTACGGCGGCACCAACCAGTTCGCCGGAAGGTCGCCCGAGGAGTTCAGCCCCGTGGGCCTCGACTTCGACAACGCGCGCGGCGCGGGCACGGGCGAAGAGCGGCTCAAGGAGCAGGACGCCGACGGCATCGACGCCGAGGTGCTCTACGCCACCGAGGCGCGCAACACCGCCATCCGCGACAAGGACGCGTTCCTGGCCATCGTGCGCGCTTTCAACGACTACTTCATCGAGGATTTCTGCGCGGCGGCGCCGGACCGGCTCATCGGCGTGGCCGTGCTGCCCAACATCGGCGTCGACGAGGACGTCGCCGAGATGACGCGCTGCGCCGAAAAGGGCTTCAAGACGGTGCGGCTGCACACCTATCCCAGCGGCAAGGGCCATCCCACGCCCGAGGACGACCGTTTCTGGGCGGCGGCGCTGGACCTGGACATGCCGCTCACCATCCACACGTCGTTCCCGCAGCGGACGCGCGGGCGCGACGTCTATCACCTGAAGTATCCGCGGGAGCCGCAAGGGGAGGAGCGTCCGCCCGACTTCCTGCAGCGCATAGCCCGTCACGGCATCTATCACTGCGGCGCGGTGGAGGCGGCGCAGCTCGTTCTCGCCGGCGTCTTCGACCGTTTCCCCAAGCTGCGGATCTACTGGGCGGAGAACAACATCGGCTGGATCCCGTACTTCTACCAGCAGATGGACCAGGCCTACAAAGTCAGCGCCTCGTGGGCCGAACGGCTGCTGGGCCTCGAGCGCCTGGACCGGCTTCCGAGCGAGTACCTCAAGGAGCACGCCCTGTGGGGCTTCTTCGACGACCCCATCGGCGTGGACCTCCGCCATCACGTGGGCGTGGACAAGATCATGTGGTCCACGGACTTCCCCCACATCGTCACCCACTGGCCCCGTTCCCTGGAGGTCATGGAGCAACAGCTCGCCGGCGTGCCCGACGACGAGCGGCAGTTGATGCTCGCGGGCAACGCGGTGCGCTTCTTCCACCTGGACGCGGCGTGACTTGAGCGCCAACCGGCGGCGCGGGGCATGCGCGGACCCTGCCGTTCGGCGTTGCGAGACCCGCGCTTCGGGGTTGGGAGGTTGGCGCCCTTCGACTTCGTTCCGCTGGCGCTCGGCTACGCTCAGGACGAACGGACTGGTTTATCTCGCTTCCATTCCTCCTTGGCGTCTTTCCACCGTTTGTTTCAGGGTCCTCCCCACGGGTTGCGGCGTCTTCCCTGTGATCGAGTTTGGAATCTCCGCTCAGCCGGCCGGTTCGTCGGCACGGCTTCCCAGGACGGCGTACAAGGGGTCTCCGCCGGGGCCCTCGGGGAGGGGGGTAGTGGACCGCACATGGTCCCAGTTCCCGGCCTCGGTCAGGTAGGACTCCACGAGTTGTTGTTGTCCCTGCCCCGTGAGATGGTGCCAGATGGCTACCGCCTTGGTGGGGAAGCAGCGGTTGGAGAACGTAATGACGAGCGGCCCGCCGGGGGTCACGACGCGGCCGATGTCGCGGATCACCTGGACCGGCTTGACCAGGTAGTCCACCGACACGCAGATGCACGCGGCGTCGAACTCGCCGTCGGCGTAGGGCAGGGTGGGGTGGTCGTTCAGGTTGTGCACGGTGTAGGCGGTGAGGCGGGGATTGGCTTGCAGCTCCCGCTCGTTCATGCCCAGTCCCACGACCTTCCCGAAGGTCATTTCCGCGGGCAGGTGGCTGATCCAACTGCTCATGAGGTCGAGGACGGCGCCGCCCGCGGGCAGCGTTTCCCGGTAGAGCCGGGTGACCGCGGCGATGGCGCGGTCGTCGATGTGGGTCACCAGTCGGGGCTCCTCGTAGAACTCCTCGTCCGGCGACTCGTCCATGCGCGCGAACGCTTGCGGCGGTAAGGGGTGGGTGATCATGTTGTGGCTCCGCTCCGAACGTCGTTCCGCGCAACAGGCCGTGTCGAAATCCCACCTGGCTCCACTTGTATCGGGAATGACGATACTGGGGGTTGGTGCCTCTGTCGGATGGACTTTGACACAGCCTGTTTCGCGGGAATGACGTTTTGTAGGGTCCCTGCCTCTCGAGTCTTGACACAGCACGGCAAGCGGGAATCCAGGAGGGTTCCGGCCCGCGGGGACGGCTAGTATAGTAGGGTTGCCGGGGGCGGTTTACAAACACGGCAACGGGAGGGCTCATGAGCAACGATGATCGCCAGGTGATTTTCTCGCTGATCGGGGTAGGCAAGGTCCATCCGCCCAAGCGCCAGGTGCTCAAGGACATCTACCTGTCGTTCTTCTACGGCGCCAAGATCGGCGTACTGGGCCTCAACGGCGCGGGCAAGAGCACGCTGCTCCGGATCATCGCCGGGGTCGAGCAGGAATACCTGGGGGAGATCACCTTCTCCAAGGGGTACTCCGTGGGACTGCTGGAGCAGGAGCCGCGGATGGAGCCGGACAAGACGGTCAAGGAGGTGGTGGAGGAAGGGTGCTCGCGGATGCTGGAGCTCTTGGCCGAGTACGAGACCGTCAGCGCCCGGTTCGGGGAGGACCTGGGCGCGGACGAGATGGATGCGTTGCTGGAGCAGCAGGCCAGGCTCCAGGACGAGATCGAGGCCGGCAACGGCTGGGAGCTGGAGAGCCAGTTGGAAGTGGCCATGGACGCACTCCGCTGCCCGCCGCCGGAAGCGAAGGTCGACGTGCTCTCCGGCGGCGAGCGACGGCGCGTCGCCCTGTGCCGCCTGTTGATCCAGGAACCGGACATCCTGCTCCTGGACGAGCCCACCAACCACCTGGACGCGGAGTCCGTGCAGTGGCTGGAGCAGCACCTGGCGCGCTACAAGGGCACGGTCATCGCCGTGACCCATGACCGCTACTTCCTGGACAACGTCGCCGGCTGGATCCTGGAGCTGGACCGGGGCCACGGCATTCCCTTCGAGGGCAACTATTCCTCGTGGCTGGAGCAGAAGCAGGCCCGGCTCGCCCAGGAGGAACGATCGCTGTCGCGGCACCGCAAGACCCTGGAGCGGGAGCTGGAATGGATCCGCATGTCGCCCCGTGCCCGCCAGGCCAAGGGCAAGGCCCGGCTCACGCGCTACGAGCAGTTGCTGGGACAGGAACAGGAGAGCGCCCGGGAGGACCTGGAGATATACATCCCGCCGGGGCCGCGCCTGGGCGACATGGTGCTCCAGGCGGAGGGGCTCACCCACGGGTTCGGCGACCGGCTCCTGTTCGAGGGCCTGAGCTTCATCATGCCGCCGGGCGCCATCGTCGGCGTCATCGGCCCCAACGGTTCGGGCAAGACCACGCTGCTGCGCATCGTCACCGGCGCCGTCGAGTGCCAGGCCGGTTCGTTCCGCATGGGCGAGACCGTCCGGGTGGGATACGTGGACCAGAGCCGCACCCTGGACGACGAGCACACGGTGTGGGACGCGATTTCGGACGGGCGGGACCGTATCCTGCTGGGCAAGCGCGAGGTCAACTCCCGCGCCTACGTGGGGCGGTTCAATTTCTCGGGCCAGGACCAGCAGAAGAAGGTCCGGGACCTGTCCGGAGGCGAGCGCAACCGCGTGCACCTGGCGCGGATGCTCAAGGAGGAGGCCAACCTGCTCCTGCTGGACGAGCCCACCAACGACCTCGACGTCAACACCATGCGCGCCCTGGAGGACGGGCTCGTGGAGTTCGGCGGCTCCTGCGTCGTGGTGAGCCACGACCGCTGGTTCCTGGACCGCATCGCCACCCACATCCTCGCCTTCGAGGGCGACAGCCA
>CAZFIU010000022.1:0-65292 GCA_964519455.1 uncultured Syntrophobacterales bacterium
CATTCCCGGCCCTCCAATACGTCATTCCCGCGGAAGCGGGAATCCAGGCGGGGTGGGGCTGGGAACCACTGCCGTGGCACCCCTCCGCCGCTCCTGGATTCCCGCTTTCGCGGGAATGACGATGAGAGAGGTGACGGTGGTGAGGGAAGACTGACGGATTCGACCTGAGCTTCAGTACGTGTCGAACATCCGCTGGATGGCGTCGGGGTCGTCGGTGGCACTGAGCGCCAGGGCCAGCAGCACCCGTGCCTTCCAGGGCTGGAGGTTGTCGGCGGTGACGACGCCGCGCTCGCGCAGGCCCGGACTCCTGGCCACCCTTCCCGAACCCACCCGGCTGCCGATGCACAGGACCACGCCCTTTTCCCGGGCGCGCGCGAACGCCTCGTCCTGAGCCGGCGTGGGACGGCCCGCGCCGGTGGCGGCGCAGACGATGCCCTTGGCGCCGGCCGCCACGCAGGCGTCGATCATGGCGCCGTCGGCGCCCGCGTGCGACACCACCACATCAACCCTGGGCAATGACTCCAACCCCGCCACGTCGAACTCGGTGGCGGTGGTGTGAGGCTTGACGGTGCGGTGGTAGTAACACACGCTGCCGTCGCCGTCGGCGAAGCCCAGGGGCCCGAGGTCCCGTCCCTGGAACGCCTCCACACGGTACGTCGCCGTCTTGGTCAGGTCACGGGCGCCGTAGATGCGGTCGTTCAGCACCGCCAGCACCCCCTGCCCGCGGGATTCCGGTTCCGCCGCCACGCGCACCGCGTTGAACAGGTTCAGGTAGCCGTCCGCGCCCAGCGCCGACGCGGGCCGCATGGACCCCACCAGCACCACCGGCCGGTCGGTCTTGAGGACCAGGTTCAGGAAGTAGGCGGTCTCTTCCAGGGTGTTGGTGCCGTGGGTGATGACCGCGCCGTCCGCCTCGCCGCGCTCGAAGATCCCGTGCAGCAACCCCGCCAGGTCGAGCCAGTCCCGGTCCACCAAGGCATGGCTCGGCAATCGGCGGAACGGCACCTGGTCCACCTCGGCAATACCCGCAAGCTCGGGAACGGAACCCACCAACTCGCCGTCGCCGAGCCGCTTGTTGTTCTCGATGTACCAGGCGAGGTCGAGCCGGTCGGCGCCAACCGAGTCGATGGTGCCTCCCGTGAGGACTAGGGCAACTTTGGGCAGGGTCATCTCGTGGTCCCGTGTCGACGAACGGAATGCAGCGTCTGATATGCACAAACCGGGCACAAAAACCGGCAGGAACCTATCCGACAAACCATCGGCTGTCAATTGGGCGTCGGTCGCTTCGAGTCAGGAACGAGAACCCTGTCGATACCTGGACGCCGTACTCGATCCACTACAACGTAATACGGAACCTGGAAAAACAGTCATCCGAGTTCCGTTTTTCCAGGTTCCAAACGTTTCCGAGCTCATACGAGGGAGCGCCCGGTCATGGTTCAGCTCTCGTCCGAGGCAGCGTCATCCGCACCACGATCGGGTCATGGTCGCTGGCGCGCGCGGCAGTTTCCGCGAACTCGGCGTTGACGTGGACGATATCGACTTCGGCGGACGCGCTCAGCGCGGGACTCACCAGAACGTGGTCCAGGGACTGGGCGTTGCCCTCGAAGATGTAGGTGTAGCGCTCATTCGGAGGCAGCGTTTCGGTGAGGTTCCGGAGGCTGCGTTCGAGGACCCGGAGCGGAGAGACGAACGCGAACTCGTTGAAGTCGCCGAGCACGACGATGGCGGCGTCGGGCTGTGCCGCGAGCCGCCGGGCGACGAACGTCCGCACGGTCTCGGCCTGTCTCCGGCGGTTCTTCAGGCCGCCGTTCACCGAGGGATCTTCCTGGCCCTCCGTGAAGGGCTGGACCTCGCCGAACAGCGGGCTGCTGCCGCGCTTGGAGTTGAAGTGGTTGTTGACCACGGTCACGAGAGCATGGTCGGAAGCGCGGCGCCTGAAGCTCGCCGCCAGCGGCAGGCGGCCGTTGAAGAACGGGTTGCGCGGGTTGGTGCGCTGGTCCGCCGGGTCCGTGACCGTGGCCACCGAGCCGGGGACGAGTTCCACCCGCGCCGGGTTGTAGAGGAACGCCGCGCGGATGTTGCCGCCCGGTTGGCCGCCGCTGGTGTCGTCGCCGATGAACGGGTGGTCGATGAAGCGGTAGCGCACCGCTCCCAGCGCGGCGATGCGCTCCACGAGCAGGCGCAGCGTGGCGCCGGCGGCCTTGACTCCGGTCTTGGCGGAGCCGTCGTTATCCTGGATCTCCTGGAGTGCCACGATGTCGGGGTGCCGAAGGTTGCGGGCGATGATTGACGCCACGGCGTCGAAACGGCCGCTCGCCACGTCCGTGTCGCCGTCAGCGTCGTTGGGGTCGAGGTTGAGCACGTTGAAGGTGGCGATGGTGAGGTGGTCGCCGCCGCCCCGCAAGGACGTGACCTCGGGCTTCAGCCCGCCCCGCGTGCGCCTGAAGCGCTCGGTGAACCGCACCTCGTAGTTGCCGAAGCCGTAGCTCATCACGCCGGTAACGTCGCCCAGGGAGTCGCCGACCTGCACGTGCGGCGTCGCCATGGGACTCAGTCCGAAGTCGTCGTCGATCTGGATGCGCTCGGGGTTGAAGTCGTCCCGGCGCAGCGTGAGGGTGCCGCGCGGGCTCAAGCCAGACGGGGCCGTACCGCGGGCGCGCACGAAGATCTCGCCGAAGCGGCTGGTGGGGCTCACGGCCACCGCGTCTCTGACGGTGACGCGCATGCCTTCGAGGGTCTCGTAGAAGTCGATGCCGTCTTCTGCCGGATCGAACACCGCGAACCCGTCGTTGTCGATGACCCGGCCGGGCGGGATGCGCCCTCCGGACCCCAGCACGACCGGGGCGGGAAGCCGGTTGCGGCGGGACAAGCGCGTGAGCCGCGGGCGGGTGATCTGGGTGATGGTGAGGTTGCGGGTGGCCGCGCCACCGGGCTGGAACTCCGTGACCACGCCGCGCACGCGCAGCCGGTCGCCGGTGGAGGCCGCCGGAGCCCTTCGTGTGAAGACGAAGATGCCGTCCGAGGTATCGGGGTCGCCGTCCCCCGACGGGTCCTGCAGGTAGAAGCCATCCGTATCCACGGCGGTCACGATGCCGGTGGTGACGACCCGCCGTCCGCGAAAAGGCGAGATGTGGCCGCGCCCCTGGATCCGCCCGACGGCAGTCTCGGCGGCGGCCTGCGCGACGCGCGGCTCGCGCGCCGGACCCGCGCCGCCGGATGGGTGGGAACCCTTCGTGGGGCTCGCGGCCAGCGCCACGACCGCGGCCAGCGCCACGACGAGCAGCGTCCCGACCGCGGCAAGCCGCCCCCGCGGCCCAGCCAAACTGGAACGTTTCATACCGTATCCCATGCCGACACCGTGTAGCAGGGTGGGTGCGGACCCTCAAAACGGCGGCCAATCGCCACAGGTTTCGTCAGGCTCCGAGGGTTGTCATCCCCGCGGATTCCCGCTTCCCAGACTGTGTCAAAACTCCGCTCGGAAAAGAAATGCTACCCATCCCCTGAACCGTCATTCCCGCGGAAGCGGGAATCCAGGGGTGGAGAGGGGCAAAACGGCGTATTCCCCCCGCCTCACCCCGCCTGGATTCCCGCTTCCGCGGGAATGACGAATCGAGGGATCCGTGCCTCATGAGTCGTGATTCTTCGTTGCCTATTCCCCCTCCCGGCAGTATGCTGCAAGTGTGAGGTCAAGCGTGGTCTGGTGTTGCGTCCCTTTCGGAAAGGAGGGCTCGTCATGTCGGTCATCATGATCTACGAAGGTATCCACGGCGCGGAGGCAGTCGCCAACCGGGTCGCGAAGTCCCTGAGCTACAAGTGCGTGGGACGTCAGGATCTGGCGGCCACTCTGCCGAACTACGGCGTGCCGCGCGCCAAGCTCGACGACATCACGGAGAAGGAGCCGCACTGGTGGGAACAGTGGCTGCAGGACTTGCGGCCCTACCGCATCGCGCTGCAGGCCGCCATGTGCGAGATGGCTCAGGCCGGCCCGATGGTCTACCACGGACACGTGGGCCACGAGCTGCTCCCCGGAGTCGCCCATGTGCTCAAGGTGTTCCTGACCGGTCCCATGGAGCTGCGCATCGACCTGCTGCGGTCGCGGCTGGCGGTGGACGAGGGCACCATCCGCAAGCAGCTCGAGCACACCGATCGGGCGCGCAGCCGGCGGCTCATGTCCCTGTTCGGCCACGACTGGCAGGACCCGAACCGCTACCACTTGGTGCTCAATCTCTCCATGGGCGTGGACGCCGCCAGTGAGGTCATCGGCACCGCCGCCCGGCTCCCGGCGTTCGTTGAGACACCAGCCTCCAAGCAAGCCTTCGAAGACTTGGCACTGGCCAGGAAGACCCAGGCGACACTGCTTCAGTCCGACTTGTACCGCGGCCTGCCCATCGACGTGAAGGCGCACGACGGGACCGTGACGGTGTCCGGCATGGTCTCCCCGCCGGTTACCGTGGAAGGAGTGGTGGCGGCCGTCAAGAGCATCCCGGACGTCACCAAGGTGACCGCGAATCTCGTGGTGGTGCCGCGCAGCCATTCCGACATCGAATAGCCGAGCCGATATGCCCAAGAGCCTGCGTACGTTCCTTGAAGACTGCCGCCGTGAGATCCCGGCCGAGGTAGTGCACGTCGAGCGGGAGGTGGACCCCGCCCGCTACGACGTGAGCGCCATCATCAAGCACCTGGGCGCCGCCCGGAAGTTCCCCATGCTGATCTTCGAGCGCCCGCGCAACCTGCACGGCCGGGTCGGCGACTTCAAGCTGGTGATGAATTTCACCATCTCCCAGCGCAAGACCCAGATCGCGCTCGGCCTGCCCAAGGAGATGACGCGCGCGCGGATGGCCGAGGCGTGCGTGGACATCGAGCGCAACCGCGTGGCGCCGGTGGTGGTGGAGAACGGCGAGGCGCCGGTGATGGAGAACGTCCGGAGCGGCGGCGACGTGGACCTCTACGAGCTCCCCATCATGCGCCACCACTACATGGACGGCGGCCCGTACATCACGCTGTGCACCATCGCCAAGGACCGCCGCCAAGGCATCTACAACGCCTCGTATCACCGCATGGAGATCAAGTCGAAGAACCACACCTCCCACTACCACTCGCAACACCACCAGTGGATCATCTTCCGCGACTACGAGGACCAGGGCCTGGAATGTCCGGTGGCCACGGTGCTGGGACACCACCCGGCGTTCTACATGGGCGCGTGCTACACCGGCCCCTTCGAGGTGAGCGAATACGACGTCATCGGCGCCTATCTGGGCGAGCCGCTGCGCGTGACGCCGTCCACCACCTGGGGCGAGGACCTGCTGATACCCGCGGACGCGGAGATCGTCATCGAGGGCGCGCTGATCCCCGGCGAGCGCATCGTCGACGGCCCCTTCGGGGAAGCGCCGGGCTACCTGGGACCGCAACGGTTCTTCTCCGCCTGCCGCTACGAGGTGCGCGCCATCAACTTCCGCAACCACGCCATGTACCAGTCGGTGATCACGCCCGAGGGCGACAAGCCCTGGCTCGACCTGCCGCGGGAAGGCGCCTACCTGCGGCGCATCCGCGAGGCCGTGCCCGGCGTCACCGCCGTGTGCAAGGCCGGCCGCCACGCCCACTACAACATCTTCATCGCCATGAAGAAGCTCTCCGAAGGCGACCCCGGCCGCGCCGCGGCCGCCGCCCTCACCGAGCTCCACGCCAAGCACGTCTTCGTCTTCGACGACGACATCGACGTCTACAACCCCACGGAGATCCTGTGGGCCCTGGCCACCCGCGTGCAGCCCCACCGGCAGGTGTCCATCATGCAGCCCACCTTCACCGGCAACTACCTCGACCCCACGGTGGTGGACGAGACCAAGACCTCGGTGATGATCGTCGACGCCACCCGCCCCCTGGACCGGCCCTTCTCCCCCGTCTCCAAGGTCCCGGACGAGGCCATGGCCCGCATCAAGGTGGAAGACTACATCCCCGGCGAAGTGCTCGCGCACATCCCCGTGGACCGCACCACGTACTGGTCCTGAACCGCCGGACGTTCACCACCCGTCAGTCCTGCCTCCCAGGCTGTGCCACACTCATGAGGTAGAGACCCCTCGGATCTTCATTCCCACGGAACTGGGTGTGTCAATGCTCCACTCGGACACGCAAATGGCACCACACCCCGAATCGTCATTCCCGCGGAAGCGGGAATCCAGGGGTGGTGGGTGTGGCGGCCTCATTGCCCGGCCCCACCCCGCCTGGATTCCCGCTTCCGCGGGAATGACTCATTGGGGTGTAGTGGGATTTCGTAACTATCAGAGATCATTGAACAAGATTTTATTTCCATATCAATGACGATTCGGTGGGGTGTCTGCCTCATGAGTTTTGACACAGCCTGTTCCGCGGGAATGACGTATTATTCGTAATATCTCTGCGTGGAGAGTTTTGACACAGCCCCGGAAGTGGGAATCCGGACGGGGCAAGGCGGGGAGTACTCCGTCTCGCGGCCCGCACGGCGATCTGCTACAGATGATCGAGTCCGCCGCAAGAACCCGCGCAACCGCCCACCGAGGAACCCATGAACGAGATCGAGATTCAATTCGAGCTGAACGGCCAGGCGCGCCGCGCCACCGTGGCGCCGGAGCTTCTGCTGGCGGACTTCCTGCGCCGCGACTTGGAGCTCAAGGGCACGAAGACGAGCTGCGAGGTGGAGGTGTGCGGTTCCTGCACGGTGCTGGTGGACGGCCGCCCGGTGAGCGCGTGCACGACCCTGGCGCACGAGGTCAACGGGCGCTCGCTGACGACCATCGAGGGTCTCGGCAGCGACGATGCGTTGGACCCGGTGCAGGAAGCGTTCTGGGAGGAAGGCGGGTTCGAGTGCGGCTTCTGTACGCCGGGCATGATCCTGGCCGCCCGGGCTCTGCTGGACGAGAATCCCGACCCCTCGGAAGAGGAAATCAAGGCCGCCCTGGACGGCAACATCTGCCGGTGCACCGGCTATCGGTCCATCATCCGGTCGGTGGACCGGGCCGCGGCGCTGCTGCGCGGGCAGGAGACGCCGGCGCCGAGGCCGCTCGACGAGCGCCGCCTCGACGGCGCCGCCAAGGTCCGCGGCGAGCCCGTGTACACCGCCGACCTGACGTACCCGGGCATGCTCTACGGGCGGGTCCTGCGCAGCCCCCACGCCCATGCGCGCATCCTCGGCATCGACACTTCCGCGGCCGAAGCGCATCCCGGCGTGGTGGCGGTGCTCACCGTCGCGGACCTCGCGGACATCGAGCACTACCACGGCCCGCTGGTGAAGGACACGCCGGTGCTGGCCACGGACAAGGTCCGTTACGAGGGCGACGCGGTGGCGGCGGTGGCGGCCGAGACCCTGGAGACGGCCACCGCGGCGCTGGCACTCATCCGGGTGGAATACGAGCCCCTGCCGGCGCTGATGACCATGGACGAGGCGCTGGACCCCGCTGCCCTGCCCATCCACGAGTCCGTCAGCGACGACGCCCCGAGCTTTCCCGGGTATCCCGGCGTCGACGACGAGGCCAAGAAATACGCCAACGTGAGCTTCCACTACGAGCGCGGCAAGGGGGACGTCGACGAAGGGTTCGCCGCCTCGGAGCGGGTCTTCGAGCACACCTTCGATTTCCCCAAGATCGCCCACTACTCCATGGAGCCGCAGCTCGCCGTGGCCGAGTGGCGCGAGGACGGGTTCACCGTGTGGGCGTCCACCCAGCATCAGTTCATCGTGCGCAACGAGCTGGCGGAGATGTTCGGCGTGCCGCGCGAGCGCGCGCGGGTGGTGGTGCCGCTGGTGGGGGGCACCTACGGCAACAAGAACCACACCAAGCTCGAGCCCCTGGCGGTGGCGCTGTCCCGCAAGGCCGGACGGCGGGTGTTCCTGCACCTGTCGCTGGAAGAGGAGTCGCGCATCGTGAGCAAGCCGGCCGCGCGCGTCCGCATCCGCACCGGCGTGGACCGGGACGGGAAACTCGTGGCGCGGGACTGCCTGGTGTACGTGGACGGCGGCGCCTACTCGGACTCGGGTCCGCGAGTCACGCAGAAGGCGGGCTACCGCGCGCCCGGCCCGTACCGCATCCCACACCTCCGTTCCCACGCCTACACCGTCTACACCAACACCGTGCCGGCCGGCGCGTTCCGGGGCATGGGCACGCCACAGGTGGTGTGGGCCTACGAGTCGCAGATGGACATCATCGCGCGGGAGATGGGCTGGGACCCGGTGGAGTTCCGGCTCAAGAACCTGCTCGACAAAGGCGAAGACTTCGCCCCCGGCGAGACCCCCCTGGACACCGACCTCAAGGAAGGACTCCTGCGCGCCGCCAGGGAGATCGGCTGGGGGCAGGAGCTGGAGCCGGACTGCGGCATCGGCGTCACTTGCGGCTGCAAGGACGGCGGCGGCAACTTCAAGATCTCGTCCGCGCGGGTGGAGGTGGACGACGGCGGCGCCATCACCCTGCACGAGGGCACCATCGAGATCGGCCAGGGCTCCCACACCGCCATGGCGCGCATCACCGCCCAGGAGCTGGGCGTGCGCCCCTCGGCCGTGCAAGTGGCGTCCCTGGACACCGACTCGACCCCCTTCGACATGGGCACCTACGCCAGCAGCGCCACCACGGTCATGGGGCTGGCGGTGCAGAAGGCCGCCCGTGCCGTCCGCGACCAGCTCGTCGAGGCCGCCCGCTCCATGGGCAAGAGCCCCGACGCCGCCGCCACCCTGGCCAACGGCGAGGTGCGCCTGGCGGAGATCGCCTTTCCCTTCTCCGCGCTGGTACGGCACGTCAAGGGTGAGGGCGGCGTCATCACCGGAGAAGGCCGGCAGGTGAGCGAACGCGATCCCGACGCCCCCCTCGGCGCCCGGGCGCCGTTCTGGGAGGTGGGATGGGGCGCCGCCAAGGTGCACGTGGACCGGGACACCGGCGACGTGCGCGTGCTCAAGTACGTCGGCATCGCCGACGCCGGCAAGGCCATCAACCCCCAGCAGTGCCACACCCAGGAGCAGGGCGCGTTCCTGCAGGGGCTGGGCCAGGCGCTGTTCGAGGAGACCGTGTACGAGAACGGCCTGATGCTCACCCCCGACGCCCTCACCTACCGCCTGCCGAAGATCTCCGACCTGCCGGACCAGCAGGTCAACATCCTCTTCGAGAACGGCAACGGCGCCGGCCCCTACGGCGCAAAGGGGCTGGGCGAGAGCGGCATCCTGCCCGTTCCCTCGGCCATCGCCAACGCCGTGGACCAGGCCGTGGGCGTGCGCATCACCGACCTGCCCATCACCGGAGAGAAAATCTGGCGGGCGTTGAGGAAATAATCCGTCATTCCCGGCTCCCTCCGTCATTCCCGCTTTCCAGGCTGTGTCAAAACCCCGCTCGGCTACGAAGTGGAAGTGGCACCGCCACCCCATATCGTCATTCCCGCGCAAGCTTGCCCTCGACTCCGATCGGGGGCGGGAATCCATGGGTGGGGGGTGTGGCGACCTCACTGCCCGGCCCCACCCCGCCTGGATTCCCGCTTCCGCGGGAATGACTCATTGGGATGTAGCGGGGTTCCGTAACTACCAGAAATCATTGAACAAGACTTTATTTTCATATCAATGACCCGGAGGCGGCCAGCACGCCTAATTTCATGAGTGACGTGAACGAACAGGCGCGCCACGACAGCTTCTACTTCAAGCTCTTCGACCGGCTCGACAAGCCAGGCTGCCCCATCTGCGCCATCGTCATCGACGACAGCCGCGCCTACCTGGACAGCGTCCTCTACGAACGCGTCACCGACGTGCCCACCCGCGAGGGGCTGCGGGAGTCCTTCGGCCTCTGCAACCCGCACACGTGGCTGCTGCGCGACCTGCCGGCATCCAGCGCCCCGGACCTGGGCTTCGCCATCATCGCCAGGGACCTGCTGAGCCGTTTCCACGACAGGGCCAATGCACCACGTGTGGCTGGATGGGCCACGCTCAAAGGTTGGCTGACACGCACTCGTTCAGGCCTCCGCGCACGACTCAAAAAGACGCCCTGTCCCGCCTGCGTGGTTGCCGCCCGGTCGGAGGCCGTCCACCTCCAACAACTGCTGGACCTGCTCGGAGACGGGACCTTCGCCGAGCAGTACCGCAACTCTTTCGGTATCTGCATCCCGCATTTCCTCGTGGCCGAAGAAACCCATGGCGGCCACCCGCACTTCGCCGAACTCCGGCAACTCCAGATCCGCGCCGCACAATCCTTGCACGACACCCTCGACCGGTTCACCGAAAAACAGGACCACCGCGCGCGGGAGGAGGTCACCCCGGCCGAGGCCAGGGCGTGGACCGACGCCATGGAGTTTCTGAGAGGGAAGCGGGGTGTGTTCGACGGCGAGATGCGCCGGCCAGCTTCGCCGATATTTCCCAGGCTCTACAAGCCGTAGGACCTGTGCGCGGCCCGCTTTCTTATCGCGCCTCGCCTCATCCCTCCGGGGCCGGCATCACACGGCGCAGGTAGGCGTCGAACAGCGGGACGGTGAAGGCGGTGTCGCCGTGGGCGGGGCTGTAGATCATGCCTTTGCCGATGAGCTTCGCCCGGGTCGGGGCCACGACGCGGACGGACTGGCCGAGGACGTCGGCGATTTCGCCGGAGCGGTGCGGGCCGGTGCCGAGTTCGGCCATGGCGCGGAGGTAGCGCTTTTCGGATGGCGCCAAGCGGTCGAAACGGGCGCGAAAGAAGCTGGCGTCCAGTTCGGCGGTTGCCTGTCGGGTGGCGGACTCGACGTCTTCCGCCGTCACCGGTGACGACCTGGCGCAATCCCAGCAGTGCTTGCCCCACTCCTGGAGGAAATAAGGGTAGCACTGGGTATCTTGCAGCACCGCATCCAGGGCAGCCGGTTGAAAGACGACGTCAAGGCGCCTTGCCGGCGCTTCGATGGCAAGCCTTGCGGAAACGGGGTCCAGCGGACCAATCCCCGGAAAAGTGAAGAGACGCTCGGAATAGGTCTTGGCGGACGCGGTGCGGGCGACCAGTTGCGGCAGACCCGCCCCCACCATAGTGACCGGCAAGCGGCTCTGGGCCGCGCGGTGCAGGGCGGCGATCAACGCGGCCAGTTCGCGTTCCTGCACATACTGCAACTCGTCGACGAACAGCGCCACCGCCGTGTCCTGATCGCGGGCGGCTTCGCCGACGGATTCCAGGAGCGCCGTCAGGTCGGCGTCCAGGTTGCCGCTGTCGGCGAGGCCGTGTTCCGGGGCGAGATCCAGGCTGATGTTGAGGTCGCCGGTGCCTACCTTGATGGCGCTGACGAACCCGGCAAGCGCTCTGAGTGCCCGGCGGGCGGCGGCGCTGGCGGCAGCGATGCGATTCATGCGCACCAGCGCGGCGTGTAGCGGTGGAACAAGCAGGACGGGAAGCGACCTGTCTTCCGGCGCCTCCAGGAGGAGCGTTGTAAAGCCGCGGCCTCGGGCGTCGTCGCAGATCCGGTTGAGAAGGACGGTCTTGCCTACCCCCCGGAGACCCACCATCAGCATGCTCTTGGCCGCCAAGCCGTTACGAATGCGGTCCAGGGCGATGGCAGCCTGCTCGATCAGCGCGTCTCGCCCAGCCAATTCCGGCGGCGGCGTCCCGGCCCCTGGTGCATAGGGATTCAGTCGTGGGTCCATTTCAATCGAGGTTACCCAAGGTTACCTGAAATCGCAAACTTTCAGGCAAAGGACCCTCTCCTGCTACGCGCGGGCCTCCGCCATCACCGTCGCAACGTTCGCCGTCAGTCCATGGTCCGCGGATCGAGGATGTCCCTCAGGCCGTCGCCGATCATGTTGAAGGCCAGGACCACGGCGAAGATGGCGGCGCCGGGGGCGATGGAGAGCCAGGGCTGGTTGAGGAGCTGGTTGACGCCGTCGCGGATCATGCCGCCCCAACTGGGGGTGGGGGGTTTCACGCCGAGGCCGATGAAGCTCAGGTTGGCTTCCTGGAGGATGGCGGTGGCGGTCCAGAGGCTTGCGACCACGAGCACCTCGTTCGAGATGTTGGGCAGGACGTGCTTGCAGATGATGCGCGCGTCGCTCATGCCGAGGGCGCGGGCGCCCTGGATGAAGTCCCGCTCCCGCAGCGAGATGGCGGAGCCGCGGGCGATGCGCGCGAAGCGCGGCGTGATGGCGATGGCGATGGCAATGGAGAGGTTCACCATGCCGGAACCCAGGACCGCCAGCACCATCAAGCCGAGGATCGTCGTGGGGAAGGTCATCAACAGGTCCGTCAGGCGGACCGTGACGGTATCGATGGCGCCGCCCTTGTAACCCGCGACGACCCCGAGGGTGCTGCCGAAGATCAGCGCCATGCCCACCGCGGACAGGGCGATGCCCAGGGACACGCGTGCCCCCATGACGATGCGCGAGAGCACGTCCCTGCCGAAGCTGTCCGTGCCCAGAACGTGCTCCCCTCCGGGCGGCAAGTCTCCCTTGAGGAGGTTTTGCTGGACCGGATCGAAGGGGACCAGCCACGGGGCGAAAAGCGCCACCAGCAGGATCGCGGTGGTCAGGACAAGGCCTACCAACGTGGTCTTGTTGCGCTTCATGGCGCGCCAGACCCTGCTGCGGCGGCGGTGGCCGGACGAGACCGGGGCGCTCACGGGTTCTTGTGTATCGGCGTTCATGGTTCGGTTCACTTGTACCGGATCCGCGGATCGATGAGGGCGTAAGTCAGGTCCGTCAACAGGTTCACCAGCACGATGATTCCGGCGTAGAAGGTCATCACGGCCTGGAGCATCGCGTAGTCATGGGTGTTGATGCCGCCCACCATGAGCTTCCCCAGGCCCGGCCGGTTGAACACGATGGTGACCAGGATGGAGCTGCCGATGAGGATGCCGGTGTAGATGCCGACCACGGAAACCACCGGCATCAGGGCGTTGCGGAGCGCATGCTTGTACATCACCCAGCGCTCCTTGAGCCCCTTGGCCCGCGCCGTGCGCACGTACTCCATGTTGATGACCTCGAGGAGGGCGGACCGGGTGACCCGTGTGATGTAGGACATCATGGCCAACCCCACGCTCAGCGCCGGCAGCACCAGGTGGTGCAGACGGTCCCACGGGTCGTTCAGGTCGCCCGCGCCGATCACCGGGAAGAGGCGCATCTGGTAGGCGAAGAAGAAGATCAGCAGAATGCCGAGGTAGAAGGACGGAGTGGAGATGCCCGCCAGCGAGAGCACCCTGGCGCAATAGTCCGTCATGGTGTTGCGCCGGCGCGCGGTGAGGATGCCCAGGGGAATGCCCAGCAGGAGACCCACCGCCAGTCCGGAGACGGCAAGGTCCAGCGTGTACGGAAGGGCGCGCCAGATCTGCGGCAGGATGGGCCTGCGGTTGGCCATGGAGATGCCGAGATCGCCCCGCAAGAGGCCCCAGACATAGTCCCGGAACTGGATCCACAGCGGCTCGTGGAGTCCCCAGCTCCGCCGGAACTGCTCCAGGGCTTCCGGCGGCGCCTCGTCGCCCAGGATGGCGTAGGCCGGATCGCCGGGCAGGATTCGCATCACCACGAAAATGAAGACCATCACCCCCAGCATGGTGGGGATGGCCCACAGGGTCCTGCGAACGATGTATCCGCTCATTGCCGCCCGATCAGTCGCTGATGTCCTGAAGGAACCAGCTCAGCGGCAACTCGTGGCCCAGGCCCCGGGCGCGGGCGCCCTCGTAGACCTTGCGGGCCGCTGCCGCGAACTGGATGGGTATGCCCTGGGTGACGAAGCAGGTGATTTCCCCGGAGGACGCCCTCCCGGGTTGGTTCCCGAGAACCACGTCGGAAAGGAACACCCGCTTCTCCCGGCCCATGGTCTGCTTCTCCCGGCGCAGCCACTCCGTGTCGATGGGCTCATAGCCCACGGCCGGGCGCCGTTCGGGGTCGGCGACGTGGTAGTCGGTTCTGGGCGTGCGGGAATACACGTAGCGGTGGCACCGGCGGAACACGTCGTCGTCCATCTCGTTGGGCAACACGGCCAGGACGTGCATGCCGGGCTCCAGCCACTCTCCCTTGATCACCGGCTCCAGCGAGTTGGTGCAGGCCGCGACGATGTCCGCCCCTTCCATCACGCGGCGCGGGTCGTCCACCGCCGCCACCGGGATTCCCAGGTTGGCGCCGGTGCGTTCGGCAAAGGCCGCCCGGTGCTCCGGGTTGGGGCTGTAGACGCGGACCTCGCGGATCGGCCGCACCTTGGCAATGGCCAGGGCGTGTGCCGTGGCCATGCCGGCTGTGCCGTAGAGACCCAGGACGGCGGCGTCCTCCCGGGCCATGTGCCTGACGCTGATGGCGCCCGCGGCCCCCACGCGCATGTGCTGGACGTGGCCGTCGTTCATGATCGCCAGGGGCGCGCCGTCGTCGGTGCTGAAGAGCAGGATGAGGCCGCAGAACTTGCCCGGGGCGACGCAGTACTTCTTGACCTGGGTGCCGGAGGCCGGAAGGATGTCCGACTTCATCCGGACGGCCAGCGCGTCCATCTTCGGGAGCGCCGAGGCCATGGGGTCCCAGGTGTACCAGCCGTCCCCGTCCGGCCGCGGCACCGAGTGCGTCGCCCGGGTGGCGGTGGCCCGCCCCAGACCCCACTCCCGGTAGGATTCCTCGACGGCGTCGATGGTGTCCTCCATGGTGAGGACCCGGGCCGCGGTCTCGTTGTCGATGAAGAGAACGCTCCGTTGCGCGATCTCCCGGTCGGCCTCGGTATTGCCGTGGTAGGTGACGTAGGCGTCGTTGTCCATGGTGCCGCCAGGCCCTCCCGGAACCTGCGCCTTGGTGCTTCGGTGCAGGGGCGACCGGCCGGCCGCCCCCGCACCGCGATCCGATTACCGGGAAAGGCCGCTAACCCATCTTGGCATCCCACTTGAGCGGCACGCAGATGCACAGGTCCGACTCCAGCTTGAAGCCGATGTCGACGCTGGACTTGCGCGCGTAGACGTTCTTGATCTCGTGGGTGGGGAGTGCCGCCAGGTCCTCCAGGATCTTGACCTGGGCGTCCTCCCACGCCGCGATCTGCCCCCGCGGGTCCATCTGGGCCTTGGCCTTCTGAATGGACGGGTCCGCGCCGTTGAAATGGGAGAAGTTCCGTTTCGCGCCCTTGGCGAAGAACTCTTCCAGGATGAAGTTCGCCGTAGGGAAGCGCGTCGCCGCCCGCAGCACCAGCGGGTTGCTGCCCTCGTCGTTCTTCTTGTGCCAGGCCGGATGGGCGATGACGTTGATGTTGATGTCGATGCCCACCTGCTGCAACTGGTTCTGGAGCACCTCGATGGGGCGCCGGAACATGGGCTTTTCGCTGATGAAGACCGGATCGATCTTGAAGCCCTTGGGGAAGCCGGCGTCGGCCAGAAGCTGCTTCGCCTTTTCCGGGTTGTAGTCGTACCGGAGTTCCGCGGGCACGTCCTTGAGGGAACCCACGAACGTGGGCGGGATCACCGAGTGAAGGACCGACGCCACGTCGGGGCCGATGAAGCGGACGAGCGCCTCGCGGTTGATGGAGTGGGCGATGGCCTTGCGCACCCGGAGGTCGTCCAGCGGCTTGCGCGTCCGGTCCATGTGAAGCTTCACCACCGTGGAAGGACCGAAGGACTCGATGGCCACGCCCGGGCCCTTGACCTGGTTGATGGCGCGCTGCTCCCGGGCCAATTCGATGATGTGCAACTCCCCGGCCTTGAAGGCGAGGTTCCGGCTGCTGGCGTCCGGCAGGAAGCGGAAATTGATCTGCCTGATGTTGGGCTTGCCCCGGTAGTAGCCGTCGTTCCGAACCAGCACCAGCCGCTCCTGCGGTATGTGCTCCTTGAACGCGAACGGGCCGGTGCCGATGGGATGGGTCCGCCGGTGCTCCAGTGCCAGGCGTTCCAGTGCCGAGGTTCGATGTGGCTTTACCCGGTGATTTTCGCTATAGGTACACCCCGTATGTCACGCTCTCGTGAAAACCCGCGCACGAGCGCGGTTGAGCAAGGCCATATCAAAGCCCCGAACGCGCTGTCAACGACGTTCTTCGGCCTGCACGCGTCCCGGAATGACCGGATCAGGCCAAGGCGGCGCCGTACCAACTCGTCATTCCGCGGAAGAGGCTGTGTCAAAACGTTGGCCGGACAAGAGGTGGCACCCACACCCCAATGAGTCATTCCCGCGGAAGCGGGAATCCAGGGGTGGGGGGTCTGGCGGCCTTATTGCCCGGCCCCACCCCGCCTGGATTCCCGCTTCCGCGGGAATGACTCATTGGGGTGTGGCAGGATTCCGTAACTACCAGAAATCATTGGACAAGTTCTTATTTTCATATCAATGACGGTTCGGGGTGGCCGTGCCATTCCGTGTTCGTTTGGAGTTTTGACACAGCCTGGAAAGCGGGAATCCAGGCGGGGCGAGGCGGGGCTTTGACACCGCTCGCGATGCGACATTGGCCCGGAAGGGAGCAGGCGTGATTCGAGTCGACCCCCACAAGTGCGACGGCTGCGGCATCTGCGTGTACGACTGCGGCGCCGACGTGTTCCGCTTCACCAACAAGAAGGACAAGGTCTTCCCCTTCGGCAACAAGTACTGCGTCAACTGCTTCCTGTGCGAGCTGGTCTGTCCCGAAGACGCCATCGAGGTAGTGTTGCGGCCCAAGAAGAAAAAGGCCGCGGCGGCCGCCGGAGCCACCGGCTCGGCAGACGCATGAGAAAGTTCATCGGGCGACACCGGCAGATGGGCCGGCACGCATAAGCCGGCCTCGGGAGACCCATGAGCGATTCCATCCCCACCACCGACTGCGACGTACTCATCATCGGCGGCGGGCTGGCCGCGTGCATGGCCGCGTTGGAGGCCTCCAAGCGCAACATGGACGTGGTGCTGGTGGACAAGGGCCGGCTCGGGCGCAGCGGCTCCAGCCCCACTTCCGGCGGCGTCCCCCAGGCGGCCTTCGCCCACGCCGACCCCCGCGACAGCAAGGACATGCACTTCCGCGACACCATCGTGGGCGGCGACTTCATCCCCAACCAGAAGATCGTGCGCGCCATCGTCGACGAGGTTACCGACCGGGTCATCGAGCTGGAGGAGATGGGCCTTCACTTCAAGAAGACCCCGGACGGCAAGCAGTTCTACCAGGAGAAGCGCCTGGGCAGTTCCTACGCGCGAAGCTGTCCGCCGGTGGGCGGCAGCGTGGGCATGCTGGGCTACCTCCGCAAGGAGGTCTTCAACCGGGAAGTCCAGGTTCGGCAGTGGACCATGGTGACGAAGCTGCTGCGCCGGAACGGCCGGGTCACCGGCGCCTTCGGCATCAACGTCCAGAAGGGCACCTACGAAGCCTTCCGAGCCCGCGCCGTCGTGCTGGCCGCGGGCAGCGCCATCGCGATCCAGAAGTACACCAGCGCCAACTTCCTCACCACGGGCGACGCCTACGTCGCGGCCTTCGACATCGGCGCCCCCTTGGCCAACCTCGAATTCCTGGAGTTCACGCTGATCCCGGCCCCTGGCGGCGAGGCCATCTCCATGGCCGGCCTGTCGCCGTTCACCAGCAAGGGCGGCCGCTTCTTCAACTCCCTGAACGAGCGCTTTCTGGAACGGTACGACCCGGAGCGGCTGGAAGGCACCACGCGTGCCATCCTGGTGGGCGCCACCTACAAGGAGATGCTCGAAGGCCGCGGCCCCGTCTGCCTGGACCCGTCCTACATCCCGGACGAAAAGTGGGACGACGAGATCCAGTTCGAGTACACCCCCAAGCTCGGCAAGGCCGGCGTCAACCCCCGCTCCGACCGCTTCGAGTGGGTGCCCGCGCTGCACACCTTCCTGGGCGGCCTCGACATCAACGAACGTTGCGAGGTGGCCGGAGTGGAGGGTTTGTACGCTTCGGGCGAGTCCGCCACCGGCACCCACGGCTCCAACCGGCTCAGCGGCAACGCCATCGCCAGCGCCTTCGCCCTGGGCGCGCGGTCGGGCAAGTACGCCGCCATCTACGGCGCGGACGAGGAGATGGGAGAAGTGGACCCCGACGAGACCGCTGCCGAGATCGCGAGGATCGAGTCCTTCAAGCGCGACGACGGACTGGACCCCGCCGAGCTGCACGAAGAGATCAAGAACGTCGCCTGGGAGAGCACCGGAGTCGTGAGGAACGAGCGCGGCCTGACCGCCGGTCTGGAGCGCTTCCGGGAAATCCGCAACGAAAAGGTCCCCCGGCTCAAGGCCGACGACCTCCGCGGCCTCATCAAGTCCCTCGAATGCTCGAACCTCTCATGGGTAGGCGAGATGGTTGCCGCCTGCGCCCTGGAACGCAAGGAATCCCGCGGCCAGCACACCCGTGACGACTACCCCGAACGGGACGACAAGAACTGCCTCAACTGGATCTCGGTGGAGAAGGAAGGCGACCGGGTGAAGGCGGTGGTCAAGCCGATCCCTTTCGAGGAGGGGGATCTGAAGCCCTGAAACAAGCGCACCAATCGTCCCGCACAGACGTGGAGCCCTACGGTTCCTGTTCGCCCCTCGGCCCGCCGAAGGCCGACAAGTGCTCCTTGAGAGTGCGGAACCCGGCTTCGTTCAGCCCCGTCGCGGCCTCGATCACATCCCAGGTCACCCCGACCCTCAGAAAGCCCTCAACTACCTCCACCTTGCCGCGTTGTGCGCCTTCCGCCAGCCCTTGGCCACGGCCTTCCTCACGTCCTTGGCTCCGGCCTTCCTCACGGCCTTGGCTCCGGCCTTCCGCTCTACCCTCTTCCAGGAGTTGTTGAGCATATGACATGATCTCGCCTCCCTGCTCGCGGCCACGGCGCCGCAACGCTTCGTTGAAAGCCAGCGCTCCCGCTTCATCCTGTGTCGCCATCACGTACACCATGAATAGACGAATATAGTTCACCCCGCCACCTGAAAACAACGTCGCCAGCAACCTCGCCGCGGCGTCCATCGCCAGACCCACGTTCCGTCCATAGGCCGCCATCATCAACAACTGCGCGATGCGCCCCTTGACCCCTCCCTCCACGCCGTCCGGACCGAGACTCGTCTGGTCCACCAGCACGTGCTCGAACCGAGGCACCCACGGCCATCCCCGAACCGCCGCAGGAAACAGGTCCGCGAACTCCGTCGAGTGCCCCCATCCGCGGCCTCCCTGGTAGAACACCACCGGCACGATGGGATGCAACCCCGGCCGCCCCGCCTCGTCCCGCAGCCCCGCATCCCAGATCCGGCAGCAATACTTGAGCAACCGGAACCGCATCCATGCGTCCGACGTCGATTGATGCTCGAACAGCAGGTACAGCCATATCCGCTCTGTGTCCTCCCCATACACCGCCTCGTACAGCAGGTCCGACTCGCTCTCCCGCAGGGCGTCGTCCAGGAACGTTCCCTCCAGCAGGTTCAGCGTCTCCCAATCCACCCTGTCCCGGAATCCGGCGGGCAAAGCCGCCCGCAACAGGCCGGCGGCTTCCGCCGCATCCGAAAACACCGCGCGGAACAGCCGGTCGTGGGGATGCTCTACTTCGTGGGCCATGGACACACCTCCCGGGTCTGGACAAAGACGGCGAGGATTGTTCGCCGCCTGTCCTATGATATTCGGCCCTTTCCGGTGAGACTTTAGGCCCAGGCTGGATTGTCTTTCCCCTTATCGACCAGTGCGTTCGATCAGGGGTTCAATTCGGCGACGGGTCCGAGTTGAAATGTCAAAGGGCGGCCTTGAGGTGCGCTCGTCCGGGGCACGCATTCTCGACCACGTGTTTGAGGTCCGCGATTCGGCACGGAGAGACTGTGGCTCTGAGCCCCGTCAACCCGATGGACTTCCTGTTCCTCGGGAGATGCTGCTCCGCCACCGCGAAGAAAAGCCATTGGCGGGGACCGCTGTGATTGGCATACCTATCGCGCCTCTCGTCATGCCATGCAAAAACACAGATATCCGCTGGCCGTCCCGGAGAGTCCACCCATCGACTCCCGTCCCCTCAATCGGGTTTGGAGACAAGCTTTCGCAGGATCACGGATAGGTGAACGTCGGAGGAAGTACGTTGCCAAGGAATGGCCGTCCGAAGTTGTTGCGGATTGTCAAGGCGGATGTCGGATCACGGCGAAAACGTGAATCGCCAATCTCCCCCTTCACCTTGATGCCGACGTGCTGCTTGAGCGCCTCCTGCACCACTACCTCCACGTCCTCGATCCGCTGCCCCGGATGACAGGTCACTTCCGCCCAGCAGAACCAAGTGCGGTCAAGCATTGCCTTGACCGTTTCCCGACTTGTCTTGTCACCCCGACCCTTGACCATGTCGATCGCGCTTGAGTTTAAGACTCCTACCGGATCCGCTAGGAAATCAACTACGTTCCTCGGGATAGAGAAACACACAGGGTTCTTAAACCAGGAAATCCGTTGCCCGTCGCTGTCTCGTTTGCCGGCCCCGTGCACATGTTCGTACCAGCGCCTGCCGATGTCGTCTGACTTACCAACGTAATAGCCCGCGTAGGCGTCGCCGGTGGTTGCCATCACAAAAATGTAGACACCAGTGCCAAGGTAGGGGCAATACCAGTTCGAATAGGGCTCGGGCTCGATCGCTCCCATCGGGACCGATTTCCAATGTAGATCATAGGTGCCGGACATGTTTATGTTCTCCTGTGCCGCGATCCGTAGTTGGTGGGCTTTACCCGGTTCTGGACCGGACACCCGATCTGCTGTACTCACCTGTGAGACGAGTAACCGCGATGGTGTGCGGCGAGCGAAGCGCACATTGCCGCAAGCCGCTGGCGAAGGCTGGGCGGCTCCAGGATTGTCACGCTTTCTCCCCATGTCACGAGATGCCAACAAATTTCTTCGACGCCTCCCGCCCTGAAACGCACCGTCAGCGAGTCGTCGCTGTTCTCAGTGATGGTCTGGCTTGGATGGAATTGAAACGCCTTGGCGTCCTGCGCGGCGTCGGCATCGAAGTGGAGCACCACGTCGAAGGGTTCCTCCTGGAAAGTGCCAAATGAACGCTCGGCGTACCGCCTCAAATCGAAAGCCGGGTCGCCTTCGAATGGCTCATCGGTGATCTGCGCCTCGCTGATGTTTCCGAGTCTCCAGAGCCTCGGCTTGTTTCCCTGATCGGTTCGTCCCACCAGGAAAGCACGGTTGCCGTAAAGAACCCCATAGGGGCAAACCCGCTGGCGGTCCCGCCGCCCCGTTCCTCGTGAAGAATATCTGATATAGATCTTACGGTACGTCGTCACGGCCTCTCGCACGAGCGAAAGCAGGCCCTCTTCGAAGCTCTCCCTAGGGCCGGCCCGCATCGCGAGGCCTTCCGCCTCCATGAGAGCCTCAAGCGCAGCGTCGAACTCTTCGGAAGAGTGTTGGTGCGACGCAGCCCGCAGTTTGACCACAAGACCGCTCACGCGCTCTGCGAGGTCGGCACGACCTAGACTGCCAGCCACCGCTTCAAGGTCCGCAAGGTCCTCAGGTGTGATGGAGATAAACGGGTTCAGGGCGCGCGACCGAAGCCGCCAATGAATCCGACGGTCGCCACTGTCCGTGTCCACAACCTCCAGCGGCCCAAATGCTGCCTCGACGGCATCACGCATTCGCTCCGCCGTACGTCGACTTACGGAGAACTCGCCCTGGATGTCGGCGATGGTTACGCCGCGGTGGCTTCCTTGGAGGTAGATGGCAAGGCAAACAAGCTCTACGAGGCGTTCGTGACGCATTCATTCTCGGGGCGGAGGGGGGATTGTCACCAACGGTGGAGCCCGCCCCACCCGTGTTTATCAATCTTCCCGTAACGCCAAGCAGGAATACCTTTGGGGCCAGCGCTGCCGATCAGGAAGAGATACTCCGCATTGCTTGCTTCTCCGCATTGGTTGTTAACTGCAACGTGCATACGACATAGGATGTCGAGTTTCCGTTCGAGCCACATCCTCCTCGCTTCGATGTTCAACTGGTCTTCGGGGTAATCGTAAAAGACCAACACCTTCAAGGGAGAACGGAACATCAATAGCTTCCACATCTCCGTTTCCACATCTGCCCCATTCTCGTGCTCAACTAGTACGTGCATACCATCTGGATACACTCCTCCACCGCCAGGACGGAAAGTAGCCGTGTCTTCGTCATAGAAGACGGTATCCAGCGTGTACCATTCCCTCCCCATCGTCAGAGTTCGCCCGGCAACAGGAGGTAGCCTTACCGACAATCGTTCCAGGAAAGAACCGTTCCCTGCCAGCATGTATCGCGTCCATTCGCGGTCGGTCTGGTAAGCTTGTCGAATGTCGTCTTCCCGCTGCAAAACGTCGTCTTCCCACTGTTGGCAAAATGCAATGCAGAACTCTTCGGCAGTAGGCATCAACTAAGTCCTCCGTCGTCAATCCGTGAAGATGAAACAGTTGGTAGCACATCTACACGGCAAAACCTATTCTCTGCGGGTAGGCTGACTTGGCTTCACATTCCTCCCGCAACATTTCCACCACGGCTTTCGGGCGTCTGCGGGAGCCCAGAATCTCCGCCTTTCGGCGCACGAGGGCAAAGTCACCCAGTGTCAGGGTGTGAAAACTCGCAATGTCCTCCGGAGGCTCCATCCCCAAGTAAACACGGAAAGCCGCCCTGGCCTGCTCGGACGACAGGTAGTCAAGCGCAATCTTGAAGGTGAATCGCCGCAAAGTCGCCGGGTCGAGACGCGCTCCGAAGTTGGTCGTGCAAGCAACCGGGAAGGGATGGCTCTCCATCCAAGTCAGCATCTCGTTGACTTGGCTCACCTCCCAGTGCCATTCGGCGAGGCGCCGGTCGGCCAGCAGTGAATCGGCTTCGTCGAAGACGAGGAACGCCTCGGCGTCGCGGGCCTCGGCAAAGGCTTTGGCGATGTTCGTCTCCGTTCCACCGACCCACATCGACATCAGGTCGGATGCACGCTTCTGCACGACTTCGAGGCCGAGCCGGCCGGCGAGATACCGGACATATGCGCTCTTTCCCGTGCCCGACGGCCCTTGAAGACACAGCGAGAAGCTCCGAGCACCGCTGGCAACGAGGCAGTCTGCGAGTTGCACCGGGTCCATGTCGGCGCGGATCAGTGCTGGATCGTACTTGTCTGGTGTCCGTTGACTTGTCGGAGTATCGCCTGACAGCACCCGAGCGAGTCCGCGCACGCCGCGATGCACGTCGGCCACGGTCCGGCCACCCATTCCCGCGGCCGCGGTGACGCCGGAAGCCACTCCCGGCGTTACGTCAAATTCTCGTGCGAGGGCGCGGGCATCTTCCGGGTCCGCCTTGATGCCGTGGTGCGTCAACTGTCGCACCCAGATGCGTTCCCGTACCTTGGGAGGCGGTTGACGCAGTTCCAGGGCGAACATCATGCGGCGCAAGATGACGGGACTGGTGGAACGGGCGGCGTTCGATGTCCACAGGATTGGCACCGGCGTCTGCTCCAGTAGCCTATTCATGAACACTTTCGAGCCTTCAGCCGAACGCTCGGGGACACGGCGCGGCCCCAACCATGCCGCAAGGACCTCCCCCTGTCTGGAGAGCAAATCCTCCATCTCGTCGAAGAGCAGGATCGAGCGCCGGTCTCCGGCCAGCAAGCCTTGAGCGAGCCGGAGATCCTGTATCCGCTCGCGACGGGAAGGTTCGTCGCCCGTGGCATCCGATTCTCCCACGACGTAGAGCGGAGCTGCCAGCCGCGAGGCCAAGGTCCGGCAGAACTCCGTCTTGCCCGTGCCGGGCGGCCCATAGATGAGCACATTGACACCCTTCTGGCCGCTCCGTAACGCTCCGCTCAAGATCCGTGCGAGATGGTCCCGATCGCCGGCGACATGGTCGAAATCGGACCAGAGCAGCTCGCCAGGGCCGGCCTCGTCAAGTAACAGGCGCTGCACGTTGGCGTCATGCTCGTTCGGAACCCAGTGCAATCGAGTCAACCGGTCGATAGTCGCCAAGTCGCCATCGTTGTCGATGGATACCAACCCCGATGTTATGAGGGGCGCGTCGGGAGCCAAGCGGCGATGGACCGTGCCGGCCGACAGACCGAGCAAGCGTGGGAAAAGCGGGTTGTTCATTCCGAAGCCGTTTCCCCTCCAGTACGGACTCTCGCAAATCGCGTCGACCATCAACGCCACAGGTGATCCGGTACGGTGTCGCAGCAATAACTCCAGGATCGCGGTATCGGTCCGGGAAAGACGCGTAGCCTTTGCGAGACGACGGAGGCGCCTCGCGGTCCGATCCGGGCGTACGTGTTGAGCCGCAAGCAAGGCGCCTTTGGAAGCCTCTCCCACGCGCTGCCACACCCGCGCCGGGAGATCGTAGTCTCGCAACCCTCGTTCCAATGCAACTTGGGCTTCATCGTCCTCTCGCAGCAAGTACGGAAGACCCAGTTGGTCCTCATTCTCTCCTAGCCACAGCACCAGGTCCTTGGCCTGCTGGTCGCGGCACTGGAGGTGCGGAACGACGTTCGACAGGTAGAAGAGGATGAGACGGCGTTCGTATGCAGACAGCATGACAACCCCCCATTTGTGACGTCCATGGGGGACCGTAGCGTGAATGTGCGTCAGTTTCGGACGTACCCGGCTGTCCTCGACGCAGATTTTTCTGGAAGTGGCGAGAGGCGCGGTCCTTACACCCGCGGCAGCACCGCCGAACCGAACAGTTCCATCGCTGCGAGGATGTCCTTCTGCTCCAGCCCCGGCGTCCAGTCGAAGCGCAGCAGCAGCAAATCCGGCTTGAGCGACTCCTCGTAGGAGCGGATCTCTTCGATGCAGTCCTCGGGGGAGCCGAGGATGAAGCGGTGGCGGGCGAGGCGGTCGAAGTCCCAGGTTAGCTCGTCGGGGTTGGTCATGGCCTCGTCCTGGCCCCACTTGACGTAGACGTCGCGGTAGAGCTTGTCGAGGCAGGGGCGGGCCTTGGCCACGGCCTCGTCGCGGGTGGGGGCGACGAAGCATTCCCGGACCATGACCAGGGCGCCGGCGCCTGGCTTGCCGGTGTCGGCCCATGCTTGGCGGAAAAGCGTAGTCTGTTCCTTCAACTCCTCGATGGCTGAATGGGGTCCCACGAGCCAGCCGTCGCCGATGCGGGCGGCGCGCTTGACGCCCGTGTCGCCGTTGGCGGCGATCCAGACGGGCGGGCGCGGCTTCTGCAGCGGGCGCGGGGCGATGGTGACGTCCTTCAGTTCGAAGGCGTTGCCTGAGAACGAGACGTGTTCCTCGGTCCAGAGACGCTGGACGATTTCGACACCTTCCACGAAACGGTCGAAGCGTTGCTTCTTTGTGAGGTTGAACGCGTCCAACTCCTGCTGCCGGTAACCCAGGCCGAAGGAAAAGACGGCGCGGCCCTCGTTCATGACGTCGATGGTGGCCAGCTCCTTGGCGATGACCACGGGGTCGTGGAGGCCGAGGAGCGTGGCGGCGGTGCCGACGCTGGCCCGCTTGGCCTCGGCGCAGAGCCGGCCCAGGAGCGGCACTTGGTGCAGCCGCTGAAAGCCGGGGATGTTGTAATGCTGGCCCATGGTGATGGCCTCGAACCCGGCTTCGTCGGCCACCCGGGTCTGTTCCGCCAGCGTGGGCAGGAGGGTCTCGGGGGGCTTCTCGATGGAAACCTGGGGATTGAGTTGGATACCGAATCTCATGGTGAACTCCTGTGGCGGCCGCGGGGGGAAGGTCCTCGTTCCAGGACATTGGCGTCAGGACATCCCGCCCAATTCCCGCGGCATGCCTCAAGGCGCATTGTCAGCCGCAAGTTCGAGACGTGAACGAACGGGGATCGGCGTAATCCGCCGTCTCCGCGACTTGCAGGCGGCGACTTCACGCTCGCCTCGTACCGGACAACCGCTCCGCGGTAGTCCGCTCCCGGCGCGCTTGCGCCAACTCATAGCTCGCCTGCATTCGCATCCAATGCTCCGCCGTGCCCCAACCTATTTCCTCCAGCGCCAGCGCCATGTTCGCGGACACGCCCGCCTTGCCGTTGAGCAGGCGCGAGAGCGTCCCGCGTTCACAGCCCAGGCGGGCCGCCGTCTCAGTAACATTCCAGCCGGTTTCTTCCATGCTCTCGCGGATCAGGTCGCCCAAATGCGGCGGGTTCAGCATGGCGCCTACACGTTCGGCCTGGTGGTCGCTCATCGTCCTTGCTCCCTTCCTGTCAGTGATAGTCGACGAGGTCCAGGTCTACGACTTCGCCGTCCACGAACCTGCAGACGACGCGCCAGTTACCGGATACGCGAACACTCCACTGACCCGCCCTGTCTCCCTTCAAAGGATGTAACCGAAAACCGGGTGCGTCAGCGCTGCGTGGGTGCGTCGCCTCTTGCAGCCGGAACAGGATGCGCCGAAGTCGTGGCACCAGACTGGCGGGGAGCTGAGCCGGGTCGTCCCGCTCGTGCAGTGCCCGCAAGCCCTTGTGCCGGATCTTCATCTACCGACTGTAGCGCGGCGCGTTACGCGCCGCAAGGAATTCGCCTTGGACTCAACGCTTGATTCCCGTTCTTCAACCCTTGCGGCCGAGCGCCCTCCACACGCGCTCCGGCGTCAGCGGCAACTCCCGGATACGCACTCCCGTGAGCCGGGCGACAGCATTGGCCACGGCCGGCGCCACCGCGACGATGCCGGACTCGCCCATGCCCTTGGCGCCCCAGGGGCCGGGGCCGTCCTGGTTCTCGGTCAGGGCCACTTCGAAACGGCGCGGCATTTCCGCGAAGCCCGGCACCTTGTAGTCGATCAGATTGGGATTGAGGGGCTGGCCGTTGTCATAGAGCAGGCTCTCGCACAAGGTGTGGCCCATGCCCATCATGGCGGCGCCTTCGTCCTGGGCCTCGGCCTGGAGCCGGTTGATGGCCTTGCCTACGTCGGCGACGCTGGCGTAGTGCGGGACGCGCACCTCGCCGGTCTCCTGGTCCACGGTTACCGCCGCGGCGCCCATGCCGGTCTCCCAGAACACCGGGAACTGTGCGGGGATGCCGCCGCCGGCGCGCACGTAGCCGCGGCCGATGAACTCGCCGCCGGGCATGGCGAAGTAGGCCCGCACCACGGCGCCGTAGTCCATGCGCTTGCCGTCGGCCTCGGCCCATCCGTTCTCCAGGGACACGGCGGGCGCTTCGCAGCCCATGGCCTCGGCCGCCGCCTTTCGGATCTGCTCCCGCAGATCCCCGGCCGCGAATTTCACCGCGGTGCCCATCACCGTGGTGGAACGGCTCGCGCCGGTGGAGCGGTCGAAGGGCGTCACGTCCGTATTGGTGGCGCGCATGACGATCCGTTCCGGCGGAAGGCGCAACTCCTCGGCGGCCACCTGGCCCAGCACGGTGCGCGCCCCCTGTCCCACCTCGGTGCTGCCGGCCATGAGCACCACGCTGCCGTCGCTCAGAAGGCGCAGGATGGCGGTGGACACGGGCATGGCCTCGGAGTCGGTGACGCCCACGGCGATGCCGAGGTTGTCCGCCGGCGCACCCTGCTTCTCGTCCCAGCCCACCATGGACGCGCACTGCCGCAGGTCCATGTGCAGGTCCGCGTCCATGGGCTTGGCGCCGGGCTTCAGCTCCTCGTCGCGGCGCAGCAGGTTCTTGAGGCGGAACGCCAGCGGGTCGATTTCCAGGCCCCTCGCGATGTCGTCCATGTGGCACTCCAGCGGGAAGATGGACTGGGGTCCGCCGATGGAGCGCATGGAGCCCGCGGGCGCGGTGTTGGTGTACACGGCGTAGACGTCGATGCGGTAGTGGGGAATGCGGTAGGGGCCGTGGATGCGCGTGGCCACGCGCTTGGCCACGCGCGGGCCGTTGTCGGCGTAGGCGCCGGTGTCCAGGTGGACCTGCGCCTCCCGCGCCACCACGGTACCGTCCTTTCGCACCCCGGTCTTCACCCTGCAGCGGGCGGAGTGGCGCCGGATGGTGAGCATGGACTCGGATGCGCTCTGGGCCAAGCGCACGGGACGCCCGCCGGCGGTGCGCGCCAGTGCCACCGCCAGGGGTTCGATCTTGAAGTAGGACTTGCCGCCGAAGGCGCCGCCCACGTAGGGCACGGTCACGCGCACGTTGGGCATGGGTACCCGGAACATCTGGGCGATCTCGGCGCGGATGAGGAAGGGGTGGGCGGAGGAGGTCCAGAGCGCGATCTCGTCACCCTCGAACCGTGCCACCGCGGTGTGGGGCTCCAGGGAGTAGTGGCAGATCATCGGGAACTCGAAGGTGTCCTCGAAGACCGCGTCCGCCTGCACGAAGCCCGCGGCCACGTCGCCCGCCTCCAGCCGCTCGTGGTGGCAGACGTTGAGCGGAGGCTCCTCCTCCAGCGCCGCCAGCTCGTGGTACTCCCCGGCCAGGGCCTTGGTGTCGTGCAACACCGGCGCGTCCGGCGCCAGCGCCTCGTCCAGGGTGGCGGCGGCCGGGACCTCCCGGTAACGCACGCGCACCAGGGACAGCGCCTGTTCGGCGATGTCGCCGCTCTCGGCCGCCACGGCCACCACCGGCTCGCCGACGTAACGCACCCGGTCGGTGGCGATGAGCGGCCGGTCCCGCAGGCAGTGGCCGTAGTAGGGGTCGATGTCCTTGACGGATTCGCGGGTGAGAACGCCGTGGACGCCCGGAAGCGCCTCGGCCGCGCGCACGTCGATGCTCTCGATCAGGGCATGGGGAAACGGGCTGCGGAGGACCCTGCCCTCCAGCAGCCCGGGGAAATCGAGATCGGCCGTGAACCGGGCCTTGCCGGTGACCTTCTCCACCCCTTCCGCGCGGCGGATGGAGCGGCCGACCGTGGTGAACCGCGCCATGGAGTCCTTCGACTTCGCGACGCTACGCCCGTCCGACGCCTGTCGAAAGGCTTCGGACGAACGCAGCAAAAAGGACCCGCGGCTTCATGTCAGCGTCTTCGTGAAACGGGACATTGAAGTGGTCCCCGGGGTCACTTCTTGTAATAGCGGCACTCGAACGTGATGCAGCCGTTGGGGCTCTTGTAGGGCCCGTGCACCATGCCCGGCGGGCGGCAACCGTACATGCCCTTGGTGAACTCCTGGTTCAGGCGGGTGTCGATGAGGCTGCCTTCGAGGATGATGACCTCTTCCCAGAAATCGTGCACGACGGTCTCGTCGGTTTCCACGCCGGCGGGGAAGTTGACCATGCGGGCGTAGTCACCCGTGTCCGGGTCCTCGCTCAAGATCTTCTCCATGATCCCTTCGGCCGTGGCTCCCGAGCCCGCGCCCACGGGGCGCCAGTCGATGGTGTCGGTGTCGAAAAACTCTCGCTCTTCCTTGGGCATCTATTCTTCTCCCTTCAAGCTATTGGCTTGTCGTTGTCCATTGCTTCGTCGTTGTTCTCTAATCGATCAGGACCCTGTCATGGAACGCCGAGAACACGGTCCGGATATTCGGTATCTGGGCCAAGTCCAATTCTCCCCGCACGACGCATTCGCCGTCGCCGCCGGCCGCCAGCGCCGTGCCCCAGGGATCGGCCACCGTGCTGTGGCCGACGAAAGCCTTGCCCCGGTTGGCGCCGGTGCAGTTGCTGGAAACCAGGTAGACCTGGTTCTCCAGCGCGCGCACTCGGTTCAGCAGGAGCCAGGCCTCCAGCCGGGGATACGGCCACGCCGACGCCACCAGAAAGACCTCGGCTCCGGCCACGGCCATCTGGCGGTACAACTCGGGGAAGCGCAGATCGTAGCAGGTGGACAGTCCGAACTTGCCCAGCTCCGTTTCCACCACCGTGGGCGCCTGCCCCCGCGTCAGCAGGCGCGCCTCCTCGGACTGGTACCCGAAGAGATGGATCTTGCGGTAGGTGCCGATGATCTCGCCCTGCCGGTCGATCAGGACGCTCGTGTTGTAGTACGCGCCGCCGTCCTCCTCCACGAAGCTGCCGCCGAACAGGTACACTCCCTTGGCCGCGGCCTTCTCGCACAGCATGGACACGGTGGGGCCCGACAGGCTCTCGCTCTCGGCGCTGTAGTCGTCGAAGGCGAAGTAGCCGACGTTCCAGATCTCGGGCAGCAGGATCAGGTCGGCGCCGTCCACCCCGTCGATGAGGGCCGCGGCGCGCTGGATGTTGGAGGCCTTTCCTTCGTCGTCCATGCCCATCTGGATGGAGGCGACGCGGATCCGCCGTTCTTTGTGGTCGCTCACGATATCCCTCGATTCGCCGGCAACCGTCCCGGCGGCTACACCAGCCAGTCCATGGGGCGGATGCGGTAGTTCACCGAAAGCTCCCGCCCGAGCACCTCGTCCGAAAGGCGTCCCTCGAAGGTGGGCGAGAACAGCAGCTCGCCGCCCAGGGTGGGGATGGTGCCCATGAACAGCACCATGCCGTCGAACTCGCCGTCCGCCACCACCGACCTCACGCCGGCGAGAAAGTCATCCACGGTGAGGAACTCGGCCAGGGAGCCCTCCTGGTAGAGCGTCCGCCCGCCGTCGGCCTCCACCCAGCTCCGGATCTTCAACCGCTCCCAGTGGGGCCGCAGGTCCGCCAGCGGCCACACCTCCTGGGACAGCACCTTGATGCACATGACCTTGGACTTGGGGATGCTGTCCTTCTCCAGCTCCCGGTCCGTGTGGTCGCTGCCCACCGCGATGTAGGTCTGGTCTCCCTTGAAGAGGAACACCACCTCCACCTCGCCGGAGGTGGTTTCGCCCAGCACCTCGATCTCGTCGCCGGTCGTGACCATGTGCCGCGGCACCGCGTAGTAGGCTGGAATGCGGTCCGGCGCCGCCACGCCGTGGGCCTTGAGCTCCTCGACATGCTTCATGGCGCCTTCCCGGTTCTTGCCCGTGAAGCCGGCTTCGAGAAGCCGCGCAACGGGGAACTCAATGTCCGACCGGCCGCCTTTGGCGTCGACTACGGTTAGATTCAACGTCGTCACGTGAGGTTCTCCTGTAACTTCACCAACCCCTGCAACCGCACCAACATCCGTTCCTCCCGGCTGTCATTCATCCGCTCCCCCCGATTGTCATTCCCGCGGAACAGGCCGTGTCAAAACTCTGCTCAGACACGAAATGGCACCAACCCCCCATACCGTCATTCCCGCGGAAGCGGGAATCCAGGGGTGGTGCGGCGGGGAATACGGCCGTTTGGCCCCTCCCAACCTCTGGATTCCCGCTTCCGCGGTAATGACGACTCGAGGGGTCTCAGCCTCATGAGTCCTGACACGACCCACTTTCGCGGGAATGATAATCGAGAATGACTATTGCCGGGATCGTGCGCCATTCTCATGGCAACGGCATGCCCGCTACGCAAAGTGCGGCATGATCTTGTCCGCGATCAACTCCACCTGCTCGATGTCCGGTCCGGCGGGTTGCAGCGTGACGTGCTCCATGCCCGCGTTCTCCAGTATCCTCAGCTTCTCCACGATCTGGTCGATGCTGCCCACCATGTAGCACTCCTGCAGGTGTTCCCAGCTCCGGTTGCTGCCCATCATGCGCTCCATGTGCGGCCGCTGGAGCCGCAGTGCCTCTTCCGGGTCCTGGGTATCCACCACCCAGGTGGCCTGCACGTGACCGAAGCCCAGGGTGGCGGGATCGCGTCCGACGGACTTGAGGAACTCGGCGACGGTGTCGAAGTCGCGCTTGACCCACTCCAGCTTGCCCGAGGCGCGGCAGGTGAAGACATCGGCGTGCTTCGCGATGCGCTGCATCACGGTCTTCACCATGTAGGGCTTGTCCGGCGACAGCTTGTCCGGGATGCGCGAGCCGCCCGCCACCCACACTTCCGGGTACTTGGGCGGCATGGGGTCGATGGTCACGTCGTCGAACTGGAAGAAGTCACCCTTGAACGACACGTGCTTCTCGGTCAACAGCAGTTTGCACGCGTCCAGTATCTCGTCGGTGCGGCGGCCCCGCTCGCGCAGGTCGATGCCCATGGCGTCGAACTCGGGCTTGCTCCACCCGGGTCCCACGCCGAAGAAGAAGCGCCCGCCGGAGATGTAGTCCAGCGTGGCGATCTCCTTGGCCAGCAGCACCGGATGGCGCAACGGCAGCACCAGGATGTGGGTGCCCAGCTTGATGCGCTCGGTGCACGCGGCCGCCGCCGAGAGGCAGATGAGCGGGTCCATCCACGAGCCGCCGTACAGCCCGGGCGCGTCCGTCAGGTGGTCCCACACGGTCAGAGACTCGAAACCCATCTCCTCGGTGCGCCTGGAATAATCCTGCACGACGGTGTGCGCCATGCGGTAGTCCATGTCCGGCCAGGTGTAGGTGGGGATGGTGATGCCAAGCTTGAGACTCACGTTTGCTCCTTCGGTGGCTCGATGCGGGTTGATCCCGAACAGTTAGAGAGCCCGGCCCGCAATGTCAAGGACGCGGTCCGTTCGCAGACGGGGCGGGACCGGCATTCGGCTTCCGCCAACGAACAAACGCCCTGCGCACCGGCTAGAAAAAGTCGCCCTCCCAAAGCCTTTCAAGGAACGTGGCGTAGTGAAGCATCTCGATGCCGTCGTCCGTGGTGCGGTCGTGGGGGTCGAGGGAGACGATGACACGGCGTCTGGTTTCCGGGTGGTCGACGACCAGTTCCCGCAGGCCACGGGCGTGGTCGGCGCGGATGCGTTGGACCGCTTTCGTTTCGATGGCGCAGTCGATGTGGTTGACGACGAAATCGACCTCGATGCCGGAGCTCAGGCGCCAGTAATGGAAATCCGCGTAGCGGGCCCGATACGAGTTGTAGCAGCAGAGCTCGTGAAATACCCAGTTCTCGAACGCCTTGCCGAACAGTTCTCCACCAGGGCTCAACACGCCGCGCTTGGCCAGGAAGTTCACTATGCCGACATCGCCGAAGTAGAACTTGGGCGCGGCGACGGTCCTGCGCTTCGGGCGCCGTCGATACGCCGGGAGGAAACGTCCCAACAGCGTATCCTCGAGAATTTCGAAGTAGGACCGGACCGTCTGGCCGGCCACCCCGGTGTCGCGCGCGATGGTCGTGTAGCTGACCACCTCGCCGTCGGAGAGCGCGGCGAGGGCGAGGAAATCCGCGTACGCCGGCAACCGGCGGGACAGCCCCTCGGCGGCCACTTCCTCCTTCAGGTACTGCGAGATGTAGCCGTCCAAGAGCGGCAAGGGCCGCACCGCGCCGTAGATACGTGGGAGATAGCCATGGTTCAGGAGCCGGACAAGGTCCACGTCCGGTCCGATTTCCATGGCCGACAGACCGTAAAGCTCCCGGCTTTCCGCGCGCCCGCCGAGGAGATTGGCGTGCCCGCGCCGAACCTTGCGCGCGCTCGACCCGCACAGCGCGAAGTGAACGCCCCGGTGCTCCATCAGCCAGTGCACCGCGTCGAGCAGCGCCGGCACCTTCTGTACCTCGTGGATGACCATGAACCCGGCGCCGTGCCGGCGCTGTTCCTCGATCAGCATCTCCGGCGCCTGCAGGTACCGGCGGTAGGACTCGGGCCGCAGGAGATCGATCCACGGCACCTCGGGGAAATGCTCGGCGAGAAGCGTGCTCTTGCCCGTCTGGCGCGGCCCCCATAGAAAGAAGGTGCAGGGAGTCGTGTCGCTCAAGGTCAGCAGACGCCTGAAGATCTCCATTTCAAATTGAATTTCGCATGTATTTCCGTATTTGACAATCCGAGTTGCTAACCAGGGCTTCGGAGGACTTGCCGCCTCTTGCTTTACTCGGGAAATTCTATACCTTGAGGGCACTTCGTCGTCGGCAAGGCGCGATGACTTGTAGGGGCGACCCGCGGTCGCCCCTCTGGCGGGCGCCACGCGAGGAAGACCCCCGGGCCAGGCCCGGAGTGACGCCATGCAGCCGGCGGCGCAAGAACCCGTGGATTCATCAAGCCATTCGTGACCCAGGACACCACGCAGGAGGACCGATCCATGGACAAGGTTCCGATCATCGACGCCGACGGGCACATTCTCGAAGACAACGACGAGCTCGAGAGCTACTTCGAAGGCCCGTACGAAGGACACCGCAGGCACAAGGTGTTCGGGCTGTTCCCGTCGCTGGACGGCTGGCCCCGGGGCGCGGTCAAGGGGGTGAAGAAGGCCAGCCAGACCTCGCCCGAGAGCTGGCTCGAGTTCATCGACGGCGCCGGTATCGACGCGGCGGTGCTCTATCCCACCGCCGGACTCGCCTTCGGCCTGATCCAGGATTCCGACTGGGCGTGCGCGCTGGCGCGCGCTTACAACAACTGGTTCCACGACAAGTACACGCGCACGAGCCCGCGCCTGAAGGGAGTTGCGATTCTGCCGGTGCACGACGTGCCGCTGGCCGTGGAGGAACTGCGCCACGCGGTGACCGAGCAGGGCATGGTGGGCGGCCTCCTGCCCGCCGTCAACGTACTGCACAAAGGCTTCGGCCACTCGGACTTCCACCCCCTCTACGAGGAGGCGCAGCGGCTGGACACCCCCCTGGCCATCCACGGCGCGCCGAGCCAGGGGCTCGGCTTCGACTACCTCCAGACCATGTCCATGATCCACACCCTGGAGCACCCCATCGCGCAGATGATCCAGATGGCCAGCATGGTGCTGGACGGCGTGTTCGAGCTGTTTCCGAAGCTAAAGGTGGGCTACCTGGAGGCCGGCGCCGGCTGGGTCCCGTACATGATGGAGCGCATGGACGACAAGTTCCACGTAGACCGCAAGCGCAAGCACTTCCCGTTGAAGAAGCTCCCCAGCGAGTACGTGAAGGAAGGCAACGTATTCGTCACCTGCGAACTGGACGAGAAGATCCTCGACGTGGTGGCGCGGGAGATGGGCGAGGACTGTCTGATGTACCCCTCGGACTACCCTCACGAGAAGGCAATGACCGAGTTCGGCACCGACATCCCCGAGTTCCTGGAACGCCCCGACCTGTCGTCGGACCTCAAGAAAAAGATCCTCTGCGACAACGCCAAGCGGTTCTACGGGATCTCATAGACCGTTTCCCACCCCGCCTCGAAACGTCATTCCCGCGGAACAGGCTGTGTCAAAACTCCACTTGGAGTGGAACTGGCACCGACCTCCAGAATCGTCATTCCCGCGGAAGCGGGAATCCAGGGGTGGAGAGGGGCAAACGGGCTGTTCCCCGCCTCACCCCACCTGGATTCCCGCTTCCGCGGGAATGACGGTTCTGGAGGTCGGCGCCAATTTTGGGGGTTCGTGCCAGTTCGTGTCTGAGCAGAGTTTTGACACGACCTGTTCCGCGGGAATGACGGTTCGGGGCGTGGTGCCATATTCGTGTCCGAGCGGAGTCTTGGCACAGCCTGGGAAGCGGGAATCCAGGGGTGGGGGTGTGGCGGGATGGTCAGCCCAGCCGCACCGACAGATCCGGCCTCCGTATATAGATCTGCTTGGTCTCGGAGCGCTCCGTGAGCGACCGGATCAGCCCCACGAGCCCGCTGCCGTTGCGTGACCGCGGCGGCGCCTGCTGCATGGCGCGCACGTCTTCCTCGGAGGTGAAGTAGCGCAGCAGCAACTCGTCGTCGGACACACCGGGGCCGCCGATCTTCTCCCGCAACTCCTGCACCGAGGTGTCGGGCGGCTGCCAGCTCCGCAGTTCCTTGGCCCGCGGCCGGTCGAGGATCCGGTCGCGCACGTCCGGGTCCATGGACGAGGCCTCCTCATCGCCCCACAGGCCCATGGCGTACTGGATCACCTCGTCGGTGACCTGTTCGTAGCGCTTGCCCAGGATCACGTTGATGGCACACTGGCTGCCGACGAACTGGGAGTACGGCGTGACCATGATGGGATAGCCGAACTCCTCGCGCACCCGGCAGGCCTCTTCCAGAACCTCGCCGAGGCGGGCGCCCATGCCGATGTTGGCGAGCTGGTGCCGCAGGTTGGAGATCATGCCGCCGGGCACCTGGTGCTGGAAGTGATAGGCGTCGTAGTGAAGCGGCTCGCCGATGGGGAAGCCTTCCTCCTTCGCCACCCGGGTGAAATGCTCCGACACCGGCCGGAGGCCCTCTTCGTCGATGACCGGGTTGTAGCCCAGGGCACGGGCATTGCGCGTGATGTTGAACAGCGACGGGTTGGACGAGCCGTCCGACAGCGGCGGCAGCGCCGCGTTGATGATGGGGATGCCAGCCTCGATGGCGTCCAGCGTACACAAGGGACCGAGGCCGCTGTTGCAGTGGGTGTGGAACTCCACGGGGACGTCGCCGGCGTTCTCCAGCACCACCGGCGCCAGCGACCGCGTGCGGTCCGGCGTGAGCAGCCCGCCCGGGTCCTTGAGGCAGATGCGCTTGACCGGGAGCTTCACGGCCGCGCGGGTGCGCTCCGCGTAGTACTCGTCCGTATGCTTGGGGGAGATGGAGAAGATCAGGTTGACGATGGTGTCGAGGCCGGCGGCGGTAGCGGTGCGCACCTGCTCGGCCCACACCGCCGGAGTGTTGGACGGGTCCGACGTGCGCGCCTCGCTGATGCCGTTGGCGGCCAGCCGTTCGAGCCAGAGCTGCTGCACGGCCGGCGGGGTGTGCTGGAACGCGGCCATGTAGCGGTTGCGGATGAGGCGCAGCGGGGTCTTGGGCACCTGTTCCTTCACCCGCCGTACGCGCGCCCAGGGGTCGTCCTTCAATTCGCGCACGCACTTCTTGAAGAAGGCCGAGGCGATGATCTCCATGGCGAGGAAACCGGCATCGTCCATTTGCGCGGCCACGGGCAGCATCATGTCGGTGCGGATACCCATGGCCCACAGGCTCGACGGACCGTCGCGCAGGGTAGTGTCGACGAAATGGATGTCCTTCATGCGGGGCAGCATATAGAATTCGGCGGCCGATGGACAGCCGGGGACCGGCGAAGCCGCGTTGTGGATTCAACACCGACGTGCTACGCGTTCATCGAAGGGCGGCATCCTCCCGGAGCCGTCACGGAGAACGCCGAGCCTCCAAGCGGGCCGCCGCATCCTTACCTTCACCACCCGCGCACCAGGCGCCGACGAACATGGCTTCAACCGAATCGAGCAAAAAGAAGTGGCTCGCGTGGACCGCGATCGCGATGTTGCTGATCATGGCGGCGGTGGGTGCGTGGATATGGTCGTCCCTGGGCTACATCACCACCGACGACGCTCGGGTCAAGGCCGACATCGTCACCATCAGCACCGAGGTGCCCGGCCGGATCGGCGTGCTGCGCAAGGACGAGGGCGACGCGGTCAGGCCCGGCGAGGTCATGGTGGAACTCGACACGCGCGGGATCCGCATCCGCATCGAGCGGCACAAGGCGGCGGTGGACTACGCCCGCAGCCAGTTGCCGCAGGCGGAGCGGGAGAGCAGCCACGCGGGCGACGCACAACAGCGTGACATCCGGGAAGCCGACATGCTCGCCGGCAAGGCGCGGGTGCGGGAGGCCGAGGCGGCCTTGCAGGAGTTGGAGTTCCGGCTGGGGCTGATGACATTGCGAAGTCCGGTGCAGGGCCTCGTGGTGAAGAAGAACGCCCACCGGGGGGAGTTCGTGAAGCCGGGCCAGCCCGTGTTCATGGTGGTGGACTCCAGCCGCTACTGGGTGGAAGCCAACGTGGACGAGACGCAGATCCGCTTCGTCAAGCCGGGCAGCAAGGCCACCGTGCGGCTGGATTCTTATCCTGGCGTCCAGTTCGACGGCGAGGTCACGGACGTGGGCGGGGCCACCACCTCCGAGTTTTCGCTGTTCTCGCCGCAGAAGCTGACCGGGGTGTTCATCAAGTCCACCCAGAAGCTGCCCGTGAAGATCGCGGTGAAGGACACCGACGGCATCCTCCGCGTCGGCATGCTCGCGGTGGTGCGGATCGAGAAGCCAGAAGGCCGGCAAGATGGGCTGCACGCCGGTGGTGCAGGCCAATAACGGCCGGCGCGCCATGCCATGAGCTCCGCCACGCCGCCTGCCCAGGTCTACGACCCCGCCCGGAAGTGGCCCATCACCATCACCCTCTCCCTGGGGATGATCAGCGTCGGCTTGGGCATCACCGGCGTCGACACCGCCATCCCGGCGATGATGTCGTCCCTGGGCACCTCGCTCCAGCGGATCCAGTGGGTGCTGATCGCGTTCATGATCACGCGCACCGTGCTGATCCCCTGCGTGGGCTGGCTGGGACAGCGCATCGGCGACCGCAACCTGTTCATCCTGAGCGCCGCCGTCTTCGGCGCCGGCTCGTTCCTGTGCTCCATCGCCTGGGACGTCAACTCGCTCATCTTCTTCCGCATCATCCAGGGCATGGGGGTGGGTCCGCTCATCGGCGTGTCCATGTCCATCATGTACGAAGCCTTCCCCCGGAACGAGCGCGGGCTGGCCATGGGCCTGTTCATGACCGGCTGGTCGCTGGGGCCGTTCTTCGGACCGCCGGCGGGCGGCTACCTGGCCCAGTACATCAGTTGGCGGACGATCTTCTATCTGCCCCTGCCGACCCTGATCCTGGCGGTGATGGCGGCCATCCTCATCCTTCCCCGGCGGTCCTCGTCCCACAAACCCTCCGCCTTCGACGTGCTGGGCTTTCTCACCCTCACCGGCGGGCTCGTGGCCATGCTCCTGGGCCTCACCCAGGGCCAGACGGAGGGCTGGACCAGCCCCCGGATCCTGTCGTTGTTCGGAACCGCCGCCCTGCTCATCGCGGCCTTCATCATCGCGGAGCTCAGGGCCGAACACCCTTACGTCCAGATCCGCTACTTCAAGGACCTCAACTTCAGCATCTCCAGCACGATCGTGCTGGTACGGGTCATGGGCTTCCGCGGCACCAGCTTCATCCTGAACCTGTTCCTGCAGAAGGCGCTCTTCTACCCGCCCCTGCAGGCCGGCATCTTCATGCTCCCCGCCGCCGTTGCCGTGGGTATCGTGTCGCCCTTCGCCGGCATGCTGTCGGACCGGTTCGGGCCGAAGATCCTGCTGGTGGCGGGCCTCGCGCTTCTCACGGTCACCCTGTTCAGCCTCGCCAACATCACCATCTGGACCGGCGCGGGCGTGATCTACTTCCTGGTGATCCTCAAGAGCATCGGCCAGTCCACCATCAACGCGCCGCTCAACTCCATCGCCCTGGGCGCCCTCCCCGAAGGCGAGTCGCGCATGGGTAGCGGCATCCTGGGCCTCGCCCGCGGCCTCGGCGAAGCCTTCGGCATCGCCACCCTGAGCTTCCTCCTGGAACGCCACATCTTCTACAAGGTCGAAGCCATGACCCCGGCCCTGGGCGCCCGCCTCGGCGAGAGCCTGCACGCCGACGTCATGCTCCAGATCCGCGCCCTGCTCCAGCACGCCGGCCAGTTCGGCATCGGCCTGGACCAACGCGCCGAGTCCCTGCTGGGGTTCAGCCTGCTGACCGAGGGCGTGACCCTGGCCTACCACCAGCTCTTCATCATGATCGGAGTCATGTACCTGGGGTTGGTGGCGATGGTTTGGCTTCTGAAGACGCGGAGGGAGCAGGAGAAGCCGGCGATGATACCCGGGACGACAGAGGTGAAGACGCCATGAACTACAAGCACTCTCATCGGCCTCGAAGCTATCGAGCGGGGCCTCGACAATATCCTCTCCCACCCCCCTGCGGTCGAGATGGGTGCAGACCTCTCTCGGCAGCGGAGAGTGCGATAATCAAACTGTCAGGACGATGTGGCGGTTCGAGAAGCTGGCCGATGTGTGCGAGGAAACCCATTTCATCGTCGCCGCCTCCTATCCGAAGATCGTAGCGAGCCGGGCCACCACGTCGTCGATGATGTGTTCGGGGGCAGCTTCAAGGCGTCTCCCCTTCCGCGCGAACAGATCGAGCGTGCGGGGCTGGTCGCAACGGATCACGCCGACGGTTCGGGTGCCTGCGCCATCGAGCGAAACGGCAAACCCGCGCTGGCGGGCGAAGCCCCCGCCCGTGGTGATGGGCAACACGACTGGCGCCCGGGTCAGTTCGTTGAAGGAAGCGGGCGAAACGATAAGTACCGGACGGGTCCCCTGCTGTTCATGGCCGGCTACGGGATCAAGGCTGACCAGCCAGATTTCCCCCCGTTTCACTAAAGTAGCTCTTTGCCGACCGGCTTGGCATCGAGCCAGACGCGATCCTCCGAGGAAGGGGGCTCGTCTCGGTCACACTGCGCAAGGAGCTCATCAAGGGTGTAGCGCGGTCGCGCCTTGGGCTCGATGACGAGCCGACCGTTCTCCACGCCGATGCCCACCGGAGCCCCGACACCGAGGTTCAGGAGGTCGAGGAGGGCCGGGGGTACTGCAAGCATGATGGAACCGCCAACCTTGCGCAGATTCGTCGTGTGCATAAGCACCTCCATATTATACGCAAATATAACCACAGCCGCTTGGTAATTCAAGCTCCGCGAAGCCGGTTATGTGTCGATGCGCCGCATTCAGCGTTCCTCTCTCACTCCACGTTCCTCCTGGACCGTAGTCGTATAACGCACCCCCCTCGGCACCGGCACCGCCTGATGCACGGTGGTGCCGTGCTTGCCCTCGGTGCGCTGGCTCGCGTCGACGGCGACGAAGGCCGTGTAGTCGCTCATCAGGCCATATTCCAACGCCGTCTTCTTGATGGCGCCGGCCAACTCGTCGTGGGTGTCGTGGGTCCAGGCCTGGCGGTCGGCGAGGTCGGCGATGCGGAGGCGCGCCCAGATGCTCGGGATGAAGGCGTGGGCCGCTTCATTGCCGGACCGGGGCACGGCGTATTCCACGCGCTGTCCGCCGGCGCGGCCGCGCACCACGGGCTTGCCCGGTTCACCCATGAACTTGCCGGTGACCACCACGGCGCGGCCGACGAAGAGGTCCGGCAGCCGTTTGGGGTAGGTGTCGGTCACCTGCATCGTTCCCCAGTCGATCTCGACGTGCGACAGGACCGGCCGGCTGATGCGGTTGAAGAAGTAGCGCATGACTTCCACGCCGGAATCGTCCAGTGCCAGATAGGCGGCGGCACCGCGGCCCACCTTGGCCATGCGGTTCAGGAGATAGCGGTTGACCGAGTCGCCGACGCCGAAGCTGAAGATTCTCGACTCCCCGATGGACTTGTGGATGGCGTCCAGTATCTCGACCTCGTTGCCGATGTAGCCGTCGGTCAGGAAGGTCACGAAGCGCAGGCGCCGGGGGTCGTGGGGAAAGTTCAGGGCGGCGCGGATGCCTTCGATCATTTCCGTGCCGCCGCTGCCCTCGAGTTGCCGGACGTACCGTTTCGCCCGGGCGACGTTCTCCGGCGTGGCGGGAACGGGGTCCGGCCCGAACCGGCTGGCATTGTTGGAGAAACGGATGACCTGAAAGGTGTCTCCGGGCTCGAGCAGGTCGAGGGCCGCGAGAATGGCCGCCTTGGCCTGCGCGATGGGCTCGCCATGCATGGAGCCGGAGGAGTCCAGCACGAACACCATTTCCATGGGATGCCGCGGCGCGGCGTCCAGGTGTTCGGGTGGATACAGCACCATCGTGAAGTAACCCTGCCCCTTCTTGCGGTCCACGTGGGTCAGGAGGTTTGTCTTGACGCGCCCGCCCGCCACCTTGAACTTGAGGACGAAGTCCCGGTTGGGGATCGTCTCCTGGTCCGCGAGCCTGATGGTGGCGGCGGCGGGACCCGTGCGTGTCCGGTCGATGCGGTGACTCGACTCGATGGCCTCGATGGCGACGCCGGCGTCGAGCTTCACCGTGATGCCGATATCGTGTCCGGATCGTTCCTCGGGCCGCAGATACCGTACCGCGGTTCCGGTCGATACCGGTTGAACGTGCGAGCGCGGCAGCGCGTGCACGGGGTCCTTGGAGCCGGGCGGGTTGTAGCGCGGACCCACCACGGTGGGCAGCACGAACGTGTACCAGCCGTCGCGGTAGGCCAGCGAGTGGAAGTAGCGGATGTTCACGTCGATGCGCTTGCCGGGCTCGATGTTGGCCACCTTCTGCTCGAAGATGTTGGGGCGGTGCTGGGTCAGCAGGCTGGCCTGGTAGCCCTGCGCGCGCGCCTCCCGGTAGATGGCCTCGGCCTCCTCCTTCTCCCTCAGGATGCCGCGGATGCGGCGTTCGCCGATGGTCATGACGAACTCGCTTACGGCCGCCTTCTCGGGCAGCGGGAACATGTAGACGGCCTCGATCTTCTCGTCGAAAGGGTTCGCAAACTGTTGGGTGACATCCACCGTGCCGACGTACCCGGTGACCGCCGCGTGGACCTCGGTGTGCTCGAGAGGAAGCGGGATCTTCTTCTTGTCCTCCCCGGCGGAGGGGCGGGTGGCCACCAGCGCCCCCGAGCCCGGCTGTTCCGGCTCCGCGGGGGTTTGCGCCGCATCGACCGGCCGGTGCGGCACGATGATCCAAAGCTCTTCATCCGGGTCCGGAGACCGCGCCGGCCCGGTGGCGAGGTCGGCGGTTACCGATTGGGCCATCAGCGGCAGCAGCCCCCTTCCACCGCGCCCTCCCATCTTCTCGAAGGCCCGGCGCCGCCTCAAGGACCGCGGCATGGGCGACGCGGCGGGGCTGCCGGTTCCGCGTTCGAGAGCGGCCCCGGCGGCCGGCGGAGACGGGACACCGGAGACCTGTCCGGCGGCGCCCTCGGGCGAGGCCGGTCCCGCGGGGGTGCTACCCGGCCCGGAGTGCGGCGCCTCGGGCGCGCATGCCCCCGCCGTCAGGAGCATGCACAGCGCGGCCACGGCCGTCCATGGGTTGGCAACTCCCTGCTGGATTGCTTGCTGTTTCATTTACGCGATCTCCCTGGCTGGATGTCGAGATGTATGGCGGCGGACACGGGTTCGCCCTCGGCGTTGCCTGCCGTGACCAGTCTCAGAACGTAATCGGGTTCGCCGGCACCCGTGAGCCGAACGTGAACGGTCGCGATGCGGACCCGGCCCATCGGGAGTTCGCTACCGGGCCGCAACGTGAAATCGGCGACGATGATGCGGTCGGCGCGGCCGTCGCTGACAGCCTCGCGGTCATAGTAGGGCGCCCTGGCGAACGCCGGACTGTCCCCGTTCTCGACCCCCACCACTCGCATCCGGCCGCCGGCTTCGGACAACTCGAACTGCCACGCCGCCACGGGCTCGGCAGATTCCAGGTGGACGTCCAGCGCCGCGAAACGGACCTTCGTCTCTTCCGCGGACGACCAGGCCGGCGCGGCCGTGCTCCACAGGACGGAGCAAAACAGGAGCGTCCGGCGCCAGGCGTTCACAGCTTCTCCTCGGGCCGGTCCAACGCCACGACGCTCATGGCCAGGGCGTCGATCCGCGTCCGAGCGGCCGGCGCCTCTTCCCCGCGAGCCGTCCGGGCCAGGGCGAACGCGTCGAGAATATCCACGGTGCCAGAGCCGTCGACGTCGTCCGGCATGCCGGCAACCGTCGCGACCCGGAAGTCGGCGGGTCCCATCGGGGCCTGCGTTCGCCAGAGAAGGACACCCACCAGGAGACTCGCGGCCAGGCTGCCGGCCATGGCCCACCGCGGTCCGGCCCGACGCCTGCGCCGCGGCCGGTCCCTGAAGTGCTCCCTCGCCGCCTCGACGATGCGCCGGTCCGCCTCCGGAGACATGACCGCCACGGTCTTGTCGAGGCGAGACAGTCCCTGGATCAACTCCTCGGGCAGGTCGACCTCTTCTTCGGCGTGCGGCACGCCGTGCGGCGGCCCTACGGGCCGGATCGTTCTGTGGTCATCGCGTTCCATCGTTCCACCCCGTTAAGCGCGCGAGACCGGCAAAAGGTTCACGGCTCGCCGAAATCCTTGATCTCGGGACTGTCCCGCAACTCCCTGACGGCGAGATGAAGCCGGGACTTGACCGTGCCCAGGGGTATGGAGAGGGTGTCGGCGATGTCTTGCAGGGACATGTCGTCGACGAAGCGCAGCAGCAGCACCTCGCGGCGCTCGGCGGGCAGGCGGCCCATGGCCGCGGACAAACGCGCCCGATCACGCTCCGCCGGATCAGCGCCGCTCGGCGCCGGCAGCCGGTCCGGGTCGAACTCCTCGGAGTCGTCCAGGCGCGCGCGTTGGCGCAGGGATGAAAGGGTCAGGTTCTTGGCAACCGGATAGAGCAACGACCGGAGCTGCGCCGTCAGCACCAGTCCTTCGCCGGTGGGGGGGAACTTCTTCAGCAGGTAGAGAAACGTCTCCTGCAACACGTCGACGGCCGCGTCCCGGTCGGCGCCGAACCGCAGCGCCACCCGCGTGACGTAGTCGCGGTGCCGCCGGTACAGCGTTTCGAAGGCCTGGACCGCCTCATCGCGGTCGCCGCGGTTGCATAGCTCCACCAGCTCCCTGTCGCTGCGTCGGTCCAACGCATGTGCCATGGAGCGTCCAGTATAGGGGTTCCCTGGCGGCGGGGAAATTCCGTCTCGCCGTCACTTATGGAAACCGGACTTGCCGGCCATCCACAGACCCACCTGGCGCAGCCGCCGGAACCACGGGTAGAAAAAACGCGCCCGTCCGGAACTGGACCCCACCCATCGCGTCAGCATGTTGACCCAACCGGATTCGGCGGCCATGGTGCCCAGCACCTCCATGGCCTCGGCTCCCTGATAACGCCGGCCATGCAACACGAGGATCATGCCGTCCTCGAGGTCGCAGCCATTCCGCCGCAGCTCATCCACCAGGTCGGGGGCGTTCCTGCCGTCGATGAACCGCAGCCGCCTCCCATCCGGGGTCCGGAAGCGGGACCTCCGCGCATACGTCCGGCAGTAGACGCATTCGCCGTCGTAGAGCAGGAAGTCGTTCTGTGAGAATTTTACGACAGGCTCTTCACCCACGGAGTTTGACGCAGTCACTCATTCTCCTTACAGCCCCACCTCCCACCGCAATATCGAGACCATGTTGGCACCACGAACTCTGTTTGAATTTGCTCATTTCGACAACGCCCGCAGAATTTGACGGTCCTCGTGCATAATCTCATCGGCCAATGCGACCTGGCGGCCCGTTTCTGGCTCATCGAGCGCAACGCTGACCCTGCCGGCCCGCTTGCGAGTTGTCCGGCGAATGAAGATCTCCACATCACGCCACAGGGCCGTCAACAAACGAAGAAGGCGCTCAATGGAATACTCTCGAAAATCTCCTCGCAGAAGCCGTGAAACATCGGGTTGGGCCAAACCCATCAATCTCGCCGCCTCGACCTGTTTAAGTCCACGTCGGCGAATAATCTCTTCGATGCGACTGACGAGTTCCGCCTTCAAGAAATGCGCGTCCGCCTCGGGGTGCCCGAGGTCACTGAACACGTTGCCGCCACTCCGTTCAATCCTGGTCTCTTTCCTATCCATTGCTCTATCCTTCGCCATCGTAGGTCTGGCTATAGTGTTGTTCCGCCGCCTTCAACCTGCGTTTGATCAAATCGATTTCCGGTTTGAAGGCCCAGTGGTCGCGGGTTGACCGCCGTTCCGGGTCAGCCTATGATTTTTGCATGTGGAAGCGTAAGTACTCCCGCCGCGGCGCCTTGATCGCCGCGGCAGCCGCGGGTGTCACGGGCCTGTCGTGGCTGGCCCGTTCGCGGGCGACGCTCCTGGACTATCCGTTTCCCGGCCCCGCGGCCGACCGCTCGCTTGGACTGGCGCCGCCGCTTGCCTGCACGCGTGCCATACCCGAGCTGACCGAGGGACCGTTCTACTCCCCTGGGACGCCGCTTCGGACGAACCTGCGTGAACCGGACACGAGCGGGCGACCGCTTGTAGTGCAGGGCCTGGTGCTTGCGCCGGACTGCCGTCCCATCGGCGGCGCCGTGGTGGACATCTGGCATGCCGACGAGCACGGCCGCTACGACAATTCCGGTTTCCGGTACCGCGGCCATCAGTACACCGACGCCGCCGGGGCGTTTCGCTTCGAGACCATCCGGCCGGTACGCTATACGGGCCGCACGCCGCACATTCACGTCAAGGTTCAAGGCCCGTCCACGCCTCTGCTCACCACCCAGCTCTACTTCCCCGACATGGCCGGCGAGAACGCCCGTGACCGGATCTATCACGACGACCTCCTGATGGAGCTGAGCCGCGCCCCGCAAGGCTGGCTCGGGCGCTTCGACTTCGTGCTCGCGCCGGCCTGATCCAACCGCCGGCTCAACGATTTGACCGCGCAGCGCCCACACATGCGTCCCGGGGCACGGCGGTCCCGTTCACACCCTCCGCACGTAGCGAAACTCCAGCGTGGTGCAGCCCTCCTCGGTGCGGTAAGGACCATGCTTCATCCCCGGGGGACGGCAGGCATACATCCCCTTCTTGAGCAGCCGGTCCCCATCCCACTGGCTTCCCTCCACGATGTACACCTCCTCCCAGAAGTCGTGGACGAAGGTCTCCGTGCTCGCGCCACCAGGGTCCACCTTGAGTAGCCGGGTAACGAACCCGATCTCCGGGTCCTCGGTCAGGATCTTCTGGTAGTGACCCGGGGGCGCACCCTCCACCGCCACCCAGGGCAGGTCGTCCACCGGGAAGAACTCGAGCTCTGGCTTGGGCATGGCGATCCTCCTTGGTTCGTTGTTCCTATGTACCGGCGGCTATCCTATCATACGAAGCATGGAGCGCGGCACGCGGGAAACTTACATCATCGCCGTCTTCTGCCTGGCGCAATCGCTGGCTCAGATCGGCGCCATGGCGTTCGCGGCGCTGCTGCCGGCGTTCTTCGCGGAATGGTCCCTCAGCCACGCGGAGGCGGGCTGGCTTTCCGGGATCATGTTCGGCGCCTACGCCGCCGCGGTGCCGCTCCTGCTGCCCCTGACGGACCATACGGACGCGCGCAGGGTCTACATGTGCGCGGTCTCCACCACCATGCTGTCCCATCTCGGCATGGCTTTCCTCGCGGACGGCTTCTGGACCGGCCTCGTCTTTCGCGCGCTCAACGGCATCGGCTGGGCCGGCACCTACATGGTGGGACTCAAGGCGTTGTCCGACCAGGTGGAAGGGCCGGCGCAATCGCGCGCGGTGGCCGTGCACGGCGCCAGTACGGGCATCAGCAGCTCGTTCTCCTTCGTCATCGCCGGCGCGGTGACGGCGCCCTTCGGCTGGCAGGCCGCGTTCATGGTCGGGGCCGGCGGAGCGTTCGGGGCGTTGCTCGTGGCCCTGACCCTGTTCCCGCCAAGTCCGCGGAAGGAACGGCCGGTCTCCGCGCCGCGGATCCTCGACTTCAAGCCGGTGCTGCGCAACGCCTCGGTCATGGCCTATGCGCTGGGCTACTGCGTGCACACCTGGGAAATGTTCGTCGTCCGTTCCTGGATGGTGACGTTCCTGACCTTTGCCGCGGCCCAAGGGGACGGTGCGCCGGGTCTCCTGGTCCCGACCATGGTGGCGACCCTGGCGAGCCTGCTCGGCACGGCCTCCAGCGTTGCCGGCAACGAGATGGCCCGGCGCCTGGGCCGCAAGCGCTGGATCCTGCTCGTCTTCACGATATCCATGGCCTTGGCGCTGGTGGTGGGCTTCACGGCGGGGGCGGGCTACGGCACGGCCGCCGCCGTCTGTCTCCTCTACAACGCCGCGATCTACGCGGATTCGTCATCGCTCACCGCCGGCACGGTCGGCAACGCCGACCCCGAGCGACGCGGCGCCGCGCTGGCCGTGCACGCCATGCTGGGTTACGGCGGCGGGTTCGTCGGACCGCTGGCCTTGGGGCTGATCCTGCACGTGCTCGGCGGCGAAAGCGTGCTCAACTGGGGCATCGCCTTCGGCCACATCGCCATCGTGCTGCTCGTGGGGCCGCTGGCCATCCGCGCCCTCAACCCCCGCGACCTGCCCGGCGACCGTCCGAGCGGGGACTAGCCCCGCGTCCCGATCAGGAATATCGCCGCAGGGAGCTGGCGAGCCCCACGACGGAAAGACTGTAGATGAGCCACTTGGACGGATCGAAGTTGTACCACTGAGGGCCGTTCCTATAGTCGCTTTGATACCTGTGGTGATAGTTGTGGTATCCCTCGCCGAAGGTGACGAGCGAGACCCACCAACTGTCGCGACTGGAGTCGGATGCTCCGTGAGGTTGGGCACCCCACAGGTGGCAAATGGAATTGATGCAAAACGTGGAGTTCAGGACAAAGAAGGTCCGCCCGACTCCGGCGAGCAGGAAACATCCCAGCCCCCCGAACCAGCCGTCGTACAAGAAGCCCACCACGAACGGCAGCGCCAGGCCGGAAAGGACAATGGGGATGTAGTAGCGGTGTTGCCACATGACCACGGCGTCCTGTTGCAGCTTGCGGGCAAACTTGTCGTCCCTGTGAGGATCGCTCCAGAACAACCAGCCACAATGGCTGTGCCAGAACCCCCGCTTGGCATTGTAGGGGTCTTGTTCCTGGTCGCACCGGGCATGATGGCGGATGTGGTCCGCGGTCCATCTGAGGCCCGAGTTTTGCAACGCCCACCCTCCCGCGATCAGGAGGAGGCCTTTCACCCAACCGGTGCAGGTAAAACTGCGATGAGCCAGCAAACGGTGGTATCCCACGGTGATGCCCAGCCCCGTGACGATATAGAGCATGACGAACATGACCCAATCGACCAGAGAATAACCATAAAAATACGCGTGCGCCGGCAACCCGATGATCGCACCGGCCGTGACACCGGCAAACAGCGTCACGTTCAAAAGATTAAGCGTTCGTCCTGGCATTCAAACTTCCTCTACCTTTCTCTTGTACCCAACCAGTCTCCTGCACGGGTCACGTCAACCCACGCGGTCCTTCTCTCTACTTGTCATCCAGTATGCTGCCCCGCTCGATCACGAACGTCCGGTCCAGCAGGCGGGCGATGTGGACGTCGTTGGACTCGGCCACCAGCACGGAGGCGCCCTCCTTCTTGAGGTCGTCGAGTATCTCCACCATGCGCTGGGCGAAGATGGGTGCGATGCCTTCGCCGGGCTCGTCCAGCAAGAGCAGCCGGGTGCCGCACATCAGCGCGCGGGCGAAGGCGACGAACTTCTGCTGGCCGCCGGACAGGCTGGTGGCGCCGCGGTGACGGAACTCCTCGACCTCCGGCATGAGGCCGTAGATCCACCGGAGACGCTCCAGCGCGTTGTCCGCGCGGGTAGCCCACACGGGCAGCAGGATGTTCTCCTCGGCGGTCAGCTCGGGAACCAGCCGGCGGTCCTCGGGCATGAAGCCGATGCCCAGGTGGGCGCGGCGATGGGCCGGGGTCGCGGCCAGGTCGACGTCGCCCAGCCGGACCGTGCCCCGCCGGACCGGGAGCGCACCCATGACCGCGCGCATGAAAGTGGTCTTGCCCGCGCCGTTGCGGCCGATGAGGCCGCACATGGATCCCGACGGCACGCTCAAGTGGACGCCGCGCAGGATCGGGGTGGCGCCGATGCTCACGTCCAGGTCGCTGACGGCGAGGGTCTCCTCCCCGGATGAGGAACGCGCCGATGCCGCCGCCGCGCGTGCTTCCGCGCCCGCGTCATGCCCCCGGCCCAGCACGTATTCCCGCACGCCGTCGTCCCGCATGGCTTGTGCGGTAGGCGCGTCGCAGATGATCTCCCCCTGGTAGAAGGCGAGCACGCGGTCCACGTAGCGTTCGACGATCTCCATGTCGTGCTCGATGAACAGGACGGTGGTGCGCTCCTTCTTCAACGCCTGCATGAGGATGTCCATGATGGCGAACTTCTCTTCCGCGCTGATACCGCTGGTGGGCTCGTCCAGCATGAGCAGCCTGGGCTTGCGCACCGTGGCCATGGCGATGTCCAGGAGCTTGCGGATGCCCTGGGGCAGCGCGGAGCCGATGACGTCCCGGTACTCCGCGATCTGGTAGCGCGCCAGATGGGCTTCCACCCGGGCCGCCCGCTCTTCCTCCATGAGCGGCATCAACAGGCCCGCGCCGTCCTCTTCGGCGACGCCGAAGGCCATCATCAGGTTGTCGAAGACGGTCTCCGAGAGGAAGACCTGGGGCACCTGAAAGGAACGGCAGAGGCCCAGGCGCGTGATCGCCCGCACCGAGAGGCCGAGGATGCTCCGGCCCATGAATTCCACGGTGCCGCCGCCGGGCGGGAGATGGCCGGTGACCAGGTTGACGAACGTGGTCTTACCCGCGCCGTTGGCGCCGATGACGCCGACGGTCTCGCCTTCCTCCACCACGACGTTGATGTCGTGGGCGGCCACCACCGCGCCAAAGGACTTCTCGAGGTCGTGTACTTCCAGGACGGCGGACACGGCGGCTAGGCCTCTTCCTCTTTCGTTCGGAGCCGGTCGGGGGACCCGGACCCTCCCCCGCTCCGCCGCCGTTCCACCAGCGACCACAGTCCGTTGGGCAGGAACATGATGATGGCGAGCAGCGTCCCGCCCATGATCAACTGCCAGATTCCCGGGAACTGGTCGAAGGCATAGGTGCGGATGAGCTCGTACATCAACGCGCCGATGAAGGGCGCGACGACGTTGCCGGTGCCGCTCAGGATGGCGATGAAGACGAAGTCCCCGGACACCGGCCAGTACACCATGGAATCGGGGTCCACGTGGCCGATGGTGAGAGCGGCGACGGCGCCGCCGAAGCCGCCCAGCAGTCCGGAGATCACGTACTTTGCATGGACCGCCCGCTCCGCGGAGTAGCCCAGGTAACCCAGCCGGATCTCGTTCTCGCGCACCGCGATGGTCATGTTGCCCAGGGTGGAGCGGAGGTAGAGATGCGCCAGCACCGCCACCCCCCAGGTCAGGATGGCCGCGAAAACAAACAGCGCGGTCTTGTTCTCCGCCCCCAGGGGCGCGTACCAGAGGTAGGTGGTCGCCTCGATGCTGATGCCGTCGGTAGACCCCAACTCCTCGAGCTTGGCCAGCACGCCGTAGAGGATCATGGAGAACGCCATGTTCAACAGCGCGAAGAAGATGCCCCGGTACTGCCGCAGCAGGAACCCCAGGGCGTACGCCAGAAGGCCCGCCGCCACCACCCCGCAGGCGATGGTCAGGAAGGCGTCGGTGATGCCCAGGTACCGGCTCATGAGCCCCACGGTATAGGCGCCGAAGCCGAAGTAGAGCGCATGGCCGAAGGAGATCAGCCCGCAACGCCACAGCACCAGCAGACCCAAAGCCACCGAACCCCGGGCCAGTGAAAGCGTCAGGATGTTGGTGAACCAGTCGGGCACCACGAAGTTGAGCAGCAGCAGCACGGCGAGGCCCAGGGTGAGTCCCCACAGGGTCTTGTCCCGGCGCCAGCTCATATGGTCCTCGGCTTGGCCGGCGCGAACAGCCCCTGCGGCCGGACGATGAGCACCGCGGCCATGATCATGTAGATGACGAACAGCTCCAGGGCCGGCTCCTGGTGCACCGCGAAGGCCCGCGCCACGCCCACGATCACCGACCCGATCAGCGCGCCGGGAATGCTGCCCATGCCGCCGATGACCACCACGGCGAAGGCCAGCACGATCACCTCCACCCCGATGCCCGGCTGCACGGAAATGGCCGGCGCCTGGTAGGCTCCGCCCAGCGCGCCCAGGAACGAGCCCAGCATGAAGGTCAGCAGAAAGATCCGGTTGACGTTGATCCCCATGGCCTGGGCCAACTCCCGGTCATGGATCACCGCCAGCAGCAGCTTGCCGAACTGGGTCCGGTTGAGCCCGTACCACAGCGCCGCAGCCACCACGGCCGAGAGCAGCACCATGGACAGGCTGTAGTTGTCGAAGGGAAGCCCGGCGATCTCCGTCGAGCCCAGCAAGCCCAGGGGCTCCGGGGCGAGATAGGGGTCGGTGCCCCAGATCAGCAACAGCACGTCCTCGAGCACCAGGAAAGCCGCGAAGGTCGCCAGCACGATGATGTGCTCGTCCTCGTGATAGAGATGGCGCAGGAGGCCGCGCTCGATGATCAGGCCGAAGACCACGCCGAGGAACAGCGCCGACAGCAGCATGACCGCGAAGGCGCCGAACTGGGGCCAATCCAGCCGGAAATAGAGGATCAGCAGCGTGGCCGCGAGATAGGCGCCGAAGGCGTAGAGCGCTCCGTGGGTGACGTTGAGGAGCTTCTGGACGCCGCAGATGACGGTCAGGCCCACCGCCACCATGAACAGGTACGAACCGTAGACGAGTCCGTCGACGAGGATGATGAGTAGCAGCTCGGGATCCAACGGTTCCCCCGTGCGCGGGAATGGAGGAGGAAGATAGACCCGGGCACCGGCACTCCGGCGCCCGGGTCACGAAGACACTAGGCCGGAGCGCCGCTCAGTCGCACTTGGCGCCCTTCATGCCGCTCTTGACCCAGTCCGCCGCGTTGACCCCTTCCGGCGGGTTCACGCACTCGGCCTTGAACTCCACCACGTCCCGGACCACGATCTCGCCCTTGGCGTCGTCCCACTCGGCATAGCCCCAGCGGTCCGAGGTGACCGCCTGATGCCCCTTGCCGAGGGACATCTTGACCCTGGCGGCGAGGATGTCGAAAGTGGCGTGCTCCAGCGCCTTGATCACCTGGTCGTCGGACGGGAACTTGCCGCCGTTGGCCTTCATGGCCGTGTCGTAAGCGTACTTGGCCGCCAGGATGCTGTCGGCGTAGTGATAGGCCGGCGACGAGGGCGACTGCTTGTACGCCTTGCGGAATTCGCTCCGGAACCACTTGTTGAGCGGGGTGTCGATGCCCTCCGCGTACAAGCCGTAGGGACCGCGCGCGAGCTGGCCCTTCGGGAACTTCTTGCCCAGCCGGTGGGCCGTGATCTCGCCCACCGGCCAGATGAACGTCTTGCGCTCGAACAGCCCCCTGGCCGTGCCCTGGGCGATGAAGGCCTCGAGGTCGCCGCCCCAGAAGCTCGAGTGCACCAGCCTCTGCTTGGCCCTGAGCAGCACCGAGATCTCGGTGCCGTACTGGCCGGAGAAGAGCTTGGGGAACTGCTGCTTCTTGGCCGGCTTGAACTCCGGCGACAGGGTCTGCATGGCCAGATTGAAATCGCGCCAGGCATCCTGGCCCCAGGCGTAGTTCTGGTTGATGCCGATGTAGCCGTCCTTGACTTCGCCCCGGAGCTTCCGGACGACGTAGTGCGCGGCGCCCACGTTGCCGCCCGTGCTGTGGTTGATGATGCGGAAGAGGTACTTGGGCTCCTTCACCAACTCCTCGAAGATGCGCGGCGTGCCGCATATCGACAGCAGGGTCAGGACCCGGAGCTCCTCGGCCACCCGGGCGATGGCCGCGCAGCTCCCGGAGGAGATGTAGCCGGCCACGACGTCCACGCCCTCCTTCTGCACCTTGTTGCGCAGCTCCGTGACCTGCTTGGTGCCGCCGCCGCTTTCGTCGTACACCACGAGGTCCACCTTGCGGCCCGCCATCCCGACGCTGTCGTAGGGCGCCGGCAGAGTGCCTTCGTTGATGGCGCGGACCACCAGGTCCACGCCGTTCTTGGCGGGGACGCCGTAGGTCGGCGCGCCGCCGCCGGTAAGGAACGTCGGGACCGCCACCTTGACGGTCTGTGCCGAGGCGGCGGCCGCCGCCAGCAGCAACACGGCCAGGGCCGCGGCCAACGCCAAGAATCTCGCACGGGGAATTGCGTTCATGTCAGCCTCCCATGTCTCCAGGATCGCGGCCGGACATACGCCCGCGACAGGCCGGGTACCGGTGAGCCGGGCGCGCGACGTGCTCGCCCGCGACGCACCGATTACGCTATACCGTACAGCGCAAATCACTCTCAAAGCAAGCTCAAGGCACGGCGCGGAACGCCGTTGCCGTCGCGGAAGGAGAACCACATGGCCAAGAACATGACCCAACGAGGCAAGGTGGACCTGGAGGGGCTGCGCGGTCCCGATGTCCGGGCGATGAAGGGCATCCAGCCGCCGGCCGACATGCCCTTCCGCATCGGCAACATGGGGCACGCGGTGCTGGTGGTCCGGGACATCGACGCGTCGGTCCGGTTCTACACCCAGGTGCTCGGCTTCAAGGTCTCCGACGTCTACCCGGAGAGCATGGTGCCGGGCCGGATGGTGTTCATGCGCTTCAACGAGGACCATCACGGCCTCGGCCTCATCGGCCAGGGCAGCGAGGTTTCCCCGGGCCGGGAACTGCACCACCTGGCCTTCGAGGTGCCCAGCCTCGACGACGTCTTCCGCGCCCGGGAGCACCTGGAGAAGCACGACGTGCCCATCGACTTCCACGGCCGCCGGCGCGCCGGCTGCCAGGTGTCGGTGGAATTCCGCGACCCGGACGGCCACAGCCTGGAGATCTTCTGGGGGCTCGACCAGGTGGACTGGGACGGCGAAGCCCGGCCGCCCGAGGAATGGGCGCCAAGACCCTCGCTCGAAGAGGCGCTGGACGAAACGCCCCCGGGACAGGACACCACCCTCGCCGATCCGGGCCTGCGGCGGAAGTAGTCGCCGGCCGCCGCGGGCGTTGGGAGAAAACGGGTTGCCGGCGCGACTACCAGTTCATGCCGGCGCTCAGCATGACACCCTGGTTGCTCGAGCCCCGGGCCGGGTCGTCGTGCACGCCTTCCAGGCTCATGGCGATCCACGATCCTGCCTTGAACCGCCCGCCCAGGCTGAGCCGCCGTGACCCCGCCTCGGAGAGCGACACGTCGGTGTAGGGCGTGAGCACACCCCGGCCGCCCCACCCGGTGCCGAGACCATAGGCGATCCGTGCATGGACCCGCCCCGTTCGGTCCTCCGCCGCCAAGCCCCCGGCCCCGCTGTTCCACAAGCGCCGCACGCCCCCCGCCGTCTGCCCCCACGCCGGGCGCAGGCTCACCGCGAACCCGCGGCCCGCCTCCCCCGGATCGAGCCGCACCAGTCCGCTCACCCCCCACTCCTCGTAATCCTCGCCGTGGGCGAACAGCGTCCGCGCCCGGCCTTCCAGCGTCAGCCCCGACGCCGCGTCCGCAACGCGCAACCCACCTCCGGTCTCGACACTGCCGCCCGTGTCCCCGTCCCCGCCGTCGTAGCGCATGCCCACCTCGATGGACGGCGTGAACACGGCCCCCGACGCGAGTTTCCGCTCGTGCACCCATTCCAGCATCAGCCGCTGCCGGCTGGCGCTCAACGTCGTTTCCTCGAGACTCCCGGAGCCTTCGATGTCCGCCCACGAAAACGCCGCCTCGCCTTTCAGTCGCAGGTTCGTGGTCCCGCCCCCGATCATCTCATCGCCGGACATCAGAGGCCCGCTCACGCCCACCGCCACCATCCGCTGGGTCAGGTCGCTCGCCTGCGTGCCCTCCGACTCGTCGAGATCCACCTCGCCCCAGCCATAGCCCACCGTGACCCACAGGTTCATGCCCCCCGAGGACTGCCAGCCCACATAGGGGTTGACGCTCGTCAGGGTCGTGGCGGACTCTCCGCCCGCCCCCGCGGCCGTGTAGTCCACGGTGCCTCGCGACCACGCCAGCGACACCCCCGCCAGCACCTCCTCGCTCAGCCTCGTGTCCACCCCGAGGTTGGCGCTCACCACGTTGCCGTGGTAGTCCACGGTCTCCGCGTTGCCGCCCGAGAAGTTGCGGTAGTCGCCCCCTCCCCAGAACGCGAGGTTCCCCAGCAGGCCACCGCCTCCAGTGCGCGCCGCGTTGAGCGGCAGGGTGAAGGACGAGCCCGCGAGCAACCGGCCGAGGTCGAACGTGCCGTTCCGCAGTGACCGCGCGCTGGTCAGAAGGACGTCGGGAAACGTCGATGCGGCGCCGAGCTTGAACCCCTGGGCCGGCGCGGTGCCGGCGGCGGCCTGCCGGATACGGCCCGAGACGGCGTCGACGGTGCCGGCGGTCATGGCCCGCATGACCTGGGGCAGCACCGACTTCACGGCCGTGTTCCGGCGCGCGGCCACCACGTTGGGTGAGCTCCGGTAGAAACCCGAACCGACGATGAAGTTGAGTGGACGTGTTCCGCCTTGCCACTCGACTTCACCTGTGAACACTCTTGCATAGCCTGTCTTGGGTATCTCGGCGCTGTCGGTGTCGTCCGTGGGATCGTCGAAGTGGTATTGCCAGAAGCCGCCTTCCGGACTACTGTCCGCCGCGGCGAAGACCTGGTCCGCGATGCGTACCCCGGTCACGGCGTCTACGGAAATTCCCGGCTGCCGCAACTCGAACCGGTCCGGATCCGCCCCGTGAAACAGGATCGTGTCGGAGATGCGATCGATGACGAAGAGGTACACGTTGCCGTGTCGCCAGGGCCCGTTCGTATCCCGCAAGGCAATGAACGCTTCCGCGCTGGCGGCCGGATCTCCGCTCTGCAGGAGTTCGATAATGTAATTCCCCGCTTCCGTGACGAAGGCCTTCAACGTTCCGCGGTCCACCACGTCGCTGGCGGTAGTGGCCGGGTCGCCGTAATCGATTTGTTCCGAAGACAAGGGAACCAGGTGCGACTCGCCGAGATCGAAGCCGGCAAGCGCCACGAAGGGGAGTCCCCCATAGGCGGCCGAGACATAGGAGCTGGCATGGCCGGCGGCGCCCGGTACGGCGTCCGTTCCATCAAACGGAGCGTCCGGTGCTTGTGACAATGTGGCAATGAAGGCGGCTTGAGCGCGCCCGGCGGTGGCAGGGTCGGGAGACCTCAAGTCGGCCAGGACTGTCCGAGGGACTCCCAGCGCGGAGAGGATCGCCCCATGGATCGACGGGTGGAGGCGCCTGCCCGTCAGCGCCATGTCCTTCGTATGCAGGAACAGCCTGCCGTCGGCCGACAGTACCACGACGTAGGTGGAACCGGCACGCCAAGGGCTCCCCTCCTGCCTCAGGAGACACGAGAAGTACAGGAACGGCCCGAGATCCGCCGACTCGTTCTGCTCCCTGAACTGCGCCGTCACGGCCATAGCGAAGTCCCTCAGACTGCCGCCGTCTTCCACCTGTTGCGCGGTCACGGGCGGGGACGGAGGAGCCGTCACGCCGTCAGGGAGCGGACAAGCCTCTCCCGGCTGCGCCATGACCGGAGACGCACCGGCAAAGACCCCCGCCAGCACCAGCAGGCCGGCACAAAGAACCATGACTATCGACGTGAACGACACTCCGGTCTTCATTCCGAGGCTCCTCCTGCCTGGTAGGCCGATGGGACCCGCGAACAAGCTCGAGAAAATAAAGAGCGCCTTGCTACGCGTTGACTCTTGAAACCGCGTTTGCAGGGAGTCAGGCGGTGCCCGGTTGCCGTGACGCCGCCATCACTCCGGCCCGTTCGTCGCCCGGATTGACGATGAAGGCTTCGCCGCGCGTGAAGAAGTCGCGGACCAGGGCGACGAACCGTTCGGGCTGGTCCACTTCGATGTTGTGGCCGGCGTCGTAGACGTAGACCAGCTTGGCGTGGGGGATCTCCCGCGCCAGGAGTTGTCCGCTCTCGGGCGGCATCATGCCGTCCTTGGTTCCCTGCAAGACCAGGGTCTGCTGCTCGAACTCGGCACCTTGGTGTCGATCCCCGCGCGGAAAATCCGCACGCCGGTCTCGTCCGTCACTTCGGTGCCGCGAGTATATTCACGGCTTGCGCTCGAATACAACCCAGAACCGTTCCCGTGGACCAGGATACTCCGGCGGTTCGAACCGCCGAGTCGGGAGCGGTTAACTGTTCCCGTTCCGGAACGGGCGGCGGGCGATTCCGAAATGGACGGCCCTCTATTCCGATTTGGACGGTGTCCCGCTTGGGCTGAACCTTCAAGGAGGCCCGAGTGAGGCCGTGGGCCTAACCGATACGTTCCAACCCTCCCATGTACGGCCGTAGCGCCTCGGGCACGACGACGCTGCCGTCTTCCTGCTGGCGGTTCTCCAGGATGGCCACGAGGGTGCGGCCGACGGCGAGGCCGGAGCCGTTGAGGGTGTGGACGAGTTGGGGGCGCTGCTTGGGTGCCGGGCGGTAGCGGATGGCGGCGCGGCGCGCCTGGAAGTCGGTGCAGTTGGAGCAGGAGCTGATCTCGCGGTAGGTGCCCTGGCCGGGCAGCCACACCTCGATGTCGTAAGTCTTGGCGGCGGAGAAGCCCAGATCCGCGGTGCACAGTTCCACCACGCGGTAGTGCAGCCCCAGGCGCTGGAGCACGGTCTCGGCGTCGCGGGTGAGCTTCTCCAACTCGTCGAAGGAGCTTTCCGGCTCGACGATCTTCACCAGCTCCACCTTGTTGAACTGGTGCTGGCGGATGAGGCCGCGCATGTCCTTGCCGTAGGAGCCCGCCTCCCGGCGGAAACAGGGGGTGTAGGCGCAGTAGCAGCGCGGCAGGTCGGACGCGTCGAGGACCTCTTCCCGGTGGATGTTGGTGAGCGGCACCTCGGCGGTGGGGATGAGGAAGTAGTCCGGGTCCGCGGTGCGGAACATGTCCTCTTCGAACTTGGGGAGCTGGCCGGTACCGGTCATGGTATCGCGGTTCACCAGGAACGGCGGCAGGATCTCCTCGTAGCCATGCTCGCGAGTCTGGAGGTCGAGCATGAAGGCGATCAGCGCCCGTTCCAGCAGTGCGCCCTGACCGCGGTAGAGGGTGAAGCGCGCGCCCGCGAGCTTGGCGCCGCGGGCGAAGTCGAGGATGCCGAGAGTCTCGCCGAGTTCCCAGTGGTTCCTGGGGGTGAAGCCGAACGCCGGCGCCTCGCCCCACTGCCGCAGCACCGGGTTGTCGGCCTCGGACTCGCCCACGGGCACACCCGGGTCCGGCAGGTTCGGAATGTCGAGCATGGACTTGCTGAAGCGCCGCTCGGTGTCGCTCAGCGGCTGGTCCAGCGCGTCGAGCTCCCTGCTCACGGTGCCGATCTCTTCCATGAGCGCCGAGGCGTCATCGCCCGACTTCTTGAGCCGGCCGATCTCGCCGGAGAGCCTGTTCTTCCGCTCCTTGAGCCGCTCCCAGCGGGCGAGGGTCTCCCGGCGCTCGCGGTCCGCTGCCAACACCGCCTCCCAGTCGATGTCCCCGCCCCTGGCCGCCATGCGCTCGCGCACCCCGTCCGGGTCCTCGCGCAAGATCCTGACGTCAATCATCCTTCATCCCTTCCGATGGAGCGTACGCCATTCCACTTGAGAACAGTCCCCACCACCGCCTGCCTGCGAACCATTCCCGCTTTACCCACCTACGACTCGCCCTCCCTACCACCGAGGCATTCCCTCCCTACCACCTTCGAGTCATTCCCGCGGAAGCTTGCCCTCGACCCCGATCGGGGGCGGGAATCCAGGGGTTGGGGAGGGGAGCGCATCGCCCTACGGCTCCGAGAAATCGAACGCATGCCGCACGTGGCGCACCGCCGGCGGGTCCGAGCGCAACGAAATGCCGACCACGTCGAACTGCACGTCCCGGTCATGCAAGTGATGTCTGTTGAGATAGTGCAGCGCGGCGCGCTTCAACCGCCGCTGCTTGGCGCCGTTGACCGATTCCAGCGGCGCCCCCGACGTGTCCACCCTGCGGGTCTTCACCTCCACGAACACCACGGCGCGCTTGTCCAGTGCGATCAGGTCGATCTCGCCCAACGGGCACCGATAGTTGCGCTCGACGATGGCATAGCCCTGGCGCTTGAGGTAACGTTCGGCGAGTTCTTCCCCCGCCTTGCCCATAGACTGCCGCGGATCACTCATTCCTCATTTTGTGGCACCTGAGAGCGGCACCGGCAAGCCTTGTCCTCAGGATTCGCCGAACTGCGCTTGAATACGCGAGGGCACCGAGGCCCGGAACCGTCATTCCCGCGGAACAGGGTGTGTCAGAACCCCGCTCAAGCAGGAGACAGCACGGCCCCCCCCCCCCCCGAAACGTCATTCCCGCGGAAGCGGGAATCCAGGCGGGATGGGCTGGGGATAGTGCCCCGGGCTGTGCCGTTCCGCCGACTCCCGGACGGGCTTGAAGCTCCGCCGGTGGACGGGACAGGGACCGTAACGGTCAAGGGCCGCGGAGTGGCGGCGGCTGCGGTAGCCCTTGTGGCTGGCGAACCCGTACTCCGGATACGCGGCGTCCAGCTCCACCATCATGCGGTCCCGCGCCACCTTGGCGATGATGGACGCGGCCGCGATGGAGAAGCACACCCGATCGCCCCCCTTGATGGTGCGTTGCGCCGGCGGCGCAACGCGGCAACCATCCCCCTCCAGGAAGCTGGCGGTGGGAATGCCGTAGGGTCCGTCGATCATGAGAAAGTCCGGCGCGACTTCCAGGCCCCGGACCGCCCGCGCCATGGCCAGCAGGCTCGCGCGCAGGATGTTGAGGCGGTCGATCTCGCCCGGATCGGCCACCCCCACGGCCCAGGCAGCCGATCGGTCCCGGATCCATCCGGCCAGACGCTCGCGCTTCCTGGGCGTCAGCAGCTTGGAGTCCTTGATGTCGGGATTGAAGACGCCGGGCTCGAACACCACCGCCGCGGCCACCACCGGCCCCGCCAGCGGGCCGCGCCCGACCTCGTCCACGCCGGCGACGTGCCGGAAGCCGCGCGCGAGCGCGTCCATTTCAAAAACGGTGCCGTCGGGTCCGCGGGGCTCCGGCGCGAGCAGCCGTCCGGGACGGGAGGTTGTAGAGGGAGTTCGTTTGCCGCGCATTCGACCCGCATGATAAGAAATCGGCGTGAAAATCACCAGCGAAGAGGTCCGGCATGTCGCCACCCTCGCCCGCCTTGACCTCTCTCGGGACGAGCAGGAACGGCTGGCCGGCGAGCTCGACCGCATCCTCGAGTACATGGACAAGCTCAACGAGCTCGACACCGACGGCGTCGAGCCCCTGTCCCACGCGGTGGACGTGGTCAACGTCCTGCGCCCGGACCGGGTCGTCAACCAGCCGCGCACCGAGGACCTGCTGCGCAACGCCCCCGCCCGGGACGACGACTTCCTGAGCGTCCCCAAGATCATCGAATGACGGTTCACGACCTCCGCGATGCTCTGATCGATCGCCGTCCTGATCGGTCCAGTCTCCGTTCGTCCTGAGCGTAGCGGAGCGAAGTCGAAGGACGCCATGACCACCGATCCGTGTTTCCTCGGCATCCATGAACTGCACGACCGGCTGTGCCGCCGCGAACTGAGCGCCGTCGAGTTGGCGGAAGCGCTGTTCGGGCGCATCGACGCCACCGACCACGCCATCGGCGCCTACCTCGCCGTGTCACGCGAGCAAGGCATGGAGGCCGCGCGCCGGGCGGATGCGCGCTTCGCCGCGGGCGACGTGTCGTCGAAGCTGCTCGGCATTCCCGTGGCGCTCAAGGACGTGCTCCTCACCGACGGTGTCGCCACCACGTGCGCATCCAGGATCCTGAATGGGTTCACACCGCCCTACGACGGCACCGCGGTGCGCCGCCTCAAGGACGCTGGGGCCGTGCCCCTGGGCAAGACCAACATGGACGAGTTCGCCATGGGCTCCTCCAGCGAGAACTCCGGCTACGCCATCACCCGCAACCCCTGGAACCTCGACCACGTGCCGGGCGGCTCCTCCGGCGGTTCCGCCGCCGCGGTGGCCGCCGGCCAGTGCATCGCCGCGCTGGGGACGGACACCGGCGGGTCCATCCGCCAGCCGGCGTCGTTCTGCGGCATCGTCGGGCTCAAGCCCACCTATGGGCGGGTGAGCCGGTACGGCGTAGTGGCGTATGCGTCCTCGCTGGACCAGGTGGGCCCCATGACCCGGGACGTCACCGACTGCGCGCTGGTGCTCCAGGCCATCGCCGGCCACGACCCCGCGGACTCCACCTCGGGGGACGTGCCCGTGCCCGACTACGCCGCGGCGTTGACCGGCGACGTCAAGGGAATGCGTATCGGCGTGCCCCGGGAATTCTTCGCGACCGGGCTCCAGCCCGACGTGGAACAGGCGGTGCGGCAAGCCATCCGGGAACTGGAGAAGGCCGGCGCCGTGGTGATGGAGGTATCGCTCCCGCGGAACGATTACGCCGTGGCCGCCTACTACGTCATCGCCGCCGCCGAGGCCAGCTCCAACCTGGCGCGCTACGACGGCATGCGCTACGGCCCCCGCGCCGACGCCGGCGACCTCACCGCCACCTACATGAAGAGCCGCGCCCAGGGATTCGGAAAGGAAGTGAAACGGCGGATCATGCTCGGCACCTACGTGCTGTCCGCCGGCTACTACGACGCCTACTACCTCAAGGCGCAGAAGGTCAGAACGCTGCTCAAGCAGGACATGGAATCGGCCCTGAGCGGCTGCGACGCCATCGTCGCCCCCACCTGCCCCACCACCGCCTTCAAGCTCAACGAAATGACCCACGACCCGCTGCAGATGTACCTGTCCGACATCCTCACCATCTCGGTGAACCTGGCGGGGCTCCCCGCGCTGTCAGTGCCGTGCGGCTTCGATACCGCTGGTCTGCCCATCGGCATGCAGATCATCGGGAAGCACTTCGATGAGGCCACGGTGCTGCGACTGGGATACGCCTACGAGCAGGCGACGGAGTGGCATACGTGGAAGCCGGCGCTGCCGTTGCCGGCAACTTCCTCGTAAATCTCCTCTGCGGTTCTCCGGGAATCGCCTCCGCCCCCTGCTAGTTACGGAATCCCGCTACCCCCCAACGAGTCATTCCCGCTTCCGCGGGAATGACTCGTTGGGGGGTAGCGGGATTCCATAACTAGCAGAAATCATCGAACAAGATTTTATTTTCGGATCAATGACGGTTCGAGGGGTGTCTGCTTACTGAAGTCATTGCATAATATTCAATGACGGCAAGCCGTGGCGCGAATGAGCAGGTGAAGGCGCACGCGCACCGGGCTTACGCCGTACCCAGTATCAGCGTCGCGTGCATGGCCAGGCTGCCGCCGTGGCCGCTGATGATGCCGGCCTTGGCATCGGCCACCTGGCGCTCGGACTCGACCTCGTTGCCGCGGAGCTGGCGGGCGCCTTCGGTGAGGTGCAGCATGCCCTCCAGGTGCGCCTGGGACAGGAGGCCGCCGTGGGTGTTGAGGGGGATCTCGCCGCCGATGCCGATGCGGCCGTCCTTGACGAAGTCCTTGCCCTCGCCTTTCTCGCAGAAGCCATAGTCCTCCAGGGTGATCATGGCGGTGATGGTGAAGCAGTCGTACAACTCGGCGAAGTCCATGTCCCTGGGCTCAAGGCCGGCCATGTCGTAGGCCATGCGCGAGGACTTGCGGCCGCCCAGAGTGGTGAGGGTGGGCGCGTCCAGCAGGCTGAAGTGGGGATGGTGTTGCCCCATGCCGAGGATCACCACCGGCGGCTTGGGGAAGTCCCTGGCGCGCTCCAGGCTGGTGACCAGGACGGCGCCGCCGCCATCGGATTCCAGCGAGCAGTCCAGCAGGTGCAATGGCGCGACGATCATGCGCGACTGCTGGTGGTCCTCCAGCGTGATGGGCTTCTTCATGGTGGCGTTGGAGTTGAGCGATGCGTGCCGGCGGGTGGAGATGGCGATCTCCGCCAGGTCCTCGCTGCGGGTGCCGAACTCGTACATGTGGCGCTGGGCGGCCAGCGCGTGGCCGGCGGCGGCGGCGAAGTGCCCCCAGGGCCGCTCCCAGTGCTCGTCGCCCCGGCGGATGGGGTAGCCGGGGGTGGCGTCGCCGGTGGAACGCTTGCGCGCGTGCACGCACACCACCGTGTGGCACATGCCCGCGTCGATGGCCATGACCGCGTGCTGCACCATGGCGATGGGCGTGGCGCCGCCGAGCGCCAGGTCGGTGGCGTACACCGGAGTGATGCCGGCCATGTGCGCCAGCCGCACGGCGTAGCTCCGGTGAGCGTCGTTCAGCGGCTGGTTGGTGACAAAGCCGTCCACCGCGTCGCCGCGGATGCCCGCGTCGTCGAGACAGGCACGGATGGCTTCCAGGTGCAGCGAATGCGTGGTTCCGTCCGGACGCTTGCCCACCTGCGTCTCGCCCACGCCGACGATGGCGTACTTGCCTCCGAGATTGGCCATGCTTCCTCCTTGGCGGGGCGCAGCCCCTGCGCGGCAGAGTGATTCCGAATCCGTACCAGCAAAGGACGAATGGCGTCAAGAATGACCCTTTCCCCCGGGAGCCCAACCTGCCCGCCTGGACCCCCCGCTCTCCAGGCTGTGCCGAATCTCCGCTCCGAAGAGAAATGGTGTCACCCCCCGAGTCGTCATTCCGGCGAAACAAGGGTGTGCCAAGACTCCGCTCGGACACGAAACGGCACCACCCTCCCGAAACGTCATTCCCGCGAAAGCGGGAATCCAGGCGGGGGAGGGCGGGGAATACGCCGATTGCCCCACCCCACCCCTGGATTCCCGCCTTCGCGGGAATGACGTTTCGGGGGACCTATGCCTATGAGTCTTGACGCAGCCTGTTTCGCGCGAATGACGACTCGTAGGATCCACACCTCGCAAGCTTCGACGCAGCCCTGTTGCGCGGGAATGACGTATTCGGGCCGTTGGCGCCAACCAGGCGCGATTGCGGCCCCACCGCCTTTCTGTTACCTGCCGGAGCATGAGCTACGAAACGGTCATCGGCCTGGAGGTACACGCGCAAATCCTCACGGAATCGAAGATTTTCTGTGGCTGTTCCACGCGCTTCGGCGAGGCGCCGAACCGGAACACCTGCCCGGTGTGCATGGGCTTTCCGGGGGTGCTGCCAGTGCTGAACCGGAAGGTGGTGGAGCACACGATCCGCACCGGGCTGGCAACCCACTGCGCCATTGCCCGGCACAGCCGCTGGGCGCGCAAGAACTACTTCTACCCGGACCTGCCCAAGGGCTACCAGATCAGCCAGTACGAGCTGCCGCTGTGCACGGGGGGCCACGTGGACGTGAGCGTGGACGGCGCGGCGAAGCGGGTGCGGCTGACGCGCATCCACATGGAGGAGGACGCCGGCAAGAACATCCACGACGCGCGCGGCGACCACAGCCTGGTGGACCTCAACCGCGCGGGCGTGCCGCTCATGGAGATCGTGAGCGAGCCCGACATGCGCGACCCGGGCGAGGCCGGCGAGTACCTGAGGACTTTGCGCTCGATCCTGGAGTACCTCGAGGTGTGCGACGGCAACATGGAGGAAGGGAGCTTCCGCTGCGACGCCAACGTGTCGCTGCGGGAGGCGGGGGACGCCGAACTGGGCGTCAAGGTGGAGATCAAGAACCTCAACTCCTTCAAGGCGGTGGAGAAGGCGCTGGAATACGAGATCCGGCGCCAGGGGCAGGCGCTTTCAGAGGGGGACGCGGTGGTGCAGGAGACGCGCCTGTGGGACCCGGACGCGGAAGTGACCCGTTCCATGCGCTCCAAGGAGCACGCCCACGACTACCGCTACTTCCCCGACCCGGACCTACTCCCCCTGGAGATCGACGAGGAGTGGGTCGACGAGATCCGCGCCACCCTGCCGGAACTGGCTCGGGAGCGGCAGAACCGTTTCGTGGAGGAGTACGGCCTGTCCGCCTACGACGCGGACATCCTCACCCAGCGGCGCGACGTGGCCGACTACTTCGAGGCCGCGGTCAAGGCCCACGCCAACCCCAAGGCCATCGCCAACTGGCTCATGGGGGACCTCTTCCGCGTCCTCAAGGAGCGCAAGCTCGACGCCGCGCTGCGCATCGAGAGCTGGCCGGTAACGGCCGCCGACCTCGCGCGCATGGTGCGTTTGGTGGACGAGGGCACCATCAGCGGCAAGCTCGCCAAGACCGTCTTCAACGAGATGCTGGAAACCGGCAAGGGGCCGGACGCCATCGTCAAGGACAAGGGCCTGGAACAGGTGTCCGACACGGGCGCGCTGGATGCGGCGGTGGATGAGGTGCTGGCGGCCTGCGCGGCCCAGGTGGAAGAGTACCGCGCCGGCAAGGAGAAGGTCTTCGGCTTCCTCGTGGGTCAGGTGATGAAGGCCACGCGGGGCAAGGCGAATCCGCAGATGGTCAACGAGATCCTGCGCGGCAAGCTGCAGGGCTGACGGCGGCGTCGGTAGGAACAACCGCAGACGCCTGAAACGTCATTCCCGCGGAAGCTGCTATGTCAAAACGCTGCTTCCTGGCGACTAAACACCAATCCGTCATTCCCGCGAAAGCGGG
>CAZFIU010000023.1:0-63445 GCA_964519455.1 uncultured Syntrophobacterales bacterium
AGGGCACCGTCCGCAACCTGCATTCCCTCCCGGGCTACCACGGTCTCTACACCGCCCTGTGGGCGGCCGTGCCCGCGCTCCTGCTGTTGGGCGTCGGCGTGGCCTTGAAGGGGCCCATCGTTACGAACATCGTGGTGTCGGACCTGCCGCGGGAGGTCCAGAGCCTGTCGCCGGAGCGGCTCAACCTGGTCGTCAACGACATCCGCAACCTCGCGTCCGGCAACATCGCCTCGCAGAAGACCCCGGGGATGCTGGCCGCGGCGGACCGCTACATCCGCCTGCAGGGCTACGCCGCCATCGCCATCACGGTGGCGGTGCTGGCCATGGGCGTCTTCTGCGGCGCCATCGCGTGGCGCACCATCCAGCCCGGCAAGCGCGCGCGCAACTCGGTGGAACGCATCATCCTGGGCTTCCTCATGGCCAGCTCCACCATCGCGATCCTCACCACGGTGGGCATCGTGCTGTCGGTGCTGTTCGAATCCATCCGCTTCTTTCAGGCGATTCCGGTCACCGACTTCATCTTCGGGCTGGACTGGAGCCCCCAGATGGCCATTCGTGCGGACCAGGTGGGCGCGTCCGGGGCCTTCGGCGCGGTCCCGCTGTTCGCCGGGACGCTGCTCATCTCGTTCATCGCCATGGTCGTGGCCGTGCCCGTTGGCCTCATGTCGGCCATCTACCTGGCCGAGTACGCGCGGCCGCGGGTGCGCGGCGTGGTGAAGCCCCTGCTCGAGGTGCTGGCGGGCATTCCCACGGTGGTGTACGGCTTCTTCGCGGCCCTCACGGTGGCGCCGTTCATCCGCGGGATGGGCGAACAGGTCGGCCTTGACGTGGCATCCGAGAGCGCCCTGGCCGCCGGACTGGTGATGGGGATCATGATCATCCCGTTCGTCTCCTCGCTTTCGGACGATGTCATCAACGCCGTGCCCCAGGCCATGCGCGACGGCGCCTATGCGCTGGGAGCGACCCGGTCCGAGACCATCAAGCAGGTGGTCATCCCGGCGGCGCTTCCGGGCATCGTCGGCGGCGTGCTCCTGGCCGTGTCCCGCGCCATCGGCGAAACCATGATCGTGGTCATGGCCGCCGGGCTGGCCGCGAACCTCACGGCCAATCCGTTGAGCGCGGTCACCACGGTCACGGTTCAGATCGTCACCCTGCTCACGGGCGACCAGGAGTTCGACAGCCCCAAGACGCTGGCCGCGTTCGCGTTGGGGCTCGTGCTGTTCGTCGTGACCCTGGGCCTGAACGTCATCGCCCTGCAGGTGGTGCGCAAATACCGGGAGCAGTACGAGTAGCCATGGCGGCATCCGAGAAAAGCACCATCGAGCGCGTGCGCGCCACCCTTGCCCGGCGCAATCGCGCGGAACGGCGCTTCAAGAACTTCGGGCGCGCGGCGGTCCTCGTGGGTCTCGTGTTCCTGGTGTTGATGTTCGTCAACATCATACTCACCGGCTACTCCGCCTTCTGGCAGACCTTCGTGAAGCTCCCGGTCCACTTTGATGCACAGGTGATCGACCCGGGGGGCGCGGGTGATCCGGAGACCCTCGGGTCCGCCGACTACGGCGCCCTCGTGAAGATGTCCGTGCGTTCGCTCTTCCCCGAGGTGAGCGGGCGGCGTCACCGGAGGGACCTGGGCCGGTTGGTGAGCCGGGGCACCGTGTTCCAGCTTCGGCGGATGGTCTTGGAAGATCCCTCTCTGGTGGGCTCCCGGGCCGAGGTGTGGGTGCCCGCCGACGACGATTACGACATGCTGCACAAGGGCAACGTCGACCGGACGCTGCCGGAGGCGGACCGGCGTCTGTCCGACCGGCAGATCGGGTGGTTCGACCGGCTCGCGGACGACGGGCGCGTCGAATCGCGATTCAGCGCGACGTTCTTTACCGCGGGCGACTCCCGGGAGCCGGAGTTGGCGGGCATCCGGGGCGCGGCCATGGGTTCGTTCTTCACGCTGGCGGTGACCTTGCTGCTGTCCTTCCCGCTGGGGGTGGCCACCTCGGTCTACCTGGAGGAGTTCGCGCCGCGGAATCGCGTGACCGCGCTCATCGAGGTCAACATCAACAACCTGGCGGCGGTGCCGTCCATCGTCTTCGGCCTGCTCGGGCTGGCGGTGTTCATCAACCTGTTCGGACTGCCGCGCTCGGCACCCCTGGTGGGGGGACTGGTGCTCACCCTCATGACGCTCCCCACCATCATCATCGCCGGGCGGGCGGCGCTCAAGTCCGTGCCGCCGTCGATCCGGGAGGCGGCCCTGGGGGTGGGGGCCTCCAAGTTGCAGATGATCGTGCACCACGTGCTGCCGCTGGCCATGCCCGGCATGTTGACCGGGACCATCATCGGCATGGCCCGGGCTCTCGGAGAGACCGCGCCCCTGCTCATGATCGGCATGGTCGCGTTCGTGGTGGACGTACCACAGAGCGTGACGGATGCCGCCACCGCGCTGCCCGTGCAGATCTTTCTCTGGCTGGACAGCCCGGAACGTGCCTTCGTGGAAAGGGCGTCCGCCGCCATCATGGTTCTGCTGGCGTTCCTCGTTGCCATGAACGCCCTGGCCATCGTGCTGCGGCGACGTTTTGAAAGACGCTGGTAAACTGGCAAAAAGAACGTGTCGGCGCGTGGGCTCCGCGGGGCTCTGAGACGGCACGGTAACAGCTCAGGAGACGCCGTTATGGCCGACCAACCGGGTGCAGCAGTCATGGAGGCAGGAGCGCTGGAATTTCGTGGAGCCGAGGTCGACCTCGTCGACGAGCGGCGTGAAAGCCGCGAAACCGTGGGCACGCCGTTCATAGACGATCCGCGCATGAGCTGCCGCGACGTCAACGTCTATTACAGCGACAACCATGCCATCAAGAACGTGAGCCTGGACATAGGCCGGGAGCAGGTGCTCGCCATGATCGGCCCGTCCGGGTGCGGCAAGTCCACGTTCCTGCGGGCGCTCAACCGCATGAACGACACCATCGACGGCTGCCGGATGACCGGCGAAATCAAGCTCGACGGCAACGACATCTACGCCAAGGACATGGACGTGGTGCCGTTGCGGGCCCTGGTGGGCATGGTATTCCAGAAGCCCAACCCCTTCCCCAAGTCCATCTTCGACAACATTGCCTACGGTGTGCGCATCCATGGCCTGGCGGAGTCCAAGTCCGAGATCGAGGGCATCGTGGAGCACAGCCTCAAGCGCGCCGGCCTGTGGGAGGAGGTGAACGACCGCCTCCACCAGCCCGGCACCGGCCTGTCCGGCGGCCAGCAGCAGCGCCTGTGCATCGCCCGCACCATCGCCGTGAGTCCCGAGGTCATCCTCATGGACGAGCCCTGCTCCGCCCTCGACCCCATCGCCACCGCGCGCGTCGAGGACCTTATCAACGAGCTGGGCCAGGACTACACCATCGCCATCGTCACCCACTCCATGCAGCAGGCCGCGCGCGTGTCGCAGCGCACGGCCTATTTTCACCTGGGAGACTTGCTGGAGGTAGGTCCCACCGACCAGATCTTCACCAACCCCATCCACCCCCTCACCGAGGACTACATCACAGGGCGGTTCGGGTAGTCACCGGCATGCCACGGCGTCATTCCCGCGGCGGTTCGGGGAATCACCGGCATGCCATACGTCATTGATATGAAAATAAAATCCTGTTCCATGATCTCCGGTAGTTACGGAATCCCGCTACCCCCCAACGAGTCATTCCCGCGAAAGCGGGAATCCAGGGGTGGGGGGTGTGGCGGCCTCATTGCCCGGCCCCACCCCGCCTGGATTCCCGCTTCCGCGGGAATGACGATTCAGGGGTTTGTTGCGTCTCTTGAGTGGAGTCTTGACACAGCCTGGGGGGTGGGAATCCAGGCACCACACTAGTTTCCCGTCACCGAATCCACGTCCCCGAACAGCGCCTCCAGCCGTTCCAGCGCCTCCGCCGGCAACGGCGGTTTGAGCGCCGCCTCGATATTGGCCGCCAGGTGGCCCGCGTCTCCGGTCCCCGTCAGCACCACGTCCGCGCCGGGCTCGTGCACGCAGAAGCGGTACGCCGCCTCGGTCAGGCTCCCCGCGCAACCGTCCTCCGTTAGGAACCCCAGGTCCGCGCCCGGTTCGACGAGGCCGCGCCGCTCCATGTCTTCCAGCAGCCGCGCGAGCTGCGCCGGCTGGCTGAGCGCCCGCCGCACCGCGAACATCACCAGGGTCCCGACGCCCTTGTCCCGCGTGAGCGGGAACACGCTGCGCCGCGCCGACGGGTTGAGCAGGTTGAATCCCACCATCACCACGTCCCACCACGGGTCGCGCAGTCCGTGCCGCAGCATCTCGTGCCGCGGGTTGGCGGGAAACTCCTCGGTGATCCCCACCGCGCGGATCTTTCCCTCTTCGCGCAACTTCGCGAGGACCGGCGCCATCACGTTCGCCGCGAAATCGTAACGCGCCTCGCTCACCCCGTGGAGGTGAAAGACGTCCACGTAGTCCGTGCCGAGCCGCCGGAGGCTTGCTTCCACGCCCGCGCGCATGAACCCGGCCGGGTCGGGATCTCCCGGCTCCGGCATGATCTTCTTGGTGGAAACCACCACGCGGTCCCGCGGCACCTCGCGGATCGCCGCGCCGACGATTTCCTCCGTGCCGTAGTTCTCCGCGGTGTCCAGGAAGTTCACGCCCAGGTCCAGCGCCTGCCGCACCAGCCGGACGGAATGGTCCGTGCTCTTGCCGCCGCGCTGGCCGAGGCGGCTGGGGCCGCCGCAACCGAGTCCGACGACGCTCACTTCAAGGCCGGTGTTGCCGAGAGGGGTGTAGTTCATGGGTGCGGGGAACCATAGCAGGGTGCCGGGTGGTCTGCCAGATTGCGGGGTTTTCCCTGGTGCGGCAAGGTCGGTTGCCCGCCGGTGAATGCGGTACGGATGAGAGGAGGTCGGTGGGAGCGGACGAACGGCTACCGTTTCGCGCCCAGATGCTCCTCCAGGAATGCGGCCAACGACTCAACGATATGGGACCCCCTGCTCACGCTCCAGATGTTGTGGCGAGCGGACTCGAACTCGACGAGTTGCACCGTCTTGCCGCTTTCCTTCAACAGGTGGAACAGCTCCTGGGAATGGGAGGGCGGGACGCGTCGATCACGAGATCCGGCGATCAACTGGACCGGAGCGGCGATGCGATCGAAGTTGTTGACCGGGGACAACTCGGCCAAGGCCACCTCCGGAACAGCGTCGTCGTCGAAAAACTCTTGCCAAAGTGCACGGTTGTTGGTCCGCCGCCAGTCGGTTCTCCAAAATCCGACCGCATCCGAAATGGCATTGACCGCGATGCCCGCCTGGAATCGTTCGGGGTGATGCGCCAGCATCACGAGCGTCAGGAATCCGCCGAAACTCCCCCCGAGCAGCGCGATCCCGTCGCGTGTGGCGTGCCCGTTCGCGATGGCCCATTCGGCGGCATCCAGGACATCGTGTTGCATGCTCCCGAACAACGCCCCTCTCCCCGCGGCGAGAAAGTTACGATCGTATCCGGTGGAGCCGCGGTAGTTCAGCCTGAGCACCGCGTAGCCCTGGCTCGCAAGAAACTGAGCCAACGCGGAATCCGGCCAGACGTACCTGGACCACGGCCCGCCGTGAAGCATGAGGATCATTGGGAAGGGACCGGCCCCGCCGGCATCGCGAGGCAGCGCGAGATAGCCGTGAAGGTCAAGCCCGTCGCGTGCCGGGAACGTCACGGGTCGGGAGGGAGACGGCGGATACGGCGCCAGAGAGCTGGCCGACAGTTCCCGTGACGTATTCTCTTCGAGGTCCAGAAGGTACCAGCTACGATGGAGCCGAGGGTTCGCCACCAGGACGACGGCGGATCTCCCCGTCCGGTCCATGCTCGCCAAATCGATACGGGAGGGTCGGCCGACCTTCTCGTAAAGCGCCTCGTATGCGGCCGCGAGTCCGTCGTGGAAGTGCGCGACGACCGGGTAGTCGGGGTCATAATGGACCAGCAAGGGCGTGCCTTCGCCGTCCTTGTCGAAACGGAAGTGCGCCTTCGTCAGATCGTGGAGATCGTGCTCGAAGAAGACCTCTTCCCGGCCTGTCTCGATATTCAGCCGGACCAGGGCTACCCGCTGCCGCTGCCGGTTGGAGAGTGCCCATACCGTGCCGTCCGGCTGCACGAATCCGACGGGTTCCAGCTCGGTGTAGTGCGGTACGAAGTGGAACCGGTAGACCCACTCTCCCGTCGGCTCCAGCGATTGGAACACGCGTTGTCCGGTAGCGGATATCTTGATCCTGGCGGCGATACGGCCGGTCGCCGTGGTAAGCCAGCGCACTACGTTCCGTCCATCTTCGATCAAGACTCGACACCGGGTCTCCGTTTCGTGTTCGCCCGAGGCCAGGCTCGAATCGCAACGATAGACCGACCGGCGCCGCCGTGAGCCTTGGGCGAGGAGAAAGGGAGCGGTGGGTGACGGGAAGACCAGGACCTTGGGAGCTTCGCCGGCGGGGATGGCTTCCGGCCCGGTAAGGACAACCTGGTCCATTCGCACGGTCTCGGCGTCCAGTGACAACCGGTAGACCTGTTTGTCCTTGACCACCGCGTAAACAACGTCGCTGTTCTCGCCCCAATCGGCCCGAACAAAGGAGTGCTTCAGGAGTCCGAGAGATCGACCCGAAGAGGTATCCACCACGTCGAACCGGGTGTCCCCTTCGTGTTCCTCCTGAACGATCATCCTGGCGCCGTCGTAGGACAGGACATGCCGCTCTGTCCGGGGCGGCGTATGAAACTGGAGCGTGGCCGCGGCATGACGGCAGGATACCAGCACCGTGGCCGCCACGATGCCGATCAAGGTCAGAGCGTGACCGACACGCCGTCCCGAAAGATGCCCGCGGGCGTGGCGGTACGAGTCCCGGGAAGCTTGAACGACCACGTTACCGGGAGGGGTCTGCGAGGAGCTTGTCGACAATGTTCCGGTGATTGAGCCGCTTCGCCAACTCGATCGGGGAGAGACTCCGCCCTCGGCCACAGCGATCGTAATCCTTGAGTTCCGGGTCCTTCTTGAGCAGCACGTCCACGATCAGGGGATGACTCATGGCAATGGCTGCACAGATCGCCGAGGACGCCGGTCCGCGCGTGGTCGCTCCCCGTTTCAGGAGAAACACCACCATCTCGGTCCGCCCGAAGAGAGCCGCCGCCACGAGGACCGGTCTCCTTATGACGCGGCCGCCCGCGAAACGCGGGTGCTGAATGGGAATGATCGTATCCGGGTCGAACTCCTTGACCGAGGCCCTGCGCAATCCCTTCATGTCGCCGGTGGTCACGAGGATCGTGAGAGGGTCCGTCGTGGGGCTCCGCGATACCAGCGGACTGGCGGCGGGCGGCTCTTCCACGCTCGGAACGGCGATGCCGCGCACGCCCACCCTGGAGAGAAGGGACTCCAGGGTTTGGGCATCGACCTGAGCGGACACCGGGCAGTAGAAGCCGACCAGATAACTATTGCCGCGCGTTTCCGGCTGGCTGATGGTGCCGTCATCGAGGTAGAGATGAAACACGCCGCATTGACGCTTCCCGCCCTGGATAATCACGAATTCGGCCGGCCCCACCGCCGTTCCAGCAGTGCCGGTCTCAACGGTCGAGATCGGCACGTTCTTGAACCTCTCGAAAGCCTTGGTAAACCGATCGACCAAAGGGATTTCCCGGTCGGCGGGGTAGTGGTGATCGGGAGGGAGCATCATCAGGTCGATCCGAAAGACGGGTCGACGACCGGTGCCCACCGTCCAGACTGCTCGATAGCGCTCCCGGGAGTTTCTTTCGTCGAAGGGATGGTAGTAATGAACCGCCCTGTAATCGTCCAGGTCGCTTCCCGAGAACACGATCCTGTTCTCCGCTTCGGTGATACCCTGCCACTTCTGCGCGAAAGCGTTCGTGGATGCCGTCAGAGAGAGTGCGATGACCAGCGCGAACAGCCGGCCGAGTCCCATGGAACGGATCAAATGTTTCGAATGCACCGGAATGCCCTCGGTTTCGTAAGCACGCCCGCGGCCGAACACATTATCAACAGTAAAACGGCAGGTCAATAACTTCCTCTCACGGGTGCGGCGGCGAGGAATGCCCGCTTGCCCGTTCAAACGCGTACGCCGCTCGATAAAGTGTGATTTCGTCGAAGTGCCGGCCTGCAAGCATCATCCCCACGGGCCGCCCGTCGGCCGTCGTGCCGCAGGGCAGGGTGATGGCCGGGTGGCCGGTGAGGTTGAAGGGGCCGGTGTTCGCGAGCATCTCGCCCGCGCGCCGGGTGCGCTCGGCGGGGCTGGCGCCGGCGGCGGGCAGGGGCGTCGCCGCCATGGGGGTGGTGGGCATGAGCAGCAGGTCGTAGCCGGAGAGCGCCTCGTCGTAGGCGCGGTGGACGGTCCGGCGCAGGCGTCGCGCCTTGACGTAGTGGTGTCCGGGGGCGCGGCCCCGCACGAAGGCGCCGAACAGGATCAGCGTCAGCACGTTCTCCGGCAGCTCGCGCCAGCGCTCGTTCCAGGTGGCGAACCGCTCGGCCATGCCCGCGCCGAGACCTTCGGCGTCGGGCATGACGCCCGATTGCCCCATGGAGTGGGCGAGGCCTTCGACGTATAGGGGTTGGGCGAGCAGCCAGGCCTGTTCGTGCATGGGGACGGATATCTCCGCGACCCCCAACCCGGCCCGCGCCAGGGTGTCGGCCGCGGCCCGCACGAGCTCGTCGACTTCGGCCTCGGCATTGCGCCGGCCGAAGCCTTCCTTGACCACGGCCACGCGCAGGCGCTTGGCGCCGGCGCGGCGCGCCGCGGTGTATTTCACCGGCTGCCAGGTGCTGGGCTGGCGCGGATCCATGCCGTCGCGTCCGGCGAGCACCTCCAGCAGCAGGGCGTTGCTGTCCACGTCGCGCGTCATGGGACCGCAGTGGTCCACCACCGGGTCCACACCGAGGATGCCGGTGTACGGGACGAGGCCGTGGGTGGGCTTCATGCCCACGATGCCGCACCACGCCGCGGGCACCCGGATGGAACCGGCCTGGTCGCAGCCCAAGGCCATGCCCGCGTCGCCCACGGCTACCGCCACCGCGCTTCCGGACGACGAGCCGCCCGCCGAACAGCCCTCTTTGTGGGGGTTGACGACCGGCCCGTTGGCGCCGGTGTGGCTTCCGCCCGAGAGAGACAGGTACTCGCAGTTGGTCTTGCCGACGATCTCGGCGCCGGCGTGAAGCGCGCGGGTGACCACGGTGGCGTCGACGTCGGGCACATGGCCCTCCAGGAACGACGCGCCGTTCATCATCGGCACGCCGGCGACACAGATGGAGTCCTTCACCGCCAGGGTCTTGCCCGCCAGCCGGCCGCGGTACTCCTCCCGGATGGACGTCTTGACGTACCACGCGTTGTAACGGTTCTCCGCCGGCCTCGGCTTGCGCGCGGGCGCGCGCCGTTGCCCCACCGCCGGCGCCGGGTCGGGCGCTTCGTCCACCAGCGCGTACGCGCGGGCGAAACCCTCCATCCGCTCCAGGTACGCGGTCAACTCGTCGTCGGAGAGGTCGAAGCCGAGGTCGGCCGCGATAACCCGCATTTGATCGCGCGTCGGTTTGTCAAAGGCCATGGAACTGTCTGCCTTGTAGAGTATTCTCTTTTCGAGGTTTATTGCGCGTCCTTCCAAGCCAACCTAACTTTCAGGCCATTCAGGTGCGACCAGGGAAGAAGCCTCTGGTGTTGAAGCATTCCAACGACGATACCAGGAGCAATGCCCTGCTCATCGGCAAGTGCCTCAACTGTACGCTCACTGCGTGGTGACGTAGAGACGAACTGTTCCCATATACGTTGAGGCACTAGAGTGTTGGATGCCCACTCGTTGGCCTCTGCCTCCAACTCGGTGTTGTCTCCATTGGTCTCATCAATAAAAACGCATTTCTTGCTGTGAAGCAGAAGATGTGCGGCCTCATGAAAGAAACTGAACCAGAGATGGTCATCGGATTTGTGCCGCGCGCTTAGCTGGATGACGGCCTTTCGTGGCGAGAGCCACTTGGCTGCACCGCTGAGATCTGTATTGGGCAGTGGCCGGACCAATGCGAGCGCCACCCCGGCCGCGTTGCACAGCGTCGTGGCTTGGGGTAGCGAGTAATCAATCGGTTCACGCGTCAATAGGCGGATCTGTCGTACCGCTTGCCTGAATCGGCCCTCGTTGTACGCCACACAGTCCTGGCTTTCGGCTACAAGCTCACCGAGCCGCAGCCAAGTAGCTAAAGCAGCCCTGTCGCTTTTGAAACTTGGAGAGTGCCGAAAGGCCACGTTTCCCAAGCTGTAGCGTTGGTTCCAGGCGTCGATTGAGCCGACACCAAAGAAACCGAGTAACTTTGAGACTGCGTCTACATCCGACTCAGGGTTGGACAAACAGTGTCGTTTGACCAACTCCCGAATCGGGAAGGCCTTTATCCATTCCACTTTGGCGGCGGCTCGTTGCGCCTCGGTGTCTCTGGCCTTGTGAAGCTGATAGTCCGCTTCGATTCCTAGCCAGATGCTGGCATCCATGCCAAGCACTTTCTCGAACTGGAGTGCGGTGTCCGGTTCGAGGGGCGCCTTCCCGGCAATGATCTCGCTGATCAGTTTGGCGGAACGGCCGCACCTGCGCGCGAACTCGGCATGCGAGATCCCGCGGGCTTGCAGGCGCTCCTCGAGGATCCATCCCGGCGGGACCGCATAGTCTGGCTTGTACTGATTGGTTGCTGTCTCCATCCGTGTCTCCTCCATCAGTGATAGTCAATCACGTCCAGGATCTTGATCGCGGTGACCCTTTCCGTGTCGATTCCTCCGTCGTCCGTGCGCGGAATCGGCTCATGATTCGGCTCGAAAACGAGACGGTACGGTTGAATGAGATCGACAGCGAAAGTCCCTTCACGATTGGCGCTGAGTTGATGCCGCCTCTCCGGCTTGGTAGTCGGCACCAGTACCAGGTTCTCCGCGTTCCTGAGAACGGCCATTCGCCTTTGGATAGCCTTGGCCATGGGCTCGCCATAGGTTTTCCGTAGAGTGGCTGCCTCGTTGAAGGTCTTTCCGAGCTTGCGAGTCCGAAAGGCAATATCCATTACGGTGATCCATTTTACTTACGTAATCGGTAACGATTTTGGCTTTCCTTGTCAAGCGGACCCATGCCCGAATTGTTGATATTCGTTCGGCCTTCGGCGGGCCGGGAGTCGCTGCCGGTGCTGTCCAGGCTCTTTTATTCCGTGGCGCCCATGCCGGAGGCTCTGCTGCGCCGCGGCATGAAGGCGTTCGGGCCGATCTTCGCGCAGTTCTACGGCATGACGGAATACGCCGGCCCCGGATGCGTGCTGCACGCCCATCAACACGTCCTCGAAGGCCCCGAGCACGTGGTGCGGCGGTTGCGCTCCGCCGGCCAGCCCATGATCGGGTGCGACGTGGGGTGGTGGATCCGGACGGTGTCCCCCCGTGCGGTCGGAGAGCCCGGCGAGATCGTCATCCGAAGCCCTCCCTCATGACCGGATACTGGCGCAATCCCGAGGCCACGACCGAGACCATCCGCCACGGCTGGCTCCACACGGGCGACGTCGGCATGGCGGACGAGGAGGGGTTCATCTTCGTCATCGACAGGCTCAAGGACATGATCATCTCGGGAGGAGAGAACATCTACTCCCGCGAGGTGGAGGACGCCTTGGCGAGTCATCCCGGCCTGATCGAGGCCGCGGTGGTGGGCCGTCCGGATCCGCGTTGGGGCGAGTCGGTGCTCGCCTTGGCGACCGATCGGCTGGTCCGGGCTAGACCGTACTGCGTTGGTGGTGTGGACGGGCCGGGTTCGCGGATGACGTCGATGAGGAGCGCAGATTGCCGGTCATGATCTTGATCGAGTTGAAGCCCTGACATGAAGGTGGCGTCCCAGGGCTCGGATCGCCGCGTCCACTTGATCCATTCGCGAGTTGTGGTGGACATCCAATATCCGATCCACCTGCGGAAGGTGCCAGCCCAGGCGACGTGCAAGTTCTGCCTTGCCGATGCCCTGCTCTTGCATCTCCTGATACAACGTCACCTTGATAGCGGTAAGCGTCGGCAGCATCGCCACGCGTCGTCCCCGGGACGGTTTCGGAATATCCCGTCCGTCGTGGATGCGGGCCGCGATCGCTTCCTCCAGTGCGTCAGCCGCACGCGCGAGTGCCTCTTCCTTGTCGACCCCGAAGGTGGTGAGTTCAGGGAAATCTACCGAGGTCGCGAGCAGCGTGCCATCGTCCTCTTCGAGTACGATAGGATAGGCTAGCATTAGTCCAAACCGAGGTCTTTCTTGATCTTGGCTACCAGCTTCGGACCCAGTTCTTTGTTGCCGCCGTGCATAGGCAACTGCGTTATGCGATCCCCGCGTCGAACGGTGACGTGACCGCTGCCGCCCTTGTGCGTCTGAAACGTACAGCCATGTCTTCTGAGCCAGCGCCGGAATTCGTTGGCGTTCATCGAATTTGAGTAAACTTACACAACAGATGTGTTGACCTCAACCGAGGTCCTTGTTGGCCCGAGGGGAAGCCGCGCCGACGACACCGGTGCGTCGATTCCCGACCCGGCCTGCCTCCCTCACCTCCGCAGTTTGCGGTAACGCCGTATCAACGCGTTCGTGGAGCTGTCGTGGTCCAGCTCCGGCGGCGTCTCGCTCTCCAGCTCGGGCACGATGCGCTGGGCCAGGGCCTTGCCGAGTTCCACGCCCCATTGGTCGAAGGAGTTGATCCCCCAGATGGAGCCCTGGACGAAGACCTTGTGCTCGTAGAGGGCGATGAGCTTGCCGAGGGTCTCGGGGGTGAGGCGCTCGGCCAGGATGGTGTTGGTGGGGCGGTTGCCCTCGAAGGCGCGGTGCGGCACCTGGAAGGCGGGCATGCCCTCGGCGGCGGCTTCGTCCGCGGTCTTGCCGAAGGCCAGGGCCTCGGTCTGGGCGAACAGGTTGGCCATGAGTAGGTCGTGGTGGTTCCCCAGGGGGTTCAGGGTCCGGCAGAAGCCGATGAAGTCGCAGGGGATGAGCTTCGTTCCCTGGTGGATCAACTGGTAGTAGGCGTGCTGGCCGTTGGTGCCGGGCTGTCCCCAGATGATCGGGCCGGTCTGGTAGTCCACGGTGTCGCCGTCCAGGGTCACGTGCTTGCCGTTGCTCTCCATGTCGAGCTGCTGGCAGTAGGCGCTCAGGCGCCACAGGTACTGGTCGTAGGGGAGGATGGAGTGGGTTTCGGCGCCGAAGAAGTTGTTGTACCAGATGCCCAGGAATCCCAGCAGCACAGGGAGGTTGCGCTCGAAGGGGGTGGTGCGGAAGTGTTCGTCCATGACGTGGAGGCCGTCGAGCATGGCGCGGAAGTGCGCCGGGCCGACGGCGATCATGAGCGACAGGCCGATGGCGGAGTCGTAGGAGTAGCGCCCGCCGACCCAGTCCCAGAAGCCGAACATGTTGTCGGTGTCGATGCCGAAGCGGCGCACTTCGTCGTGGTTGGTGGACACGGCCACGAAGTGGCGCGCCACGGCGGCCTCGTCCTTGAGCGCGGCCAGGCACCACTCCCGCGCGGTGTGGGCGTTCTTCAGGGTCTCCAGGGTGGTGAAGGTCTTGGAGCTGACGATGAACAGGGTCTCGGCCGGGTCCAGGCCCTGGGTGGTCTCGGCGAAGTCGGTGGCGTCCACGTTGGAGACGAAGCCCAGGTCGAGGGAGCGGTCGCTGTAGTACCGCAGCGCCTCGCAGGCCATCACCGGTCCCAGGTCCGAGCCGCCGATGCCGATGTTCACCACGTTGCGGATGCGCTTGCCGGTGTGCCCCTGCCACTCGCCGGAGCGCACCCGGTCGGCGAAGGACGCCATCCGGTCCAGCACGGCGTGCACCTCGGGCACCACGTCCTCGCCGTCCACCAGGATACGCCGGCCGCGCGGCGCCCGCAGGGCCACGTGCAGCACCGGCCGCCCCTCGGTGACGTTGATGCGCTCGCCGCCGAACATGGCGTCGATGCGCGCCCGCAGGCCGGTGGCTCCGGCCAGCTCCAGCAGGAGCCCCAGGGTTTCGTCGGTGACTCGGTTCTTGGAGTAGTCGAGATAGAGGCCGGCGCCCTCCACGGCGAAGCGCTCGCCCCGGGTGGCGTCCTCGGCGAAGAGCGCGCGCAGGTGCACGTCCTTGACCTTGCGGTGATGGGCGGCGAGGTTCTTCCACGCCGGGAGATCGGTCAGGCGGTGAGTGGCGATGACGGCTCCTCCTGGGTTATTCGGCCCGGTTCAGCGTTACCGAAAGGTCGCCCTTGGTCACGCGCACGTGCGCCAGGTCGGACTTGCCGGCAAGCTGCTCCACCAGCGCCACCATCGGCGGCCTGGTGCTCACGTAGGCCTGGGGCGGCGCGGCCGCGCGCATGGCGGCGATCTCCTCCTCGCTCATGAGCCAGCGCAGCAGCAGTTCCTCGTCCGACACCCCGTCGCCGCCCAGCCGGGCGCGCATCTCGGAGAGCGGCGTCTCTTCGGGCTCCTGCGCGGCGATCTCGCGCGCCCGGGGGCGGTCGAGGATCTTGTCCTTGACGTTGGGGTCCATGAGCCGGCCGCCTTCCTCTCCGGCCCGCCCCAGGGCGTAGCGGATGACTTGGTCCGTGACTTCCTTGTAGCGCTCGCCCACGATGACGTTGAGCGCCGCCTGGCTGCCCACGAACTGGGAAAGCGGCGTCACCATGATGGGGTAGCCGAACTCGGCGCGCACCTGGATGGACTCTTCCAGGGCCCGCGGGAAGCGGTCGCCGAGGCGGACCTTGTCGAGCTGGTGCTGGAGGTTGGACAGCATGCCGCCCGGGACCTGGTGCTGGTACTGCGCGTAGTCGTATTCCACGGGCTTGCCGATGGGGAAGCCCTCGCGCCTGGCGACGGCCATGAAATGCTCGGAGACGGGTTCCAGCACCGACTCGTCCACCAGCGGGTTGTAGCCCAGCGCGCGGGCGTTGTGCACGACGTTGAAGACGTTGGGGTTGGAGGAGCTGTCCGCCAGGGGCGGCACCGCGGTGTTGATGCTGCGGATGCCCAGTTCCAGGGCCTCCAGGCAGCACAGCGGCCCCAGGCCGGTGGTGCAGTGGGTGTGCAGTTCGATGGGGATGCCGTTGCAGTTCTCGTACATCACCGGCACCAGCGTGCGCATGCGCTCCGGCGTGAGCAGGCCGCCGGGGTCCTTGAGGCAGATGATCGGCACCTCCAGGGAGGCGGCCTCGCGGGTCTTTTGCGCGAAGTACTCGTCGGAGTGCTTGGGCGACACCGAGTAGATCATGTTGATGATGGGCTTGATGCCCACTTCCCGCGACACCTCCACCTTGCGCTTCCACCCGGCGTAGTCGTTCCACTCCTCGGAGATGCGCGCCTCGCGGATGCCGTTGGCCGCCATGCGCTCCATGAACAGCCGGTACATGGACAGGGGGTTGAACTCGAACGTGTTGACCCGGCCCGCGATGACCCGGAGCGGCGTTTCGGTGATGCGCCCCGCCACCAGCCGCACCCGCTCCCACGGGTCTTCCTTGAGCTCGCGCACGCACTTCTTGAGGTGCGACCCCGAGATCAGCTCCATGGCCTCGAACCCCGCCCGGTCCATCTGGTCGGCCACCGACAGCATCATGCCCGTGGTCATGTTCTCCGCCCACAGGCTCTGGTGCCCGTCGCGCAGGGTGGTGTCGACGAAGGTGATGTCCTTGCTGCTCATTGGCATCCTCCAGACTTGCGACTGAACTTATTGCGGTGGCGCGCAAATCTCAAGGGTTCGATCCTGCGGGACCCCGGGTATCGGCCCGCGATGTGACGAATGGAATTGCCCAAGGGGCCCCGAGGGGGCAGGGGGCATGATCGCCGTTCCCGCAGGGGCGACCCGCGGTCGCCCCTGCCCCGTGAGGGCCGGGAACCGAGGGTGGATGTGTGACGAACGGGATCGACGATGACGCCGAGAAAGGAGGGCATGATCGCCATTCCCGTAGGGGCGACCCGCGGTCGCCCCTGCCACGGAGACATGCGGAATCCGGCATGGTTGTTGCGACATGGATGTAACGTCCGAACACAACCCCGGGCATGACCCCAAGCGAGGTAGTTCATGAGAGAACGCCACGATCCGGAAAGGCATGGACGCCGCTCGATGCGTCTGCAAGGGTACGACTATTCGCAGGCCGGCGCGTATTTTCTCACCATTTGCACGGCCGACCGGAGAATGCTGTTCGGGGACGTGGTGAATCATCGGATGGTGCTGAATGAGGCAGGCCGGATCGTCGCGGATGAATGGCTCGGGTCCGCTCGAATCCGGCCCGAAATCGAGTTGGATGCCTGGGTTGTCATGCCCAATCATATTCATGGGATCTTGACGATTACCGACGTTGGCGGCGGTTGCGACCGCGGGTCCCGCCCTGATCAGCGGTCGTTGACCACCGGCGTGGGTGTGGCGGGTAGGGGCGACCGGCGGGTCGCCCCTACGGGACCCGGTCCGGGATCCGTGGGTGCAATCGTCGCGGGGTTCAAATCGGCATCGGCCAAGCGCATCAACGCGTTCCGCGGCACCCCCGGCGTATCGGTGTGGCAACGTAACTACTACGAGCATGTCATCCGGTTCGAAGCGGTGCTGAATCGCATTCGCCAATACATCGCGGAGAACCCGGCCCGATGGGCCGAAGACCCCGAGAATCCGGCCCGACAACGGTCCGCGGCCAATGGGCCATGATCATCCTGGCGGCGGTGTGCCCATCCTGCTCCCGTCTGGGCGCCGAGACGCGGGGCGTGATGCCTCCCCTGTTCCCGTAGGGGCGACCCGCGGTCGCCCCCGAATCATGCGATCCCGTAGAAACGGCGGGGATTGTCGCAGAGGATTTTCTCCACGATTGCCGGCGCGACATCCTCCTTGCGGCGCATCACCGCCACCATGCCGTCCTCCCGGGACTGGTCCTGGTGGCCGTAGTCGGAACCCATGATGATGTGGTCCTCGCCGATGTGGGTGAGCAGGTACGGCAGGTCCTCGTCCGCTTCCGCGGCCACGTAGAGCCGGTAGTCGCGGAACAGGCCGGGGCCCCAGTCGAGTGACGCGTCCGCGTCGCCGCCGGCGTTGAGCCGGGCGCCGCTGGCCCGTTGCAGATGATGCAGGATGTAGGGAACCCAAGAAGCGGAGGCCTCGATGAAACCGAAGCGCAGGTTGGGAAAGCGCTCCGGGATCTTGTGGGCGACGAGGTCGCGGAACGCGAACAGCGGCAGCGAGCGCACGTGCGGCAGGTTGTGGCTGAAGTTCCGGTCGAACACCTTGGTGATGTCCGGCGCACCGGCACCGGTGTGGATGCAGATGGCCATGCCGAGCCGGTTGGCCGCCTCGTACACGGGGAAGAAATACGATTCCGCCAGTGAGCGGTCGCCCTCGACCCCGCGAAAGAACACCCCCACCGCGCCGTGGTCCCGGGCTGTCTCGATCTCCCGCACCGAGGCGTCCATGTCCCGCAACGGCGGCACCACCACCCAGCGCAGCCGGTCGCCGGCCGTCTTCCACGCCTGCGCCAGAAAGCGGTTGTAGGCCTGACAGACGGCCACCTCCAGGGCCACGTCCACGTCGAGGTAGCTCAGCAGCAGGGTAGGGTACACCACCTCCGCGTCCACCCCGCGCTTGTCCATGTCCCGCACCCGCGCCTCCGGGTCCGTCACGTACCGCACCGACGCCGCGATGTCGGTCCGGGCATTCTCCCTGTCCGAGCCGCCCACCGCCACCAGCGCGCTGCCCTTGCCGAAGCGCTTGGGCACCGCCATGCCGTCGATGAGCCAAACCTGGTTGTTCTCCCCGTAGACGCTGTCCACCGTGGTCGAGGCCAGCACCGGCCGCCGCTGGTACAACTCCGGGTCGAACAGCTCCCACATCTCCGGATGTTCGATAATGTGCGTGTCCGCATCGACGACGCCTGGCATGGCTTCCTCCTTTTCCGGGTTGACTCATATTGTATGAGTTAAATATACTGTACCAATGAGTAAGCGTTTACAGGTCCTCTTCGACGAGGAAGAATATAGAGAGATCCAAGGGTGTGCGCGTACCCGGAAGATGACTGTGGCAGAATGGGTCCGGCAGGCCTTGCGCAAGGCGCGGAACGACCACCCTGGAAACATCGACGCCAAGCTTCGCGCTATCGCGGAGGCGTCGCGGCATGCGTTTCCGACCGCAGACATCGACGTGATGCTGCAGGAGATCGAGTCCGGGCGACGAATCACGTGATCTTCATCGATTCCAACGTGCCGATGTATATGGTGGGTGCTCCCCATCCCAACAAGGATCGCGTTCTTGCGTTGCTGGCACAATCGGCAGCAGACGGAGAATGGTTGGTCACCGACGTGGAAGTCTACCAGGAGATACTTCATCGATACACCGCGATCCGGCGGCTCGACGCCATTGACGTTGCATTCGCGAACCTGGATGCGATCACCGACGAGATCTTGCCTTTCGGTATCTCCGAGGTGCGGGCCGCCAAGGCACTTCTCGAGTCCGTCAATGGGCTCTCTGCCCGTGATGCCCTCCACGTGGCCGTGATGCGACGGGCCGGCGTGCATAGGATACTGAGCTTCGATCAGGGTTTCGATGCTTGTCCCGGAATCGATCGCTTGAGGTAGCCTGGACCGGCTTGGGGGGTGCGGCCTGACCGCGAAAAACACCCCCGCGAATCCGGGTTGACGCCCCCTCTTCAACCCGGATAATCTCGGACCGTATTCACAACTATCCACGGAAGGAGACCGATCCAATGGGATGGGTAGATGCTGACGCGCATGTCGTCGAGAGCCCGCGTACGTGGGACTATCTGACGCCTTCGGAGCAGAAGTACCGGCCGGCCCTTTTCGACCCGAACGACGGGACGCAGCGGCAGAACTGGGTCATCGACGGGAAGATCCGCGGTCTGTTCCGGTTCGCGTTCACCGAGGAGGCGCTGGACGAGCGCTCGCGCAGGACCGGCAGGCAGATGACCACCAGCATGGAGACACGCGACGTGGCCAACGTGGGGGCGCGGCTGGCGCACATGGACGAGCTGGGCATCGACGTGCAGGTGCTCTACACGAGCATCTTCCTGGACCAGTGCACCGAGCGTCCGGAAGTGGACGTGGCCCTGTGCGGGGCCTACAACCGCTGGATGGCGGACATCTGGAAGGAGGGCCAGGGGCGGCTGCGCTGGATGTGCGTGCTGCCGTTCCTCAGCATGCCGGACGCCATGGACCAGTTGCGCTTCGCCAGGGAGAACGGCGCCTGCGGCGTCTTCATGCGGCCCATGGAGGGTCCCCGCCCCGTGGACGACCCGTTCTTCTTCCCGATCTACGAGGAGGCCTCGAAGCTGGACCTGTGCATCGGGCTGCATCAGTCCAACGGCAACGCCAGCCTGGTGGACATGATGTCGAATCCGGACGGCAGCCGCGAGTTTTTCAACCAGTACCGCATCTTCAACGTCGGCGCCTTCTTCCGACTGGTGAGCTCCGGCGTGCCCAAAACCTTCCCCAAGCTGCGCTTCGGCTTCATCGAGACCGCGGCGTCGTGGATACCGTGGGTGGTCTACGAGTTGCGGCGGCGGCTGGACACGGTGGACGACAAGCTGCCGGAAGATCTGCTGGAGGAGTACGGCCTGTACGTCACCTGCCAGATCGGCGACGACGTGCCGTACCTGTTGCAGCAGGCGGGCGAGGGCATGCTGATGATCGGTACGGACTACGGGCACGCCGATTCCTCCACGGAGCTGGAGGCGCTCACCTCGCTCAGGGAGACCGGCGGCATCAGCGAGGAGATGCATACGAAGATCGTGGACGACAACCCGCGGCGGTTCTACGGGTTGTAGTGGCACGGAAAAGGAATTGAACCATGATCGGATATCCAGTCATTGACGCGGACGGCCACCTGACGGAGCCCATGACCGCCTATAGGGAGAGAATACCGGAGCCCTACAGCGCGGCGCGCGAGTTGTACCCACACGACGGGTGGGACCGGAACCTGGGACGCATGGGGCATCGGGTGGCGGACCCCGAGCGCGAGCTTTCCGACATCGACGCCGAGGGTATCGACACCGCGGTGCTCTTCCCCACGGCCGGGCTGGGCATCGGCAACGTGCGCGACCCCGCGCGGGCGCGGGTGCTGGCCAACGCCTACAACGGGTGGCTAAGCGAGTTCTGCGGCGCCTCGCCCGAGCGCATCAAGGGCGTGGGCATCGTCGCGCTGCAGGAGGTGGAGAGCGCGGTGGAGGAGTTGGAGCGTCTGGTGGAGATGGGCATGGTGGCGGTGCAGGTGCCCACCTACGTGGCCTGGCGCAAGCTCTCGGACCGGGAGCTGGACCCGTTCTACGCCACCGCCGAGCGGCTGAACGTGCCGCTGGCAATCCACAGCCAGCCGCGCGACGCCGCCGGCACCGACCGCTTCGACAAGTTCCTGGCCATCCACGCGGTGACCCATCCGTTCGAGCAGATGATCGCCATGACCCAGCTCATCTTCGGCGGCGTGCTGGAGCGCTACCCCGGGCTCAAGGTGGGCTTCCTGGAGTCGGGCGCCGGCTGGGTGCCCTACTGGATGGACCGGCTGGACGAGGAGTGGGAGAAGCGCGGCGACGTGGAGGCGCCGCTGTGCACGCGCGCGCCCAGCGAGTACGTGAAGAGCGGGCGCTGCTACTTCGGCGTCGAGTGCGAGGAGCTCACCATCCCCGACGCCATCCGCCACATCGGCGACCGCTGCCTGCTGTACTCGTCCGACAACCCGCACTGGGACACGGACTGGCCCCACTCGGTGGAGAAGCTGCGCAAGCGCGACGACCTCACCGAGGAGAACAAGCAGCGCATCCTGTGTCGGAACGCGGCGGATTTCTACGGGGTGCCGGTGAGCGAGATCGCCGCGGTGCCGGCCCAGGCGTAGCGCCTGGAAGCGTTATGTTGGGAGATTGAGGAGTCAGCCTTCCGCTGTCCCGCGTGGGCCGGAAGGCTGACTCCGCAAAGGCGTTTGTCTGCGAACCCCTCTACAGGGTCCCCGAACTCTTCACCGGAGGCATGTGCACCTCCGGCCCTTCGTTCTCGTCGATCCAGCCGCCCTGTTCCGCCTCGTCCAGCACGTTGAGGATGGTGTCCACCAGCTTGCGGGCCGACTCCACGCTCAATTCCACGGCCACGCGGGCGCCGGTTCCTTCGTCCTCGTTGACGAAATCGATGTTGAGGGAGTGCTCCCGGAAGACATGGTAGGGATGGTCATAGGCGACGTTGGCCTGGTTGACCTTGAACCAGTCTTCGGACTGCTTGCCGCTGCCCTCCATGACGACCTTTTTGGCGATCATCGTGCACATGATGGGCTCCTTTCGTATTCTTCGGGTATGAACGTAGACGCTCACGAGCCCGAAGACAAGCCCTGGATCGCCTCCCACTCTACCGGCCGCCGGCGGAGGATCCTCCGGCGTCGATGAGATCGCGGACCTTGCCGGTCAGTTGGTCGAACACGTGGGCGGCTCGAGTTCGAGTCCCTTGCGAACACAATCCAGGACCCTTGTCGGAAGTGTCGTTCCCCCTTGCCCGACGCCAGGGTTTCGTACCAGGTATCTTGACAGTGGATGCCTCGCATACGAGATTCGAACCATGAGCCCACGGATCCGTTTCTACCAGCCATTTTCCGCCGCGGTGTTCGTCCTCGTCCTCGTGCTGGTGCTCGACGGGTTCGCGCAAACGGATCCCCGCGCCATTATCGACCGGGTCGATCGGATCATGCGGGGCGACTCGAGCCATGGCGTCGCGACGATGCAGGTGGTTACCCGGCACTGGGAGCGGAGGATGACGTTGGAGGTCTGGTCGCTGGGAACGGATTACTCGCTGGTGCGCCTGCGGGCGCCCAAGAAGGAGGCGGGAATCGCGACTCTCATGGCCGGGGACAACATCTGGAACTACCTCCCGAAGGTTGACCGCACCATCAAGATCCCCGCGTCGATGATGGGGGGATCGTGGATGGGGTCGCATTTCACAAACGATGACCTGGTGAAGCAAAGCCGGCTCGTCGAAGACTACGAGATCGAAATTGCCTCCGAAGGCGACGATCCCGCGGGAGTCGCGGTCTGGCAGTTCCTCCTCACGCCCAACCCCGATGCCGCCGTGGTCTGGGGCAGCATCGGGTTCCAGGTCCGGAAGAGCGATTTCATGCCCGTCCGGATAGAGTACTACGACGAGGACGGCGAGCTGTCCCGAACGGTGGAGTTCAGCGATTTTCGTGAGATGGACGGACGCCTGGTGCCGGCCGTCATGCAGGTGTCTCCCGCGGACAGGCCCCTCGAGCGGACGACCATTACCCACGATAAGCTCGAGTTCGACGTCGATCTCGACCCGTCTTTCTTCTCTCTTCGAAACCTGAAGAAGGAGAGATAGCGTTCTCATGTCCGAAACCCCGTCCTGGGCCCGTATCGGCTGGCGCAATCTCAGCCGGAATCCCAGGCGTTCCATCATCACTGCATGCGGGCTCGCCGCCGGATACTTCGCCGTCGTATTCCTGGTCGGGTGGATCGGCGGCGTCACGGACGAACTGATCGAGAACGCCACGTCGCTGGTGGGCGGACAGATCGAAATCCACGATCCCGCGTACCGCCCCGAGAGGAACCTCTACGACACCCTGGGCGGAAGAAACGGCATCGACGTGGACCGACTCCTTCGCGCTCTCGACGCCGAGCCGTCCGTCTCGGCCGCCGCCCCGCGCGTCCGTGCGGGAGGTCTCATCAGCTCGGGAGACTCTACGCTGGCAGGCGTCCTTGTCGGTGTGGATCCGGAGCGCGAGACCTCCGTAAGCCGCTTTCTCCATCGACTCGCCGGCGGCAGATTGCCCATCGCCGGGCGGAAGGAACTGGTGATCGGAGAGGAAATGGCGCGGCAGTTGGCGGTCGCCGTCGGCGATGAGCTGGTTCTGGTGACGCACGGCGCGGACGGCTCCCTGGCCAATGATCTCTATACGCTTGCCGGGATCTTCCGTACCGGTCTCGTCGAAATCGATCGGACCACCGCCGTCACGACGATCCGGGACCTCCAGGAGTTCCTCGTTCTCGATGAGGGTCGGATCCACGAAGTCGCCGTCGCTACCGCGGATCCAAGGACTGCCGACGCCACCGCGGAGCGATTGTCCGGCATCGTCGGCGGATACGATCGCCCCATCGCGGTCGCTTCGTGGACCGAGCTGAATCCCGTCATCGTCGAGTACGTGGCGCTGGTCGAGGGGTCGTACTGGATCATCCTGGTGGTGGTCTTCACGATCGCCAGCTTCGGCATCGCGAACACCATGCTGATGGCCACGTTCGAGCGCCGGCGAGAGTTCGCAGTCATGCTCGCCCTGGGAGCGACGCCGCGTTCGATCCTCGGCGTGGTGGTTTCGGAAGCCTTGGCGATCGGCGCGGCCAGCCTCGTGCTCGCTTCGGTCGTCGTCTTTCCGCTGATGGTGTGGCTGCACAACGATCCTCCCAGCCTCGATTGGCTCTATGGCAACGTCTCGCTGGGCGACGTACTGCTGACCCCGAGCCTGCGCGTCGCCTACAACCCCACCGCCTGGATCTGGGCGTCGGTTGCGCTCCTTCTCACCGCTCTGATCGCCTCGCTCTACCCGGCGTTTCGGGCCGCGCGCATCCCGCCGGCGGATGCCCTTTCGGGCCTTTAGCCATGTCTCCGCACCCGATGCCGCACGTCCGTTCGGCCCGTTTCCCCGTTCTCTTCGGACTGGCCATGCGCAATCTGCGCCGGAATTTTCGACGCACTCTGCTGACGTCACTGGCGATGATACTCGGCGGCAGCCTGCTGGTCTTTTCTTTCGGCATGAGCGACGGCAGCCACGAACAGTGGATCCGGTCCGGAGTGCGGATGGGGTCCGGCCACGTGTCGATCGAGAGCCCCGGGTTTCGTACCAGCCGCAATATCGCGGATCGCCTGACGGCCGGGGTCCGGCAGGCGGCCGAGAGGGCCGTCGAGTCGCCGGATATCGCGCCGCTCGTCCTGGCCGCCTCGGCAAAGCTCACGGTCAGCGGACTCGCCAGCTCGGCGACCGGCACGCGCCCGGTGCGGATCGTAGCGGTCGATCCCCTTGAAGAAGCGGCCTTCAGCATGCTCGACGACCAGTTGGTCGAAGGCCGGTATCTCGGGCCGGACGATCGACGGCTTGCCTACGTCGGCGCCGGACTCGCCTCCAGTCTCGGCCTCGGACCGGGGTCCCGTTTCGTCGTCCAGGCGCAGGATACCGGTGGAGAGATCGCCGGGCAGTTGTTGCGCGTGGCCGGCATATTCCGGAGCGGAGTTCCGGAAATCGACCAGTCGACGATCCACATCCCGCTCGCAACCGCCGGCGAGTGGCTCGGCTCGCGAGACGACGTCACCAGTGTCGGTTTCGTGCTCGTTGACAGCACCGCCGTGGGGGAGGTGGCAAGGCACCTCGAGCGCACCCTTCAGGGCGCCGTGGAGGGAGGGGAAGCCCGGGTGATGGCATGGAAGGAGGCGAACCCGGCACTGGCCTCCGCGGTGGCCGTTGACGACTTCGGAAATTACGTGACCTACGGGCTGCTCTTCATCGTCATTGCCTTTGGAATCATGAATACCGTGCTGATGTCGGTACTGCACCGTCACCGCGAGTTCGGAGTGCTGCAGGCGCTTGGTTTGACTCCGGGTGAGACCGGTTCCATCGTTCTTTTCGAAGGGCTCACCCTGACGGCGATCAGCGGGGTCGCCGGTGTCGGCGTCGGGCTGCTGCTGACCTGGTTCTTTTTCAGCGACGGCCTCGATCTCTCGGGAATGTTCGAAGACATGACCTTCTCGGGAGTCGTCATCGACCCGGTGATCCTGCCGGAGTTGCGCCTTTCGCGCTGTCTCCAGGCCGTTGCGTTCATCTCCACGATCGGCGGCCTGGCGTCGATTTACCCGGCGCTGCGCGCGGCCGGGATCGAGGTGACGGAGGTCATGAAGTTCGACCGGTGAAACTCGTTGGGTGCTTGGGGACCGCCGATGATCGATTCCAACATCCCTCCCATCCGCACCGTGCATGTGTGGAAAACCTATCGGCAGGAGGCCGAGGAGGTGCACGCGGTCCGCGACGTCGATTTCGTCGTCGAACGCGGCGAATTCACCGCACTGGCCGGTCCGTCAGGCTCGGGCAAGACCACCCTGCTCAACCTGATGGGTGGGCTGACTCGCCCGACGCGGGGTGAAGTCTGGGTGGCCGGACGCGAAGTGAGCACCATGTCCAACCGGCAACTGGCGCGCCTTCGGCTGCGAGAGATCGGGTTCGTCTTCCAGGCCTACAACCTTCTCCCGGTCCTCAGCGCCATGGAGAACGCGGAGTTCCCGATGCTGCTGCAGGGCGTCGAATCCGGGGAGCGGGAGGCTCGCGTCCGGGAGCTGTTCAAGCGGACCGGCATGGAAGGCCTCGAGGACCGCCGCCCCGGAAAGCTGTCGGGTGGACAGCAGCAGCGGGTGGCGGTCGTCCGCGCGGTCGCCGGCAATCCGGCGCTGGTGCTGGCGGACGAGCCGACCGCGAACCTTGACTCGGCGGCGAGCGAAGCCTTGCTGGAGGTCATGTCCGAGCTGAACCGAAGACTCGGAGCGACCTTCGTCTTCGCGACCCATGATGTGCGGGTCATGGACCGGTCAAGACGCCTTGTGCGCATGGTGGACGGTGGAATCGACTCGGACGAGATTCGGTCTTGAACATGCAATTCTGTCGTGGGGCGCTCTTCGCCGTCGCCCTTCTGGTCTCCACCGTTTGTCCCGCGTGGGGACAGGCGGGTCCGCTGTCGGGATACCTTCAGACGGTTGTGCTCCCCGACGTTTCTTCCCGGAGTGATATCGCGCTTCACAATCGCCTGCGTCTGGTCGCCGAGCCGGAGATCGAACCGTTCTCGTTGACCTTCGCCCACGAGGTCACGGCAGCGGTTGCCCAGGCGGACGACGCCCCCGTCGCAATCGCCCGCGGAGCCGGCGGCGGGGAGGACGACAAGGACTGGCTGCACCTGCACGGCGTCCTCGCCGATGGGGAAGCCTTCAACGCGCGGCACCGGATCGACCGGCTGCAACTCGGTTGGAGTCCCACCGACACCGTGGAACTCGATCTCGGCCGCCAGGCGATTTCCTGGGGGACGACCCTCTTTCTCACCCCGGGAGACCCGTTCCTTCCGCTCCACCCGACGGACCCTTTTCGGGAATTCAGAAGCGGGACCGACGCAGTCCGCCTGCGGGTCTACCCGAGTCCCCTGACCGAGGTCGATCTCGTCATCCGGCCAAGCCGGCTCGACGGCAAGGAGGAGCTTACGGCGCTCGTACGGGGCCTGACCACCTGGCACAACTGGGAGGTCTCGGCATGGGGAGGCCTGCTTTACGACCGATTCGCCGGAGCCGTCGGGGCCGCCGGCGACATCGGCGAGTGGGCGGTCCGCTTCGAGGCGGTTCTCCGCGAATTCGACGGCCGGACGGCGGGGCGCGGAACGATCGGCTTCGATCGTTCGCTCCAGGTATTCGATCGCGATCTGCGAATCGGTTTCGAGTATCAGCGCGACGGCCACGGAGCCGTCGGACCGGCTGACTTCGAGAGAATACTGGAATCTCCCGCCTATCGACGCGGAGAGTTCCTGGTGTTCGGACGGGACGAATTCGTCGTGCAGGGTACCTGTCAGATCGATCCGCTATGGAACGTCTCCGTCCTGGTGCTGTGGAACGTGAACAACGGTAGCGCGATCTTCGCGCCCGGCCTGTCCTATTCGCTGAGCGATGAGGCCACGGTTGCGGCGGGGATGTACCTGGGCTTGAGCGACAGCATTCCCGAGGAATCGCGCCCGGCGGAGTCGGAGGACGATCTGCCGGACGCCGTCGGCTACGTGTCGCTGAGTTGGTACTTCTAGTGTGGTGTCTGGTTGATTCGCGGGAGAGTATGCGGGTCAAGGGCGTGACCGGTACCGCGTCCGCCGCGCGGGACGCGACGAGAGCGTTGCCGGGGCGCTCGGGGCCTCGATGAAGCGGTGCACGGGCGGGTTCGAAACCCGCCCGCGCCACTCGCTTCCCCGGCGCCACAGTCTCCTATCCGAGCTGTTTGCCGAAAAACTCCAGAAGCTTCTTCCAGCCGTCCACGGCCTGTTCCTGACGGTAGACGGGGCGGTCGTAGTAGAAGAAGCCGTGGCCGGCGCCGTCGTAACGGTGGAACTCGTAGTCCTTGCCGTGCTCCTTGAGCTTCGCCTCGTGCTGGTCCACCTGCTCCGGCGACGGGCTCTTGTCGTCGTTGCCGAAGATGCCCAGGATCGGGCACGAGAGGTCGGCGGTGTAGTCGATGGGGGCGACGGGCTGCTTCTCGGTGAGGTCGTCGCCGCTGGCCACCACGCGGCCGCCCCAGCACTCCACCACGGCGTCGAAGCCCTGGGCGCGGCAGGCGGTGAGGAAGGCATGGCGCCCGCCCGAGCAGGTGCCCCAGATGCCCACCTTGCCGTTGTGGTACGGCATGGAGCGCAGGTACTGCATGGCGCCCGTGAGGTCGCCCACCACCTGGTCGTCGGCCACGCCGCCGTCGGCGCGGATCTTGGCGGCCACGTCCTCCGGCGTGCCGGCGCCGGCCCGGTGGTAAAGGTCGGGGGAGATGGTGGCGAAGCCGTGGTGCGCGAGCCTGCGGGTGGCTTCCCGGTACCATTCGTCCCAGCCGGGCAGATGGTGGATGGCCACCACGCCGGGGAACGGTCCCGCGCCCAGCGGGCGCGCGTAGTACGCGTTGATGGTGTCGCCGTTGTGACCCTGGATGGTGATGGTCTCGGCCAGCATGCCCTCGTATTGGTCGGTCGTGTACATGATTACCTCCTTCAGGATTTGCCTTGGTTGGAACCGACTCCGGAGCGCCGCGAGGGTCTCGTGCGGCGCCCCGTTCGCTGTGAGAACTAATAACAAGGCGCGGGGAAATTCAACCCCGCGCGTCTTGACGGGGCCGCGGCAGCTTCAGTAGATTGGACCGGCACGGCGTGGCGGCGCGCAGGGCCGGTTCGGAGGCCGCCCCGTCGGTTCCATGCGGCCGAAGAGCGAAGGCCGCCCGGCAATCGCACAGGACCATAGCGCGAAGGAGGACCGATCATGTTTGTCTGTCTATCCCCTGGAGGCCAGTTGCTGACCCACGGCGAAACCGCCGGGGACAAGTTGTTGGTAGGCACCGTGGACGGTGTCTTCTCGTTCCGCCGGGACAACGGCTCGTGGCGGCAGGACAACGTGCACCTGCCGGGCAAGCACGTCAGCGCCGTCATCTTCGAGCCCGCCACCGGGACGCTGCTGGCGGGTACCTACGGCTGCGAGATCTACGCCAGCGCCGACGAGGGCGGCACCTGGGAGAAGCGGGACAGCGGCATCGGCGACAAGGAGATCTACTCGCTGGCCACCCAGTTGGTGGACGGCAAGCCCAGGGTCTACGCCGGCACGCAGCCCGCGCACCTCTACTACAGCGACGACCTCGGCAAGAGCTGGAACGACATGCCGGGATTGCGCCAGGTGCCCGGCGTCGAGAAGTGGACCTTTCCGGGACCGCCGCACCAGGCCCATGCCAAGAGCATCACGTTCCATCCCACGGACCCCAACATCATCCACGTGGCGGTGGAGGTGGGCGGGTTCCTGCGCAGCACGGACGGCGGCGAGACCTGGACCACCATCGACAACATCAACCCGGACGCCCACCGCGTGTTCATCCCGTCCAACGACCCCGACAAGCTCTACGGCACGGCGCCCACCACCAACTGCGGCCCCGAGGTCATGGCCGGCTTCTGCGTGAGCGGCGACGGCGGCGCCACCTGGCAGAACATGACCCCGCGGGACTTCCGCATCGGGTACGTGGACCCGTTCTTCGTCCACCCGCAGGATTCCAACCTGCTGTTCGTGGCCGGCGCCAAGACCGGCCCGGGAACGTGGCGCAAGCTGCACACCGCGGACGCCCGGGTGGCGCGCAGCCGTGACGGCGGCCGGACCTGGGACATCCTGGGCGAGGGCCTGCCCGAGCACATCCGCGCCAACATCGAGGCCATGTGCATGGACGCGTGGAACGGCGGCTACGCCATCTTCGCCGGCACCACCGACGGCGACGTCTTCTACAGCGCCGACGAGGGCGAGCACTGGACCACCATCGCCAAGGGCATCGGTCCGGTGTCCAAGTCGCACCACCACATCAACCTCGCCCTGGAAGGCGAGGCCGCGCATCACTAGCGGTTTCTCCGTGTGAATCCGGTGTCACACCCGCGGGGCTCTCGTGGCCGGCACGGCGCCGGTGACGGGAGCCCTGTCGGGTTCGTTCGGGCGGCACGCGAGGAGGGGTCCGGGTCACGCCCGGGGTGACGTGCGCAGTCGAAGGCGGAAGACCCCCGCGGGTCATCTTGCGAATCGCCCGGACCCGACACCAGACGAGATCACCGCACAGGCGGGGCCCCGGCCTTGTCCATCCTTTCACACGTCCGGATCGCGCTCCTGAGCTTGGCGCTGCTGCTCCATCTGTTGGGCGGCGAGGGCTTGCGGAAGCTCCTTCGGGGTTGGCGCCGGCGCAAGCCCGCCGTCCATACCCTCACCATTGTCGACGGCGACCGGCACATGGTCGCCGATCTCTACGCGGTCCACGACGCACGGCCACGCGCCGGTCTGCTCGTCACCCACGGGGTGCTCGACACGGGCAAGGACGACCCGCGCCTGGTGGCGCTGGCGAACGAGCTCGCTTCCTGCGGTTTCGCCGTGCTGGTGCCGGAGCTTGATGGCCTCAAGTCTCTTCGGCTGGAGATGGAGGAGTCCCGCGATATCGTGGCCGCCTTTCGTTTCATGCTCTCGCGGGAGGAGGTGGACGAAACCCGCTCCGGCCTGTTCGGCATCAGCTTTGCCGCGGGTCCGACCCTGAAGGCCGCGGCGGATCCATCGATCCGGGAAAGGGTGAAGTTCGTGGTCTCCTTCGGCGGTTACTACGACACGGTCAACATCATCCGTTACCTTACCACCGGCCGGGACGAATACCGCGGCCAGCGGCACGCCCAACCACCGGAGATCTACGCAAGGTACGTGTTGGTGAAGAACCTCCTGGCCCATGTGACGGTGGAGGAGGATCGCACGGTGCTGTCCGCTCTTCTCGATGACATGGAGCGAGAGGCCAACGCGGGCGTCACCCGATGGGACGGGAAGGCGCCGGTGATTTCGCCGGAACCGCTCACGGAAGACGGACGCGCCGTGTACGACTTGATCCGCAACCAGGATCCTGCCCGGGTCCGGAGTCTGGTGGAGGCGACCGAACCCGGCGTGCGGCACTACCTGGAGGGCCTGTCGCTGCGTCCGGTGGTCCCGCAAGTCACAACGCGGGTCCTCATCGGCCACGGCGACACCGATCCGCTGATCCCCTCGACCGAGAGCCTGCGGCTGGCGGACGCGCTGCCGCACCCGGGCCGCGTTCACGTCGCCATCCTGAAGGTGGTGAGCCACGTGGATGCGCGGCTCTCCGTGCGCTCCATCCGGGAGTTCCTGACGGTGACGTTGCCGTCCTGCTGCCGCTTCTATGGTCTGATATTTCGTATCCTGAAGGAGCAACTCGATTCCCGCGCACCTGGTGTACCCCCCACCCCTGGATTCCCGCTTTCGCGGGAATGACGTTTCGGGCCGTTTCCCGCTCTTGCGAGAATGCCGTTTCGGGGTGGTTCGGGAACCCGTGTCATCGGATGGCGGGTCGCGGACGGGTCCCCTTACTTTTCACGGACGAAACCCTTAATATCCCCCTTCATCGCGCCTTCATGCGAACATTACCCAGGAGGAAACCGCACTTATGAGCTTTGAACCCAAGACACCGCCGTTCTGGGACAAGGGGGCCTTGCGCGAGGAACTCGATCGCGTGTTCGACATCTGCTACGGCTGCACGCTGTGCCACACCCTCTGTCCGTCGTTCGTGAGCCTGTTCCGGATGATGGACGAGAACTTCGGTGACGCCACGTCCCTCAAGGACGAGCAGATGAAATCGGTGGTGGACCAGTGCTACCAGTGCAAGCTCTGCGATCCCATCTGTCCGTACGTGCCGCCGCACGAGTGGGACATCGACTTTCCCCGGACCATGATGCGGGCGACCCTGGTGGAGGCCAAGGACAAGGGTGTGAGCTGGGCCGACCGGCTGATGGGGGACACGGACCGGGCCGGGCGGCTGGCGAGTTGGATGGCGCCGCTGGTCAACTGGGCCAACCGCACCCCGTTCGTGCGCGGCCTCATGGAGAAGTACCTGGGGGTGCACCGCGACCGGCTGCTGCCGACCTACCACGGGCAGACCTTCGCCAAGTGGCTCCGCCGGCGCCCGGCGGCCCCCAAGGAGAACGGCGGGGAGAAGGCGGCGCTCTTCTACACCTGCACCGTCAACTACAACGAGCCGGACATCGGCAAGGCCGCGGTGGGCGTGCTGGAGAAGAACGGCGTCGAGTGCACGGTGCCCGAGCAGCAGTGCTGCGGCATGCCGTTCATCGACGTGGGGTTGCTGGACGAGGCGGTGAAGAAGATCGAGGCCAACGTGAAGAGCCTGAGCGAGGCCGTGCGTCAGGGCTACAAGATCGTCGTGCCCACGGCGAGCTGCAGCTACATGCTCAAGCAGGACTACCCGCGCATGCTGCCCACGGACGACACGAAGCTCGTGGCGGAGAACACCCTGGACCTGTCCGAGTACCTGATGCAGCTACACGAGGGCGGCAAGCTCGACGTCGACTTCACCCAGGCCGCGGGCAAGATCCGCTACCACCAGCCGTGTCATCTCAAGGCCCAGAACATCGGCTTCAAGGCCCAGGAGCTGATGCATCTCATCCCGGACTCGGAGGTCTCCCGCATGCAGTGCTGCAGCGGGCACGACGGGACCTGGAGCGTCAAGAAGGAGAACTTCGAGGCGTCGATGCAGGTGGGCCGGCCGCTGTTCAAGTTCATGCGGTCGGATGACGCCTGTACGGTGACGGACTGTCCGCTGTCGGCGGTTCAGGTGGAGCAGGGGACCGGCAACAAGCCGGTGCACCCCATCATCGTGATGGCGCGGGCCTACGGGCTCGATGTCGAGTCGTAGGCCCGCGCCGGTCGCGGGATTTCGCCGTTCCCCGGATTACCTCGGGTCGAGGATCCAGCCGCCTTCCTTCTCCATGCCGATGACGAGCTCGTCGTCGGCGTCCGAGGGCATCGCCTCTTCCAGGTGCTTGGCGTAGGCCTCGTCGGAGAGCAGTTCGCCGTCGACGCTGTAGGGCTGGCCGGCGTAGTTGCCGATGTAGCGGCGGAACTTGTCGCTGGGAATCGTCAGCTTGGGCTGGTCGTCGCCGATGTTGTGGTTCAACGCGTCCACCAGCGCCTGCACTTCCTTGAAGAAGGTCGTGCGCGACAGCTCGTTCAGCCGGTCCATGTCGGCCGGCTCGTCGTAAAGCTGCTCGTCGTAGCGTCCCTTGAGGCCCCAGACATACGCCCAGTGGGCGGAGCTGGACTCGTCCTGGCCGAACAGGTCGTAGGCGGTGGAGATCCACTTGTTGAAGTACTTCTGGATGATGGGCATGGGGATCTTGCCGGCCTTGACGATGCGCATCAGGCCGATGTTGCCCTGGGCCAGGTGGTAGGCCTCTTCCTTCAGCATGGGCAGGGTGCTCCGGCCCAGCGGGGCGAAGGCGCTCCGGCTCAGCATGTTGAGCTGGTACTTGCCGTCGCGGTCGATGAAGCTCGTGTAGACGAAGAAGTCGAGCCAGTTGCGCACGGGCTGGTTGAAGGAGTCCAGCAGGCGCGAGCCCTCGGACGCGCGCCGCTCGAGCAGCCGCTGCGACTGGCGCTTGCCCGACTCGCCGAACTGGGTCACCAGCACGTAGGCCATCTGCCAGCCGTGGCGCATCTCCTCGCGGTTGATGCGGATCAGGTTCTTCAGGTCCACTTCGGTGGGGGCGCGCTCGATGAGGTTGGTCTGCTGCTCCACCGAGGCGAACTCGGTGTCGCCCTGGAACTCGATGAGGTGGGCCAAGGCGTCCTGGATGCGCTGGTCGGGGATGTCCGTCACCTTCTCCCACTTGGGCCGTCCGGAGTACTCGCCGAACTCGATCTCGTTGCTCTCCACGTCGTCGAGCTTGGTCTCGAAGGTGTAGTCGCCGCCGATCAGCTCCATGGGGTAGCCGATGTCGTCGTGCCACTGGTGGAACGCGTCCACCCAATCGTCGAAGGTGTCGATCCTCTCCTTCTTTATCAACATGGTCTCCTCCTTTATTCCGTAATGAACGTTAGTACGAAAAATTGTCCCAAACCGACTCTACGCCGGTGGGACCGACGGAAGACTTCGCCTGGGAGGTTTGGTGAGTGTGACTATCTTATACGGTGTTCGGCGCCGTTTTGCAAGAGCCGAACGATCATTCGCACGACTATTCCCGCAGTTCCTTCCGGAGCCATCGGACGATTGTGGGCAGGGTCCGCGGTGTCTGTCCCATGTGGCATCCGGGAAAGACACGCGCGGTCTTGGGGCCGCCGTGCTCCAGCAGCAGGTACAGGTCCTCGATGGGGGTCTGCAGGTCGTTCTTGCCGTTGACGATCAGCATGGGGCAGGAGTCCTTGTCCAGCAGGCCCTGGGTCTTCAGCGACAGCGACGGGAAGTACGCCGCCAGTTCGTCCAGGTCGCGCAGGCCGAAGGCGCTGGCGCGGCAGATCTCGTGGTCCATGAGGTAGCTTTCGGCGTTGGTGGACCGGCGCACCCACTCCGCCTGGAAGTTGTAGTGGACGCCGCCGCCCCACACCACCGAGGCGCGCAGCCGCTCCGGCTCCACGAAGCTCATCTTGGCGGACCAGTAGCCGCCGAAGCTGCGTCCCAGGATGCCGATGCGCCGTTCGTCCACGTCCTCCCGTTCGCACAGATGGTCGATGACCGCGCTGAAGAGGCTCTCGGCGGTGGTGGAACCCTTGATGGGGGACTCGCCCACGCCGGGCATGTCCATGGCGCAGGTTCCCAGCCCCGCGCGCAGCAACGCCTCGTCGTACTCGTGGCACTCCGGCTTGTAGGAGTCGATGCCGCCGAAGTTGATGACCATCGGACAGGGGCTCACCCCCTCGGGCTTGCGCAGGAACGCCCGGATAACCCGATTCTCGCGGTAGGGGATTTCCACGACCTCCAACGCCGGCGTGAAGTGGCGCGCCGCCCGCAGGTACAGCGCCAGGCTCTTGCGGGCGCATTCCTGCTTCCCTGGCGAGAGGGGCACGGGATAGCGGCCGATTGTGTAGTACACGTAGGCCATGAGGAAGGCCTCCCGCGCCTCCGCCCCGTGTCCCTCCGCCTCGTGCGCCTCGCCGGCTTCCTCGTAGGGCTCCGCCGCCCGCGACCACTCCGCCGCCCAGAGGTCCGGGTCCTTGGTCGTGAGCCGGTCGAGCACCGGTTCGACGTCCTCGATCCGGGCGCCGCGGAAAACCGTGCGCTTCCCGGTGCGCTCGCGCACCATGGCCTTGATCTCGTCGAGAGTCTTGATTCGGCCCATGTTTTCTTTGCCTCTGATGCGGTGCGTAATCTGATGCGGGTGCGGACCATACCGGTGCCGCGCCGGGCTCACGCCTCACAGGATGTCTTCATATCTGCGCCGTCCGTGCACGACTCTGTACACGCGGACTTGAGATCGAAGGACCTTGTAGAGCACAAGATACTCGCCATGCCGCAGATAGCGATAGCCGGAGGCCTTGAGAACCGCGGCCCTGGGAATTTGTCCGCGCTTCGGGAACTCTCCGAGGCTGGAGACCAGAGCGAGCAGGGCGTCGATGACATCCTCGGCCGCCGCGGGACTGTCCCGTGCGATGTATTCCTGAAGTTCGAGCAGATCCAACTGTGCATGACGAAGAACGCGGATCTGTCGCGTCATCTCCGCGCCTCGCGGAGAAGGACGGCCAACGCCTTCACACCGATACCCCGGTCTCCGTGGCGCAAATCCTCTTCAGCCGCGTTCAGCAACTCGTAGAGCTTGAGGCGCGCCTGATCCCGGTCATAGGCCGCCGCACTCATGACCACCAGCTCACTCTCGCCATTCTTCGTAATGAAGACCGGCTCTCCGGATTCATGGCACAGCTTCGAGATTTCGGGGGTCTTGTTGCGCAAATCCGAAATAGGCCGAATGACGGGCATGGCTGATCCTCCGGACGGAAAGGCCTTGTGAATCGGTTCTATCAGAATTATGATAATCCGCAACGTGGTAGGTCAATTTCAGAACAACCACCGACCCCCGTCTGTCAGCAACACATTTCCCCTCGCAAACGTGAAGTCCGCGGCCGCGGCGACGCCCCACCCTTTGGCGACCCTGGACAGAATCACCGCGTAGGTCAGGGAGTCGACGCCGATGCCGCCGGGCTCCCGGGGCACCATGAGCGCCAGCAGTCCGGAGTTCGTCTTCGCTCAAACACCGTCAAGCGCATTTGCCGGGCGCGGACGCGAGCGTCGCGTTCACGAAAGGAGGTCTCCATGACGCGAGGCCGGAACGGCCTCGATCGTCTGGCCGGACAGCGTCCAACGCCGCTCCAGCAAGCGCACGCCACGCACGATCAACAGGGTCAGGAGGAGGTAGACAAGGCCCGCCAGCGCGAAGAACTCCACCGCGAGGTAGGTGCGTGCGATGAGGGTGCGCGCGACGCCGGTGAGGTCCAGCAGGGTGATGGTGCTGGCCAGGGCACTGCCCTTGAGCATCAGGATCGCCTCGTTGCCGTAGGCCGGCAGCGCCTGTCGCACCGCTCGGGGCAGCACGATCAGGCGGACTTCCTGCCAGCGCGAAAAACCCAGAGCCTGCGCTGCCTCTCGCTCTCCGCGGGGCACCGCCAGCATCCCGCCGCGGATGATTTCGGCCGTGTAGGCTGCGGTATTCAGGCTGAAGGCGATGATCGCGCACCAGTACGCCTCGCCCAGGACCGGCCACAGCAGGCTGTCCCGTACCGCCGCGAACTGCGCCAGGCCGTAGTAGACCAGGAAGATCTGGACCAGAAGGGGCGTGCCGCGGAAGAAGAAAACGTAGCCGTAGGCCGGCGCCCGGAGCCACCCATGCCGCGACGTGCGCATGAGCGCCAGCGGGAAGGCCAGGGCGGTGCCCGCCACCATGGCCAGCGCCGTGAGTTGAACCGTGAGCCATGCGCCCGCCAATAGCTGCGGGATGTCGTGGGCCGCCGTTCCGTAGAGGTCCGCGATCATCCGGACCACCCCATGCCGCGCGCCGCGCGCCGCTCCAGCACTTGTATGCCGGCCATGGAGACCGCGGTCATGGCGAGGTAGATGACCGCCGCGGCGAGATAGAAGGTGAACGGTTGCTGTGTGTAGCTAACCGCGAGGGCGCTCTTGCGCATCAACTCGTCCAGCCCCACCACCGACACCAGGGAAGTGTCCTTGAGCAGCACCAGAAACAGGTTGCCCAGCCCCGGAAGCGCCGTCCGCCAGACCTGCGGCAGCAGCACGTGACGAAACGCGCCCATCCGTGTGAGACCCAAGGCGTAGGCAGCCTCGGACTGCCCCGGCGGGACGGCAAGAAAGGCGCCCCGCAGCACCTCGGTCGCGTAGGCGCCGAAGGTCAGGCTCAGGGCCGTCACCCCGGCGAGAAAGGGGTTCAACTCGAAGAACCCGGTGAAGCCGAACAGCGCGGCCACGCGCCCGATGGCTGCCGACGCGCCGAAGTAGACGATCAGGACCACCAGCAACTCCGGCACGCCGCGCACGGCGGTAGTGTATGCCTGGGCGGCGGTAGGTAGCACTCGCAGGCGGGACATCCGCGCCGCGGCCCCGGCGATGCCTAGTAGCAGGCCGCCGGCGAGGGAGGCGACCGCCAGCCCGCAGGTCACGAGTGTCCCTGCCGCGAGTTGGGCGCCGAAGCCGAGCAGCAGCGCCGGGGTCTCGTTCATGCCGACCGCCGAAGCAAGCGGCCCGCGGCAAGACGGGATCTACCCGGCGAAGACTCTGCCGCGGAGTCGCAGGCCACTAGTAGATGCTGAAGGGAAAGTACCGCGCGTTGATCTTGGCGTAGGTGCCGTCGGCGAGTATGGCCGCCAGCGCGGCGTTGAGCCGTTGCCGCAACGTGTTGTCTTCCTTGCGCACGGCGATGCCGATGCCCTCGTCCAGTTCGTAGGCGTCGCCCACCATCTCGAAACCCGCGCCCGCCTTCGTCTTGAGCCATTCGTGAAGCACCAACCCATCGGCGAAGATGGCGTCGAGCCTTCGGGCGGCCAGGTCGAGGTAGGCATCGGTCTGTTTGTCGTAGAGCTTCACCTTCGCGCCGCCCGCGTTCTTCGCCAACCAGCTCGCGGCAATCGTGGCGCGTTGGGTGCCGACGGTCTTGTCGGCGAGCCTCCCAGGGTCGAAGCCGCCGCCCTTCGCAGCCACGAAGCGCACCTTGTTGCTGTAGTACTTCTCGGTGAAGCTCACCACCTTCTTGCGCTCGCCGGTGATGGACATGCTCGCCACGATGGCGTCGTACTTCCCCGCCAGAAGTGCGGGGATGATGCCGTCCCAGTCCTGCGCCACCAGCTTGCACTCCACCTTCAGCCGCTCACATAGCGCCAGGGCGATGTCGATGTCGAAACCCTTGAGTTGACCCGACTGGTCGACGAAGTTGAACGGGGGGTAGTAGCCTTCGCTGCCGATGCGAAGCGGATTGGGCACACCGGAATCCGCATTGACCACGTAAGCGGAAAACATTAGCGGTGCGATCAGCACCGCCATCAAGCCGACGATGATTCGTTTCATGAACCCCTCCGATCTTTCTGTCCTCACACGAACCAGTCTCTCGGGATCCCGTTTGCTCATCATCCACCAGTGGAACATTAACGGTCAATCCAATTATGTTCCCGCACAGTGGGAAGAGCCGGATCGATGAGCTCCGGTCGTTCGTGTTGACTAACCAACGAGACGGGATAACATGGCGATCCCATACCGGCTTCAAGGCCAGAGAAGACCCGCGCGCGCCTCGGTCATCCGCGGAACCAACCGCTGGCCCGACATGTCGGAGGACGAGCGGCGCCGCGACTGGACGCGCAGTTGCGCCCCCGCCACGGCAGGAAACGCCGGCGTTAGTCCGCCTTTCTCTCGTCCTGCTCCGAGCCGCGCTCGGCCCATCTCATCGCTGCGAACGCCCCCGCTCCGAAGACCGCGAAAGCGGCAATCTGGGCATACATGGTGCCGTCGAAAGTCTGGCCCACGAGAGCTCCGAACGGCACCGCGATCAAGGTGGGGACCGACGCGACCACCGCCGCTCCCACGCCGGCGATGTGGCCCAGCGGCTCCATGGCGAGCGCATTGAGGTTGCCGAAGAAGAGTCCGAAGCAGCCGAAGACGACGAGCAGGTAGGCCATGAACAGCCACAGCGGAGGAAGCCCGTCGAAGGCGGAGGCTGGCGCCCACATGACGACGGAGACCAGCGTGATGGACAACGCCGCCGCCCTCGTGATCCGGCGCATCCCATACTTCAACACGAGGCGGGTGTTCATGAGCGAGGCGCCTCCGATGGCCAGCGCCAGTGCGCCGAAATAGACCGGAAAGAGGGCGCCGACCCGGTAGGCTTCCTGGAAGATCTGCTGGACGGAGCTCAGGTAGGCGATGAACGGCGCGAACGCGCAGGCGGTGGCGAGGATATAACCGCGCGCGGTCCGAATACGCAGGATCTCCAGGACAGCGCCGCCGACGGTCCGCGGCGAGAGGGGGCGCCGGCGGGCGGCGGGAAGGGTTTCCGGCTGCCGGAACGCAAGCCAGGCGAATCCGATGGCGGCGACGGCGAAGAACGTGCCGAATATCGCGCGCCAGCCCGCCAGCCACTGGATGCTCTGTCCGAGGGCCGGAGCGACGGTGGGGACGAGGATGAACACGGCGATGGCGAAGGACATGAGACGCGCCATTTGCCGTCCCTCGTACTGATCGCGCACAAGGGCGATGATCACGATGCGCGGCCCCGCCACTCCGATGCCCTGGACGATGCGGCTCGCGATCATCACCTCGAAGACGGGAGCGAAGACGCTCATGAGGCAACCCGCCATGTACAGGCCGAGGCCGGCATGGATGGCGGGTTTGCGTCCGACACGATCGGAGAGCGGGCCGAAAACGATCTGACCGAGCGCGAGCCCCATGAGCATCGCCGTGATCACGAACTGGACGTCGTTCCGCCGCGGCGCCCCGAGGTCGTGGCCGATGGCGGGCAGCGCCGGCAGCATCGCGTCGGTCGACAGCGCGGGAAGCGACATCAACAGGGCGACGAGGGCCAGGAATTCGCCGGGGCGAAGCGGGGTCGTGCGACTCAATCTGCCTCCCCGGGCGTCACGAACGCTACTCTTTCCCCAGGAACCACGTCGCCAGGTGGTTGAAGTCCTCGGGCTGGTCCAGCCAGATGAAGTGGCTGGCCTTGTCGAAGATGTGCATCTGGGCGTTGGGGATGCTCTTGTAGAGGTCGTTCCAGCGGGCCGAAAGCTCCATCAGGTGGTCCAGGTACTCCTCGGTCACCATGTCCTTGTTGTAAACGAAGGCCCCGACGTACTTGCGCTGCACTTTGTTGTCTCCTTCGGGAAGGGTCGGCGCCCCTGCGAAACGGTTTCCCTGACGTGGTTCCCAGTACACTGGCCGGCGAGGTTGACCGGGCCGATTCCCAAGGTCTCGATGAAGTTCAGCACGTGGTCCGCCCGCACCCGGATGTGGCTCAGCTCGTCGAGGTTCCTTGGCGGGTCGGTGTAGCCGTGGCCCAGTTCGTCGATGGCGAAGACGTGGAACCGTCGACCGTCACGAAGCGGCTCTTGAACCGGTCCGGACTGTTGAACAGGGTTTCCATGGGGATGCCTCCTCGGGGAAGTTGCCTCTCCATGCATATTACCATCTGGCGGGTCGAGGCAACCCGACGCGGGATCGGGGGAGCCGGCGGGGCCAGAGTCGCGGGACCACCGACGCGGTTGCCCAACCGGACTTCCCTTGGTTTACTTTACGGATGCGCTTGACGGTTGCAGCAGCATGGCGATGCGGGTGGTTCGCGGGGCGCTGCCTGTGCCTGGCCGCCCTCGCGGGGTCTCTCCTCCTCTCCACCGCGGACGCGGGAGAAGGCCGGCTGCAACTTTCCTACCGGGCGTACTTCGCCGGCCTCCACGCGGCCAACCTCCAGCTCGGCGTCGAGTTCGACACCGCGTCGTATGACCCGGACGCCGCCGCGTTCGATCTCGATGCGTCGGCTTACGCCGTGCGTGTGCGCTTGAAGACCACCGGGGTGGTCAAGACGCTCACCCGCTTGAAGACCACGGCCTATTCGCACGGTGCGTTTGTTTCCGGGGACATCGTGCCGGTCCGGGCGGGCTACAGCAGCAAGCGGTGGCGCAAGAAGCGTCTGGTCGAGTTTGGCTTCGACGAAGGAACACCGAGGATCGTGCGCACGAAGCCGCGCCGAAAGCGCGGGAATGCGCCCGCGGTGTCCCCGGTCCAGCTCAAGGGCGCCCTCGATCCCGCCGGCGCCTTGCTTGCAGTGCTTTCCGGTCTCGACGCCGGCCATGGATGCAAGTTGCGGATTCCGGTCTTTACCGGCCGCCGTCTTTACGAACTGGTGGGTGAGCCGCACGAAAGCGGAGTCGGCCGGCTGAAGGCGAGCCGGTTCTCTCCATTTGCCGGACCCACGGTCAATTGCCGCGTCCGGCTCGAGAAGAGGGCGGGTTTCAAGCAGAAATCCGGTAACCGCCAGGACCACGACCACACCGATGTGCAACTCCATGCGGCGCGGGTATTCGACGAAACGCCGCCGGTACCGGTCCGTTTCGCCGGCGACACCGGGTACGGCTCCTTGGTCGCTTATCTCCACAGGGCGAAGCTGGACGCGGGCGGCCTCAAGAGGGAGTTGCGTCCGCGTCCGGGGAGGAAACGCAGCCGTTAGACGATGACGCAACGAGGGTCAGGGAAAGAAGCCCAGTTTCAAGAGCAAAGCCACGATGGTTGGCAGAAAGCTGAACACCGCCAGCTTCAGCACCGCGACGTCGCGTTTCACGATGGCGATGTCCCCCTCCAGTACAGCCTTTAACTCGGCAAGGTCTTGTTTGCCGGCGAGATTCTCAGGTTGCACGAGAACTTTAACCCTTTCGGGTTGCCTCGCAGGACTTCTGCTGCTGGCGGTCGGTGCGGGCGCCTCGGCCGCTGACCGGAATTTCTCGCAGTATCCTGGTTTCGCCGAGTACTTTGTCGCGCATCCTCCCGCACCGGCCGCCGGGCCGGCCGACCAAGCGCTGGCCCGGCGCCACGCGCCGCGTTTCCACCTGCCCGCGGGCCATGAAGGGCCCATCGACTTCTACCGCGACTACATCGCCCACGGTTACCTGGTGACCGGCGACGGCGTCCGCATCGACGGTCCCACGCCCGCGGACCTGAACCGCTACCGCGACGACGTCCGCGCCGAGTTCACGCACGTGCCCGGCGACGGCCGGCCGCATCCCGTGGTCTACGCCGCGGTGGAGCGCACCGGCTTGTGGGCGCCGCGGCAAGATGGACAGGCGCCCGAGGAGTTCACCGTCGTCACCTACCACCTGGTCTTCCGCGTGAGCGGCCTGCCCGCGGCGCTGCCCCTGGCGTTCGCCCTCCCGCTACGGCTCGTGGCGGACCTGGACGACTGGCACCAACTCGACCACTACACCGCCGCATTCGTGGTGCTGGACGCGGCCGAGCGTCCCGTGGCCCTCACGCTGCAGCAACACAACTACCTGCGCACCTACCTGGTGGGCGAATCGGTGGAGTTGGGAAGCGACGGACGGTTCGACATCGACGTCGCCATCCGCTCGAACGAGTTGTACCCGCACGCGCCCGGCCGCACCGTGCGGCGGGCCGTGCGGTTTCTGAACTCCGAAGCCAGGGCCTTCATGATGGGATTCGGCGAGCGGCCGACCATGTCCGCGGACGACGTCACCGAGCCGGACCGCAGCGTCGACTACAAGATGGAGTTCCTGCCCGGCGCCGATGCCTTCTATTCCTTCCACGGCTTCCTGGGCGAACGCCGCCGCCTCCCCGGCCGCGACGGCCCGCCCGGCGCGCGCTACAACACCCTCCCGCAACTCAAGCCGCTGCCCGCCCAGATTCTCGACGGCTATTGGCGCCACGGCAACGAAGGCGACTGGACGCGATACCGGCGAAGCCGTAAGAACGGCACCGACCGCGCCGGCTTCGCCCGTTCCCAGGTAGCGGTCTTCCACTACAACCTGGTGTGCCTGCGCCGCGGGCGGCAGGGCTGTACTCTTCAGTAGGTTCAAACGGACATGGCTACCGAACGAAAGTCACTCGAGACGATTGAAGCACGGCTTGATGACCTGGAACGGCAAGGAATCCTGATCAGGTCGGGCGAGCCCAGGCAACCCCTGAAGCCGGTCGCGCGGCGACCCGGTGCCGTCGATCGGTTTCTCGCTGAGCGTGATGAGTGAGGCAACCGCCTACCCCTGAAACGCCGTCGCCACCACGAGATACAGCGTCGTTCCCAGGAGGTCGTTGAACGCGGTCACCAGCGGGCCGGCGGCGACGGCGGGGTCGCGGTTGAGCTTGTAGAAGACGATGGGCTGGACGGTGCCGACACAGGCGGCGATGGTGACGGATATGACCATGCCGATGAGCACGGCGAGGGAGAGCTGGAGGATGTCGGGAGTGCCCATGTTGATGAGGTAGCTGGCGGCGGCGGTGATCAGGCCGCAGCTTGCGCCCAGGACCAGGCCGGTGGTGGCTTCGTAGAGGATGACCGAGAAGACGCGCTGGAGCGAGAGGGTGCCCAGGGCGATGGCGCGCACCACGAGGGTCGAGGACTGGAGCCCCACGGCGCCGGCGGTGGCGATGATGACCGGCAGGAACGCGGCCAGGAGCGCCATCTTCTCGAAGGTCTCCACGAAGACCTTGGAGATCACCAGGGCCACCACGAGCCCCAGCAGCACGGTGGTCACGACCCACGAGAAGCGTTCACCCACGCGCTTGAACACGGAGTCGCGGGCCAGGTTGATGGACTCGCTCTCGACGCCGGCGATGGCGTAGATGTCCTTGCTGGCTTCCTCCTCGATGACGTCCACCACGTCGTCGATGGTGACGCGGCCCACGAGCCGGCCCTGGTCGTCCACCACGGGAACCGTGACGAAGTCGTACTTCTTCAGGACGCGGGCGACCTCGTCCTGCGGCATCGCCACCGGAACGGAGATTACCGGCCGCTCCATGATGTTGGCGACGGATTCGTCCGGGCGCGCCAACACCAGGTTGCTGAGGGGCAGGATGCCGGTGACGCGCCGTTCGACGTTCACCACGAAGACGTCGTGGACCTCGGGCACGTCGTCCTGGGCCCGGCGGATGATCCCGATGGCCTGCTCCACGGTGGCGTACTGCGGCACCGACACGTACTCCGTCTGCATGATGCCGCCGGCGCTGTCCGGCGGGTAGTCCAGCAGGTCGCCGATTTCCTCCGCCAGCTCCGACGGCATCTCGGCCAGGACCGTGGGGGTGCGCTCTTCCGGCAGGGTCTCGATCAGGTCCGCGGCATCGTCGGTGTCCAGCTCCTCCACGAGCCCGGCCAGTTGCCGGTCCGAGAGGTCCGCCACCAGTTCGTCGCGCGCCTCCGGCGAGACGAGGCTCAGGACCGCCGAGGCGGTCTCCTGGGACAGCAGCCCGAATGCCCGTTGCCGCACCCGCGGTTCGTCGAGCTGATCCAGCAACTCCGCGATGTCGGCGGGATGGAAATCGGCCAGAAGCCGGCGCACGTCGTCGTCGCGGCCCAGCCCGGTCCACATGACGATGTTCTCGAGCGCCACTTCGCGCGGCAACGGACCCGCGGATGCATCCACGGGCGGTTCCGGTGCTTCTGGAGTCAATTGCTGCATCTCGGTTCAGGGCACCGCGAACCGGCTACCGAGACCGGTCTCGCTCAATCTTCCAGCGCCCGGTTGGCGTCGAGCGGGGAGCCCAACACGGAATAGGTCTCTTCCTGGGAGCGCACCGGCGCTTGGCCGTTGCGGGCGATCCGCTCCGAAGTGCCGTCGGGCAGGACGTTCCACGCCTTGGTGTTGTCGCGCAGTTGCAGGGAGAGCACCTCGTCGATGGTCCTTTGCAGTCCGGGCTCCAGCACCGGGAAGGCCACCTCGACGCGACGGTCGAGGTTTCGCTGCATCCAGTCCGCCGACGCCAGGAGATAGTCGGGGTCGCCGCCGTTGGCGAAGTGGTACACGCGGGCGTGCTCCAGGTAGCGGTCTATGATGGAGCGGACGCGGATGTTCTCGGAGAGCCCCTGCACTCCCGGACGCAGGCAGCAGATGCCGCGCACGATGAGGTCGATGGACACGCCCGCGCGGCTTGCCGCGTAGAGTTCGTCGATCAGGCGGGGATCCACCAGGCTGTTGAGCTTGGCGACGATGCGGCCGGGATGTCCGGCCTCGACGTGCGCCACCTCGCGCCGGATGCGGTCCACGAAAGCGTCGCGCAGGTCGGCGGGCGCCACCACGAGGTTGTTGAGCCGGCGCTGCCGGGTGTAGCCGGTAAGCAGGTTGAATACCTCGTTGACGTCCTCGCCGAAGCTGTCGCGTCCGGTGAACAGGCTGAAGTCGCTGTAGATGCTGGCGGTGCGCGCGTTGTAGTTGCCGGTTCCCAGGTGGCAGTAGCGGCGAAGCTCTCCGGCCTCACGGCGTACCACGAGACACAGTTTGCAGTGGGTCTTGAGGCCGACGATGCCGTAGACGACGTGGGCGCCCACGTTCTCCAGCGTGCGCGCCCAGGAGATGTTGGCCTCCTCGTCGAAGCGGGCCTGGAGTTCCAGCAGCACCGCCACTTCCTTGCCGGCTTCTGCCGCCTTGCCCAGCGACTGCACGATGGGCGAACTAGGGCTCACGCGGTAGAGCGTCATCTTGATGGCGAGAACGTTGGGGTCCTCCGCGGCCTCGTCCACGAATTGGGTGACGGCGTCGAAGGAGTGATAAGGATGCTGCACCAGCACGTCCGAATGCCGGATCGTGCTCCAGATGTTCCCGCCTCCCTCGAACGCTTTCACGGGCAGCGGCGCGAACGGGCGGTCCTTGAGGTGCGGCAGGTCGAGCTTCGCGTAAAGCTCGAACAGGTCGGTAAAGGCGGTGAACCCCTTGCCCGCGTATAAGTCGTCTTGCCCGAGTTCCAACTCGTCGACGAACAGCGACAGGATGTGCTCGGGCATGTCCTCGTCGTGCTGCAGGCGTACCGCCCCGCCCATGCGCCGCTCCTTGATGCCCTGTTCGATGCTCTGGAGCAGGTCGTCGGAGCGGATCTTGGCGGTGGGCTCGTACTCCGCGTCCCGGGTCACCCTGAGCGTGTGGCAGGAAAGGATCTCGTAGCCCCGGTAGAGTTGCGGCAGGTACATCCGGAGCACTTCCTCCAGCCGGATGAACCGGTGCGCGCCGTCGTCCGAGGGAATCTCGATGAAACGCGGGATCACGTGGGCCGGGGTGTGGACTACCGAGAGGTTGGCGTCCGGCAGCACGGAGTCGGAGTCGCTCGTCGGGTTCAGCGCGGCCACCAGGCAAAGGCCCCGGTTCGCCAGATACGGGAACGGGTGCCCCGGGTCGATGGCCAGAGGCGTCAGCACCGGGAACACGGTGCGGTTAAAGTAGTCTTCCAGGAAGGCCTGCTGGGGCTCGGCGAGCTGCTCGCCCTGGACGATATGGACGCCTTCGTCCTCGAGGCGTGGCCGCAGCTTTTCCAGGAAGCACGCATGCTGCAAGGTGGACAGGCGGCGCGCCATCTCGGAGATGCCGTGCAGCGCCTGCGACGGGGTCAGGCCGTCGGGACCGGGCTGCGCATCGCCTTCGCGGATGCGCCGCTTCAAGCGTGCCACCCGCACCATGAAGAACTCGTCGAGGTTGGAGCTGAAGATGGCCAGGAACTTCACGCGTTCCAGCAGCGGCACCTCGTCGTTCAGTGCCTCGTCGAGCACCCGCCGGTTGAACTCCATCCACGAGAGCTCACGGTTCACGAAAAGGCTTTCTTTCTCCATCATGGTTCCATACCCGAAGCAGGTTACGATCGGATTAAATCTCTAGCCATCGCCACGGCGAAAACGCAAGGCATGGGAATGCACCTCTTGCCTCAGGCCATTATACATCGGCAGCAGGCCTGCCGGGCAGCACGGGGCCATGCAGGTGGCCAAGGCGGCCAAGGTGGGCAAGAAGGTGGCGGTGTTGAGAAGCAACGCTCCGCAGGTAACAGAACATCAACAAAGACTTCGTTTTTCCGACGCAACCGCTTCATCTTGTACACACACCGACACGGTAGCCTTTTCGCTGAAAACTCCCAATCAACGAACCCGGGTTGTCTTGCCCGGGTCCGAACGACTCAGGAGGTGGCAACGTGTCGAACTCGACGGAAACAGTGCCGCGGTTTTTCCGTACGGTCTGGCTGTCCGACATCCATCTCGGTTTCCGCGGCTGCAGCGCGGCTTCTCTGCTTGCATTCCTGCGTTCCGTGGAATGCGAGTTTCTCTACCTCGTCGGTGACATCATCGACATATGGTCCGTCCGCAAGCGGCCGTTCTGGCCCCAGGACCACAACAACGTTCTACGAACGATCCTCGGCAAGGCCAAGTACGGCACCAAGGTGATCTACGTCCCGGGGAATCACGACGAGATGCTGCGCGATTACGACGGCATGGCGTTCGGCAACATCCGGATCAGCGACCGTATCGTGCACCGAAAGGCCGACGGCAAGCGGTTCCTGGTGATTCACGGCGACCAGTTCGACAGCGTGGTGCGCTCCTCCAAGGCCATCGCGCTTCTCGGCAGTCACGCGTACGACGTGCTCCTGGCCATCAATACGCGGCTCAACCTGGCACGGCGCAAGGTAGGGCTGCCCTACTGGTCGCTCGCCGGCGCCATCAAGCACAAGGTCAAGAACGCCATGCGCTACATCAGCAACTTCGAGGCGGCGGTGGCGTTTGAAGCGGCGCGCCTGGGCGTGGACGGTGTCATCTGCGGACACATCCACCGAGCCCAGATCGTTTCCCTGAACGACATCACCTACTGCAACTGCGGAGACTGGGTGGAGAGCAACAGCGCCCTGGTGGAGCACGAGGACGGGCGGCTGGAGCTACTGGAGTGGCGGGACACTCACCGGATCGCCTTCGGAGGACAGCCGGACGAGGGTGCGTCCGTTCCGCTGCTCACCCACAACGGCGACACCCACCACAGCAACGGAGCGGCCGGAGGCCCAGCCTGAGGATGAGCTCCGCGAGAATTCGCGCGAAAATTCTTGCCCGCGAAGCAGGGCGCGACAGGAGGAATACTACCAATGGGATTGGTGGAAGCGAGTGAAGCGCTCCGGATCGGTTTGTCGTGCTCGGGACCCGGTTCCATGACGGGATGCAGCATCGAGTTGGGGGCCGCGTGGATGGCGGCTCTCGTCTTGCTGTTTGGTGCGGCCGTGCTCCTGGCGGTCAGGAAGCTTTACCGTGGACTGGTTACTGTGCGCGCGCGGGCGTTCGGGCCGGCGCTCTCCCGGCGCCTTGCCCACTGGGTGCGTTCGAGGGACTACCCCGCGGATGAGTTCTTCAGCGCCGACGGTGCGGAACCGGGTTGGGCGCAGCGCCGCGAGAACGCGCTGGAGCGGCTTGCCGGCCACTTCCGCGCGCGTTCCGCCAAGGCCATTGCGTGGAGCGGCGCCATCCGCGAGAACTTCTCGGACCTGCGCTTCACCGACGCCGGGCGGGTGCCGTTTCCGTTCGCGCGGCTGATGCGGGAGAAGTTCAACCTCTGCTCGGTGGTGACCGAGTCCGACGGACCGCGTCTGCGCGACCTTGACGGCAACTGGTCCCTCGACCTCAGCGGCTCCTACGGCGTCAACGTGGCGGGACAGGAGCGCTACAAGCAGTGGATGCGCAAGGGCATGGAACGGGTCAAGGACCTCGGCGCGGTGCTGGGACCGCTTCATCCCCTCGTGGCCGAGAACATCGACGTGCTCAAGAGGATCTCCGGGCTGGACGAAGTGTCGTTCCACATGAGCGGCACCGAGGCGGTGATGTCCGCCGTGCGGCTGGCGCGCTTCAACACCCGGCGCAAGCTCATCGTGTGCTTCTCCGGTGCCTACCATGGCTGGTGGGACGGCGTGCAGCCCGGGCTGGGGAGCGAGCGCGACTTGAGGGACTGTCTCACCCTCAAGGACATGGACCCCGCATCGCTGGCCGCCATCCGCCGGCGCTCCGGAGAGATCGCGGGCGTGCTGGTAAACCCGGTGCAGTCGTTCCATCCGAACTCGCCCCCGCCGAGCGACGCATTGTTGCTCACCAGCAGCGTACGCAAGATGTGCGAGGAGCATGCCGCGTACCAGCGGTGGTTGCACGAGTTGCGCGAAGTCTGCGCCGCGTGTGGCATCCCGTTGATCTTCGACGAGGTCTATTCCGGTTTCCGGCTGGCTCCCGGTGGCGCGCAGGAGTTCTTTGACGTCCAGGCCGACATGACGGTCTACGGCAAGACCGTGGGCGGCGGCATGCCCATCGGCGCGGTGTGCGGCCGGAAGGATCTCATGCGGCGCACGGACCCCGACCACCCCATGCGCCTGGCCTACGTCATCGGCACGTTCGCCGCGCATCCCGTGGTGATGGGCGCCATGAACGAGTTCCTGCGCTGGGTTACAGGCCCGGAGGCGGGGGCCGCCTACAATGAGGCAAACCACCGTTGCAGCGAATGGGCGCGGGAGACCAACCGGGAACTGGCGCATGCCGGCCTGCCGCTGCGGGTCGTGAACCTTGCCACCGTGTGGACCGTACTGTTCCAGGAGCCGGGCCGCTACAACTGGCTGCTGCAATACTACCTGCGGGCCGAAGGGGTCACCCTGAGCTGGGTCGGCACCGGCCGCTGCATCAGCAACATGGGCTTCAGTCAGGAGGACTACCGCGAACTCAAAGGCAAGCTGGTGAACGCCGCCCGCGCCATGCACCAGGACGGCTGGTGGCTCACGGAACAGCAGCAGCCCAGCCGCGACCGAAAGATGCGGAGGGGACTGGTGCACGAGCTTCTGGGCACGCTGGTGCCCGTGCCGAAGCCCTTGCGGGTCTTCTGCGCCGAGGTCATGCGCCGCAAGCACGACGACCACGAGGCGTCCCACAGCCATCCGCTGAACCAGTTCGGCCACATCCTGAGTTCCAGCGTTTTCATCTACTGCTACTTCCTGATATTCGCGAACCTCACCACAGCGGTGTCCTTCAGCCTCGCCGCGCTGCTGGTGCGGCAACTGGGCCACGCGGTCATCGAACCGCCGTGCCACGACAAGGAAGAGTTGCTGCTGGGCTACAACACTCGCAACAAGACCATCATCGTCCTGGCCTACGTGCTGATTCCGTTCGTCAACCTGGCGGGCGTCGACGCATGGACCTGGGCCGCGGCCGTCGACACGTTGCCCGCCATCGCCAAGCAGTGGTTCGGCTTGACGCTGATCGTGGTCCTGGGCCGTGTGGCCTATCTCACCTGGCTGCACGACTTCCGCATCTCCATGGTGTGGTTCATCAAGCTCATCACCGATCCGCTCACGGACCTCATCGCCTACGTGCCGCGGTCGCTGGCGGAAGCGCGCGCCTTCCTGCCGCCGTACTCCAGCGTAGAGTCGTACAAGCCCGGTTACGCCGTGGAGGGATTGTCGTCGGGCGACGAGTGGATCGAGGCATGCGACCAAGAGGAAGCGGGCCGGCAATCAAGGGACGCGCGCCGGTGAACGCGCCGGCGCGTGGTGCGCGGTCACACGGTTCGTTTTGAATGCGGACAAGCCGATGGACGTCTGGAGTTTCTTGGTCGCCGCCTTCTGCCTCAGCCTGGAGCGCATCTGTTACGCTTTCGTGTGGCGCTTCCCCGAGGCCTTCTGCAGGATGTGCGCTTTGCCATGGATGCGTTTCCTCGGAGAGCCCATCGACGTCCTGCGAAAGCTCTTCCTGGGCTTCAAGGCCATCCAGATCAGCGTGTTCCTCGGCTGGTGCTATCTCTACGGAGAAGGCTCCCTGAGCCCCTTGAACGAAAGTGTCTTGTGGCTGAGCGTCGGCACCGCGCTGGTGATCGCGGGCCAGGTGCTCAACCTGAGCGTGTTCCTGCGCCTGGGCCAGGTGGGCGTCTTCTACGGTGCCAAGTTCGGTTACGATGTCCCCTGGTGCCGGTCCTTCCCCTTCTCGATCCTCCGCCACCCTCAATATGTCGGTACGGTCCTGTCCATCTGGGGCTTCTTCCTCGCCATGCGTTTTCCCCACGACGACTGGTACATCCTGCCCGCGCTGGAAACGTTCTACTACATCGCCGGCTCTCAACTGGAGCAATAGGCTCATTCCCGCGAAACAAGCTGTGTCAAGACCCCAAACGAACACGGAATGGCACGGCCACCCCGAACCGTCATTCCCGCGAAAGCGGGAATCCAGGGGTGGGGGGGGTGTGGCGACCTCATTGCCCGGCCTCACCCCGCCTGGATTCCCGCTTCCGCGGGAATGACTCATTGGGGTGTAGCGGAATGACATCGCCTGGGAAGCGGGAATCCAGGTGGGGCGGAGGCGGGGGAAGGGGACGCACGGCCTTCTGCCAGAAGCCCGGCGCAACGGGCTCCAACAGCGACACGAACCGCCGGGTCCACTCCAGCCAAGTGTGCTGCCGTGCGTAGGCCACACAGTCGGCGGGATCGACCTCCAATGCGCCGAGAACGGCTGCGCGAAGGTCCGGGTGCAGGACGCCGGTGATGCCGTTCCGCACCACGTCCAACGGTCCGGTGGCCGGAAACGCCGCCACCGGAACGCCGCAGGCCATGGCCTCCAGCATGACGAGTCCGAAGGTGTCCGTCAGGCTCGGGAAGACGAACACGTCGGCGGCGGCCACGTGCGCCGCCAACTCCTCGCCCAGTTTCTGCCCGACGAACCGGACGTCCGGGTAACGCGAGCGCAGGCTCCGCAGATCCGGGCCGTCCCCCACGACGTACTTGGTGCCGGGAAGGTCCAGATCCAGAAATGCCTCGATGTTCTTCTCCACCGCCACGCGCCCCATGTACATGGCCAGCGGCCGCGCGCCCGGCAGATAGGACTTGGGTCCCGGCTTGAAAAGGTCCGTGTCCACGCCTCGGGCCCAGATGGCGAGGTTGTCGAAGCCGTTGCGACGCAAATGCTCGGCCAGGGAGCGGGTCGCCACCAAGGTTCGCGTAGCGGCACCGTGGTACCGCCGCAGGTAGCGGTAGGACCAGCTCGCCGGAATCGGCGCGCGCGCGCGGATGTATTCGGGGAAGAGGGTGTGGAAACACGTGGTGAAGGGAATGCCGAGGCGGCAGCAATAGGAGCGCGCCGCGTGTCCGATGGGTCCTTCGGTGGAAATGTGCACGGCCTCGGGCTTGAATTCCCGCAGGATGCGCCGGACCCCGCGGCCGGGAAAGAGAGCCAGGCGAATGGACCGGTAGGTAGGGCAGGAGACGGTGGCGAAATCCAGCGGCGTCACGAAGCGCGTTTCGTGCCCGAGTTTTTCCAGGTGCGCGCGCGTCTGCTGCAACGTGCGTACTACGCCGTTGACCTGCGGTTCCCAAGCATCGGTGACGACCGCGATTCTCATGAATGAATCAATCTTCGCACGCGATCGTTAAGAACCGGTAAAGGCGGCGTCAAGCTCTGATCACGATGGCCCGCGCCGGTGTCACCTCCGAATGCCTCAAGGATACGGTAACGGTACCGTCTCCGGTTGATCCATGGTTCTTTGCCCGGCCGGCTGCTCGTTGCCGCCGGCAGTGCCACTGTAGTAGGGTGACCGGCAAGGGTATTCGAAGATTCCGGAAAGGGACCGATGCACAACGGTAGAGAGCCTTTCTGGCGCAAGGATGTGCCGCACGGCCTCGAGTTCGGGCTCAGAAACTACTGGTATCCGCTCGTGCTTTCGAGTGAAGTGCCGGCGGACCGGCCGCTGCCGGTCACCGCTCTGTGCGAAGACCTCGTCCTGTGGCGCGATACCACGGGCAACCCGCATGTATTCGTCGATTCCTGCCCCCATCGCGCGGTGAAGCTTTCCGCGGGCCGTATCCTTGGCGATCGTATCCAATGCGCGTATCACGGGCTGGAGTTCGATGCCGAGGGTCGTTGCGTATGGATCCCCTGGGAAGGGGACGCGCCGGAAAAGTGCGCGGTGGTTTGCGCCCACACCTATCCGGCCGCGGAGTTGGGCGGATTCGTGTGGGCGTACATCGGGGACGTGGAGCGATTCCCACCGCCGCCCCTGGAACGGGTCGCGCCGCCGGAAATGCTCCAGGACGGCTTCGTCTGCTACGGCCGCCGGGGCACGTGGGAGACGAACTGGCTGCTGGCCTGGGACGGTACTTTCGACCCGCAGCACAACGCCTTCCTGCATGCCGGAGGCGTTACGGTACAGAAGCTGGGCGGCCGCGCCGGAGGCATCTACCGCATGGCGGTGCGCCCCATGACGAACGGATTGAAGCTTCAACGGCTGAACGTGGGAGGTGGCATGGAACGGGAGCTGGACGGCGGCTGGATGTTGCCCGGCATGGCAACGTTGGTGGCCATATACCCCGACGGGCCGGTGGTGACGCGTTCGTGGCGTTATCCCGAGGACGAGAATACCACCCACGCGGTCCGCTGCTCCGCGCGCAGGGTGGAGACGGTCGAGGAGCGCCGGGCGTGGGAGCGGCTGTATCACACGCGTATTCTTCCGGACTCCGAGAAGGTCAACGAGCAGGACAAGGCCATACTGGTGACGCAGCGGGGCCTCCATCGAGCGAGGTCGAACGAGCAGTTGCTGAACAGCGACGTGGGCATCGTCCGCCTCAGGGCCCTGTTGCGGGACACCTTTCTGGCGCAACGGGAAGGCCGTCGGCTTGAGCCGGATCCGTGGTGTCCCGTGCTCACCGAGCCTTGGAAGAAGGGCATCCCTTGAACCAGCGGTCCGACAATGGCCGCCGGGCGGAACGGAGGTATCAAGATGACGGCACGTGTCTTTTCGGTGGTGGGTTCAGCGTTTGCGTTGATGCTGGTGCTGGGAATGGGGTCCGCCGTCCATGGCGAGGAGTTCTACAAGGACAAGTTCATCACGTTCATCGTGGGCTACTCTCCCGGCGGGTCCTTTGACGCGTACACCCGGCTCCTGGCGCGGCACATGCCGGCGCACATTCCCGGGGCTCCCAAGGCGGTGGTGAAGAACATGACCGGAGCCGGCGGGCTCATTTCCGCGAACTACATGTTCAACCAGGCGCCGCGGGACGGAACCGCCGTGGGCGGTTGGGGTGGCGCGCTGGTGCTGCAGAACGTGTTGGGGCGGAAGGAGACCAAGTTCGACGGCCGGAAGTTCGGTTGGTTGGGCACTCCCGCCCCTTACAACACCGTGTGTTCCTTCAACAGCAAAAGCGGCATCAAGAGCGTGGAGGATTGGTTCGCGGCCAAGAAGCCCGTGACCATCGCCGGATTCGCGCCCGGCTCGACCCCGTCCGACGTACCCAAGCTGGTGAACGCGGCTCTGGGACTGCCCTTGCGGGTCATCGAAGGGTACCGCGGAGGCGCCAAGGCCAGGCTGGCGGTGGAGATGGGAGAGGTCGACGGGTACTGCGGCTCTTACCAGACCATCAAGGCCATCTGGCGGGAGCCGTTCGAGACGGGCAAGATCCGCGCCGTGATCCAGACGACCCTTGAATCCCATCCGGAGCTCAAGCACGTTCCTTTGGCCAAGGACTACGCCAAGACCGACGAGGCGCGTCTTCTGGTGAAGGTGCTGGACTATGCCTACAGCGCGCCGTTCAAGTATTCGGTGCCGCCGGACGTGCCGAAGGAGCGGCTGCGGATTCTCCAGCGGGCTTTCGTGAAGGCTTTGGAGGACCCGGCGCTGCTCGCCACGGCCAAACGGTCCAAGACGGAAGTCGCGGCGGTGGACGGTCCCACCACCGCCGGAATCATCGCGGAGCTCTACGAGATGAACGACGCCACCAAGGACAAGCTGCGAAAGATCCTCCTGCCCAAGAGCGGGAACTAGCCGCCGTCAGCCTTCCGGCGCCAGGCAGGCGTTGAGGATGCCGCCGTGGAGGTCCACGGCGGTGCGCCCGCAGTAGTCGAGGTCGTAGCCGGCGCGCACCTCGATGCCGTCTTCCAGCAGGCGTTGCAGCACCAGGCGGCGGAAGCTGCCGTGGCCCATGACGCCGTCCTCGTGCTCCTTGAGGTCGGCTTCCTCGTGGGTGGAGAAGTAGACGGCCTGCTCTGGGGTGAGGCCGTAGTGGGTGGTGAGGGCCTTGAAGCAGTCCGCCGACCAGTAGCCGGTCTGCTCCTCGGTGGCTCCGGCGGCGTAGAACTCGGCCACGGAGCCTTCCCAGAGGATCGCGCGCTTGAAGTCGATCTTGGCGCGGAACTCGGCCAACATGGGCTCCAGGTAAACCTCGTCCTCCTCGATCCCCAGGGCCTTGGCCGTCTCCAGCACGACGTGGATGTGTCCGGGCGGTTCCGGATGCAGCAGCTCATCCGCGAGCTTGCGGGCCATGGGTGCCATGAGGTCGCGGTTGCGACGGAAGAAGGCGATGTGCCTGTGATAGGACGCCGCCTCCACCGTGTTGATCTCGATGGTGTACGAAGCCCAGTTCTTGAAGAACGTCCGCAGCGCGGTGCGCGGCAGGCTACCTTCCATGAGCTGAATCATGAAGGGCGAGCCGGTCACCCGCTCGCGCCACCGTTGCGCCACCTTGCGATAGTGTTCGTCCACACGGCCCTGGGCCTCTTGTGAGCTCATCCCGGGAATGATCATATCGTTCGAAGTCCCTTCCGGCTTGGGGGTTCAACCGATTGCTATGCGTTGTTGCCCGGACTTGATTTGTACTATACAGCACGGAGACCGAGAGGCCGTCAACATGGAGGAGAAGCTCATGTACAAGCGTTTCAGGATACCCATGGTGTTCGTGTTGGGTTTGGCTTTTGTTGCGGCTCTGGCCGGCCCGGCGGCCGCCCAGGAGTCCTTCGCGGGGAAGACGGTCAAGCTGGTGGTGGCCTACTCGCCGGGCGGCTCTTTCGACTTGTACACCCGGCTGATCGCCCGTCACATCGGCAAGCACCTGCCGGGCAATCCGGCGACGCTCGTGCAGAACATGACCGGCGCCGCCGGCATGATCGCGGCCAACTACATCTACAACACGGCCAAGCCCGACGGCCTCACCATCGGTGCCTTCGCCGGCCCGCTGGTGCTCCAGCACGTCATGGGCAACAACGCGGCGAAGTTCGACGGCCGGAAGTTCGGTTGGCTGGGCGTGCCGGCCCCCAACCACAGCGTCTGCAGCTTCAACCAGAAGAGCGGCATCAAGAGCATGGACGACTGGTTCGGCTCAAAGCGGGAGATGTTCATTTCAGCCATCGGGCCGGGCACCAGCACCTCGGACATCCCCAAGCTCATGAAGGCGGCGCTCGGGCTCCCCACCAAAGTCGTCGACGGGTACCGGGGCGGCGCCAGGGCGCGGGTGGCGGTGGAGGCCGGGGAAGCGGACGGGTACTGCGGCTCGCTGCACACGGTGAAGTCCATCTGGCGGGAAGCCTTCGAGGCCGGCAGGGTCAATATGGTCGTCCAGAACACCCTCAACGTGCATCCGGACATCAAGGAGGTCCCGCGGGCCATCGACTACGCCAAGACCGCGGATGCACGCAAGCTCCTGGAGGTGGCGGACTACGCGCACCGCGGCCAGTTCCCCTATTCCACGCCGCCCAACATGCCGGAAGCGCGGCTCAAACTGATGCAGAAGGCGTTTATCGACGCCCTCAACGATCCCGCGCTGCGGGCGGAGGCCAAGAAGCTGCGTCTGGCGGTGGACCCCATCGACGGCGCCGCTACCTTGAGTAGCGTCAACAAGCTCTACGGTCTGGAGTCGGGGCTCGTGGAAAGGTTGAAGGGAATCGTTCTTCCGAAGAAATGACACGCCGCGTCTCGCCCGGTACGCTGGCCCGAGCACGTTGCCGCGCCGCCGAGGGGCTGTGGACGGCGTGCCCCGGCGCTACCGGGTGGGCAGCACCAGGGTGCACCGGCCGGTGAGGATCTGCCGGCCCTCCTGGTTGCTGCCCTCCAACTCGCACGCGACCCACGGGTCGGCGGGATCATCGCTCTTCTCGACGGCCCGCGCGGCGAACCGCATGGTGTCGCCCTCGAAGGTCGAGTCGGTGTGCCGGATGCCGAGCTTCCGCAGCCGGCCGCGGGGTCCCAGCCAATCGGTCAGCATGCGCATCAGCAGGGCCTGCCGGTAGGCGCCGCTGGCGATGAAGGTGCGCAGGCCCGCGTGTTCGCGCACCCAGTCGCGGTCGTAGTGGAGCTGCTGCGTGTTCTCCTGCAGGCCGGCCCAGCGCACGGTGTCGATGATGGTGAGGGGGCCGTACTCGCGGGCCACCAGTTCCGTGCCGGGCTGGACATCCTCGAAGAATCGTTGCTCGGTAGTCGTTGTGCTGTCGTCGGGCATCACGGTTCAGCCGTCCCCCCATCGCCCTCATCGCCTCCGATGGCGCCGGTCTCCGCCAGTCTCCGGCGATCCGCGCGTGAGTAGCCCATCTCTGCCAGTATTTCGGCGTTGTGTTGGCCCAGGGTGGGCGCCGTCCCCATGTCCTGTTCGCGCACCCGCGCGACGGCGCCACGCGGAAACGGGATGCGCCCGAAACGGGGGTCCTCCGCCTCGGTGAGGTAGCCGCGTGCCATGAGTTGCGGGTCCCGGGCCAGGTCCAGCGGCGTCGACACGGGCGACGACGGAAACCGGCGGCGCTGTCCCTCCTCGACGATCTCCGACTTGGTGAACTGTTTCGACCAGGCCAGCACCCGGTCCATGATGAAGTCCTTGTTCTCCCGCTGCGCGTCGTCCGACGCCAGCGAGGGGTCCGCCATGAGCTCGGGGTCCTGGACCCATTCCACGAATTTCTCCCAGCGGCCGGGCCGGTTGATCTGGCTCACCACCCAGTGGCCGTCCTTGCACGGCAGCGCCCCGGAAACGGCAGTGATGGTGCCGCGGTTGCCGCGCCGCTCGGTGCGCGTCCCCGAGAACGTGTACTCCACCATGGCCTGCTCGACGAAGGTCTCCAGGCAGTCCTGCATGGAGACGCGCACGTGCTGGTCCTGGCCAGTGCGCTGGAGCACGTGGAGCGCTGCGGCCGTGGCCACGGCCGCTTGAATCCCGGTGGCCAGATAGATGATGTGCCCCCCCATGAGCATGGGCCGGCCGTCCCGGTGCCCGGTGAGCGCAAGCAGTCCGGAGCGGGCGTAGGCGCACAACTCGTCCTCTAGCTCCTCGACATCGGTCCACACGAGGTTCGCCCTCGGCGGGGGGACCTGGTCCATGGGCAGCCGGCGACTCGTCACCACGGCATCGGCCGTCTGCACCAGTTCCAGGAACACGCGCCAGCCGGCGGCGGAGTCGAGGTTGAGTGAGAAGCTCCGCTTGCCGGCGTTCAGGAAACGGTGGAAGGCGCCGTGCTCCAGGCCGGACGCATCCTCCAAGCGCGAGGCATCCCCCAGGAACGGGCCGGTGCGGCGCACCGCGTCGCCGTCGGGGGGATCGATGCGGATGACGTCGTGGCCGGACTCCGCGAGCAACCGCGCGGCATAGGCGCCGGCCATTGCCCCGAGATCGAGCACTCTCCCCATGGCGTGTGAACCGCCTCCTTTCCCGTCGGTCCCGAGCCCTTCGACAAGCCCGGGACGAGCGTGGCGAAACGAAGTCCAACGAAGTCAAAGGATGACGCGCAAGCTTACTCCCTTGCCTTCCTTTCCCTGAACAGCGCCACCGTGTGGCGCCGCGTGAACACCAGTTCGCCCTCCGCGTCGCGCACCTCCTCCACCTGCGTGACGTAGATCCCCACGCCCAGCCTGCCCTCGCGCGCCGTGATGTCGACGATACGGCTCTGGCAGGTCAGCGGTTCGCCCATGTGCACGGGTTTCAGCCACTCGGTCTCGCTGCCCGCGTTGCGCACGTTGGTGTAGTCCGCGGGCACGGGAAGCTGCCGGCGCACGTCGAAGGACGACGCCTTCCCCTCCGGCTCCTTGATGCTGAAGGGTGTCCAGCCCACCAGGATGGGCGGCAGAAGACGGCCCTTGTATCCCGCGGAGCGGGCGAAGTCGTCGTCGAGCCACAGCGGGTTCGTGTCGCCGGTGACGTCGACGTAGCGGCGGACGTCCGACGCGCTCAACGTCTCGAGCGCGCGCACCGGGCCTTTCAAGCCGATGCACCGGCGCAGTTCGTCGGAGATGATGGTTTCGGGGGATTCGTTCATGGCACCGCGCCACGCTCGGGGCGAACGTTATACCAACGCTCCCGTGCCCGCCAGCTCCGTCAACTCGCCTTCCGGGACGTCCAGCCATTCCCGCAGCACCTCCCGCGTGTGCTGTCCCAGACACGGGGCGGGCGTTGCCGCCGGCAGGGTGCTCTCCGAGAACTCGAAGGGCAGCGCCGTCGTCAGCATGGAGCCCACCCTGGGCTCGGCCATGCGCTTGTAGGCCCTGGACGGCGAACCGTCCTCCGCCAGGTCCTGGACCCGTCGCATGCGCGCCGCGAAGACGCCGGTCCGCCGCAACCGGGCCTCCACCTCCGTGCTCTCAAGCCCGCGGGTCCAGGCCTCGATGCGTTCGTCGATCTCGTCGTGATGGCGCATCCGTCCCGGCAGGGTGGCGAAGCGAACGTCGTCCGCCAGGCCAGGTTCCGAGACTCCCTCCTCCACCGCCTCGGCCAGCGCGCGCCACTGCGCGTCGTCGTGGACGCTGACGGCGCACCACTCGTCCTTGCCCGCGCAACGATACACCCCTTGCGGGGCGAAGCGGGCCGAGCGGTTGCCCATCCGCTCCGGATTCCGCCCGTTCACCGCGCCGAACAGCAGCAGCGGCGCGATCATCGAGACGCTGCACTCGAACTGGCCCATGTCCAGGTGGATGCCCGCACCGGTCGCTTCACGCTCGGTCAGCGCGCCGATGACGGCGTAGCAGGTGTGGAGCCCGCCGATGTAGTCGTTCCAGGAGTTCGAGATGGCCGTGGGCGGGTCGCCCTCGGCGCCCGTGACCTGCATGAGCCCGGCGGCGCCCTGGAGGTTCATGTTCATGCTGGTCCAGGCACGCCGCGGACCGCTGTGGCCGTAGCCCGACATGCTGGCGAACACCAGCCGTGGGTTGGCCGCCCTGAGGGACTCGTACCCCAGGCCCAGCCGGTCCATGACCCCCGCGCTGAAGTTCTCCACCACCACGTCCGCGGCCTCGGCCAGGCGCCGCGCGACATCGTGCCCCGCGGGGTGCTTCAGGTCGATGCTCACCGAGCGCTTGTTGCGGTTGGTGTTCAGATAGGAAGCGTGGCGCCCGTCCGGGTGCCGGTAGGACGATGGCCACGGGAAGTCCGGGTGCCTGCTGCTCTCCACCCGCACCACGTCCGCGCCGAGATCCGCCAGCAGCCGCGTGCAGAACGGCGCCGCCAGCACGTGGCCGAAGTCGAGGACGCGGATGCCCGAAAGGGGAGGCGCATCAGGTTTCACAGTCGTCATTCCCCATTGCGTGGCTCATGCTACGATGCGAGGAAGCACGTTTCAAACCCGCGGTCGCCTGTGACTCCACTCCCTTGGTCCAGTCCCGTCGTTGACAGGCAACCACCCGAAACCTATATAATCGCCACCAATCACCCCGTACATCCACCGACCCGAGCCGAAAGGTTAAAGGTGAACGGAATGAACCGCATGAACGAATTCGTGGACACCCGGCAGGGGCTGCTGGACCGCCAGGTGTTCGTCTCCCAGGACATCTACGAGCAGGAGCTGGAGCGGATCTTCGCGCGCTGCTGGCTGTTCCTGGGCCACGAGAGCCAGATCCCCAACCCCAACGACTTCCTTGCCACCTACATGGGCGAGGACCCGGTGCTGCTCTGGCGGGGACAAGACGGGACGGTTCGGGCTTTTCTCAACATGTGCCGCCACCGGGGCAACCGGGTGTGCCGGGCGGACCAGGGCAACGCCAGCTCGCTCATGTGCACCTACCACGGCTGGTGCTACGGCAACGACGGCAAGCTCATCGGCGTCCCGGGCATGAAGGAGATCTACAGCAACGAGTTGGACATGAGCCAGTGGGGGCTCGTGGAAGTGGCCCAGCTCGACACCTTCAAGGGGCTCGTCTTCGCCACCTTCGATCCCGACGCGCCGCCGCTGCTGGAGTACCTCGGCGGCCAGGACCAGGAACTCAGCTTCATGTTCGACCGCCGCGCCGGCGGCACCGAGGTGATCGGCGGTGTGCACAAATGGGTCATGAACGCCAACTGGAAGTACGCGGCCGACAACTTCTTCGGCGATGACGGCCACCACACGGTGACCCACGCGTCCGTGCGCCGGGTTCCCGTGGATGTTCGATACTACCCGCAAACCAACGACGATAAGCGCCCCGATACCGACCGCGGCCTTTCCCGGGTCGCCGAAGGACTCATACGGGACTATCACGAGGAACATTTCGACGAGTTGATCGACCGCGTCGGCCCCGACATGGCCGAACGCCCCGGACTGGTCACCACCGTATTCCCCAACCTGTCGCCCAACTTCAGCCGGCACATGATCCGGTTGTGGCACCCCAAGGGCCCGGACAAGACCGAGATCTGGTCGTACTGCGTGGTGGACAAGGACGCGCCCGAGGATGTCAAGACCGCCATGCGGCTGCACCTGACCCAGACCTTCGGCCCGGCCGGGAACCTGGAGCAGGACGACATGAACAACTGGATCCAGTGCACCGACACCGCCCGCGGCGTCATCGCGAAGCGCTACCCCCAGAACATCCAGGCCCACCTCGGACACGAGGACCGTTGCCCGCCCATCGGCGGCGGCAGGCGTCTGCGGGCCTTCTACTCCCGCTGGGAAATGATGATGAAGGCCGAGAGCTGGGACGACGTCGACCTGGAGACCCGGTACTGGTGACCGCCTCGCAAGCAACCGGCGGACAGGACACCAAGGCAAGGCGGAGGCAACGTGACCGATCACGATCTATGGCATGAGATCAACCGCTTCCTCGTCCATGAGGCGCGGCTGCTGGACGACCGCGCCTTCGAGGAGTGGCTGGACCTGTTCACCGACGACGTCGTCTACTGGATGCCGGAGCGGACCAACCCGTGGGAAAGCACCGATCCCGCGGACAGCGTGTCCAAGCCCGGCGAGCTGGCGCTCTTCGAGGAGACCAAGGAGACGCTGCGCACCCGGGTGGCCCGCCTCGCCACCGGCATGGCGTGGTCCGAGGTGCCGCCTTCGCGCACGCGCCACTTGGTCACCAACGTCCAGGTGGAGCCCGGCGAGAAAGACTCCGAGTTGCGCGTGCGTTCGTATTTCATGGTGTACCGCACCCAGCTCGAGCACAGCCAGGACGTTTTCGTTGGCGAGCGGGACGACCTGTTGCGGAGGGTCGGCGACCAGTGGAAGATCGCCCGCCGCACCATCCTGCTCGACCAGGTGGTGCTGCAGTCGCCGAACCTGAGCATCTTCTTCTAGGGGGGTGACGAGATGAACCACATGAACGATCTCGTGGACACCCGACAAGGTCTCCTCGACCGCCGCATCTTCGTCTCCAGGGACGTCTACCAGCAGGAACTGGAACGCATCTTCGCGCGCTGCTGGCTGTTCCTCGGCCACGAGAGCCAGATCCCCAACCCCAACGACTTCCTCGCCACCTACATGGGCGAGGACCCCGTGCTGCTGTGCCGCGGCGCCGACGGCACCATCCGCGCGTTCCTCAACATGTGCCGCCACCGCGGCAACCGCGTGTGCCGCGCCGACCAGGGCAACGCCACGTCGTTCATGTGCACCTACCACGGCTGGTGCTACGGCAACGACGGCAGGCTCATCGGCGTGCCCGGCATGAAGGAAATCTACAGCAACGAGCTGGACATGAAGCAGTGGGGGCTGGTGGAGGTCGCGCAGCTCGACGTCCACAAGGGTCTCATCTTCGCCACCTTCGACCCCAAGGCGCCGCCGCTGCTGGACTACCTCGGCGGCCAGGAGCAGGAACTGGGCGTCATGTTCGACCGCCGCGCCGGCGGCACCGAGATCATCGGCGGCGTGCACAAGTGGGTGATGCACGCCAACTGGAAGTACGCCGCCGACAACTTCTTCGGCGACGACGGCCACCACACCGTCACCCACGTGTCCGTGCGCGAGGTGCCCGTGGACGACCTGTCCTACCCCCGCACCAACGAGGAGCCCCGCCCCTATTCCGACGACATCGGCTTCACCCGCGTCGCCGGCGGCATCATCCGCGACTACCTCCTCGACCACTTCGACGAGGCCGTGCAGCGCATCGGCCCCGACCTCGCCCGGCAGGCCGGCCTCGTCACCACCGTCTTCCCCAACGTCTCCCCCAACTTCATCCGCCACATGATCCGCGTCTGGCACCCCCGCGGCCCCGAGAAGACCGAGATCTGGTCCTACTGCGTCGTCGACAAGGAAGCCCCCGCCGAGATCAAGACCGCCATGCGCCGCCACCTCACCCAGACCTTCGGCCCCAGCGGCAACCTCGAGCAGGACGACATGAACAACTGGGAGCAGTGCACCGGAACCGCCCGCGGCGTCATCGCCCGCCGCTACCCCCAGAACATCCAGGCCCACCTCGGCCACGAGGAAAAGTCCGGCGCCTTCGGCGGCGGCAAGCGCCTGCGCCAATTCTACGCCCGCTGGGCGATGATGATGGGAGCGGCGAGTTGGGGGGAGGTGGACCTGAACACCAAGTACTACTGAGGGAGCCCCTTGGCCACCTCCAGGACCCGCTTGTACACGTCACGTTTGGCAAGCGAAAAAGTCCGCGCGAGGAGCTTCGCGACTTCATTGGCCGTTCCCCCCGCTTCCAGCAACCTGCCGATCTCCGCCCGCAACACCTCCTCGCTCACGGGCGCCCGCTCGCTCCGCCCTGCGATCACGACCACGAACTCGCCCTTCGTACCCGCTTCCTCGAACCACTCCGCAAGCTCCGACAGCGTCCCGCGCAACAGCTCCTCGTGCACCTTGGTGAGTTCCCGCCCCACCATGGCCGCCCGGTCGCCCAAGACATCGCTCATGTCGCGCAACGCCTCCCGTATCCGGTGCGGCGCCTCGTAGAGCACCAAGGTACGGTCCTCGTCCGCGAGCTGCCGCAGCACATCCCGCCTCCGCCCCTGGCGGGCCGGCAGAAACCCCTGGAACACGAACCGGTCCGTCGCCAGTCCGCACACGCTTAAAGCCGCCGTGGCCGCCGACACCCCCGGCACCGGCGTCACCGCCACCCCCACTTCCCCCGCCGCCCGTATCAAGTGATAACCCGGGTCCGAGATGGTAGGCGTCCCCGCGTCCGACACCAGGGCGATGTCCTCGCCCGCCTCCAGCCGCCGCGTCAGCACCCCCGCCTTGGTCCGCTCGTTCCCCTCGTGGTAGCTCGTGACCGGCGTCCCGATCTCGTAACGGCTCAGCAGCTTGCGCGTATGCCGCGTATCCTCCGCCGCGATCAAGTCCACCTCCCGCAACACCCGCAAGGCCCGCAGCGTAATGTCCTCGAGATTCCCGATCGGCGTTGCAACCACGTAGAGCATTTCTTTCACGCGCCCGTCGTCATTCTCGTGAAACAGTACACTCCAACGAGTCATTCCCGCGTAAGCGGGAATCCAGGGGTGGGGGCGGGAATTGGGGCCGCCAGAACCCCCCCCCCT
>CAZFIU010000024.1:0-62815 GCA_964519455.1 uncultured Syntrophobacterales bacterium
TGCGATGTCGGTGCCGGAGGAGTTGGCCCGACGAAACACGCGCTTGGCGCGCATTGCCGAGGCCAAGGCGACCATCGAGGCGCGAGCGCAAGAGCGCTACGAGCGGGAGCAGGAAGAGTACCGGGCGAAGATGAGGGCGCGGGAGGACAAGGCACAGCGCAAGGGCCGCAAGCCGGGTGGGCGGCCGCCAAAGCCGCCTGTGGCAGGTCCGCGTCCCAAGGACCAAGTCAATCTGACGGACGCGGACTCGCGCATCATGCCGGTGGCCGGCGACGGCTTTGAACAGGCCTACAACGCTCAGGCGGTGGTGGCGAGCGAGAGCCTGCTGGTGCTCACCACCGATGTGGTTCAGGCGGCCAACGACAAGGAACAGATCGAACCGGCGCTGAAAAAGCTCAAGCAACTCCCCGAAGCGTTGGGCTCGCCCGAGACCCTGCTGGCGGACAGCGGCTACTACAGCGAAGCCAACGTCGAAGCCTGCGTCGAGGCGACCATCGCGCCGCTGATCTCTCCGGGTCGCGAACGCCACCATCTTTCCTGGAAAGAGCGTTTCGCCCAAGCCCCGCCACCGCCGGAGGCGCCGAGCGCCGTGCAGGCCATGGCTCATCGCCTGGAAACGCCCGAGGGCCGGCAAACCTACGCCCTGCGCAAACACACGCCGGAACCGGTGTTCGGCATCATCAAGTCGGTAATGGGCTTCCGTCAGTTCCATCTGCGCGGCCTCCAGCAGGTCAAGGGAGAATGGAACCTCGTGACCCTGGCCTGGAACATCAAGCGCATGTTTGCCCTCAACGCCGCCTGAACCCTCGGCCGCAATACACCTCCTCGCCATCTTCAAACCGCTTGCACCCATAACCATGACCCCAGCCAACTTCAACCCTCTTATATCGCTTCTCTCAAACCTCAGTCCGACAGGCTGCTAGTGATCTTGGTCAGCCGGTGGAGTGGCCAGGGTCTGCACCACGTAGACCTTGGCCCCGGAAGGGTAGACCCGGACGCCGAATCCGGGCATGTCCCGGCCCCAGGATACCGCGTCCTTGTTATCGACCGTCAGACGGTCGATAATGCGTTCGGATAGGGTGAGGTACTGACGTTCCGTCATGTCACGGTCCTCCTGGAAATGCGGGAGTGTGAAGCCTACGGTCGAAAAGCGACGAAACGGCCGTAAGTGTATCGAAAGCGAGTGAGGTCAAATCCAGGGGATATTCAAGCGCATCAGAGGCAAGAATGCAAGAGCCGAGAATACAGGCGATTGAGAGACAACTAGCTGAAATACCGCAATTTATGGATCTCTCAGCGCACTGTCGCGCGGTGCCTTGAGCAGGTGGAACTCGATAGTGTATCTAATCGACACGAATGTGATATCCGAACTTCGGAAGGGCCAGCGGGCAAATCCACTCGTAGTCGAATGGTTCCGGAACCACGAGCCACAGGAAATTTTTCTGAGTGTCCTGACTTTGGGCGAATTGGGGCGCGGAATTGAACGTGTCCGCGGTCGAGACCCGGTTCGCGGAACGTATCCTGGATGTGGATCAAGCCATAGCGGATCGTTGGGGTTGCCTTGGTATCCTCGATCCGGTGCCGGATATTGATGAGCTCCTCGCGGTCACCGCACTGGAACATGATCTTGTCGTAGTGACGCGGAACGTGAAGCACATTGTCCCGACGGGCGCGCGGTATTTCAACCCCCTCGAGCAGCACTTGACGCATTGAGCTGACCACCAATTCCCTTCATGCTCATTCGAAACGCGTAGGAAGGACAGGCTATGCGAGCGGTGGTGCTCACGGGCCACGGTGGCCTCGATCGGCTGAGCTTTAGGGAAGACTGGCCGCGTCCCTGTCCGGGACCGGGCCAAGCTCGCATCCAAGTGGGTGCCTGCGGCCTCAACAACACGGATGTCAACACAAGGACGGGGTGGTACTCGGCCGGTGTCTCCGAGGCCACGACCGGCGAGGCGCTCCAGGACGCCGGCGGCGCGGATGCGACGTGGGGCGGCCAGCCCATCACCTTTCCCCGTATTCAGGGCGCGGACGTGTGTGGGCGGGTAGTTGCCCTTGGTGCCGGTTGCGACGCGGCACTGCTGAACCGGCGAGTGCTGGTGGACCCTTGGCTGCGCGATTGGAGCGAGCCGCTCGATCGCGAGAAGTGCGGCTACTTCGGCTCGGAACGCGACGGCGGGTTCGCCGACTACGCGGTTGCCGACGTACGGAACGTCCACCCGATCCACAGCGGTCTCTCCGATGCCGAGCTGGCAACTTTTGCCACCTCCTACCTGACCGCGGAGTACATGCTGAACCGCGCCGGTGTAGGGGAGAGAGACCGCGTTCTGATTTCCGGCGCGTCCGGCGGCGTCGGTTCGGCTCTGATTCAGTTGGCCCGGCGCCGCGGCGCCGAGACCGTCGCACTCTGCGGCGAAGACAAGGCCGAGGCGGTCAGGAGTCTGGGCGCCGACCACGTGCTGCCGCGCGCCCCCGAAGACCTGAAGGCGGCCCTCGGGAAGGCCACCGGCGCCGAAGAAGTGTCGGTGGTGGCGGACGTGGTGGGCGGTCCACTCTGGCCCCGGTTGATCCCGGTTCTGAGCCGCGGCGGCCGTTACACCTGCGCCGGCGCCATCGCCGGCCCCGTGGTCCGGTTCGACCTGAGGGAGTTCTACCTCCGGGATCTCGTCTTCACCGGCGCCACCGTACCCCCGCCCGGTGTCTTCGCGGACCTCGTGGGTTACATCGAGCGCAAGGAGATCAAGCCGGTGTTGGCGGCGACCTACGCCTTGCGGGAACTGGTCGCCGCTCAGCGGGCCTTCATCGCCAAGCGCCACGTGGGCAATATCGTAGTGACGATGTCCGGTGATTGCTGAGGCTTCCTGCCGCGCGCTCCGCATCACCGTGGACCGTGGACCCTGGACGCTCGGAACGCGATTGTCTATATTGAGTCACTCACCAAGCTGGGTCAGTTCATCACACATATTTCAGGGAGGCATCGCTATGGCTGGCAACGGAAAAGAGAAGTGGCAGGAGCCCACGGGCGAGATGCAGAAGGCGGGCTACGGGAAATTCCTGCGGCCCAACACCGCCTATGACACCTTCATGGACGAGCAGGAGATCCCCATCTACCGGGACATCGGGGTGGAAAAGGTCCAGAACCTGCCCAGGAAGATGTGGAAGCGGCTCGGGGGCAACGCCAGCTTCATTCAGCTCCTGGGGACAGAGGGCCTTTGGGGCTCCTACGTGGTCGAGGTTCCGGGCGCGGGCGCGCTGAACGAGGAAAAGCACCTTTACGAAGAGCAGTACTTCGTGGTCGAAGGGCGCGGCACCACGGAGGTGTGGGCGGAGGGCAGCAACAAGAAGCACACCTTCGAGTGGCAGCAGGGGTCACTGTTCGCGATTCCGATGAATGCCAGCCACCGCATCGTCAACGCCACCTCCAGCCCGGCGTTGCTGCTGGCGGGCACCACGGCGCCCAACATCATGAACCTGTTCAACAACACGGACTTCATCTTCAACTGTCCGTACACCTTCACCGACCGCTACGAGGAGACCGAGGATTACTACAAGCCCAACGAGGAGATCGAGCCCGATCCGGTGCGCGGGCTGGCCATGCGCCAGACCAACATCATCCCGGACATCGTCGCCTGCGAGCTGCCGCTGGACAACCGCCGCTCGCCGGGCTACCGGCGCATCGAGCCGCACATGGTGGGCAACAGCTTCTACCTGTGGATCGGCCAGCACGAGACCGGCCGCTACTCCAAGGCCCACGCCCACGGCTCCGCGGCGGTGCTCATCTGCGTCAAGGGCAAGGGCTACACCTACACCTGGCCCTCCACCCTGGGCCCGACGCCGTGGAAGGACGGCAAGGCGGAGGGGGTGAGGCGGCAGGACTACGAGCCCGTCGGCATGGTGAGCGCGGCTCCCATGGGCGGCAACTGGTTCCACGCTCACTTCGGCGTGAGCGCCGAGCCGCTGCGGCTGTCGGCGTGGTTCGGCCCCAACGCCCCCGGACGCGAGCGCGGCCGGCCCGGCGAGAAGGCCATCGACTACGGCGCCATCGAGATCAAGGACGGCGGTACCGCCATCGCCTATCGGGACGAGGATCCGTTCCTGCGCAAGGAGTTCGAAGAGACCCTGGCCAAGGAGGGAATGAAGTCCAAGATGCCCGACGAGATCTACCAGCCGGAAGCCTAGGAACCGCTCGTGGCCGACACAGGATCCCTCGGTTTCACCGGTTCCGGCAGGCACATCGTTGAGGAAGACGAGATCAAGCTCACCAGCGTGGGCGTGGACATCGGTTCGTCCACGTCCCACCTGGTGTTCTCGCGCCTCGAGCTGAGCCAGGAAGGCACCCGTTACGTCGTCAAGAAGCGCACCGTGCTGAGCGAATCGGAGATTCTGCTCACGCCCTACACCGACGACCTGACCATCGACATGGAGCGCCTGGAGCGCTTCATCAACGAGCAGTACGAACGCGCCGAGCTCAAGCGCGAGGACGTGGACACGGGCGCGCTGATCCTCACCGGTGTGGCGGTGCGCCGGCGCAACTCCCGCGCCATCGCCGAGCTGTTCGCGGAGGAGGCGGGCCGGTTCGTGTCGGTCACCGCCGGCGACGGGCTCGAGACCACCATGGCGGCCCACGGCTCCGGAGCCGTGGCCCGTTCCGGCAACGAGGACGCGGTGGTGCTCAACATCGACGTGGGCGGCGGCACCAGCAAGATCGCGGTGTGCGCCGGCGGCCGGGTGCGCGAGGTCACCGCCATCGACGTGGGCGCCCGGCTCCTGGCCATGGACGGCGCCAACAACGTCGTCCGCATCGAGGAGGCGGGGCGGCGCCACGGCGGCAAGGTGGGCCTCGAGCTGGAGCTGGGCCAGGTCATGAACGAGCAGGGCCTGGAGGCCATCGCGTCGGAGATGGCGGACCGCCTGTTCGAGGTGGTCAACCAGCAGAAGCTCACCGACGAAACCCGCGAGCTGCTGCGGCTCCCGCCGCTGGCGTACCGCGGCAAGGTGGACGCCGTGACCTTCTCGGGCGGCGTTTCCGAGTTCATCTACGGCCACGCCGGCGATGGCTTCGGCGACATGGGCGCGCTCCTGGGACGGGAGATCCGCCGGCGGGTGGAGAGCCTGGACATCCCCATCCTGGAGCCCGCGGCGCGCATCCGCGCCACGGTCATCGGCGCCTCCCAGTACACCATCCAGGTGAGCGGCAGCACCATCTTCATCTCGCCCCAGGACGCGGTGCCGGTGCGCAACGTCCCGGTGGTGCGCATCGACTTCGAGTGGGGCGACGACATCGACCCGGCCAAGGTCGTCGGCGCCATCGAAAATGCGTTGCGGCGCCTGGACCTGCGGGACGGCCGCCAGCCCGTGGCCCTGGCTTTCCACTGGGAAGGGTCCGCCACGTTCGCCCGGCTGCAAGGCTTCTGCGGCGCGGTGGTGGAGGGCCTCGGGCCGGTGCTGGACAAGGGGCACCCGCTGCTGCTGGTCAACGACGGCGACATCGGCGGCATCCTGGGCCTGCACTTCAAGGAGGAGATGAAGCTCGACAAGCCCATCATCTCGGTGGACGGCATCGCGCTCCAGGAGTTCGACTACATCGACGTGGGCGCGTTGATCCCCTCCTCGGGAGCGGTGCCCGTGGTCATCAAGTCGCTGGTATTCCCCAGCGCGGAACAGAACGCGGCCATCCGGCAGTAGGCGGCGCGGGAACGCCAGGGCCCACGAACGGGCTCCGACCGCCACCGTGCGGCGCGGTCGATGGAGTTCGTTTCACGGGTCTTGCGTCGACCCACCGTTGGCAGTAGAGGACGAGTCATGCAGGCGCGAAAGATCCAGGCGGCTCCACCCGATCCCTACCGGGCGTGGTTCCAGTGCATCGCCGGCTGCCCGGGCCGCCACAGCCTCAAGGAGATCATCTACGCTTGCCCGCGCTGCGGCAATCTCCTGGAGGTGCGCCACGACCTGGATCTCCTGCGGAAGCACACGCCGCAATATTGGCGCGACCTCTTCGACCAGCGGTTGATGCGCAACCAGTGGCCCCACGGCAGCTCGGTGTGGGGCAAGCGCGAGATGGTCTGTCCCGACGTGGAGGACGCCAACGTGGTGTCGACCCTGGAGGGAGGCAGCAACCTCTTCTGGGCGGAGCGCCTGGGCAGGGAGATCGGCGTCGAGGACCTCTGGGTCAAGCTGTGCGGCAACAGCCACACGGGCTCCTTCAAGGACCTGGGCATGACCGTGCTGGTGTCCATGGTGCGGCAGATGATGTCGGACGGGGTCGAGATCCCCGCGGTGGCGTGCGCCTCCACCGGCGACACCTCGGCGGCGCTGGCCGCGTACTGCGCCGTGGCCGACATCCGCGCCATCGTGTTCCTGCCCAAGAACAAGGTTTCCACGGCGCAACTCATCCAGCCCATCGCCCACGGCGCCGTGACCCTGGCCATCGACACCGACTTCGACGGCTGCATGGCGCTGGTGCGGGAGCTGTGCACGCGGCACAACATCTACCTGGCCAACTCCATGAACTCCCTCAGGGTGGAGGGGCAGAAGACCGTGAGCATGGAGCTGGCGCAGCAGTTCGACTGGCAGGTGCCGGACTGGGTGGTCATCCCGGGCGGCAACCTGGGCAACGTCAGCGCCCTCGGCAAGGGGTTCAAGCTCATGCACGACCTGGGCATGATCTCCAAGCTGCCGCGCATCGCCTGCGCCCAGGCCGAGCGCGCCAATCCTCTCTACCGCAGCTACCTCAAGGGCTTCGACGAGTTCGAACCGGTGCAGGCGCAGCCCACTTTGGCCAGCGCCATCCAGATCGGCAACCCGGTGAGCATCCAGAAGGCCATCCGCGCCCTCCAGTACTTCGGCGGCGTGGTGGAGCAGGCCACCGAGGACGAGCTGGCCGACGCCGTCGCCCGCGCCGACCGCACCGGCCTGTTCAACTGCCCCCACACCGGCGTCGCCCTGGCCGCGCTGTTCAAGCTCGTGGACCGCGGCATCATCGGCAAGCACGAACGCGTGGTGGTCATCTCCACCGCCAACGGCCTCAAGTTCCCGGAGTTCAAGATCAAGTACCACGAGAGCCGCCTCGAGGATGTGGCGTCCCGCCACCCCAACACCCCCATCGACGTCCCCGCCGACTACGACAAGGTGCGCGACGCGGTGCTCCGCGCCATCGAGGATCGCCCTTAGTCACTCGCCGCGAAATTCTCTTGCCGGCCGTCGAGCTTGACCGACCAGGTGGAGGGGCAGCGACAGCAGGCGATGGTCGAGGGTGTCCCCGTCCGGCAGTCTTGTCGAATCGCGCAGCAGGCTTGGCGCGGCGCCATTGCCGGCGCTTCTCTTGTGACGGGAGACGGATCCTATGCTTCCGGCGCGAACTGCAGCGACGCCAGCCGGGCGTAGAGGCCGCCGCCGCTCATCAGCTCTTCGTGGGTGCCGGTGGCGACGATGCGGCCGTGGTCCATGACCACGATGCGGTCGGCCTTGAGGACGGTGGCGAGGCGGTGGGCGATGATGAGGGTCGTGCGGTCGGCCATGAGGCGTTCCAGGGCCTGGTGGACGAGGTGCTCGCTCTCGGCGTCCAGGGAGCTGGTGGCCTCGTCGAGGAGCATGACGGCGGGGTCCCGGAGGATGGCCCGGGCGATGGCGATGCGCTGGCGCTGGCCGATGGAGAGGCGCAGGCCCTTTTCGCCCAGGAAGGTGTCGTAGCGTTCGGGCAGTCCCTGGATGAACTCGTCCGCGAACGCGGCGCGGCCGGCTTCGACCACTTCCGTGTCGTTGGCGGAAGGGCGGCCGTAGCGGATGTTCTCGCGGGCGTTGGCGGAGAAGATCACGGTTTCCTGCGGCACCAGTCCGATGCGGCCGCGCGCGGCCCGCGGGTCCGCCTCCCGGAGGTCGATGCCGTCCAGCCGTATGGAACCGCGCGCCGGATCGTAGAACCGCAGCAGCAGCTTGAACACGGTGCTCTTGCCCGCCCCCGACGGCCCCACCAGAGCCACGGTCTCGCCCGGCTCGACGGTCAGCGAGAACCCGTCCAGCGCGTGTTCGTCGGGTCGGGACGGGTACCGGAACGCCACCGCGTCCAGGACCAGGATGCCTTGGGGCGGCTCGGGCATGGGCAGGGGCGCCGCCGGCGCGGTGATCAGCGGCCGCGCCTCCAACAACTCCAGCAAGCGCTCCGTGGCCCCGGCGGCGCGCTGCACTTCGCCCCACACCTGGCTCAGGCTCGCGGCGGACCCGGCCACGAAGATGGCGTAGAACACGAACTGGATCAGGACCCCCGCGGACATGCGTCCGCTCAGCACCGCTTCCGCGCCCAGCCACAAAACCCCCACCACGCCGCCGAACATGAGCGTGATCACCAGGAAGATGAGCAGCGCCCGGCTGCGGACGCGCACCAGCGCGGCCTGGTAGGCGGCTTCGGTGGCCGCGCCGAACCGGTCCATCTCGGCGTGTTCCTGGGTGAAGGCCTGCACCGTCTCGACCGCGTCAAGGTTCTCGCCGGCCAGGGCGCTGGTGTCCGCCACCCGGTCCTGGCTGACACGCGACAGGCGCCGCACCCGGCGGCCCAGCACCAGGATCGGCAGCAGCACCAGGGGAATGAGCAGCAGTACCCAGCCCATGAGTTGCGGGCTGGTGACGATGAGCATCACGAAACCGCCCGCGAAGATCAGCAGGTTGCGCAGCGCCATGGAGGCGCCCGAGCCGATCACGGTCTGGATGAGGGTCGTGTCCGTGGTCAGGCGCGAGAGGATCTCCCCGGTGCGGGTGACCTCGAAGAACGTGGGGTTCATGCGCAGCACGTGCGCATGGATCTGCTTGCGGACGTCCGCCACCACCCGCTCGCCGATCCGGGCGACGAAGTAGAACCGGCTGGCCGACGCCACCGCCAGCACCGCGATGACGGCGAGAAGCAACTGGAAGCGCTGGCTGATGAGCGCCCGGTTCGCTTCGTCAAAACCGGTTTCCAGGATCTGCCGGGCGGCGATGGGGAGGACCAGCGTGGCGACGGCCGCCGCCAGCAGGGACGCGGCGGCCAGGGCCAGCAGGATCGGATAGGGCGTCAGGTACGCGGCGAGCCGCCGCAGCGGGCGCAGGTCCCGGCTGGATGGTCGGGAGAGATTGGTGGGTGCTTGCATCAACCCGCGCGACACTTGCTAGAACGTCATTCCCGCGAAACAGGCTGTGTCAGAATTCTCTACGCACAGACGTTACGAATGTGTCATTCCCGCGAAAGCGGGAATGACGCATTTGAGACATCCTTGCCCCGCGAGTTTTGACACAGCCTGGGTCGCGGGAATGACCTGCCCGTATGTTCCGCAACTCACGGGTCATCCAAGACCCGGGAGTTGGGCGCAACCTCCTAGACGTCGACCACCACCACGCCCTTGGGCTCCAGGTAGTAGTCCAGCGCCTCGGGTCCGTGCTCGCGGCCCACGCCACTGGACTTGACGCCGCCGAAGGGCAGCTCGTCGTAGCCGTAGTGGAGCGAGTTGACCCACACGTTGCCCGCCTCGAGCCGGTCGATGGCCTTGTTGGCGTACTTCATGTTGCTGGTCCAGATGGACGAGCCCAGGCCGAACTCCGAGGCGTTGGCGCGCTCGATGGCCTCGTCGATGTCCTTGAAGGTGAACACCGGGAGGGCCGGGCCGAAGCACTCCTCGGTGGCGATGCGCGCGTCGTCGGGCACGTCCGTGAGCAGCGTGGGCAGGTAGAAGTGGCCGTTCCGGAACTCGTCGCCCTCCGGCCGGGCGCCGCCCGCCACCGCCTTGGCGCCGCGCGCCTTGGCGTCCTCCACCTGCTCCTCCACCTCGGTGCGCTGGTAGTCGACGTGGAGCGGCCCCATGCGGCTTTCCTTCTTCATGCCGTCGCCCACGGTCTTCTTCTGCAGCGCCGCGGCGAGCTTGCCGACGAAGTCATCGGCGACGGACTCGTGCACGAACAACCGCTTGACGCCCAGGCACATCTGGCCGCAGTTGAAGTAGCGCCCGATGTCCGCCATCTTCACCGCGAGGTCGACGTTGGCGTCCTCCATGACGATCATGGGGTCGCTGCCGCCGAGCTCCAGGGTGACCCGCTTGATCTCCCGGCCGGCCACCTCCATGACGTGGCGCCCGATGGGAGTGGAACCGGTGAAGGCGATGCGGCGGATGCGCGGGTTGCTCAGGAGCTCCTCGCCCACCGAGCCGCCCGGCCCGCTGACGTAGTTCACCGTGCCCGCGGGCATGCTCTTCTTGCCGCCGGCGTAGGTGGCCTGCGCGATCAGCTCCATGCACAGGGCCGTGGCCAGCGGCGTGGTGGAGGCCGGTTTCACGATGATGGTGTTGCCCGCCGCCAGTGCCGGCCCCACCTTGGTGCCCATGAGCGTCAGCGGGAAGTTCCACGGCACGATGGCGCCGCACACGCCGATGGGCTGACGCACCACCATGCCGTACGCGTTCTTCTGCGGCAGCGGCACGTGGGAGCCGCGCACCTTGGAGGCCAACCCGGCGTAGAACTCCAGGCCGTGGATCAGGTGATGGATCTCCAGACCCGCCTCGAACAGGGTCTTGCCCTGTTCCTGGGTCAACAGCGTCGCGATGTCCTTGCTGCGCTCCTGGATCAGCGCGCACGCGCTCTCCAGCGCCTTGCCCCGGTCCTCGGGAGTGGTGTCGGACCATTCCTTGAAGGCCGCCCCGGCGGCGTCCACGGCCTGGCGCACGTCCTCTTCGGAGCCCTTGGCCGCGTGGTCCACCAGCTCGCCGGTGGCCGGGTTGCGTACTTCGTAGGTTTCTTTCTTCACGGCGTCGACGAGTTCGCCGCCGATCAACAGCTTGGACATTCGATACCTCCGGATGGTTGAGTGTGGGGCCGATCGTTCGACCGCGCCACGGCGGTGCCGCCGAGGGTCCGCCGCCGCGAGACGGTCCTCTTGTCGCCTAAAGGCCCTTGAACTTGGCCGTGCGCTTCCCCAGGTACGCCGCGACCCCCTCGTTGCCGTCTTCGCTGGCAAAGGTTTGGGTCAGCACCTCGCGCTCGAACGCCAGCCCCTCGGGCAACGAGACGTCGATCCCCGCGTGGACAGCGCGCTTGATCTTGCCCACGGCCATGCTCGCCTTGTTGGGCGGCACGAACTGCCTGGCGTAGGCCATGACGTCCTCAAGGAAGGTGTCGCGCTCGTAGATGTAATGCACGAGACCCATTTCCAGGGCTTCCTCGTAGGCCACCTGTTTGCCCGTGGCGCACAACTCCAGGGCCGTGGCCCGGCCCACCAGGCGGGGAAGGCGCTGGGTGCCGCCCATGCCCGGCATGACCCCGAGGTTCACCTCGGCCAGGCCCACCCGGCCGCCGTCCCGCTTGGCGATGCGGATGTCCGCGGCCATGGAGATCTCCAGGCCGCCGCCGATGGCGTGGCCGTTCATGGCCGCGATCACCAGCTTGGGGGTGTTCTCCATGCGCATCAGCACCTCGTGGCCGTGCAGCGCGAAGTTGGCCTTGTAGGACAGGGTCTGGGTGCCGAGCATGTTGATGTCGGCCCCGGCCGAGAAGAACTTCTCGCCCTTGCCGGTGAGGACGATGACGTGGGTGTCGTCGTCGAAGCGCGCCTTGATGAGCGCGTCGTCCAGCTCGCGCAGCATCTCGTGCGTGTACGAGTTGACCGGCGGGTGGTTCAACTCGATGAGCGAAATGCCGTTTTCGGTGGTCTGTTCGATCGTGCCGTCTGCCATGGTGCCTCCTGAAATCGCGTTGTTTGATGGTGTCTGCCGGAGAGTCCGAGCCACCCCTGCATCCTTCCACGGCCGGCGGGCTCGCCTTGGAGCCCAACCGCTGTCGTCTCCCAATGCGTTGGAACCGAGCGGGAAGAGTCGTGGCGTCGGTCGTGGCGCCGGGCGCGCTGCCCATGCCGCATCTCCGGCGAGCGCCGCGCTCGCTCGGGAAGCACGGGGAGCGCAGAGGAGGTAAGGGGCTGCGTCGCGTCCGTTGCTCCATCTGAATTAGCGGGGAGGGCGGGGCAAGTCAATACTTGGCGGTCGCGCACCGTGGCGGCCGCCCTCCATCCGTATCCGTGTCCCCCGCTGTCCGCCACTTCCGTGGCACCGGCCGCCAACGCTTCCAGGATGCCCGCTCCGCTTCGTTGGAAAACCCGCCCCCATGTGGCAAGAGTACACGATGGCCAAGCAGAATACGCGACAGAAGCTCATGCGCGACGGCATGAACAACCTCCGGCGGGAAGGGCTGGAGACGGAAGCGCCGGACGCGACCGTGGTGGAAGCGCTCGTGCAACGGTTCGGCGCCGACACCGCGGTGTCCCTGGCTGCCGCCAACCTCCTCGGCCGCATCCGCGACGCCGCATCGGTGGAGGCGCTGAAGGGCCTCGAGCCCCGCGCCGGCCACAAGGAGGTGCGGCGCGAGGTCCGCCGGTCGCTGTTCAAGCTGGCCCAGGCCGGACTGGTCGCGGCCGAGCCCGAGGAGCCGCAGGGGGCGACGGGTACGACCTTCAGTCTCGCCCCGGAGATCGAGGGTTACCTGTCGTCCGTCACCGGAGCCGGCTCGCGCATGGTGATCCTGGCGCGCCCGCAGCTCGGCGGGCTGATGGTGCTGCAGGCGGCCGTGAACGACCGCCGCGGGCTCGAACGGCTGGGCGGAACCGTCATGCGGCGCAAGGAGCTGCGGCAGATGATGGAGGAGATGAAGGCCCAGGTGGGCGTCTCCGTCACCCAGGTGCCGTGGGAATACGCCGACTGGCTGCTGCACGACGCCTACCAGAAGGTGAAGGACACCCCCGGCGAGGGGGTCGCCGACTACCCCGTACTGCGCAGCCGCCTCACCACCGCCAAGCCCGCCGAACGTGCCCATCCGGTCTTCGACGCCATGAACGTCGAGGGCATCGAATCGACGTCCCTGTCGGAAGTCTCCGACAAGCTTCTGGAAGAACCGGAGCTGCTCACGTGGTTCGTGGAAAAGGAGCTGATGGAACCTTGGCTCCAGCGCCTCGACGAAAACGAACACAGCCGCATCGTGCTCAATCCCATGCAGAAGGAGGAGCGTTTCCGGGGCGTCCTGCGGGAGGCCGTCCAGGGCCTCTTCCTGGGCGAAGAAACCGCGCCGGTGTTCGAGGCGCGCCTGGAAGACGCCGCCTACCACCTCCACGCCTCCGGCCGGCAAGATCAGGCCCGGCAGATCATGCGCGTCGCGCTGGCCATCCGCGACGGCGACTTGGGAAACCTGGGGGTGCCGCTACTGGAAGCCCTGGTGATGCGCAGCGTCGGTCTCTACAAGGAACAGGAGAAGCAGGAAGCCGCGGAGGGGCCGTCGCTCATCGTCAAGCCGTAGGCTCTGATCAGTTTGTGAAGGCGTCCTTGGACTCAGAGCCCCCTCGACGGGTCGAGGGGGCTCTGAGTCCATAAACTACGGCGTCAACACACCGTGTCCGGGTGGATCAGTCCGGCAGTACCGCGATGGCCTCTATTTCCACCAGGTAGTCCGGGTCGGCCAGGCCGCTGACCACCACAAGCGTGCTGGCGGGCGGATTTTCACCGAAATACTTGTTTCGTGCCGGGGTGATGCCGTCCCGAAAGCGCGGGTCGGTAATGTAGGTGGTGATCTTGACGACGTCGGCGAAGCTGGCCCCGGCCTCGTCCAGCACCGCCTTCATGTTCTGGAGGACCTGCTCGGTCTGGGCCGCCACGTCGCCCTTGCCCACGACGTTGTTGTCGGCGTCGACTCCGGTCTGGCCGGCGATGAAGAGCAGGCGCTTGCCTTCCGCCAGGATGCCCTGAGTGTAGCGCGGGCGGGGGTCCGGAATGCTCTTGGGCGAAAGTTCGGTTCTCATGATTTCCTCCTGCGGCTTGCGCGGAAACGGACTGTGCGTTGCTCGGCCAGCATAGGGAATATTGCCTCCCAATGCCAGAACCGGGACCTCCCGGGCGACGGCCCCGCCTCTCCGTCACCCCCGCGGAACAGGCTGTGTCAAACTCCACTCAAGCTGGAAGCACGGCGCCCCGAAACGTCATTCCCGCGGAACAGACTGCGTCAAGACTCGCGGGGCACTCGCGTCACTGAACGTCATTCCCGCGGAAGCGGGAATCCAGGGGCGGTGGCGTGGGGGATACCGCCGTTTGTCTCCTCCCAACCCCTGGATTCCCGCTTCCGCGGGAATGACGATTCGGGGGGTGGGCACCTTTCTGTGTCCGAGTGGAGTATTGACACAGCCTGGAAAGCGGGAGTCCATCTTCCCGCGTCCGTGAGAATGACGTGAGTGTTATGCTGCTTACCGGTACAGGTGCGCGTCGTCCAGCGACTCGTCCGGCTTGCGGATCTGGGGGGTGAGGGAGGGGAGGCCGGGGCGGGCGCGCAGCAGGAAGTCGACGGGGACGAAGTCCTTGAGGAGGGGGATGGGCAGTCGCACTCCGGCGTAGGGGCTGACGGCGTCGTTGCCCACCACCAGTTCGTCGGCGAGGATGGAATCGGGCGCGTCGGCGCGCACGCTGACTCCCGCCGCGGTAACGCTGCCGCGGACCGCGGGCAGGCCGTAGGCGCGCTGGGGGTCGGTTTCCTTCGCGCTCAGCAGCTCATGGTCGAGGATGGCGGAGCCGTCGCGTGCGGCCGCGCCGGTCTCGCGGATGAAATCGAGGTCGGAGGCGTCCGGGTCGCCGGGCTCGAACCGCATCAGGCGTGCGGGATAGTCTTCGAGCCCGTCCATTCCAACCGGTTCGCCGGCCCCGCGCGCGCCCAGTTCGTAGCGCTTCTCACGCAGCAGCATCTCCAGGCCTTCGATGCGCGACCGCGCCACCGGGTAGGTACGGGTCAGCGCACCCCAGGGGGTGTCGTAGCGCAGGAGGACCGCGTCACGGCCCAGGACGTTGAGCCCGGCTTCGGCCAGCTCCAGGTTGTGGACCCTGCCGTCGAACAGCGCCGGCTTGAGTCCGAGCGCCTCGGGGCCGTGGAGGCGCGGGTTCTCCGCGAGGTACTCTTTGCTGAGGCGGAGGCCGCGGTTCTTCGGCGCCACCAGACGCGCCAGCAGCCCCTTGGCCTCCTCGCCCGCGGGAGTCTCGGGGTAGTGTCCCAGCACCGCGGCGTAGAGCGCCCGTTGCCGGGGCCTGGACCCGGTCCCCTCGGCGGCGCGCAACAGCGACCGTCCGGCTTCTTCCTCCAGTTCCCGGACCTTGTCCGCCGGGGTCTTCCCGGAAAGGCGGTAGTACTGGACCGCCTTGTGCGGATGGCCCTGGCTCCTGTAGGCATCGCCCAGCGCCTGGTAGATGTCTCCCGACTCCTCGGACTTCGGCCGGGCACGGGCAGCGCGGGCGGCGGCGTCGACCACCGTCTGGTTCGACACCGGGTTGCCGCTGAGCATTTCCAGCAGGTTGCTGGTCACCATGAGGACGTTGGCGGCGCCCAGGGTGGCGGCGCCGGCGATGCCATGAGTGATGATGGGGGCCGCCCCGATCATGGCGTTCTTTTCCAGGAAGTTCTCTCCCAGGAGCGCGAACCGTACCTGCGCCAGGCGGTAGCGCGCGTGCTCCCGGTCGTAGGCCCCGCGGAGGTTGTATTCCGGACTGTCGAGAAGAATGCGCGCGCGTTCGCCGGAGCGCTCGGAGGGGGCGGCGCGCGCGATGGCCGCGAGAGTGCGCTTGGCGTCCGCGTGCCGGCCGTCCATCTCCAGGGCGACGGCGGCGACGTCCCGGGCGACGGCGCCCAGGCGCTCGCCGGCGTAGCGCCGCGCCATCTCCTCCGCCTGCTCCCGCGCCGCCGCGGCGTCCCTCCGGACCAGGGCGTAAAGCAGCGCGCGAGTCTCCTTCCGTTGCTCGGCGTCGAGGCCGGAGAGGTCGTCGGCATCGGCCACCGAGTTGACCTGGCGTCGTCCTTCATCGCGCGTTTTCCGCGCCGCCTCGATCTCCCGGAGCCGCTCCTTCACCGTTTCCGCTTCCGGCGCCACCGCCGCCGCCAGCCGGGCATGGAACTCCGCGTCGTCGATCCGGTCCTCCGCCAGCGCCAGCCTCGCCCGGGTGTCGTGCCGGTGGAGCCACACCACCGTCTTCTTCGCTTCGAGCGCGGCGACCTTCTGCCTTGCCGCGCCGCTCTGCGAGTGGTCGGGGAAACGCGCGAGAAAGCGTTTGTAAAGGACGAGAGCCTTGCGCTCGGCGGCGGGCATGCGCGGCTCGCGGCCGCGGAACAACCCGGCGAAGGCGGTGTCCACGGCGGCGGTGAGATACGAGCCCGATACCCATCCGATCAGGTCCACGGAGCCGAGCATGCGGTTCAGCAGCTCGTTCCAGCGGCCGATGTCGCTCTCGGCCACGAGCGCGTCGGCCTGTTCCAGTTCGTCCCCGGCCAGGCGCGCGCGGAGGAACCGGCGCCGCGCGTCGCTGGAAGCGGTCTCCAGGGCTTCTTGCAGCGCTTTCCGGTAGGCGTCGCGGTCGGCGAGGCCGGCGTGGCGCAGGTCCTGAAGGGAGTGGCTCAGTCCGCTCGCCGGGTCGCCGCGAGCCTCCAGTTCGCGGTCCCTTTCCTCGATGTAGCGCACATGGCCGGGCAGCTTCGATCCGCGCCGGCCCAGAGCGTCCCGCAGCGCCCGGCGCGCGCGCTGTTCGATCTGGTCGGGAAAGTAGCGCGCGGAAGTCGCCACGGGCGCGAAGGGATCGAAGCCGTGCAGGGGGTCCAGCATCCGCGGATGCGCGCCGCCGCCGATCTGCGCGCCGGCGACGGCCGGCAGTGCCAGGATCTGGCATATCAGGAACGCGGCGACCCTCATCGGCTGCGCCTCCGCATTTGCTCCATCAAGCCTTTCAGGGCCTCGATCTTGCCGTTGGCTTCGAGCTTTTCCGGTGCGCCGTCCTGCTGTGCCACTTCGGCGTAGAGCTTCATGGCCGACTGGGTGAAGCCCTCGAAGGTCTTCAGGTCGAAAGCAAGGCCCTCGGGCTCGTTCAGCAGGGCATACTCCCGCGCCAGGTCCGCATGGTAGTCGCCGAAGTCCAACACGTGGCGGTGATACTTTCTGCTCTCCCGATGCCGCGACAGGAGCTCGCTGTAGGCCAGGGCGACGAGTTCGTCGCCGTCGTTCAGGCCGCGCCGGTTGAGTTCGACGAAGGCGACCTTGGCGCGGTCGACGCGTTCCGCCTCCACCCGGGCCAGGGACGCCAGGGGCGTACCCGCATGGCGTTCCACCAATGCGCTCCATGCGCGCACGCGCTCGTCCAGCGCCTTGATGTACTCGGACGGATCGCCCGCCGGGAGGGTGGTCGCCGCGATGCGCTGGAACGTCTCGAGGGCGTCGATGCGGCGGCGCGCCGTTTCCGCCAGCTCGCCCCCGGCGCGCGCCACGCCGCGGTAGTGGCGGAGCGCGCGCGGGTAGTCTCTCAGGCGCTCGTAGGCGGTGGCCCGGGTGAACCCCACGATGTCGCTGTACCCGTTCCCGTGCTTGCGCTCGAAGTCCGCCAAGCGCAGCAGGGTAGCCTTGAGGATGCTGGTGCCGGTGACGTCCTTGGGCACGTCGAACCGGTACACGTCGTCGCGTCCGAGCCGCTGGAACTCGCTGACGATCTCCACCAGGTTCGCCGGCTGCGCGTAACGCGGCTCGGGTACGGGCGTGCGCGCGCCGCCGCCCGAGCACCCTGCCGCCAGGAGCAGCGCCAGCGCGAACCCGGCGGCTCGCGCCGGTGTCGTGTCCCGCGAATTCATCGACAACCCGCGCGGGAGGACACTACGGTCTTGTGGTGATGAGCGAATAGCACAGCACCAGCTCGCCTTCTTCCGCCGCGAAATCGTGAGGCACGCCCGCGGGAATGTGGCACAGCATGCCGGCCTGGAGCGGCGTCACCTCGCCGCCGGCCCGCAGCCGCCCCCGTCCCCGCAGCACGTGGCACACCACGTCCTTGTCGTCGTGGACGATCTGGCGCGGGTCCGCCGCCGTGGTGGACGCGAACGAGACCAGGCCCACGTTGAAGCCGTCGCCCTCGATGCAGCCCTTGTGGCGGATCTCCGCGTTGATGGCCGCCAGTTCGGCGAGGGCCTCGTCGATGCGCACTACCTTGGCATTGCGCGTGGAAGGGTTGGACATGGAAGCCTCCGCCGGATCCCGGGGTCCCGGGTGACCCATGTGCGCCTCGGGGTACGAGGACATGACGAACGGAGCCATGGAATCCGAGGTTGCATGAGTGTATCCGTGCCGCGGGACGCTATGACTCGGTGATGTGGCGCAGGATGGCGTCCATGGCGCGTCCCGCGTCCGCGTCCGGCACCCGGCAGGACCCCACCACCCGGTGGCCGCCGCCGCCGTAGTGGCTGAGCAGGTCGCCGACGTTGACCGTGGAGGTGGTGTTGAAGATGTTGTAGCCCACCGAGATGGCGGTGGTGCCGGCGCGCTGCGGATCGTGCGAGACCTTCATGGAGATGTTCCCCTCGGGGAAGAGCGTGTAGACCAGGAAGCGGTTGGCGTCGGTGAGGTCCTCGGCGCCGCGCAGGTCGAGATAGATAACGTTGCCGCGCAGCTCGGCGTGCTCCAGGAGCTGCCGCCGCAGTCGTTCCTGGAGGCCGAGGACGCGCGCGCAGCGCCGGTGGACCTCGGGGTCCCGGAGCACCTCTTCCAGGGGGCGGTCGCGGATCAGTTGGATCAGGCGGCGCCAGTAGGGTTCCTCGTCGCCGTCCTTGCCGTAAATGGTCATGGAGACGAGCACGTAGCCGGCGGGGTGCAGCACGTCCTCGCGCGTGAGATAGCCGCCGTCGATCTTGTCCGTGTCCTCGAGCAACGCCGTGAACCGGTCGGTGCGCATCATGTCGAGACCCGAGGGGTAGCGTGCCGCCGAGGCGCTCGGCACCTCCGAGTAGTACTCGAACACCACGCGCGCGGCGCTGGGCGCGAGCCGGAAGGCGCCGCGGCCCGGCACCACGGGCCGGTCGAAGCCCGCGGCCCCGTTGGTGAAGTGATGGTCGAACCACAGGGTGCACGCCGGGCGGTAGGGGAGGTTGGCGATGATGTCGCCCGGGCGGACGTCCACGGCGCCGTCCTGCATGAACTTGGGCTCGACGAAGAGGTAGGCATCGATGTCTTCCACCGCGGTGATCAGCGCGCCGCAGACGATGCCGTCGAAATCGGGCCGGGTCACGAGTCTCATACGCAGAGCACCTCGGCCACCGGGGTCAGCGGCAGGTTGAGGGCGCCGGCGACGCCGCCGTGGGTCACCCGCCCGTCGTGGACGTTGAGGCCCCGGGCCAGCGGCGTGCTCTCCCGCATCGCCCGCTGGAGGCCCTTGTCGGCGATGGCCAGGCCGTAGGACAGGGTGGCGTTTGTCAGCGCATGGGTGGAGGTGTGGGGCACCAGCGCCGGCATGTTGGTGACGCAGTAGTGCACCACCCGTTCCTCGACGTAGATGGGGTCCCGGTGGGTCGTGGGCCGCGAGGTCTCGGCGAACCCTCCCTGGTCGATGGACACGTCCACGATGGCGGCGCCGCGCTTCATCTGCCGCACCCGGTCCCGCGGCAGGAGCATGGGCGTGCGGTCCCCGGTGATGAGCACCGAGCCGATGAGCAGGTCGGCGTCGACGATCTCCTCTTCGAGGTTGGCGCGGTTGGACATGAGGGTGGTCAGCCGCCCGCCCAGGATGTCGTGGATGTAGCGCAGCCGCGCCGGGTTCACGTCCAGCACGCTCACGTCGGCGCCCATGCCCGCCGCCACCTGGCACGCGGAGGCGCCCACGGTGCCGGCGCCGAGCACCACCACCTTGCCCGGCCGCACCCCCGAGGCGCCGCCCAGGAGCACGCCGCGTCCGCCGTGCTCGGCCTGGAGGCACCATGCCCCCACCTGCAGGGACAGGCGCCCGGCGATCTCGCTCATGGGCGTCAGCAACGGCAGCGAGCCGTCGTCCAGCGCGATGGTCTCGTAGCCCAGGGCGGTGACGCCCCGGTCGCACAGGGCTCGGGTCAATTCGGGTTGGGCGGCGAGATGGAGGTAGGTGAACAGCACCAGCCCCGGTCGCAGGGAGGCGAACTCCTCGCTCACGGGCTCCTTGACCTTCATCACGAGGTCGGCCCGTTCCCACACCTCCCGCGCCCGCTCCACCACCGTGGCGCTGGCGGCGGTATAGGCGCGGTTGGCGATGTGGCTGCCCCTGCCGGCGTTGCGTTCCACCACCACCTGGTGGCCGTGGGTGATGAAGGCCGCCGCCCCCGCGGGTGTCAGCGCCACCCGATTCTCTTCGGTTTTCAACTCCTTGGGGACGCCGATGACCATCAATTCATTGGTACGTGAGCACCCCCGAGGTGTCAAGAAGGGGGCGTTCACACGGGTTTCGCGTCAATTCATTGACCTCGTTTCAACGGCGTGTTACCGATTTCTTAATCCATTGATCGAATACTGGACCGAGGCGCAGGACCATGATCATCGACGGCAAGGCGGTGGCGCAACAGGTGCGCGACGAGGTGCGCGTGGCCGCCCAGCGGCTCAGGAACGACCACGGAGTCGTGCCCGGTCTGGGGGTGGTGCTGGTGGGAGACGACCCCGCGTCGCGGCTGTACGTGCGCAACAAGGAGAAGGCGTGCGCGGAGGTGGGCATCCGCTCGGTGGAGCATCTGCTGCCGGCGTCGGTGCCGGAGCACGAGTTGCTGGACCTGATCGCCCGACTCAATGACGATCCGGCCGTCCACGGTATCCTCGTGCAACTGCCGCTGCCGGACCACGTCGACGGCGCGCGCATCCTGCAGGCCGTGTCGCCGGACAAGGACGTGGACGGATTTCACCCGGTGAACCAGGGTTTGCTGCTCTCCGGCGGGGAGGGTTTCAGACCGTGCACCCCGCTGGGGATCATGCGCATGCTGGACTCCGTGGGCTGCGCGCTCAAGGGCAGGAACGCGGTGGTGGTGGGACGCAGCAACATCGTCGGCAAGCCCGTGGCGCTGATGCTGTTGGAGCGGCACGCCACGGTCACGCTCTGTCATTCGCGCACCGCGGATCTCGCCGGCGAGGTGGGCCGGGCGGACGTGGTGGTGGCGGCGGTGGGCAAGACCCACGCCATCCGCGGCGAGTGGATCAAGCCCGGCGCCGTGGTCATCGACGTGGGCATCAACCGGCTGCCCACCGGGAAACTCGCGGGCGACGTGGAGTTCGAGGCCGCGCGGGAGCGTGCGTCGTGGATCTCGCCCGTGCCGGGCGGCGTCGGCCCCATGACCATCTGCATGCTCTTGTCCAACACGCTCCTGTCGGCGCGGCGTTCCGTCGCATAGAAGGCAGCAGCAACTCCGCGGCGACGGTACGGTCGGCCCCGAGGCCCGCGACCATGGCGGAAGAAGTTCAAGGCAAGGAACTCAGAAAGACGCCGCTGCATGGGCGGCACAGGGCGCTGGGCGCGCGCATGGTGGAGTTCGCGGGCTGGGAGATGCCGGTCCAGTACCGCGGCATTGCGGCCGAGCACGCGGCCGTGCGCTCCGGGGCCGGGCTCTTCGACGTGAGCCACATGGGGGAGCTGGAGGTCACGGGCGCCGGCGCTTCGCGGTTCTGCCAGCGGGTCACCGCCAACGACGTCGCGCGCCTGCGGCCGTTGCAGGCGCAGTACACGCTGTTGCTGAACGAACGCGCGGGCGTGATCGACGACCTGGTGATCTTCCGTCTGGAGGAGGCGCGTTATCTGCTGTGCGTCAACGCCTCCCGCGCCGACGTCGATTTCAAGTGGCTGGCGGACCACGCGGATGACGACGTGACGGTGGAGAACGTCAGCGACGCCTACGCGCTGCTGGCCCTCCAGGGGCCCGCCGCCGCGGCGATCCTGCAACCGCTGACCGCGGCGGAGCTGCCGTCGCTCAAGCCGTTCCAATTCGCCAATGGCGACGTGAACGGGATCCGCTGCATCATCTCGCGCACCGGCTACACCGGGGAGGACGGCTTCGAGCTTTACTGTGCCGGGGGTGACGGCACAGCGCTGTGGGACGCCCTCACGGCGGCCGGCGACGTGGAGCCGGCCGGCCTGGGCGCGCGCGACACCCTGCGTTTGGAAAAGGGCTACTCGCTCTACGGACATGAGCTGGACGAGACCACGACGCCGTTGGAAGCCCGGCTCGGCTGGGTCACCAGGCTCGACAAGGGGCCGTTCATCGGCTCGGAAGTATTGGCGCGGAAGGAGCCGCTCACCCGGCGTTTGACCGGCCTGATGATGGAAGAGGCGGGCATCGCCCGCCAGGGCTATCCGATTTGGCGCGAAGGGTGCGAAGTGGGGCGGGTCACCAGCGGGACCCTGTCGCCTACCCTGGGCAAGGCCATCGCGCTGGGTTACGTCGCGCCGGAGGCGGCGGCGCCGGACACCGAGGTGGAGGTGGAAATCCGCCGCAGGCGGGCGCGCGCCCGCATCGTCCGCGTGCCGTTCGTCCGGTAGCGAACCGGCCGGCCGCGAAGGAGGAATCGATGGAGTACCCCAAGGGTCTGCGGTATTCGAGGGAGCACGAGTGGGTGCTGGTGGAGGACGCGGACGGCGCCGTCATCGGCATATCCGATTTCGCCCAGAACGAGCTGGGGGACGTGGTCTACGTGGAGGCGCCGGCGATGGGGGAGACCATCAGCAAGGACGACCCTTTCGGCGCGGTGGAGTCCGTGAAGGCGGTGTCGGACCTCTACGCGCCCGTGAGCGGCACCGTGGTCGAGGTCAACGACGCGCTGGCGGACACTCCGGAGCTTGTCAACGAGGACCCCTACGGCGAGGGGTGGATCATCAAGGTGACCATGTCCGACGTCAGCGAGCTCGACGACCTCATGAACGACGAGGAGTACAAGGAGCACTGCGAAGGACAGCCGGATGAGGACGACGACGGCGCTTGACGCACCGCGCTGGAGGAGACCGCCGTGGACCCGACAGATCACAGGAATTCGTTTCGGGAGCTGTTTTCGTCACGGCACATCGGTCCGGGCGCGGCGGAAGTGCGGGAGATGCTCGCCGTCCTGGGCCTCGATTCCCTCGAAGAACTGGTGCGGCGGGCGGTTCCCGGGAACATCCGCTTTCCGGACACCCTGGACCTGCCCGAGCCCCTGACCGAAGAGCAGCTCCTGAGCGCGGCGCGCGCCATCGCCGCCGACAACCGGCCCGCCCGTTCCTGCCTGGGGATGGGCTACTACGACTGTCATACGCCCGCCGTCATCCTCCGGAACATCCTCGAAAATCCCGGCTGGTACACCGCCTATACGCCCTACCAGCCGGAGATCTCCCAGGGGCGCCTGGAGGCGCTGCTGAACTTCCAGACCATGGTCACCGACCTCACGGCCATGGACATCGCCAACGCCTCCATGCTCGACGAGGGAACGGCGGCCGCCGAGGCCGTGTTCCTGGCGTTGAACGCCGAGAAGCAGGGGCGCCGGAAGCTCTTCGTGTGCGAGGACGTCTTTCCCCAGACGGTGGATGTGGTGGGCACGCGCGCGCTGCCCATCGGGGTGGAGCTGGTGACCGGCGCGGCCGGCGCCGATCTTCCGGCGGATGCGTTTGCCGCCTTCATCCAGTATCCGGCGGCGAGCGGCGCCATCCCGGACCTCGATGGGTTCCTGCGGCGGTGCCGCGAGGGCGGGCAGGTGGGCATCGTCGCCACCGACCTCCTGAGCCTTTGCCTGCTCACGCCGCCTGGGGAAATGGGCGCGGACGTGGTGGTCGGCAGCGCGCAGCGCTTCGGCGTGCCCATGGGCTTCGGCGGTCCCCACGCCGGCTTCCTCGCCACCCGCGAGCGCTACAAGCGCATGATGCCGGGCCGCCTGGTGGGGGTGTCCCGGGACGCCCACGGCGAGCGCGCCCTGCGGCTGGCGCTGCAGACCCGCGAGCAGCACATCCGCCGCGAGAAGGCCACCAGCAACATCTGCACCGCGCAGGTGCTGCTGGCGGTGATGGCGTCCATGTACGCGGTCTATCACGGCCCCGCCGGGCTCAGGAACATCGCCGAGCGGGTGCACCGCCACACGTCCTTCCTGGCGCAACGGCTCCGCGCCGCGGGCTTTTCGCTGGCCGCCGACAGCTTCTTCGACACGGTGCGCGTCGATGCCGGCGCGGAACGCGCCGGCGCCATCCGGCAGGCCGCGGCGGAGCGCGGCATCAACCTCGGGCGGCCGTCCGAGGGACAGTTGCACGTGTCCCTGGACGAGACCACCGCGGTGGAGGACCTCGGCGAACTGTTGGAAGCGTTCGGGGCGGCGCCGGCGGATGAAGACCTTGCGGCGGCCGTTGCGCGAGAAGCGCGCGTGCACCTGCCCGACGCGTGCGTGCGCCGGAGCGGCTACCTGGAAGCGGAAGCGTTCAACCGCCACCATTCCGAGACCCAGATGCTGCGCTACATGGCGGAGCTCCAGGCGAAGGACCTGAGCCTGGCGCAGTCCATGATCCCGCTGGGTTCGTGCACCATGAAGCTCAACGCCACCACCGAGATGATCCCCGTGACCTGGCCCGAGTTCGCCCGCATGCATCCCTTCGCGCCGGCGGACCAGAGCCGCGGCTACCGGCGCCTCATCACGCAGTTGGAGGAGTGGCTCGCGGCGGTCACGGGCTTCGCGGCGGTGTCGGTGCAGCCCAACGCCGGCTCCCAGGGAGAGTACTCGGGCCTGCTGGTGATCCGGAAGCACCACGCCGCCAACGGCCAGGGAGGGCGCGACGTCTGCCTCATCCCCAGCTCCGCCCACGGCACCAATCCGGCCAGCGCGGTGCTGGCGGGCATGCGCGTGGTGGTGGTGGACTGCGACGAGGACGGCAACATCGACCTGGACGACCTGCGCGCCAAGGCGGACCGTGCCGGCGGCCGGCTCGGTGCCCTGATGGTCACCTATCCGTCCACCCACGGCGTGTTCGAGGAGGGCATCACCGAGATCTGCCGCATCGTCCACGAGCGCGGCGGACAGGTCTACCTGGACGGCGCCAACCTGAACGCGTTGGTGGGCCTGTGCCGGCCGGGGCGCATCGGTCCGGACGTCTGCCACCTGAACCTGCACAAGACCTTCTGCATCCCCCATGGCGGGGGCGGTCCGGGTGTCGGGCCGCTGGCAGTGGCGGAGCACCTCAAGGGTTATCTCCCTTCCCACGGGGCGGTCCCCGAATGCGGTCCGGCGGGCGGCATCACCGCGGTGTCTTCGGCCCCCTGGGGCAGCGCCGGCATCCTGCCGATATCCTGGGCGTACATCGCCATGATGGGCGCCGCGGGCCTCACCCGGGCCACCCAGGTGGCGGTGCTCAATGCCAACTACGTCGCGCACCGGTTGTCGTCCGGTTACGGTATCCTCTACCGCGGGAAGAACGGCATGGTGGCCCACGAGTGCATCGTCGACGTGCGTCCGTTCAAGGCGTCGGCCGACGTCACCGTGGAAGACGTGGCCAAGCGCCTCATGGACTACGGCTTCCACGCGCCCACCATGTCCTGGCCCGTGGCGGGCACGCTGATGATCGAGCCCACCGAGAGCGAGTCGCGCGAGGAGCTGGACCGCTTCTGCGACGCCATGCTGGCCATCCGCGAGGAGATCCGCGAGATCGAGACCGGCGCCGCCGACCCGCGGGACAACGTGCTCAAGAACGCGCCTCACAGCGCCCCGCACCTGCTCTCGGACGACTGGCCGCACCCTTATTCCCGGGACAAGGCGGCGTTCCCGCTGGAGTGGGTGCGGCGGCGCAAGTTCTGGATTCCGGTGGGACGGGTGGACAACGCCTATGGCGACCGCAACCTGGTGTGCACCTGCGCGCCCGTGGCCGCCTACGCGTAGCGGCCACATTGCGCCGCGACGGGAAATTCCGCGCGCTCCCCCGGAGTCTCGTTACGGCGGCCGCCCGGCGGCTGTCAATCACGCCTTGTTTCGGCTAGAGTGGGAATCATGTTTGGCTTGGGTATATGGGAGCTGCTGATCATCCTCGTGATCATCCTGGTGCTCTTCAGCCGCAGGCTGCCGGAGCTCGGCCAGGGTCTGGGCAAGGGGATCAAGAGCTTCCGCAAGTCGCTCCACGAGCCGGACGAGATCGACGTCACCGCCGCCGAGAAGGGCGAGGGCGACGGTTCCAAGAAAGACTGAGGGCGGGGCGGGTCGCTAGGCGGCGCCGCCGTCGGCTGCGAGCACCCGGCAACTGAAGGATGCCACCGCCGCCTCGGGCTTGGGAAAGACGATCGTGAAGTCCGCCGACCCGTTGGGCGGGATGTGGTAAGCGCTTTGCGGCTTGAGGCTCTGCAGCAGCGAGATCTCGCGCAGGCTCATGTCCGCGATGATCTTGGCTGAAATGGCGTTGCCCACGAAGGTCACCTGCCGTCCCACCTGCTTCCCTTCCGCATCGAAGAGTTGAGTCTCGATCTGAACCTGGCGGATGCTCTGGTCGTTCCGGTTGACCAGCTTGCCGGAGACCACGAAGACCTCCGTCCGGTTGAGGACCGGTCGCACCCCCGACACCAGCGATTCGAAGACCACCGTGCTCTGGTAGTGCTTGCTGTCGAAGACGGCGGTGCCGTACCAGGGTATCCGCCGCAGCAGGTTGTCCAGCGGCTGGGGATTGATCATGTGGATCAGCGTCACCAGACCCGCGGCGAACAGGATGAGCCCGATGAGACTCACGAAGGGCACGACCGAGCCTCTCGTCTCGGACAGGGGTGGCGGCGGGGGCGTTTCACGTTTGGGTGGGATCAGGAAGTCATCGTCGATCTCGAAGTCCGGCCGCGGACGGTCCGGCTCCACGTCCATGGCGCCCGTGCCGCTCTCATGCTCGAACGTGAGCATCCGAGGCTCGTCCGGCGGCGGCGTCTCCCCGGGATCGGTATCGAACTCCGGGTAGGGGAGTTCGGGGTTGCGCGACGCGGGTTCCTCCGCGCCGAATTCCTCGACGTCTTCCTCGGGAACCCGGTCCGGCGGCCCGGCGGCTTGCGCCGCGGGCGTCCCGGCCACGTCGTCCACGTCCTCGACAGCCGTTTCCCCGGCGACGTTGTCGTCCACCGCCAAGGGTGCTTCGCCGGATACCTCCTGTTGAGCAAAGGGGAACTCGGCCGCTTCGCCGGGCTGGAGGTCCGGGGCCGCTTCGAGGTCCGCGTCCGCCGTGTCGCCGGCCGGGTCCGGCGCGCCTTGGGCAGGGTCCGGATCCGTCTCCGGCGCGGGGCTCGTGGCTTCGGAAGCCGCGTCGGGCGCCTCGTCGTCCAACTGCAGGCGCACGTGGACGGAGAACACGTGCTTGCACCGGGAACAGCGGAAGCTCGGCTTGGGCGCGTCGAGGACGCTGCCGTCCACCTTGTAGGTCGTGGAACAGTTCGGACAGCGAATGATCATGGCCGTTCAGGTCGCGCGCCGGCGCCGGTCCGGTCCGGCGCGCGTGCGTCAGATGGAAAAGTACACGTTGCCGACGTCAAGGCTTTCCTTCCAGGTGGTCCAGAGGTTCGTCGTCATGTAACGCGCGCCGAAGTCGGGAAACACCGCGACCACGGTGCCGTGGGTCAGTCGCCGGGCGATGTCCATGGCCGCCACCATGGCGGCGCCGGAGGATTGCCCCACCAGCAATCCCTCCTCCCGGCTCAGGCGGTAGACCATCTCGTAGGCGTCCTCGGTGGACACCGGGACCTTCAGGTCCAACGCGTCTTCGTGGTAGATGCCCGGAACGATGGAGCTGGCCATGTGCTTCAGCCCTTCGAGGCCGTGCATCTCGGAGTCGGGCTCGGCCGCGATCACGCGGATGCGCGGGTCCCGCTCCTTCAGGAATCTCCCCACTCCCATGACCGTGCCGCCCGTGCCGATGCCGGCGACGAAATGGGTGATGCCCTCCTCGGTCTGCCGGTAGATCTCGGGGCCGGTGGTCTCGTAATGGGCCTGGCTGTTCATCGGGTTGAAGTACTGGTCCGGCTTGAAGTATGCCTCCGGGTCTTCGGCGACGATCTTGCGGCAGAGGCGGATGGCCCCGTCCGAGCCCTCCAGCGGATCGCTGTAGACGATCTCCGCGCCGAACAACCGGATGATGTTCTTGCGTTCCTCGCTCACGTTGGCGGGAACAACCAGCCGCACCGGGTAGCCCAGCGCCGCGCCGATCATGGCGATGGCGATGCCGGTGTTGCCGGAGGTGGAGTCGATGATGGTACGGCCCGGCTTGAGCCGCCCGGTGTCGATGGCATCCCGGATCATCCCGAGGGCGGGGCGGTCCTTCACCGAGCCGCCGGGGTTGAACCCCTCGAGCTTGGCCAGCACCCGCACGCTCCGGGAAAGCCCGCGGGTGATGCGCCGGACCTCCACCAGAGGCGTGTTGCCGACAAGCTCCACGATGCCGTCGACCTTGCGCGGCCGGCGAGGCGGAGAGGCGGCGTCCTGGTGCAGCGCGGCGAGCATGGACCTGCCGGGAACCCGCTAGCGGCCGCCGGCGATGGCCGGGACGATGGAGATGCTGTCGCCGTCCTTCAACGCGGTATCGACGTTCTGGAGAAAGCGGATGTCGTCGCCGTTGACGTAGACGTTCACGAACCGGCGCACCTTGCCGCCTTCGTCCATGATGCGCTCCTTGATGCCGGGGTGCTTCTGCTCCAGGTCCTCCAGCATGGCCAGAACGGTGTCGCCGTTGACGGCGACTTCGTCCGATCCCTGGGTGAATTTTCTCAGGGGTGTGGGTACGCGTACACGAACACTCATGAAAGGCCCTCCCTTTCCATCAGGATAAAACCCGCTTCCGACCTTTTCAACTCATCCGCGGCGACCGCGCCCGGCGGCGAGTCGTTCGCCGAACCGCCGTATGTGTCCGGCCCGCGCGCCGGCCGTCGGCACTCATCCGGCCTTCGCGTCCGGATGGGTTTCCCGCGTCAGCCCGTCGTACAACTCGTCGAAGGTGCCCAGGTCGGCGTCGATGCTGTAGGGCCGGTCGACGATGTGCGCCACCGTCTCGATGGTCTTGTAGCCGTTCCCGGTGATGGAGATGACGATGGACTCGTCGCGCGGGATCCGACCCTGCTCGATGAGCTTCTTCGTCACCGCCACCTCGGTGCCGCCCGCGGGCTCCGTGAAGATCCCCTCGGTGGAGGCCAGCAGCCGGATGCCGTCGAGGATTTCCTCGTCGGTGACGTTCTCGCCCCATCCGCCGGTCTCCTTCAGCGTCTGGATGACGTAGTAGCCGTCGGCCGGATTGCCGATGGCGATGGAGGTGGCGATGGTGTCCGGCTTCACCGGGTCGACGACGTCGGTGCCGCGCTTGAGCGCGTTGATGATGGGCGAGCAGCCGGCCGCCTGGGCGGAGTAGATGCTGCACGGCGCGTCCGGGTCCACCAGCCCCACCCTGCGCAGCTCCTTGAAGCCCTTGCCCAGCTTGGGCAGGATGGTGCCGCCCGCCGAGCCCACCACGATGTGCCGCGGCAGCTTCCAGCCGAGCTGCTCGGCCACCTCGAAGGCGTGGGTCTTGGCGCCCTCGGAGTAGTAGGGCCGCAGGTTCACGTTGACGAAGGCCCACTGGTACTTGTCGCCGATCTCGCTGCACAGCCGGTTGACGTCGTCGTAGGTCCCCTTGATGGCGACGGTGCGCGGGCCGTAGATGGCCGAGCCCACGATCTTGCCTTCCTCGAGCCCTTCGGGGATGAAGACGTAGCAGTTGAGGCCGGCGCTGGCGGCGTGGGCCGACACCGAGTTGGCGAGGTTGCCGGTGGAGGCGCACGAGACGGTCTCGTAGCCGAACTCGATGGCCTTGGAGATGGCCACCGACACCACCCGGTCCTTGTAGGAGAAGGTCGGGTGGTTCACCGAGTCGTCCTTCAGGTACAGCTCGTCCACACCCAGCGCCTCGCCCAGGCGGCGCGCCCGGATGAGCGGCGTGAAGCCGGAGTAGAGGCCCACCCTGGGCTCGTCCTCGATGGGCAGCAGCTCGCGGTAGCGCCACAGGTTGCGCGGGCGCTCGGCGATCTTCTCCCGGCTCACGCTTTGGCGAATGCCGTCGTAGTCGTACATCACCTCCAGCGGGCCGAAGCAGTCCTCGCACACGTGCAGGGGAGCCGTGGGATACTCCCGGCCGCACTCCCGGCATTGCAGTCCTTGAACAAAGCTCATGCGTGACTCCTTTGGGAAGCCGGCGACCCGGCGCCGCATGCCTTGCAGCGCGGGTTCGGCGGCACGGGTACGTTGCGGATCTCCATGGTCTTGGCGTCGTAGGTCAGCAGCCGGTTCACCAGCAGGTGGTCCTCCAGGCCGACGATGTACTTGACGGCCTCGGTGGCCTGGATGGAGCCGATGGTGCCCGCCACCGCGCCCAGGATGCCGGCCTGCTGGCACCCGAGCACTTCGCCGGGCGCCGGCGGCTCCTCGAAGAGACAGCGGTAGCAGGCGCTCTCCGGCGGCACCACCGTCATGGCCTGTCCCTGGAGCCGGACGATCCCGGCGTGGGAGAAGGGCTTGCCCAGGGCCACGGCCACGTCGTTCACCAGGAACTTGGTGTCGAAGTTGTCGCTCCCGTCGATGATGAAGTCGTAGGGCGTCATGAGTTCCGCGGCGTTGTCCTCGGTCAGGCGCACGCCGTGAACCTCCACCTCCACCTCGGCATTGAGCTCCAGCAGCCGGGACCTGGCCGACTCCACCTTGCGCCGCCCCTGGTCGGCCGTGGTGTGGAGGATCTGGCGCTGCAGGTTGGACAGGTCCACGGCGTCGCCGTCGACGATGCCGAGCCGGCCGATGCCGGCGGCCGCCAGGTAGAACGCGGCCGGACTTCCCAGTCCGCCGGCTCCCACCACCAGCACGCTCGCCTGGCGCAGGCGGATCTGCCCGCCTCCACCCACGTCGGGGATCATGATCTGCCGGCTGTAGCGTTCGATTTGATCAGGGGTGAGACGCATCGACCGTCGCTCCGAGCAAGACTTCAACGACACTCCAAACGAAAAAAAAACCTCTTCCAAGATGAGAAGAGGTTTTCTCCTCACCTTATCTGTCCCTTGCGGGCCGGAATTAGCACCTGCGTTCCCCCGGGGAACACGGTTGCTGTGGCTTCAACGGGCCTGTCCCTCCACCACTCTGGATAAGGTGTCCAGATACTTTAGTCTGTTCCTGTGTTTCTACCCGATTTTCTCCGGAAAGTCACGCCATTGGGTGCATTTCCGATGGCGTCCTTCGACTTCGCTCGGCAGACCTCGCTACGCTCAGGACGAACGGTGGGGTTGGAGGCGGGACGCGACACTAGTTCATGGAACAGGCTCCCGGTCCCCTGGGGTCGCCGCAGGAGCCGCAGGCACCGGCCGCTGGTACGGGGTCATTCGCGGCCGCGTTGACGGCGAAGACCGAGAGCAGCCGCTCGAGTTGCCGGCCGTTGCAGGACGGACACACCGGCCCCCGATCGGGGTCGAGGGCATGCTTGGCGGAGCCCAGGACCAGGTCCTCGAATTCGTGGCCGCAGCCCTTGCACTGGAATTCATAAAGAGGCATGAGGTGTTCTCCCTTCGGCGCAAAGCCCGTTCCGTACCGGCGCGGTCATGGGCCGGACGGGACACATTGCAGGCACTGCAAATATACTCCGACGCGCGGCGGCGGCAAACCCCGCGGTGGAGTTGGAGCCGTGTCGGTCGCGGCCTCCCCCGAACCGCTTCGGCGTGTCCCGCTGAACCGCCGCCGGATACAGGACGCGGAATCCGACACGTTGCCAGGAGGATCGCATGCTGTTTCTCAACAACGACGACGTCGCGCGGGTCATCGACATGCAACTCTGCCTGGACGCCCTGGAAGGCCTCTTCCGGGAGTTGGCCCGGGGCGACGCCGTGGGCATGGGCCGCATGGACATGTACGTGCCGTCGGGGCAGGACTCACCCTACCATCGCCTCGCCCTCATGGTCGGGGGCAGCCGCAAGGACGGCTACGCCTGTATCCGCATCATCTCGGACATGGTGAGCTGGCCCATGGAGAGGGGCCATAGACGCGAGAACAAGTACGCGCGCGAGCCCGGCACCTGGTGCGGCCTGCTGCTGCTCTTCAGCACCCGGGACGGGACCCCGGTGGCCATGATGAACGACGGGCGTCTCCAGCACGACCGCGTGGGCGCGGGCGCGGGCCTGGGGGCCAAGTACCTGGCGCGGGAGGACAGCCGCACGGTGGCGATGATCGGCTCCGGCGGCATGGCCCGGAGCTACCTCGACGCTCTTTGCCGGGTGCGTCCCATCGAGAAGGTGTCGGTCTTCAGCCTCGACCCCGCCAATGCGCGCGGGTACGCGGAGGAGATGCGGCGACGGCACGGCATCGAGGTGGAGCCGGCCGCGGACGCACGCACGGCCGTGCGCGGCGCGGACATCGTGTGTTGTTGCGCGTCCGCCATCGAGCCGGTGTTCTTCGCGGACTGGCTGGAGCCCGGCATGACCGTCATCGACGTCAACCGGAACTCCGTGGAGCCGGGGTTCCTCCACGCCGTGGACGTGGCGGTGCGTCCGGGAGACGCCACCCCCTACCTGGAGGACCCCCCGCCCGAGGCGTTCTACGCTCGCGGCGGCTACCTCGGGTACGTCGCCGGCCAGGAGGAGGAGCGGGCGCTGGTGCCGCGGGTGAACCTGACGCGCGAGATCGTGGACATCCCCAAGCTGCCGGACCTCATCGGCGGCCGCATCCCGGGCCGCACCAGCCCGGAGCAGACCGCCTGGTTCATGAACATCGGCGCCATCGGCCCGCAGTTCAGCGCCGTCACCGGCGCCGTCTACGAACGCGCCCGCGACGCGGGCCTCGGCCGGGACATCCCCACCGAACTGTTCCTGGAAAACATCCGGGCCTGACGCAGCTTTCCACGAATTCGGGGGCAGGGCGGGGAAACACCTCGTTCTGCCTCTCGCCACCCTGCATTCCCGTCTCCCGGGTGTGTCAAACTCTGCCCCGCGGAGACGCCCCGATTACGTCGTTTCCGCGGAACATGCTGTGTCAATACGTCACCCGGCAATACGTCACCCGGCAAGAACATGCGCCAAACATAGGCGCCAGACCCCCGAAACGTCATTCCCGCGGAAGCGGGAATCCAGGGGTGGAGAGGGGGGAACGCCGGCATAGCATCCCACCACCGCCCCTGGATTCCCGCTTCCGCGGGAATGACGACCCGAGAGGCTCTGCCTCATCCGTCCTGACACAGCCTGTGAAGCGGGAATCAAGGGGTGGAGAGGGGCCATACGGCGGTATTCCCCGCCGCACCGCCCCTGGATTCCCGCTTCCGCGGGAATCCAGGGGCGGTAGGGCGGCGCGTTTACGGCTTCGCCAATCTGCGTTCGAGGTCCAGAAAGTCGTCCATTCGCAGCACGTCGTGATACTCGTTCAGGGACGCCATGCGTTCGCGGCGGTTCCGGGTAGTGCCTTCCCGGTGCAACACGGCGAAGACGTCACCGACGGTCCTCACCAGCGTGTAGCGGACGGACCCGGGGAACAGCGCCAGCTTGAACCCCTCCGCCGCCGCCTCGCTCACGTCCAGGTTCGACGCGGGAAGCGTCTCGTCCAGGTTCACCACCAGCGGACCGGGAACGCGGCGGCGGACTTCCCGCAGGTCCTCGATGGTGCCCGGGACCTGCACGAAGACCGCGTCGGCGCCGGCCTCGTGGTAGGCGCGTCCGCGCCGGATGGCCTCGTCGAGGCCACCGGAGGAGTACGCCATGGTGCGCGCGACGATCACGGTGTCGGGGTCTTCGCGCGCCGCGCACGCCGCGGCGACTTTCTCCGCCATCTCCTCGGTCGCAACCAGCGGGTGTCCTCCCGCCAGCAACCCACAGCGCTTGGCGGGTGTTTGGTCCTCGATCTGAACGGCCGCCGCGCCCGCGTGCTCCAGCGCCGCGACCACGCGGTGCACCTGAAGGGGTCCGCCGAAACCCGTGTCGGCGTCCACCAGAAGCGGCATGCGCAGCACGTGGCTCAGGTTGCGCACGTGCCCGATGAGTGCGTCGGCGGAGAGGAAGCCGAGGTCGGGCAGGCCGAGCAGGCTCGCGGTGGTGGCGTTGCCGCCCAGCAGCGCCACCCGGAAACCCGCCCGCTCCGCGAGCAGCGCGGTCAAGGCGTCGTGAACGCCGGGAACGCTGAGGCAGCCGTCCTCGGCCATTGCCTCGCGAAGCCGTGCGGCGGTGGTCATGTCGCGGTTCTCCTTGGCAGCCTCTGGAAATACAAGATCGGAACTCCGTTCGCCCTGAGCGTAGCGCAGCGAAGTCGAAGGGCGCCAACGCGTAGCAACCGGACTATTCCTGTCAGTGTAGATCGTTCGACCAACCGGTTGGTTGCGGGTATGATTCAGGAACCCGCGCCGGCGCGCAAGTGAATCGGAGGCTGTTCGCCGGCATCCAAGGACATGAAGGTCACCGCCATCGACATCCATCCCCTGCGGATCCCGCTCAAGGGCGTCTTCCGCAACGCCCATGACGTCAAGACCCACCAGGACAGCATCGTGGTGCGCGTACGCACGGACGAGGGTCCCGCCGGTCTGGGCAACGTCGACCCCGATCCCGGCCATTCCGAAGAGAGCTTCGCCGAGACCCTGAAGGCGGTGCGGATGCTGGCGCCCGGCCTTGTGGGCCGTGATCCGCTGAACATCTCCGCCGCATTGGACCTCATGGACCGCGCCCTGCCGCGCCATCTGGACGCCAAGGCGGCGCTGGAGATGGCCCTTTTCGACCTCAAGGGCAAGGCCCTGGACCAGCCCGTGCACTCGCTTCTGGGCGGCCGGCTCCGGAACGAGCTGCGGCTCAACGGCTGGATCGGCATGCTGGCGCCGGACGAGGCCGCGCGGGACGCCGTGGACTGGCGCGATGCCGGATTCCGCTCGATGAAGATCAAGCTGGGTTCCGGCGTGGAGGCCGACCGCGACCGGGTGGCGGCGGTGCGCGGCGCCGTCGGGCCGGAGATGCAGCTCCGGGTGGACGCCAACGAGGCCTACGGCGTGGACGAGTCCATCCGCCTGGGCAAGGCGCTGGCGCCTTTGGACATAGCGCTGCTGGAGCAGCCGGTGGCCCGGTCGGACTACGCGGGCCTGGCGCGGGTGCGCCGCGCCGTCGACATGCCGGTGATGGCGGATGAGGCCATCGTCGGCCCCGAGACCCTGGTGCAGGTGATCCGGAAGGAGGCCGCCGACATCGTCAAGGTCAAGGTGATGAAGCAGGGCGGCATCACCCGCACCGTGCGCATGGTGCACATGGCCGAGGCCGCGGGCATCCGTTGCGTCATCGGCCACGGTTTCGGTCTGACGCTCAACACGCTGGCGGAGTTGCACGTGGCCGCAGGCTGCGCCAACGTCATGGAGGGCTGCGAGTCGGTGGGTCCGCTCAAGATGGGCGGCGACGTGGTGACCCGGCCGCTCGACGAGAGCGGAGGATGGGTGCCGGTGCCGGACGCTCCGGGGCTCGGCGCCGAACTCGATCCATCGGAGTTGGAGCGCTGGAGCGCGCCCGCGCCGTAGCGGTACGCCACTGGGGCGACCGCGGGTCGCCCCTACGGTCATCGGGCCTTGCCGACGACAAGACGTCCGGTGCGATCCGACGCATCTTCGCAAGTGAACCTGTCCGTGAGATGCAACACCAGCGATGCTTCAAGGAGGTACATCATGAACCAAACCGTAGGCGCGAAGTTCCCCGACCTGGCCCTCGAGGACCACAACGGCAAGGAGTTGAAGCTGTCCGAGATCACCGAGGGCAAGTTCCCGCTCTTCGTCGTGTTCTACCGGGGCTATTGGTGAGGGAAGTGCGTGGTGCAGTTGCGCCACCTGGTCACCCTTCAGGAAGAGCTTCCCGTCAGCTACTCCCGGCTCGCCGTGGTCAGCGTCGATCCGCCCAAGGTGAACGGCGCGCTCAGGATCGGCCTCGGTGCGACGTTCCCGTTTCTCAGCGACCAGGAGTTCAAGGCCATCGAGGCGCTGGACATCGTCGACACCACGGACAAGCGGCACGGGACCCTGGCGATCCCGTATGCCTTCTCCCTGCTGCCCGACCTGTCGGTCCACCGCATCTACAACGGCTGGTACTACGTCGGCCGGCCCACCAACGAGGAGCTGCGGGCGGACATGCGCGCCATGACCCGGCAGTTACGGGCCGACTACGACCCGCAGGCGTAGGCGCCCGGTCGTTCGGGCCGGTTGAGGCGCGGCAGGGCGCGTGAGTCCAGTACGATCCGGTTCCGGGCGACAGGGTGCCACGGGGGGCCTCAAGGGGGTAAACCATGTCGGTCATCGACGCCGATTGCCACGTCATCGAGTGCGCGGAAACCTGGGAGTACATGGAGGGCGAGGACCGGCGCTACCGGCCGCGCATCCTGGAAGCCGCGGACCAGTCGGACCCGTTGCGGCGCAACGACTTCTGGCTGTTCGACAGCAACCTTGAGCCCAAGCGCGCGTTCCCGCCGGCCTCGTCGGGCACCACCCCGGAGTCGTCGGAGCTGACGGACGTGGGGGCGCGCCTGCGCCACATGGACGAACTGGGCACCGACGTCCAGGTGCTCTATCCCACGACGCTGCTGGGTCTGGCCACGCTGAGCCGACCGCGCACCCAAGCCGCCATGTGCCGCGCTTACAACCGCTGGATGGCCGATATCTGGAGCCGGGGCCGGGGGCGCCTCCGCTGGGTGGCGACGCTGCCCCTGCTGACCATGGACGCGGCGTTGGCGGAGTTGCGTTTCAGCCGGGACAACGGCGCCTGCGGCTTTCTGTTGCAGGGGCTCATGGGCGAGCGCACGCCCATCGACGAGTACTACTTCCCGGTCTACGCCGAAGCCAGCCGCCTCGACATGCCGGTGTGCATCCACTCGGGGCTCGTCAACCATGCCCTCGGCGGGCTCTTCCACTCCCGCGCCACGGCCCTGTGGATGGCCAAGGTGCCCATCATCACCGCGTTCCACGCCTTGGTGCTGAGCCGCGTTCCGGACAAGTTCCCGGACCTGCGCTGGGGCTTCCTCGAAGCCGCGGCCTCCTGGGTCCCCTACGTCATCACCGACCTGGGCGCCCGTCTAGACCGCACCGGCACCCGCAAACTCGACGAGAACGTGCTGCGTCGCAACCGCTTCTACGTGGCTTGCCAGACCGAGGAGGACCTGCCCTACATCCTGCAATGCGCCGGCGAGGACCATCTCGTCATCGGCTCCGACGACGGCCACGCCGACACCTCCAGCCAACTGGAGGCGCTGAACATCCTCCAGGCGAACGACACGGTCGCGCCGGACGCCCGCCGCAAGATCGTCGACGACAACGCCAGGGCGCTGTACGGGATCTAGTGTCCTGTCCCGTATAAAACGTCATGAATCTGCTTGTCCTTTTCGCCGTCGGCTGCGTTACGTCACCCCGGGCTTGACCCGGGGTCCTCCTCGCGTGGTAGGGGCCACTCGCGCCGCTTTGCCCCGGGCTCGGTGGTCCGCCCACCCGTTTTGTGTTAATCCAGCCGTATGATCGAGCCACAAGAAATCGAAGATACGCTGGGCCGGGTTTTCCCGGGTTGCACGGTGCCGATGATCAAGGACCTGACCGGCGGAGGCGACCACTACCAAGTGGTGGTCGTGCATGATTCGTTCGCCGGCAAGGGGCTTATCGACCAGCACAAGATGGTCTACGAGGCGCTCAAGGACGAGCTTGGCGACGAACGGATCCACGCCTTGTCGTTGAAGACCTTCACGCCCGAGCAGTGGGAGAAGTTCGGCTCCTAGACACCCATTGACGGAACACCGGGCTTCCCGGTCCGCTCCGTTTCGGGAGGTTTCCATGCTGACCATCGACTCGGACGGCCACCTGCACGAGCCCTTCGACCTGTTCGACCGCTACATCGAAAAGGAGTTCCACGCCATCCGTCCGCGCGTCGTCGACCTGCGCGACGAGCCCAGGGACCAGGGGCGCTGGGTGGCCGAGGGGCGGGTGGTGCCGCGCATTCCCTTCTCGCGGGGCGTGGGCGGCGGCGGGTTCAACTACCCGACGCCGCGGCACAAGCAGATGAAGGCGCGCGACAACTCCCTGGACGACATCCCCGGACGCCTCGAAGACCTGGACTTGATGGGCGTGGACTACCAGGTGGTGTTCCCGACGGCGCTGGTGTGGGTGTTCGACCTGGAGAACACGGAACTGGCGGGCGCCGTGTGCCGCGCCTACAACAACTACGTGGCGGAGCAATGCTCCAAGGCCAGCAAGCGGCTCAACGCCATTGCCATGGTGCCGATCCAGGACCCGGCCGGCGCCGCCGAAGAGGCCAGGAGGGCGGTGCAAGAACTGGGTCTCGCCGGCGTGCTGCTGCCCGGCATGGCGGGCGACCGGCCGCTGCATTCCCCCGAGTACGAACCGTTCTTCGCCGCCGTGGACGAGTTCGACACTCCCATCGGCTTCCACGCGGTCACCGGCATGCACGATACGCCGTGGGCCGACTGCTTCACCGACTTCTTCTCCACCCACGTCACCGCCATGCCGTTCTCCATGATGGTGGGCATGATGTCGGTGGTGCGCATGGGCATCCTGGCGCGCTATCCCAACCTGCGCTGCGCCTTCCTGGAGATCGGCGCCACCTGGTTCCCGTACTGGGCCTGGTGGGTGGGAAAGCACATCGAGCACGTCAGGGGGCCGCGCGGCGACGGACGCCACGAGGGCAACTGGGGGCGCGCGCCCTACACCCTGCCGGAGAGCATCCGTGAGCCCATGGAGGACATCCTCTCCGGCCGCATCCTGTCGGGCTTCGAGGATGACGAGAACCTGCGCTCCATCATCGACCAGGTAGGCGCCGGCTCGCTCATGTACGCCAGCGACTACCCCCACAGCGACATGGACTGGGGCCGCGTGGACGCCATCAAGAACAACGAGTCCATCACCCGGGATGAAAGGGCGGCGCTGCTGGGCGGCAATGCGCAGCGGTTCTACAAACTGGAGCTGTAATCACCTCGAGTTTTTTCTTGATTCCGGAGGACTGGTCGGGTAGACTGGTCATATGGAATCCATGAACGCATCTGATTTCAAGGCGCGGTGTCTGGCGATTCTTGACCGGGTACAGGCCACGGGTGAGAGCGTCCTCATCCTGAAGCATGGGCGTCCTGTGGCCGAGTTGGTTCCAGCGAGCCGCGCCAAGACCAAGTATCCCCAGTCGGAGTTGCGCGGCACCGTGACTTTCGTTGGTGATGTGATCGAGCCAGCACTTCCGGAGGAGGCTTGGGAGAGCCTCCGGCGATGATGGCCTTGCTCGATACCCATGTGTTGCTGTGGTGGCTCGACGATCCGGCTCGACTCTCCCCCGCTCAGCGAGACGTGGTCGAAACGGCAGACTCGGAGTCGCCCTTGTTGGTGTCCGATATCTCGCTTTGGGAAGTGGCTACATTGTACTCTCTCGGTCGTATCCGCCTGGCGACACCCATACGCGAGTGGCTGGACAAGGCGGTCACTCCTCCCCTGGTGCAGCGGCAGGCCATCTCCCCGGCGATAGCAGCAGAAGTCGCGGCGCTGCCCGATTCGTTTCACCGCGACCCGGCAGACCGGATTCTCGTAGCTACTGCCCGTGTCTTTGATGCGACGCTCCTGACGCAGGACCGGAAAATCGTCGTTGCCGAGTTGGTCGATACTTTGACCTGAACTGAATCGTGCTGAACCTTTCAAGCACGCGGATGTTCTTATAGATCGCGGCAGAGTGCAGACTGCGGCACCTCCGCGCAGAACGCAGCCAGCGTCTTCTGCTGTTCCGTGTGGGCCTTTTTCGATGGAGGCGTGGTCGGGACCCCTTCTTCTCTTGAATCGCCGCAGAGCGCGGATTGTGGCACTTCCGCGCAGAACGCGGCCAGCTTTTCCCGATCCGTGAGTGTTTCCATGTCGCCACGGTGCTCCTTCGTAACCTGTCGTTGGGAAGGCGTCCCAATGTCACGTTGCAAGCGTAACAGAGCTTCGGTGATGCGTTCGGACAGTTCGCGTTCCGAGAAAGCGGGCCCTGAAAGACGACTTCGCTGCTTTTCGATCTCGGACACCCACCGCGCAAAATCGGAATCTCGAAGTACTTCAACCCGTGAGAGCAGGCCGTCCGAATTGTAATCGAAGTTGGCGATTAGCGCGGGTGTTCCCATTGTCCCGGCTGTTTCCCATATCGCATTGAGAACGCAGCGTTGCGCATCCGTGGTGGCGTTGCAGGCAGTGGTCCTTTCCTTCAGGTCTTCGAATATTCTCGCGTGGACTCCAGGCGGTTCGAGCAGGGAGGTTTCCTGGGCATGGTTGGGAAACGGGTATGTCGCGCATAGCAGGAGGATACAGGCAAACGCCGATGGAGTATTGGCTTGGCCACGCTCGGACGATCCACGTATGGTGTGCCAACGCCGGCCCGATTCGTTGCGCGTAGCAAATGCGGACTTCTCTATGTTACTCCTGCGGGGCCGCCTTCTAGTCAAGCTTCGAATCATTTCCTATCCTCTGGCTGCGGAGACCGATGTGCGCGGGAACTGCTGCCTTCTTGGAATCCGGGTCCGTCCCGCTCTGTGGGCGTGAGCCGGCATCGCTTGCGTCGGCGACTTTGGAAAAAACCCGCATGAAGTTGCCGCCCAGGATGCCGGCCGCCTCGCTCTTCGAGAACCCCGCCGCGAGCAGCGCGGCGGCGAGATCCGGCAACTCACCGTAGTTGTCGAAGGCCGTGTTGCGCAGGCCGTCCATGTCCGTGCCCAGGGCGAGGTGCTCCGGGCCGACGAGGTCGGCGAAGTCCTTGTAGCGCCGGATCCAGCGTTCCAGGCCGTCGCTGCCGGCCGGCCAGACGCCGATGACGCCGCCGGTGGAGGCGATGAGCCGCGCGTGGTCGGCGTAGATGAATCGCGTGTACTTGCGCGGCGTGCGGCGCAGCGCGGTGTGGCTCAGCATGATGGGCCGCGTGGTGATGTCCACCACGTCGCGTGTCACCTGTTCCGTGGCGTGGGCCACGTCCACGATCATGCCCAGGCGGTTCATCTCCCGGATGACCTGTGCCCCGAACGGGGTCAGGCCGTGATGGCGCGGCTCCTCGGTCTGGATGTCCGCGACGGCGTTGATGTTGTAGTGCACGAGTTGGATGGAACGGATTCCCCGGTCGTGGGCTTCCTGGACGCGGTCGATGCGTTCCTCCAGGAAGTCGGCGCCTTCCGCGGCGAGGATGGCGCCGGGCCGGCGTATTCGTTTGGCGCGCAGGACATCGGCCGGCCGCAACACGCGCCACAGGCGACCCTGGTCGAACCACGGGTCCAGCACGGCGAAGCGGGCGTAGGTGTCACGATACGACTCCCCGGCCTCGAATTGCCGTTGCGCCCGGATCCTGCCGGACTGGCGGTCCCGCCGGATGATGGCCCGGTCCGTGCTCACACAGAAGAAGGCGGCGCTCAGGCCGCCCTGGGCCATTTCAAGGACACGCTGGTCCAGACCTGTGTTGTCGCGGTGGAAACGACCCGGATGGGCGTGGATGTCCACGGATGGCTGCTGGTCGAGTAGATCCATTGCGATGTCTCGTACGGTGGGTAGCCCGAAGGGAGGCGGCCGGGGGAACGCCGCGACGGCAAAGGCCCGAAAGATGTCGGTGGTTCCGTCATTTCTGCGGTGAAAATGACGGAACCACCGACACTTTCACGGAGGGAGCACCGAAACCGCCCTCACGCCGCCAGGCTGCCCATCAACCGCCCATAGCCCGTCACGCTCTCCCGGATGCGGATCAGCTTCAGCGCGTACCAGATGTAGGCCTGGCAGCTTGTCACCACGGGCTTACCGATCTCGTGCTCGAGGATCTCCACGTCCTCGATGGTGGGCCAGCGCGGGCACGGGATGAAGATGCCGTCCGCTTCCGGCGCTTTCTCGTAGAGGCGCTTGGCGATCTTGTAGGAGGCGTGTACCGGCAGGTCCGAGATGGCGGAGTTCTTCCGCACGCCGTAGCCCTCGATCTGCAGCACCTCGAAGCCGGAGGCCTCCAGGAAGGCCTTCATGCGCGCGTTCAGGTCGTCCTCGTGGGGTGTCGCCACCACGAGGCTGCGGAGCCCCATGGCCTTGAGGGCCTCCACTTCGCCGGTGATGCCCGCAGTGACGGGGACGCCGGTCTTCTCCGTGAGCCTGCGTCCCATCTGGACGTCGCTGCCGTGGCCCAGCTTGGTGAAGAGCGGGGAGCCCCCCAGGATCACCACGTCGCAGCCGTTGTCCGCCAGGTCCAGGGCCGCTTCCTCGATGCGCTCGAGATGACGCTCGAAATCGGCGTCCACCAGTTGCCGGATGGTGCCGGTGCTGTTGAGCAACTGGAAGCCCGCGGGCAGCATTCGATAGAACTCGTACACCAGGGTGTCCCCGCGGGACGGAGCCACATGGCCTACACGCGCGCGCCAACCGTACATGGTGAGCCTCCGTTACTGTCCGTCCTCACACCGAGGTGGGCGCGCCCGGGTGCAGGCAGCGCTCGATCTCGGTGAAGACCTGGTTGAAGTGCATGATCCGCATCACGCCGGGATGCGAGAACGACCGGTTGTAGGCGTGGTGCGGCATCAACACCCGGGCGTTCGTGTGCTCGGCCACGTCCTGGCAGTTCTCGTAGTTGTCATCGACGAACAGCGCCACGCCGAGCTTCTCCACCACCGCCGACTTTTCTTTCTCCACCAGGTGCACGTCGGGGTTGGTGATGCCGTGGCGCCGGAACCATTCCGACGTCACCGCGTGGATGTCCCATCTCTCGTGGCCCGTGCGGTGCGTGATGAAAGAGAGCAGGCCGCGCTGGCTCAACCGCTCCAGCCGCGACCACTGGTCCTCGCTCAGGAGCGAATCCAACCCGTCCCAGAAACCCGGGTCCCGGCGCACGGCGTCGGAGCAGTCCCTCACGGCTTCCTCGGTCAAGACCGGATGGGCCGACAGGCGCACGCTGCGGAGCGATTCCGCCGGGATCGGTCCCTTGCCCACGCGCTTTTCCAGACGGAGAAGAAAGGGAGAGAGGAAGTCGGCCACCACGCCGTCGATGTCCAGCCCCACCATCGTGAGCAGAGCTTACGCAATCGGACCGTGCGCCGCAAATGGCCGCCGGCCGTGGCGCCGCGCCGATCCTTGACGAACCGCAACCGGTCGGATACAAAACCCTTTTCTTCAGGCACACCGCAACACCCGCCCGCTTTCCTCTGAATCGACCGGAGCTCGAAGCGAAGGACCATCGGGTCGTCGGTGGCGGCGTATCGCCTCTGCCGCGCGGGCGCGCTCACCGGCCCCGAACATCGTGAGCGGTTGCGTTCAACCAGTCAGGAGAAGTCATGGCCAGAGTCGGTTTCGCACTTGGTTACGGGAAGTTCACCAACGTCCGGGAAATCGCCGATCTCATGCGGCGCGCCGAGGAGAAGGGCTTCGAGATGGGCTTCTTCTCCGAGACCATCGAGTTGATGCGCGACTCCGTCTCGGCCCTGAGCGCCATGGGCCTGGCCACTTCCAAGGTGACCCTGGGAGCCACTCAGATCGTCCGCCTGCGCACGCCCATCTGCATGGCGCAGTCGTTGATGACGCTGGACGAGATGACCGGCGGGCGCATCACGCTGGCGCCGGGCGCCTGTACCCGAAGCCACGCCCGGGTCCACGCCATGGAGCACCAGGATCCCCCTCAGGTGCTCAAGGAATACATCGAGTCCATGCGCCTGCTCTTCACCGGCGAGAAAGTCGACTACGAAGGCCAGTTCGTCAAGTTCAAGAACGTCGGCATCGGCTGGAAGCCTCTGCGCACCCACATCCCGCTCTACATCCCGGCCACGGCGCGCCCGGGCCTGAGGCTCGCCGGCCAGATCGGCGACGGCGTGGTGTTGAACGCGGTGTGCTCGCCCGAGTATACCGCCAACGCCCTCAAGATCATCAAGGATGCGGCCGAGGAGGCGGGGCGCGACTTCTCCAACTTCGAGGTGGCCCAGTTGATCAACTGCTCCATCGCCGACGACCACCAGAAGGCCCTGGACGCCATCCGCTGGGAGGTGGCCACCAAGCTCGATCCCGTCCAGCTCCCGTTCATCGCCCGTCCCAAGATGAAGGTGGGCGAGCCCTACATCCACGAGGAAGACATCCCGACCTTCGAGAAGGCCCATGCCGAAGGCGGCATGGAGGCGCTCATCAAGGCCATCCCGGACTCCTACGTGGAGGGCATGACCGCCAGCGGCACCCCGGACGAGGTCAAGGCGCGCGTGCAGCAGTACCGCGACGCGGGCGTCAAGATCCCGCTGCTGCGGCCCGCGGCGGCGGACCAGACCGATGCCCTGATGGACCTCTTCGCCCAGTAGAGGCCGGGCCGGCATGTATCGCGTCGGCGTCGACATCGGCGGAACCTTCACCGACCTGCTCCTGGTGGCGGATGACGGTACGTCTTTCATCGGCAAGACCCTCACCACCCACGGGGACCCGAGCGTGGCGGTGGAGACGGCGCTGCGCGAGGGCCTGGAGACCGGGATCGTGGACCGCGCCGGGCAGGGCACGGTGGTGCATGGGACCACGCTCGTCACCAACGCCCTGATCGAGCGCAAGGGCGCGCTCACCGCGCTGCTCACCACCGCGGGCTTCCGCGACGCCCTGGAGATCGGCCGCGAACACCGCTACGAACTCTACGACCTCGACCTCGAGTTCCCCAGACCGCTGGTGCCGCGCTACCTGCGCTTCGACGTGCCCGAGCGCGTGGCCGCGGACGGCGCCGAGCTGGAGCCGCTGGACGAGGACTACGTCCGCGGGCTGGTGGCGGAGCTCCGGGACAAGGGCGTGCGCGCCATCGCCGTGTGCTACCTCAACAGCTTCCGCGACCCGGCCCACGAGCGCCGCACCCGGGAGCTCATCGCCGAAGTGGCGCCGGACATCCGCGTGTCCGTCAGCGCGGACGTCGTGCCGGAGATCCGCGAGTTCCAGCGCACCAGCACCACCGCGGCAAACGTCTACGTGCAGGAGCGCGTCGCCGCGTATCTCCAGGAGCTGCAGCAGCGGCTGGACGGCCTTGGATTCAGCGGCAGCTTCTTCGTCATGCTTTCCAGCGGCGGCATCGGCACGCCCGAGACCGCCGCGCGCTTCCCCGTGCGCATGCTGGAATCCGGGCCGGCGGCGGGCGCGCTGGCGGCGGCCGCCCTCGGACAGCGCGCGGGCTATCCGGACCTGCTCTCCTTCGACATGGGCGGCACCACCGCCAAGCTGTGCGCCGTGGAGAACGGCTACCCGCTGAAGGCGCGGGAGTTCGAGGTGGACCGCGTGTACCGCTTCCGCAAGGGCAGCGGCCTGCCCATCAAGATCCCGGTCATCGACATGATCGAGATCGGCGCCGGCGGCGGCAGCATCGCCCGGGTGGACACGCTCGGCCTTCTGAAGGTGGGGCCGGACAGCGCCGGAGCGGAGCCCGGCCCGGCGTGCTACGGCCGCGGCGGCACGGGCGCCACCGTCACCGACGCCAACCTGATCCTGGGCTACTTCGATCCCGACTACTTCCTCGGCGGCGAGATGAAGCTCGACGTGGAGGCCGCGCGCAAGGCCCTGGGCGAGCTCGCCGAAAGGCTCGGCATGCGCGTGGAGGAGGTGGCCTGGGGCATCCACCAGATCGTCAACGAGAACATGGCCAACGCCGCGCGCGCGCACCTGGGAGAGCGCGGCAAGGACCCGCGGGAGCTGCCCGTGTACGCCTTCGGCGGCGCCGGCCCGGTGCACGGCTGCCACGTGGCCGAACTCCTGCGCCTGCCCACGCTGATCTCGCCCATGGGCGCGGGGGTGGGCTCCACCTTCGGCCTGCTGGCGGCGCCCCTGGCCTTCGACTTCGTGCGCAGCGCCTACAGCCTGCTGGACGAGCTGGACTGGTCCTTCGTCAACGGCATGTTCGACGACATGTGCGCCGAGGGGCGCGCCATCCTGGAGCAGTCGGGACTGGCGCCCGGCGAGATCGTCTACGAGCGCACCGCGGACATGCGCTACACCGGCCAGGGGCACGAGGTGTCCGTGCCCATCCCCGACGGGGTGCTCGGCCCCGGTCATTTCAGTGCCATCAACGAAGCCTTCGAGCGCACCTACGAGCAGATGTACGGGCGCACGGTGCCGGACGTGGTGGTGGAGGTGATCAACTGGCGCGTGGTGGCGCGCGGACCGGAGCAGCCGCTCGACTTCTCCACCCGAGCCGCCGGGACGGCCGGGAGCAAGGCGCGGAAAGGGACCCGCCCGGTGTACTCGGCCGGTCGGGGGAGGTTCGTCGAGACCGCGGTCTACGATCGCTACGCGCTGACGCCGGGCATGACCTTCCCGGGGCCCGCGATCGTGGAGGAGCGCGAGTCCACCCTGGTCGTCACCGCCCGTAGCCGCGCCCGGGTTGACGATTTTCTGAACGTGATCGTAGAGTTCGACTATGAGTAGGCGTCCTTCGACTTCGCTTCGCTGCGCCTGTCCTGAGCTTGTCGAAGGGCTCAGGACGAACGGTTTTGTAGGGCGGGTTTCGGACTCCCCCGTGCCTGCACCGGCACGGGGGGACGCCGAGAGGTCGCGATGCACCAGTATCCAGGGGTTCGCCCATGAATAAGACCGCCATCGATCCCGTCACCCTCGAGGTGATCTGGAACCGGCTCCTGTCCGTGGCCAACGAGCAGCAGGACGCGCTCATGCGCACGGCCTTCAGCACCATCGTGCGCGAGAGCCAGGACCTGGCCTGCGGCCTGTTCGACACCCAGGGCCGCATGGTGGCCCAGTCGGTCAGCGGCACTCCCGGCCACATCAACGCCATGGCCACCTCCATGGGGCACTTTCTGCGGGAGTTCCCCGCCGACAGCCTGGCGCCCGGAGACGTGCTCATCACCAACGACCCGTGGCAGACCGCCGGGCACGTCAACGACATCACCATCACCACGCCCATCTTCCGCCGCGGCCAGCTCGTGGCGTTCTTCGCCAACACCTGCCACGCCGCCGACATCGGCGGGCGCATCCTGTCCGCCGAGGCGCGCGAGGTCTACGAGGAGGGGCTGCGCATCCCCATCATGAAGCTCTTCCACGCGGGCGAGCCCGATCCCATCCTGCTCAAGATGATCCGCGCCAACGTGCGGTTGCCCCACGAGGTGGTGAGCGACTTCTACGCCCAGTCCGCGTGCAACGACGCCGGCGGCCGGGCGCTCATCGAGACCATGGACGAGTTCGGCCTGGACAGCTTCGACCCGGTGGCCGAGGAGATCATCAGCCGCTCGGAGAAGGCGGTGCGCGCGGCCATCGCCGGGCTCGAGGACGGCGCCTGGGAAGGCGAGACCTGGAGCGACGGCTTCGAAGAGCCCATCTACATCAAGACCAAGCTGGAGGTGCGCGGCGACGAGATCTTCATCGACTTCACCGGCTCCTCGCCCCAGAGTCGCCGCGGCATCAACGTGGTGATGAACTACACCCACGCCTACGCCAGCTTCGCCGCCAAGGCGGCCATCTATCCCGACGTGCCCCACAACGAGGGCAGCTTCCGGCCGGTGCACGTCACCGCGCCGGAGGGCTCGATCCTCAACGCCAACGACCCGGCGCCGGTGGCGGCGCGCCAGACCGTGGGCCACTTCGTGCCCACCGCGGTGTTCACCGCGCTGGCGAAGGCGCTCCCCGGCAAGCTGATGGCGCCCAGCGCCGACCCCATCTGGCTCAGCGTGTGGCGCGGCCAGGACCCGGCGTTCAACCTGACGGTGTTCCAGGTGGGCGGCACCGGCGCCCGCCCCACCAAGGACGGCCTGAGCGCGGTGGGTTTTCCGAGCGGCGTGGCCGGCGTGCCCGCCGAGGTCATCGAGAGCCTGTCGCCGCTGGTCATGCGCCGGCGCGAGCTGCGGGTGGACTCCGGCGGCGCCGGCACCTGGCGCGGCGGCCTCGGCCAGTTCACCGAGTTCGCCAACCGCGCGCACGGCCAGTGGAGCGTCAACGGCATCCTCGACCGCACCCGCTACGCCGCCCCCGGCATCATGGGCGGCGGTCCGGGCCTCCCCGGCGAGTTCATCCTCGACGGCGGCGAGCGTCCCAACCCCAAGGCCCAGACCCACCTGGGCGGGGACCGCAGCGTGCAACTGAACCACCCCGGCGGAGGCGGCTACGGCGACCCCATGGAACGCGATCCCGAACGTGTGCGCGCGGACGTGGTCTACGGCTACATCACCCCCGAGGCGGCCGCCCGGGACTACGGCGTGGTGGTGCGCTTCACCGGCGGCGACGAGGAGAAGGTGCGGTTGCCGGAACAGTGGATCGTCGACGAGGCGGCGACGCGGGAGTTGCGGGGAGATTCAGCGTCCCGATAAGGAGACGCGTCGAAATCGCATTTCTCTGCCATTCCCGCGATACTGGCTGTGTCAATACTCCACTCGGATGAGCAACTGGTACCAACGCCCCGAATACGTCATTCCCGCTTTCGCGGGAATGACGTATTCGGGAGACCGTGCCATTATTCGTACCGAGGACATCACATCATGATTCTGTCCGAACGCGTCGCCCTCGTTACCGGGGCGGCCACCGGCATCGGCCGGGCAACGGTCCTGGAACTGGCTCGCGCCGGCGCCGCCGGCATCGCCATCAACTACCGCTCGGCCAAGGAGCAGGCGGAGAGCCTGGCCGAAGAGGTGCGGGCGCTGGGCGCCGAAGCCCTGTACGTGCACGGCGACGTGCGCGACGACGGCCACGTCCGCGAAATGGTCCGCCAGACGGTGGAGCGCTTCGGGCGTCTGGACATCCTGGTGAACAACGCCGGCATCACCCGGTGGGTTCCGATCACGGACATGGAGGCGTTGACCGACGAAATCTGGGACATGACCCTGGACGTCAACGTGAAGGGGGCCTACCGCTGCGCCCGGGCGGCGGCGCCGCACCTGAAGGCCGCCGGGGGCATGATCGTCAACGTGTCCTCCATCTCGGGCGTCATCGCGCCTTCGACCATGTCGTCCCTCGCCTACGGCACCGCCAAGGCGGGTCTCATCTACCTCACCCGCGGCCTTGCCGTGGCCCTGGGGCCCGAGATCCGGGTCAACGCCGTGGCGCCCGCGTTTACCGACACCCAGTGGATGCGCGACCACTACGGCGCCGACTACGACGCCATCATCGAGCGCGCCTCGGCCAACTATCCGCTCAAGCGGGTGGCGAAACCCGAGGAGGTGGCCGGCGCCGTGCTGGGCCTCATCACCGGCGGCGACTTCGTGACCGGCCAGACCCTGCTCGTGGACGGCGGCCTGAGCCTGAGCTGACCCGCTGTCCGTCCGTCCGTTGAATTCCGGACACGAGAGAGCGTCACCATGACCAAGACCGAGTTGATGACCGCCATGCAGGCCCACCGGCTGGTGGCGGTGATTCGTTCGAGCACCGCGGAAGAGGCCCTGGCCACCGCCCGGGCCGTGGGCGAGGCCGGCATACAATTCGTGGAGGTGACCTTCAGCGTTCCCGGCGCCGCCGAGGTGATCCGCACGCTGGCCGGGGAAGGGGAGGTGCACGTCGGCGCCGGCACCGTGCTCTCCGAGGAGCAGGCACGCACCGGCATCGAAGCGGGCGCGCGCTTCATCGTCTCGCCGAGCCTGGAACTGGACCTGGTGCCCCTCTGCCGCGAGGCCGGGGTGGCTTCCATTCCCGCCGGCGCGACCCCGACGGAGGTGGTGCAGGCGTTGCGCGCCGGCGCCGACCTGGTGAAGATCTTCCCGGCGGACTGCGTGGGCGGACCGCATTTCATCCGGCAGATGCTGGGCCCCTTCCCGGATGCCCGCTTCATGGTCTCGGGCGGCGTCAACAAGGAGAACGTCGCCGAGTACGCCGCCCTGGGAGTGACGGGGATCGTGCTGGGCAGCGCGTTCCTGGCGGACGTGTTGGCACGGGAGGGCCACGCGGGGCTCGTGGCCGAGGCGCGGGAGTTCGTGGATCTGCTCAGTTGAGAGTGCGCGAGCCCGAGCCGGACGGCGGCGCCGGCGCGTCCCCGCCGAATTCCAGGAGGCTGACGAGCAAGTCTTGCCGTTCCTTGAGGGAACCGGCCTCCAGGAGCGCCTGCTTCTCCGACGGGTGGAAGGGCATGGCGACTCCCAGAAAGTTCACGAAGTCGGCGTCGGGTATGGGATGGAGTTGCTCCGGGTCGACAGAGAGGCCGCGGGCCTCGGCGTAGCGGCTCAAGGCCTCGGTCAGGCGCGGTCGATCGACGGCTTCCGAAGCGCCCCCGGCGAGGTCACCGAAGCTCGTGTAGTCCGGCAGCACGCGCCGGTAGCCGCGTTCCACGGACAACTCTTCCTTCACCCGAAAGCGGCTGATGCCGCGTAGCTGCACCATGTAGCGGCCGTCCGGCGACTTTTCCCACCGTTCGATGTGCCCGGCGCAGCCGACCTCGTAGAGATCCGGTATGGTGTGCTGGGCCCCCGGCTGGGGCCTGTTGTCTCTTTGGGGAGTGAAGGGTTGGATCATGCCGAAGACCCCTTCGGCCGACAGCGCGTCCTGCACCAGGTTGCGGTAACGGGGCTCGAAGATATGCAACGGCAACCGGGTCCCGGGCAGCAGCAGCACCCCCGTCAGCGGAAAGACCGAGAGAATTTCGGGCAACGAGACGGACGCCGTCTTGTCTTCCATGCGTAACCCTCCTGTTACCGTCGATTATAGAGGCTCGCGCACCCCCGTCAACCCGGGTTCCTCATGAACCCGGGAGCCGGTGTCAGGCGTATTCGTCGTAGATCCCCTCGAACTTCGCCAGTTTGAAGCGCACCATGTTGCGCGCCGCGTGGGTCACCAAACGGCGGTCGCGCTCGGTGGCGCAGAACCGGGCGATGACCTGGGCCGCCAGCGCGGTGTGCTCCTGGTCCGCCACCGCGTGCACGGTGAAGAACTCCCGATCATGGTCGTCGATCCCGTACCGCCGTGCCAGGCAGGCGTCGAATTCCGCCGCGTAACGGCCCACCATGCTCTCGTTCACCAGCGCGCTGGTGCGGGTCTCGGCGGGTGAGCCCAGGAACATGCCCCTGAGAATGGCGGCGGCGTGAGCCTGGCACTCGAAGATGGGCAGCGCCTCGGCGAAGTCGTCCTCGGTCAGGCCGATGGCGAGGCCGAACCGCTTCATCAGGTCGGGATGGGTCTGTTCTTCGGTGAAGGCGTGGAGGTAGAGCTCGAAGAGCTCCTGGTTGTGGGCGTTCTTCGCCATGCACAGGGTAAACCCCTTGTTGATGGCGATGTTGAGCAGGTAATGCTGCAATGCGAAGCCCTGGAGCCGGCGGGTGGTCAAGGTGCCCTCGCGCAGATCCGCGAAGTACCGGCAGGCCAGCAACCGCTCGACGCCGGGTTGGACGATCTCCTCCACGATGGAGCCGACAAATGCTTGAGGCGTCATAACGCCCGCGACCCTAATGGAACCGCCGCGGTGCTGTCAAGCGCGGCCGCCGGTTGAAGAGGGCGGCGAAACAGGGAATAGTAACCCGACACCCGCCGAAAGGAGTGCCGCCATGTGGAAGGGATTCAAGGTCATGGACGCGGACGCGCACATGCACGAGCCGCAGTACCTCTGGGAACGTTACGTCGAGTCCGCCTACCGGGACCAGGTGCCCAAGGTGGCATTCATGGACGGCGCCTTCATGGTCTACGAGCCCGACGGACGGATTATCCCCAAGACCGAGAAGCAGCCGAAGCTGCCGCGCACCGCGTGGGCCGACATGGAGGCCAAGTACGGCGAGCAGTACCGCACGTGGTGGTCCTCGGAGACCCGTCTCAAGGACATGGACGCCCATGGCTGGGACGTGCAGGTGCTGCTGCCCACGGGCAACAACGGCAACTTCGCCTACCGGGTGGCGCTCAAGGACGCCAAGCTGGGCGCCGCCATGTGCCGCGCCTACAACAACTGGTGCCGCGACTACTGCGACGCCGATCCCGAGCGGCTCAAGTTCGTGGCGGTGCTGCCGGGCGCGGACACCGGTGACATGGTGGCGGAGGCGCGGCGCGCGGTGGAGGAACTGGGGGCGGTGTCGGTGCGCAACCCCTTCCTGCCCGAGGGCCGCTGGCTGCACGAGCCCGAGTACGACGCGCTGTGGAGCCTGGCGTGCGATCTGGACTTCCCCATCTCCGTGCACGGCGAGTACCGCCAGCGCCGCTTCCACCCCTTTGCCGGCGGCAACCGCGGCAACGTCGACGACCGCGACATGCAGCAGCTTGCCCTGCGCGGTCTCGACCACGCGCTGGGATTCCCCTGCGACAACATGGCCACCATGGGCCACTTCATCTTCACCGGCATCCTGGAGCGCTTCCCGAAGCTGCGGCTCGGCATCCTCGAGTCCAACGTCGGCTGGGTGCCCTTCTGGCTAGGGCGGATGGACGAGCACACCCACGGGCGCAACAGCGTCATGGGCAACGCGGTGGAACGCCTGCCCATGCTCCCGAGCGAGTACTTCAAGCGCCAGGTCACCGTGACCTGCGACAGCGACGAGAGCGCGCTGTCCTACGCGGTGGACCACCTGGGCGGCGAAAACATCGCCTGGAACACGGACTATCCGCATCCGGACGCGCCGCGGCCGGAAAAGGCGCTGCCCGACTTCGACGCACAGCCGATTTCGGACGAGGCCAAGGCCAGGATCCTGTGGGACAACGCGGTGACGCTGTTCGGTCCCCGCATCGTGGATTAAACAGGTTGCAGGACTTTGTCGGGACGATGGCGCCCGACGGCAGGAGCATGTCGCGGCGTCCGTCCCCGGCCGCCGCCGACGCGAGCCACACATGGACGAAATCCGATTCGTAGACACCACGTTGCGCGACGGCCACCAGAGCCTCTGGGCCGAGCGCATGACCACCGGCATGATGCTGCCGGTGGCCCGGACCATGGACGAGGCCGGCTTCGACGCAATCGAGCTGATGTCTGCGTCCCACCTCAAGAAGTGCGTGCGCGAGCTCAAGGAGGACCCTTGGGACCGGGTGCGCATGGTGGCGGAGCGCGTCACGCGGACGCCGTTGCGGCTCATGGCCGGTCGGGTCAACGCCTTCGAGATCACGCCCGTCTCGGTGTACGAGCTGTTCATCGAGCGCATGGCGGCCAACGGCATCCGCCAGGCGCGCATTTCGGAGGAGTGGAACGAGCTGGAAGGGTGGCGGCGCAAGGTCGGCATCGCGCGCAAGAACGGCCTGGAGCCCATCGTCAACCTGATCTACTCGGTGTCGCCCAAGCACACCGACGCGTACTACGCGCGCAAGACCCGCGAGGCCTCGTCCTTGGGGGTGCCGTTCCTTTGCCTCAAGGACCCCGGCGGCCTGCTCACGCCCGAGCGCACGCGCACGCTGGTGCCAATGATCTTCGAGAACGCCGGCGGCATCCCGGTGGAGCTGCACACCCACTGCACCACCGGCCTGGGTCCGCTGTGTTGCCTGGAAGCGGTGAAACTGGGCGTGCGCACGGTGAACACGGCCGTGCCGCCCTTGGCCAACGCCTCGTCGAACCCGTCGGTGTTCAGCGTGGCCGCCAACCTGCGCGCCCTGGGCTACGCATGCGCCGTGGACACGGACGCGCTGGAGGAAGTGTCGGAGTTCTTCACCGCCGTGGCGCAACAGGAGGGCTTCCCCATCGGCGCGCCGGTTGAGTACGACTACGCCCAGTACCAGCACCAGGTGCCCGGCGGCATGATCTCGAACCTGCGCCACCAGCTCGCCAAGGTGGGGCTGGAGCACAAGGCGGAGGAGGCCCTCGACGAGGTGGTCCGGGTGCGCGCCGACCTGGGCTATCCCATCATGGTGACGCCGTTGTCGCAGTTCGTGGGCAGCCAGGCCGCCATCAACGTCATCGTCGGCGGGCGCTACGAGGAGGTCACCGACCAGATCATCCAGTACGCACTGGGGCTCTGGGGCAAGGAAGGCGCCGACACCATGGATCCCGACGTCAAGCACAAGATCCTGGACCGCCCCCGCGGCAAGGAGATGGCGCAATGGGTGCCGCCGGACCTCACCATCCAGGAAGTGCGGCGCAAGCTCGGCGGCGCGGACGTCACCGACGAGGAGTTGCTGCTGCGCTGGATGCTGAGCGAAGAGGAGATCGCCGTCATGCGCGCGGCCGGCCCGCCGCGGGAGCACCGGAACGCGCGCGCGCCCATGGTGACGCTCATGGAGCAACTGGCCCACCGCGGCCGCTACAGCGACATCCACGTGCGCCGCCCGGGCCTGACGCTGTCGCTGCAGCGGGGCGGGGGATAACCAGGGCGCGTCAAGACGCGGTTCCGGGTAAGCAATGACACCACGTCTCATATCGTCATTCCCGCGAAAGGCCACTGCCTCATGAGTTTCGAAACAAGCCTGTTGCGCGGGAATGACATGAGGGTGACGTCGTCGAATTGTGAATGTTGGCACAACCCAGGATGCTGGAATCCGGAACAGGAGGACTCATGCCGGACCTGACAAGCCTCGGACGTACGGTGGGTGAACTGCTCAAGGAACGGAACGAGACCGTGGCGGTGGCCGAATCGTCCACCGGCGGCCTGATCTCGGCGGCGCTGCTGTCGCTCCCCGGGGCCTCCGCCTACTTTGTCGGTGGGGGCGTGATCTACACGCGCCACGCGCGCGCGGGGTTGTTGGCGATGCCAGCCGACCAGGTCAGCGTGCGCGGCAGCACCGAGTCCTACGCGCTGCACAGCGCCCGTCTGATCCGGGATCGGCTCGGCACCACCTGGGGCTTGGCCGAGAGCGGCGCCACCGGCCCCACGGGAAACCGCTACGGCGACGCCGCGGGACACAGTTGCATGGCCATCGTCGGTCCCGTGGAAAAGGCGATCACCATCGAGACCGGCCAGCCGGACCGGGAAGCCAACATGTGGGCCTTCACCGAGGCCGCGCTGGGACTGCTGGAGGAGGCGCTTCGCCAGGGCTGATACTCGGACAGGCTCCTGGTGCCGCGCGCCACAGTGAGTTCCGCGGGGCGGCGAGACCTTCGCGAACGATGGAACACCATGGAAATGAGACGATGAACTCCGTAGAGGACCTCAAGGCCGAGGCCTGCCGCGTCATCGACGCGCGCCGGCAGGAGATCATCGACCTCGGGGAAGCCATCCTGCGGCGGCCGGAGACGGGCTTCAACGAGGTCAAGACCGCCGAACTCATAGCCGGCCGGTTCCAGGCTCTCGGTCTGGAGCCAAGACAGGGCCTAGCCGTCACCGGCGTCAAGGGCCGCAAGGACTGTGCCGGGCCCGGCCCGGCGCTGGCCATTCTCGGGGAGCTGGACTCGCTCAAGGTGTTCGACCATCCCCATGCCGACCCGGACACCGGCGCGGCGCACGCCTGCGGCCACAACGCCCAGGTGGCGGGCATGGTGGGCGCGGCCATGGGGTTGCTGTCCGCCGGCGTCTTGCCCTCGCTCGCCGGCGCGCTGGTGTTCTTCGCGGTGCCGGCCGAGGAGATGATCGACGTGGACGAGCGTCTGGAGCGCAAGGCGCGGAACGAGATCGAGTTCCTCGCGGGCAAGGCGGAGCTGATTCGGCTGGGGCATTTCGACGACGTGGACCTGGCGATGATGTTCCACACGAAGACCGACACCCTTGCCTCGCACGTGGCCGGTTCCTCCAACGGCGCGCTCATCAAGAAGGTCCGCTTCATCGGCAAGGCGGCCCACGCCGGCGGCAGCCCCCAGACCGGCATCAACGCCCTCAACGCCGCCTCCCTCGCCATGACCGCCATCGCCTACCAGCGCGAGACCTTCTACGACGACGACACCATCCGCATCCACCCCATCATCACCAAGGGCGGCGAGGCGGTGAGCGCGGTGCCGGCGGAGGTGAAGATGGAGACCTTCATCCGCGGCAGGACCGTCGAAGGCATCGTCGACGCCAACCGCAAGGTGGACAACGCATTGCGGGGCGCGGCCATGGCCGTGGGCGCGTCGGTGGAGATCGTGACGGTGCCGGGCTACCTGCCCCAGACCAACAACGAGACCATGGCCCGGCTCTGGGGCGACAACGCCGAGCGGCTCTTCGGTCCCGGCGGCTTCAGGCTCACCACGGAGCACCGCACCAGCAGCACCGATTTCGGCGACGTGAGCCACATCATGCCCGCCGTTCATCCCTACGTCGCCGGCGCCGCCGGGGGCGGCCACACCAACAACTACCTGCTGGTGGACAAGGACTCGGTCTACGTGAAGTCGGCCAAGCTTCTGGCCATGACCGCCATCGACCTGCTCCACGACGACGCCGCGGCGGCGCGCCGGGTGGTCGAGGGAACCAGGCCGCGCATGACCCGACAGGAGTACCTGGAGTTTCAGCGCAAGCTCGATGCCACGGAGGTGTTCGAACCCTGAGGACAGTGAACAGCCGGGACATCCCAGGCATCCGCACCGAACAAAGGAGCCGCCCATGCATAAGCCACCGTACCCCGCCCGCCTCGGGAACGTTCTCTTCGCCATCGCGCTGGCAGGCCTGATCCCGTTGCTCGCTTCCACCGCGGCGGCGCAGAGCGGCCTCTACCTGGCGGCGGACGCCGGGTTGGCGCGGGGTTCGTCATCGGACTTCAAGTCGGCGGGCCGCGGCGGTGACATCGACTTCGACTCGGGACTCGGGTACAGCCTGGCCTTGGGTGTGGGTTGGCAAGGGCTGCGTCTCGAGGGTGAAGCCACCTGGCGGCGGACGGACATGGACGCCATCAATTACGACAACCTCATCGTTGACGGGAACCCCATCGTGGGTGAAGCTCTCAGCGGCCTCAACCGGCGACTCGACCTGAAGGGGACCCGCACGGCACTCGGGTTCATGGCCAACGCCTGGTACGACCTCGACCTGGGCTTGGGCCTGGCGCCGTATTTCGGCGGCGGCCTCGGCGTCAACTACGTGCGCTACGACATCGACTTGCCCGTGGAGTTGCCGGCCTCGGTCGACGGTCAGCTCGGCCTGCCGCCGGGCACCGCCGGTATCCTCAACAATCTCGCGGGTGACGGCGGGGACTGGGTGCTCGCCTACCAGGTCGGTCTGGGGCTCGGGTACCGCCTGATGGACTCTCTGGTCCTGCACTTGGGATACCGGTACCAGGGCGCCGGGGAGGCCAAGCTCAAGTGGGGTTACGGCGGCGCGGCCAAGTCCGAACTTCAGAACCACGTCTTCCGCGCCGGCGTCCGCATCGGGTTCTGAGGTCCGGCCCGGGCTCGCCCGGATCACGTCATGCTCAACTCGACAACGCCGTCAACACCGATCGGCTGATTTCGAACAGCCGGTGGTCCCGGCAGCGATGTCCCACCAGTTGCAGTCCCACCGGCAGTCCCGCGGGTCCGTTGAAGAGCGGCAGGGTCACGCACGGCAGGTGGGTCCAGGTCGCGAGGATGTTGAACGCCGTGTCGCCGGTGTTGTCGAGTCCCACCGGCGCCTCGCCCGTGGCGCTGGGGGTGAGGAGCACGTCGAAGTCTTTCAACGCCTCGTCCAGCCAGGCCCGGCACGCCGCCATGACCCGCTCCCCCTCCCGGTATTCCTCGTAAGAGACCACGGGCCAGTCCTTCATCTTGCCTTGCTGGAATTCGCTCAGCAGCTCGAAGTGGTGGGTGCGCTCCCACGTGAGCGCGCGCGAGATCTCGTAGTCGCTGACCCGCCGGCCCATGGTCTCGAATTCGGCGAAGGGGCCGTCCAGGTCGAGGTCCGACACCGCCGCGCCGGCCTTGGCGAGATCGGCGGCGGCGCCTTCCACGAGCGCCTTGGTGTAGTCCAGCGCCTTGTCCCACAGGGGCGTGCGGCACAGGCCCACGCGCAGGTCCTTCACCGGCACCGGACTCAACGGCAGCACCGGCTCACCCGTCACCGCCGCCCGGAACAGCGGCAGGTCCTCCACCGCCCGGCCGAACAGCCCCACCGTGTCGAAGGAGCCCGTGTTCTCCTTCACGCCCTCGTTGCTGATCTCGCCGTAGGTGGGCTTGTAAGCCACGCAGCCGCAGAACGATCCCGGCCGGATCACCGACCCCAGCGTCTGGGTGCCGAAGGCCATGAACGCCATGAAATCCCCCACCGCCGCGGCCGAGCCGCTGGAAGAGCCGCCCGGCGTGTGCGTGGGATCGTGGGGGTTCCTGGTCTTGCCCGGATGGCGGCTGGCGAACTCGGTGGTCACGGTCTTGCCCAGGAGCACCCCGCCTGCGGCCCGGGTGAGCGCCACGCACGCGGCGTCCGCCCGGGGCCGGAAGCCCTCCCAGATGGGCGAGCCGTAGCCCGTGGGCATGTCCGCGGTGTCCATGATGTCCTTGACCGCGAAGGGAAGGCCGTGCACGGCCCCGCGGCTCGACGCGCGGTCGCGCTCCCGCGCCTGCGCCAGCGAGTAGTCCGGGTCCAGGTGCATCCAGGCCTCCACCTCCGGCTCCCGTTCCTCGATGCGCTCCAGGCATGCGCGGGTCAGCTCCTCGGACGTGACCTCTCCCTTGGCGACGCGCGCAACCGCTTCACTGGCCGAAAGTCTGCATAGATCGTTCATCGGTGGTATCCTCCGGGTGTGGTCGTGTGACGGTTGATGACGGAGACTCCCCGCATAGCACGTTTGCCGGCGGGATTCGATTGAGCGCGGAACAACGCCCTTCAGGCACGGGAGGCAGGACATGATCAAGACCAAGGGACTCTATCACAGCGGCATTCCCGTCAACGACATCGACCGGGCGGTGGCGTTCTACCGCGACGTGCTGGGCATGGATGTCGCCAACGTCGCCCGCGACGACCTCCGGGGACTCGGCCGCGCCGACATGCGTTCGGGTGACAGCATCGTGGTGTTGTTCCAGCGCCCCAACCCCATCGACCGCGACGCCTTGGCCGAGGATGGCGTCACCCACCAGGCCTTCTACGTGGATGGCGACGACTTCGAGACCGCCGAGGAACGCATGCGCGAGGCCGGCGTCCGCATCCACGAGGTGCCGGTGGTGGAACGCCGGTCCGGCCGTGGCTTCTACTTCTTCGACCCCGACGGCAACCTGCTGCAGCTCTACGCGCCGCCGAAGGGGAAGGAGGAGTGAGTCCTGAACTGGATAACCGAAGGGACTGGAGTTGACCCGGTTTGGTGGACACCTGAACTGTGCGCGAGGAGGTGTCCGGATGACATCCCCGACGCCATCACGCAGGCTTACTCCATCGTGGTGACGGTGAACGAAGGGAACGATGCCCAGACTTGGCCGGTGCCAAGCACGTGGTTCTTCGGGTCCCGTCCGGCAAGACCGACCCGCCCGAGCCTCCGAAACCATCCGGGCTGCTTGTTGCCGAAGCCGTCCTGGAGGCCAACGGGATTCAGGATCTGGCGGATCAAGTCCCCGAGCTTGCCAAAGCAGCGGTAGGCAACAACCTCCAGTTCAACGTCCGGGTCGAGCTGGGCGGGGAAACCACTCCCGGTCCCGAAGGATGGCCTTTTGCAGGACCGCCTACCCCTCCCGCCGCGACACCAGCAGGTGCAGCCCCAGTGACAGGGCGAGCATGAGCACGCCGATGACGGCGCCGATGCCGAAGGAGCCTTCGTCGAAGGCGCGCTGGAAGAGCAGGGTGGAGAGCACTTCGTTGCCGTAGGTGAACAGGATGATGGCGCCGGCGAACTCCCGCAGATAGATCTGGAAGAGCAGGATCCATACCGAGAAGAGGCCGCTCCGCAGGAACGGGATGACGATGCGCACGATGGTGCCGAGGGTGCTGGCGCCCGACGTCCACGACGCTTCCTCGAACTCCTTGTGGAACTGGAACAGGAACGGGCTCAGGGTCCGGAGCGCGAACGGCAGGTAGTTGCCGATGAAGTAGAGCAGCAGGATCCACAGGGTGCCGTAGACCGGGGTCTTGATGTACGCCCACACGAAGCCCACGGCCAGGATGGTGCCCGGGAAGGCCAGCGGCAGCATGGCGGCGGCCTCGATGGGTCCCTTGAGCTTGACCCCGCTGCGCACCAGCAGGTAGCCGACGCCCAGGGCGATCACGACCGTGGCGGTGGCGCCGGTGAAGCACAGGATCAGGGTGTTGGTCATCGCGCGCCAGAACACCGTGTCCTCGAGGGCGGATTCCCAGTGCCGGAGGGTGAGCTGGGTCAGCAGGTCGAGGCTCGGGGAGGCCACGAACTGCGAGAAGGACAGCAGTATGATGACCAGCGCGGGCAACAGGATGACCACGGCGAAGTAGAGCGTGCAGCACACCAGGGCGACGTAGCGCCACCCGCCCAGGCGGTGGACGTTCTCGGGCCGGGCCTTGCCGGTAACCGTGACGAAGCTCTCGGCGCGCCGTACCAGGTGGCGGTAGAGGAACAGCGACAGCAGGCTCAGGGGGATCACCATCATGGCCAGCGCCGCGGCCGTGTTGTAGTAGATCAGCGACTGGTAGTCGGAGGCGATGAGGTTGAAGATGGCCGAGGTGAACACGAAGATGCCGCCGGGTGCGCCGATGATGATGGGCACCTCCAGCGTGATGAGGCCGATGACGAAGACCAGCAGGAACGAGGACAGGATCAGCGGCCGCAGCACCGGCAGGGTCACGCGGCGGAGCGTCCCCATGACCGTGTTGCCGCAGGCGATGGACTGCTCTTCCAGCGACGGGTCCATGAGCCGGAACGCGTTCAGGGCGATGAGGAACACGATGGGCGACTCGTAGAGCACCATGATGAAGATCATTCCGGGGAACGAGTAGATGTTGAAAAGGTTGGTGCCGAAGGTCTCGCGGAAGAGCACGTTGATCACGCCGATGCGCGGGCTCAGGAGCAGGATCCAGGCCAGTGCCGCGATGATCACCGGGAAGGCCCGTGGCACGATGCCGAGCTTGGCGAACACCCGGCCGTAGGGCATGTCGGTGCGCTCCACCAGGAACGCCATGGTGACGCCCAGCAGGACGGAGATGGCGGCCGTCATGAAGGCGAACACCAGTGAGTTGAAGACCAGCGTGGGGATGTTCGCCGGGATGTTGATGTTGAGGGCGCGGATCCAGTTGGCCAGGGTGACGTGCCCCGGGGCCACCGGCGAGGCCGACCAGAAGCTGCCGAAGACCAGCGCCAGCACGGGGACGAGGATGACGATGCCGATGACCACCATCAGGATGGCGTACACCGCCCGCATGGCGTTTTCGGTGTGCATGCCTCCGGTCTCCGTTGTTTTCCGCCGTCCCCGTTACCGGGCGTCCTCCCGGAACCTGCCTCGCCTGCGCCGCCTCCGTGGAACTCGCTACGCGGTGCGCAGGAGGAATAGCTGGCCCGAGATGTAGCGCGCGGCGTCCGAGATCAGGTAGCGGATGAGGCCCGTGATCTCGTCCTTCCGGGTAAAGCCCCCGAGGAGCGGCGACGTGGTCTGCTTCCGGGTCCACTGTTCCTCGGACATGCCCGCCCGGGCCATGTCGGTCTCGGTGGCGCCGGGTCCGATGGCGTTGGCCGTGACGTTGTAGGGCGCCAGTTCCATGGCGAGGGTCTTGGTGAAGGTGATGACCCCGCCCTTGGACGCCGCGTAGTGGGAGCCCATGGCCTGACCCGTGACCCCACGGCCCGAGGCCACGTTGATGATGCGGCCCGACTTGCGCTCGGCCATGTGGCGCCCCGCGGCCTGGGAGCACAGGAACAGCCCGGTCAGGTTGACGCGGATGACCCGTTCCCATTCCTCCGCCGGCATCTCCAGCACCGGACAGCGCTTGATCACCCCGGCGGCATTGAGTTGCACGTCGATGTGGCCGTACCTGTCGATGGCGGCCGCGACCATCCCGTCCACGCTCGCCTGGTCGCCCACGTCCACGGGCACGGCCAGGGCCTGGCCGCCGGCCTTTTCGATGTCCGCGACGAGCGCCTGCGCCCCCTCGCCGTTGAAGTCCGCCACCACGACGCTGTGCCCGTCCTCCGCCAGCGCCCGGCAGATGGCCGACCCGATGCCGCCGGCGCCTCCGGTTACCACCACGACCTGTGACATGTCACCCTCCTGAAAAGCGCAGCGGAGCGTCGGCGAAGTTGCTCCGTTCGTCCTGAGCCCTTCGACAAGCGCAGGACAGGCGCGAGCGGAGCGAAGTCGAAGGACGCTCGCTCAAGCCCTTCGCTACGGCGTCCGCAAGAGAAACGTCTGCCCGGTGATGTACCGCGCCGCGTCGGACACCAGGTAGCGCACCAGCCCCGTGATCTCGTCCTTCTGCGTCAAGCCGCCGTGCAACGGGTCCAGGGCCAGGATGGCCTGCCACTGTTCCTCGGTGTAGCCGGCCCGCGCCATGGGCGTTTCGGCGCGGCCGGGGCAGATGTTGTTGACCAGGATGTTGTCCCCGGACACCTCCACCGCCATGGTCTTGGTGAAGGCGATGACGCCGGCCTTGGAGGCCGCGTAGTGCGCCGATTTGGGAGCACCGGCGATGCCGCGCCCGGACGCCACGTTGAGGATGCGCCCGCCCCGGCCCGCGCGCATGGCCGCGGCCGCCGCCTGGCTGCACAGGAACACGCCCCGCAGGTTCACCCGGATTACCCGGTCCCACTCCTCCTCGGACATTTCCGCGATGGGGAAGCGCCCCATGAGGCCGGCGAAGTTGATCTGCACGTCGAGCTGCCCGTAGGCGTCGAGGGCGCTCTGCACCATGGCTTCGACGCTCTGCTTGTCGCCCACGTCCACGCCTATCGCCATGGCGTCTCCGCCCGCGGACTTCAGCCGGGCAGCCAATGCCTCCGCGTCGTCCTTTCTGAAATCGGCGACCACCACCCGAAGCCCGTCTTGCGCCAGCGCGGCACAGACCTCGGATCCCAAGCCTCCGGCTCCTCCGGTTACGATTACGACATCGGCCATGCGTTCATGTTCCTCCTTGTTTGCGGTTCGCGCCTGGAGCACGGCACCGCGTACGATCGAACCGTGCCGCTCCAGGCCAGCCGATCCATATCCCGGCGTGGATTGAAAAGCAACCCGCAATCCGGGCCTTGTCGATACTCCGCATGGCTACGAAGTGCGCGGGCACCCCATCTCTCCTCATTCCCGTTTTCCAGGCTGTGTCACAACTGATGAGGCAGAGCCCCTCGGGTCGTCATTCCCGCGGAACAGGCCGTGTCAGAACTCCCAGGGACCCACGTCACAGAACGTCGGTCACCCACGTCAGAACGTCGGTCACCCACGTCACGGAACGTCAGTTACCGACGTCACAGAACGTCATTCCCGCGAAAGCGGGAATCCAGGGGCGGTGGTGGGGCGCTACAGCGGCGTTCCCCCGCCTCTCCAC